>PANW01000030.1 GCA_002707785.1 Cellvibrionaceae bacterium | reverse complement strand
TGAATTTGACCGGCATTATCGAGTCCGGTGCCAGGACCAACGATTTCCGCCGCGGCACAATTGAAATGAGCACAGGCTAGAGCCGTGGCCGAAGTGGTGTTAGCGATTCCCATTTCGCCACCGATCCAGATGTCGGCGTTTTGTTGACGGGCCTGCTGAATACTCTGTTGACCAATTTCCAAAGCTTGTTGCAGCTGAGATTCGGACATGGCGGACTTCACTGAGAAATTTTCGGTGCCCGCGGCAATGCGTTTATCTTCCACCCCCTCAATCGCCGGTAGCTCATTGATCGTGCCTAGGTTGATCACGGTCAGTGGACAATTCAGTGATTTGGCCAGTACGGCAATGGCAGCTCCGCCACTGGCAAAGTTCTGAATCATTTGACCGGTGACCGATTGTGGAAACGCGGAGACGCCCTCATTGGCGACGCCGTGATCGGCGGCGAAGACCGTGAATTGTGCTTGATCACAGCTGGGTTGAGCTCGATGCTGCAGACCTGCGAGTTGAATTGCTAAGCGCTCCAAATCTCCCAGTGAACCTTGGGGTTTGGTTAGCTGTGATTGGCGCTCTTGTGCCTCGGCGAGATGGGCCTGGCTGACAGTTTTAGCGGGGGCGTGATACCAACTCATGGTTTGTGTCCTAGTAGAGTCGCAGTGTGGTTGCGACGAATGGAAAGAGGTTAGGCCGTCAGTGCCGGTCCTTTTAAGACGAGCGGTAGCCCGGCGGCGGTGAAGACACAGCGATCGCTGATGCGCGCGGTCGCTTGGTTGAGAAAACCGGCTTCATCCACAAAACGACGATTGAGCTCACCGAGAGGAACAATACCCATTCCCACTTCGTTACTCACCATAATGATGGGGGTCTGCAAAGCGTCCAGCGCGGAGAGAAAATCCTGCTTTTCCGATACCCATGCCTCAGCGTCTTGCTCTTCGGCCATCAAACAATTGGTTAGCCAGAGCGTGAGGCAGTCCACCATAATGGCGTCAAACCGTTGATCGCATTCTCTTAGGCAGCTGCCCAGTTGCCGAGGCTGTTCTATCGTGTGCCAATGGCGGGGGCGCTGTTGGCGGTGATGGCGGACACGGGCTTTCATTTCATTATCGTGAAAACGTTTATCCGCAGTGGCGATATAGGCAATATGATCGCCGTGGGCGAGGGTCAACTGTTCTGCCAATCGGCTTTTGCCGGAGCGAGCACCGCCGAATATTAACTGTTTCATTGCAACAAGATCATGTTATTGAATGGAATAGGGCATCGAATTGTAATGCAAAAGCCACGCAGGCGTCAGAACGAGTGATTCTTCTCAGCCAATTTATCGGTTTTACTTCGCTGAAAACGCGGTAAACGTAAGGAATGTGGCATCTAGATCAACAAATTGATTGAAAAACACTCGTAGACTGTTGTTGGTTGGTCGCCGTTAATGTCGGTGATCAGATTGTTGGCCTGCTGGACTTTGATGAACGGGTAGAGATGATGAATCAAATAGCGATTGCGGATTTAATGACACAGGAAGTGTTGTGCATGACTCCAGAGACATCGCTGGAGGTGGTGATTCAACAGATGAGCAACCTAGGCCGATCCTGTGTCGTCATTGTTGATGAAAAAAAGCCCGTGGGCATCATTACTGAGCGAGATCTGGTTAAGATCTTGGCGCAATCGCTCAGTATCTACCCGACTCGATCTTTTGTGGCGGCGGATTTCATGACGGCCTCTCCCATTTGTATTCAGCACAGCGCGGGACTGTTTGAAGCCTTGGTGATTACACGTTCTTGCCGCATTCGCCATCTACCCGTTATCGATGACAAGGATGAACTGGTCGGTATTCTCAGCCAAGGGGATATTGCTGGGGCTCATTTTCAGGCCATTGAGCAGCAGCGCCAAATCATTGAAGAGCAGCGGGAAATTATTGAACGGCAGATACAATCTCGAACCTCTGAGCTCACCAAAGCGAATCAAGAATTAAAAGCATTAAGTTTACAAGATGCGTTGATGGGGATCGGCAATCGTCGAGCGATGGAGGTGGATGTTCAATACACTCATTCCAATGCGCTGCGTAAAAAGCGTCCCTATTGTTTAGTGCTGTTGGATGTGGATTACTTCAAAAAATACAATGACCACTACGGTCATCAAGCGGGCGATGAAGCTCTGAAACACTTGGCGCGCTCTACCCAAGAGAGTATTCGATCCACCGACAGGTTGTATCGCTATGGTGGTGAAGAGTTATTGTTGCTGTTACCGGAAACAGAAATCGATGCGGGCAAGGAGGTTGTCGAACGCGTATTGAACGCGTTGGAACGAGCGGCTATCGAACACGTTGAGAGTCCTTTTGGCTACCTGACTATCAGTGCGGGGATCAGCGCGATCACGAATTTTGATGGCAATGATGATGGCTGGCAACAGTATTTACAGCACGCCGATGAAAAACTCTACGAGGCAAAGTCTGAAGGGCGCAATCGTATTTGTTGGTAACTCAGCATTCGCTCGAGTTTGTGACCCTCGCGGAGTCGTCCGTCGAGTTCTGTTGTTTATCCTCTGTTTTTAACGGTCACCCTCGATCGCATAATCCTCTTTTAGTAAGTGATAAATAGCCTGGTCGGCCCAGTGATCGTAGAGCCATTCTGAGTTAGTGCGCAGTTCTGTTAAATGAACCCCTAATTTTTCGGCAATAGGTCGACTTGCAGAGTTATCCACATGGCAGTGCAGTTCGATACGGCTGAGCTGCATGTCATTAAAGCCTAGGTTCAAAAGAGTGGCCGTCGCCGCGGTGACGATACCGCGCCCAGCGTAGTTTTGTGACAGCCAGTAACCCAGAGCCGCCGATTCCTGCTGTTGATCCTTCGGATGAAACCCGACGATACCAATGAGATTTTTTGTGTGGTAGATCGCAAAAGTTGGACCGTCTCCCGCAGGCTGTTGCTCGATGCATTGCAGCATGTACTCGAGGCTCTCTCTGACGCTTTGTACCTGATCCAACCAAGGTAGCCAGCGGCGAAGAGGGTGGCGATCGCGATCCGTCAGCGCAAACCGTGATTCTTGCATGCTGGGTTGGAGTGGCTGCAGAGCGATATCTGCCCGTGCGTGTCAGGGCGTCATCCAGTTGGAGAGGTTATCTAGGGAGATTGGGCCGTTTCTTTGGCGCAGTAATTGCGCCAATTGTTGATTCAATTGCTGCTCTAGTTTCGCGTGTTTGGGATGAATCACGGGGTAGGCTTGCTGGGTCGCGAACGTCTGATATTGAAAACGGCCAAAGTCGCCTTTAAAGGCTAAATTGAATAGCACTACGTCCAACCCAAGCAACACACTGACTCGTTGGCTATTCAGCATCCGCCCAGCTTGCTGCAGGTTATTAATGGCGGTTGCGTGGTGATAGCCCTGCGCTTCGAGGTAGCGTTTGCTGGAACCGCTGGTTTCAGCGTAGCCGATTTGAAGTTGCTGCTGTTTAAAGAGATTAATCTTATCCACGTTGATGCGGTCGGGGTCATACACGGCGATGACGTTCAAACGGGCGATAGGGTGATCGAGTAAGATTCCCAGCTTCGAGTCCAATTCTGTTTGGATGTGTTCACTGACTCCGCAGATGCCGTCTAATTCGTTGCGATACAGCTTGGCTAGTGCACGTCTCTCCGGCATAGAGATAAACACGACTTTTGAGTCTTGCGGCTGCAGTGCTTGATTAAAGGCTTGTTGCAGTGGCTTGAGAATGGGGGCGTGAGGTGGCAGAGGGCAGGCGACAATGAACGGCGGTTTGGTCGTGCTCTGCGCGCCTGAAAAGCTTGTGTACAGCAGTAGGCTAGCAGTCATGAGCAGTGACGAAATCAATCTAGGACGCGCTGAAAACACATGAATCATCGTCGTTGGTTGCGGTTTATCAATGGGTATGAATGGTAGGTAAGTAGCACTTGTGAAATCGTCTCCGAGCNAANTGGATTGGGGCCTGCGCTTTATCTAAGCAGCTTNNGAAAGCACCCTNCGAAAGCGCCTTGTTGAGAGGCCTTTATTCATTGCTGCTAATAANTCATACCGCTAAATGTAATCATGCTGTATCAAATCATCAAGTGTTAATCGGCTCACCNAGGAGAGGTTGTTTCACCGAGCACTGATGGCGCGCACTATTCGGNCGTGATCAAGGGGGGAGGGGGAGGCTTCGCCGAGGAGAAGCCTCCGCAGCTGACTATGGCGTTTCGAGAGGCAAGGGCTTGCCCGCCAATACTGTGCCCCAAATAGGAATGTCTTTCAGTTGTTCTACAGGGGTGTCAAAAGGGTCTTGCTCAAGAATGGTGAAATCCGCAAGTTTGTCTATTTCGAGGCTGCCGACTAAATGGCTCTGCTGCATTTGCTCGGCGGCGTCTATGGTGATCGCACGCAGCGCGCGTTCGAGACCTATGCGTTGTTCTGGGGATGCTACCTTGCCATCTGCGGTGAGGCGAGTGACCGCGGCCCAGGCCAATAGTAGGGGCTCAACCGGCGCCATGGTGAAATCTGAATGAAACGAAAAAGGCACACCGGCATCAACCAGAGATTTTAGAGGCACCATGTTTTGNGCGCGCTCTGGGCCCAAGCCAACCTCAGAGTATTTATCGGCCAGTGCCCACACATAGTAGGGGTTGGCTGAGACTCGGACGCCTAACTCTGCCATTCGCTGCGCCTGATCTGCGCGAGCATAGGCGAGGTGATGGATGGTGGTGTGGTGGTTGTCTCGCGGATACTCCGCCTTCAGACGTTCGACAATATCCAGTGTGCGATCTAGACCTAAATCACCATTGACGTGAATGTGCAGTTGATAGTCATCGCGCCAGAAAACTCGCGCGGCGGTTTCCAGCTCTTCTGGTGTCATTAGCCATTCACCGTGATGGCCGTCGAGATAGCCCTCACTCATTTGCATCAGCTGGGAGTAGGCGGCGCCATCGGCAAACAGTTTGACTTGCTTGGGCAAAAAAGTGACTTGATCTGTATTTTTGTCCGACAACTGATTGATGAAGTCCCGAGCCGATTCATAGCCCATCGCAGCGCCTAAGCCCTTGCCGTCTGCCAATACTGAAAAGCGGAAGGGGCTGGAGCTGCGGTTCCAGCTTGAGAAACGCAGAGCGGTCCATTCGGTATCGAAATTGATGGTGCCAAAGGCCCCGTCCGAAACACTGGTAATGCCACCAGCATGAATGATATCGCGCGCGTGAGTCAGTGCCGGTAAGTAGCGCCAAGGGCGAGTGAGCTTGGGCATTAGATGAGGCACCAGCTGTTTCAATCCGTTTTCGTAGAAGTGACCCTTGGCCCAATCAATTTGCGGGTGTTCGTCCTCGGTTAACTCCAGTGCTTCAATCGCGGCGGAGTTTAAGTAGATCTCGTGAAAGGAGCGATGCCAAATCACCACGGGCTTGTCGGGCGCAATGAGATCCAATTGGTCACGATTGAGTTCTCCATGAAAGTAATGGTGGTAGCCCCAAGTCCAAAGCCAGTCGTCGCTTTGCTCCACCGCCTGGGTGAGTCTTTGCAAATAAGCGGCTTGCCCGCGTACCCCTTCAACTTTTTTGCCGGGCATGTTCCAGTCGTGTGGGGTGATGAACTCCATCGGCAAAAGCACGCCCGCCAAATAGGGATGCAGATGAGGTTCGATAAATCCCGGCATAATGACTTTATCGGCGAAACGCTGATCTTCCACCACTGGCAGCCCTTGCAGCTGTTGTCTAACCGCTGCCAGTGAACCAATCGCGTGAATTTTTCCGTGTTTGACGGCAATGGCTTCAGCGCGAGGTTGATCTTCGTCCATGGTGATAATGGATTGGGCCTGATAGAGGGTCACAGTATCGTCAGTGCTGCAACCGAGACTGATGAGCGCTAAGGCACAGAGTAGGGGCGTTAATATGGGATGATTCATGGAATACCAGCCAGTGTTTATTGAAGAATGTATTTGTTATTTTTGTTGAATCTGGTTGTTCTTGATCGTTGTGTCATGATCGAGAAAACAATTCCCGCACATGGTTTTGCAGCCACGGTACNACGTCTTGCTCAAACCACGGATGTTTCGCTAACCAATGGCGATTTCGCGGAGAGGGATGGGGCAGGGGTAATTGTGTCGGTACAAATTGTTGCCAAGATTCTACGCGCTCNGTGAGAGTCTTCAAACCTTTGGCGTGATCCGTGTGGAGGTAGTGGATCTGCGCATACTGTNCGATCAGCAGCGTGAACTTGATATTGGGTAATTCTTGCAGCAGTCGTTGGTGCCAGAGTGGTGCGCATTCTTTTCGGGGCGGCAGATCCCCGCTTTTCCCTTTGCCGGGATAGCAAAATCCCATGGGCATAATGGCGATTTTTCTAGCGTCGTAGAAAGCTTCTCTTTCGATACCTAACCACTGTCTTAAACGGTTACCTGATGGATCATCCCAGGGAACACCTGAAGCGTGAACTTTGCTACCCGGTGCCTGCCCAATAATTAGCAAGCGCGCATCGGGATGAGATTGCACTACAGGATTGACGCCCAAGGGGAGTTCAGCTTCGCAGGCTCGGCAATGGCGAATGTCGTCCAGTAGCTCTCGATGGCGAGCAATTATGGTGTTCATCGCGGTTGATCGGAGAAGTGTGTACGCCCTTCCTCGTCAACCCATTGATGGACACTGTCTAACGACGTGGCGGGGTCTCGATCGGGTTGTTCTGGCACAGGTGTCGTACTTGGACTATTTGAGTTTGCCGTGTCGGTATTTTCATCAATGGGCTTGAGCAGTGCACCTAATAACTTGCGACCACCTAGATGAGTGAGTACCGCCATCGGATTGCCCTGCTGTAGTTTTTTCTGCAGCTCTGGATCTTGCAGCAATTGTTGCAACTCTTGATCGTTACTGAGATGTTGCGCACGCCGCCAGTAAGTCACCAGTAACTGCGCCAATTGCTGATCTGTGATCTTGTCTTCGCCAAACAACAACTGCATGTCCGGATCTTGTTTCAACTGTTCGAAATCTTTTAGGGCCACAATGGCTTGGGTATCGCCCGCAGCAATGACTTGCTGATTGCCGGGTGCTTTTAACAAGGCGTTGAGGTGGCTGTTTTGTGACAGCCGTTGCAAAGTTTCTAGCGTCGATTGTGGATGAGCCATCAGCATCGCTGTGGCCTGGGCCACAGGGTCTTCTGGTGTACTGGCTTCCAATACGGTATTGGCCAGCACGGTGGTGGTTTTTTGCACCAGCTGTTGTCCGAGGCTCTGTTCGGCAGTGTCTAGCCCTGCTGTTTTTTGTAAGCGCTCTCCCATTGTCGGTGAGGCAACGTTGATCGTACTGAGCATCAGAGTGTAGAACCACAGGGTAACGACCGCGGCGAGGTAGCCTCCTGTGGCACCAACGCCTGCACCGCCCCAGCGCATAAACCAAGAGCGTTGAAAGGTCTTGGGAAAGCGACGAAACAGGAATTTCACCAGACTGTTGACGCCACCACTAATGACAATAAACAACCCCAAGCTGGCTATGATTAAGGAGGCCGCTGCAGACCAGCCCAATTGTTGCTGTAGCCAAGCACTTAGCGCTTGAGAGAGCAGCAGTGCCGCGCCATAACCNGCTACCAAGGATGCAATGCGCCCTAGNCTAAGAACGAAACCGGCTTTATAACCACGATAGGCGAAGAACAATACACAGGCGATCATGACGCCGGTAATCATATCCATGAATAGAATCCTGGTTGAAAATGTGAGCGAATAGGGGCGGCTCAGTGTAAACCAAACCATGAAGGAAACGCCAAATGTTTCATTGTGGTGCGCCTATNCGGCGCGCTGGGGCTCGATTTGGCACCGTTTTTGTGCGTTGCTAAATGTCGACTATTCTAGAGTTTGGGGGCTGACTAGGGAAATCAATGCAGGCATGCATATTGCTGTTGTATTGCTATAGCATTGCTATGGTATTGCTGTGGTATTGGCATAGCCGCGACATCGGGGTGCTCAAGCACACGAGTAAGCGCACTAAACGGATTGAACCTATAAGGAGTTGTGGGTGATAAGCGAGATGGTACAGAGATTACCGGTCAAGGCGATTTTATCGAGACAGCGATGGAGAGGCATATATGTCTGATGCTGCGCTCATGATCGTCTCCGATCTCGATGGTACTTTATTGGATCATCACAGTTATGATTTTTCGCCGGCACTGCCACTGATGACCGCTCTACAATCGCAAGGTGTGGCAGTGGTTTTATGTACCAGCAAGACCTTTTCAGAAGTTATTCATCTGCGCCAGTCGATGAACAATCACTCGGCCTTTATTGTTGAGAATGGCGCGGGGATCTATCTGCCTAAATCCGATTTCCCCATCGCGCCTGACGGTGTGGAGGATCGCGGTGAGTTTTGGTGTCGATCTTTTTGTCCACCGCGCAGCCATTGGCTGCAAGTGCTGCAACAGGCTAAACCGCGCTTTGGGCATTGTTTTCAGAACTTTGCTGTCATGAGTGTTGAGCAGGTTCAATTGCTTACTGGGCTGACGGCCGCCGAAGCCGAGCGCGCCCAACAGCGGGAATTTGGCGAGCCCTTGGACTGGCTGGGCAGCGACGAAGAGCTAACCGAATTCACTCAATGGTGTCAGGCGCAAGGTGCGACTATCTTGAGTGGTGGGCGTTTTGTGCATGTCGCTGGCGATGCAGACAAAGGCCAAGCGCTCAACTGGTTAGTATCGACAACGAAAGAGCTGCAGCCAACTCAGAGAATAATGACCACCATTGCACTGGGTGACAGCGCCAACGACGTGGCCATGCTNGAACAGGCAGACTACGCCGTTTGTGTACGTTCACCGGTCAAAGACTTTCCCTCCCTGGCATCGACGACAAAAGCCTATCAAACCGAAGCTACAGGCCCCGTTGGTTGGGTGGAAGGTATTGAGTATTGGTTGTCGAATCTAAATATTTCTTTTTATACGCAGGAGTCCATCCGTGGCTGATTTTTATCAAAATGGCATCATTACTACGCTTCATAACTTGTCGCGCCGTCCCGTGGAGGCCATCGAAGAGGAGTTGCGCGGATTCAGTAAATCTCGGCCTATGTCACTCATTTTGCCCTCGCTGTTTTCCGAGTTGGAGGGCGAGGCACTTCCCAATATTGTTCAGCAGTTGAAGGGGGCCGACTATTTAAGTGAAATTGTTATTGGGCTCGACCGAGCCGACGAAGAACAATACCGTTATGCATTGAAATTTTTCGACGAGCTGCCACAGCATCATCGCGTCTTGTGGAACGAGGGGCCGCGCTTGAAAGCNTTGGATGCTGAACTGCAAGCGCTGAATCTCGCGCCTAAGGAGTTGGGCAANGGGCGCAATGTTTGGTATTGCATGGGGTACACCTTAGCGTCGAATCGCTCCGAATCCGTTGCTCTTCACGATTGCGATATTGTCACCTACGATCGTGAGTTGTTGGCACGCTTAATNTATCCCGTTGCCAATCCGCGTTTTAACTACGAGTTCTGTAAAGGGTTCTACGCCCGCGTGGCCGACGGAAAGATCAATGGCCGAGTGTGTCGTCTGCTAGTTACACCGCTGTTGCGGGCTTTGAAGAANATTTTCGGAGAACTCGAATATTTACAGTACATGGATAGCTATCGCTATTCATTAGCCGGAGAATTNTCTTTNCGCAAGGATGTNCTAAACGATATTCGTATTCCCAGTGACTGGGGCTTGGAGATTGGTGTGTTGTCCGAGATGCATCGCAACTACGCCAACAACCGCTTGTGCCAAGTGGATATCGCCGATATCTATGATCATAAACATCAGGATCTATCGCTGGACAATGAGCAGGGTGGATTATCGAAGATGTCCATTGATATTTCTAAAGCTCTGTTTAGAAAACTCGCGACTCAAGGCAAGACTTTCAACACCGAAACCTTTCGCTCGATCAAGGCCACCTACTTTCGGATTGCGTTGGATTTTATCGAAACCTACCACAATGATGCGGTGATGAACGGATTAACATTGGATATCCATCAAGAAGAAAAAGCCGTGGAACTGTTTGCGCAGAACATTATGAAAGCCGGCGATGCATTTCTCGAGCGCCCGATGGAGACACCGTTTATCCCTAGCTGGAACCGCGTCATCAGTGCCGTTCCGGATATTTTGGATCGACTGGGTGAAGCGGTGGAAGCTGACAATAAGGAGTTTGGATTAGTATGACGGTTTGTGCTGATGCCTCCCTGCAATCGAAAGTCGTTCACCTGCTAGAAGAAATCTACACCGGCGTGGACTTGGCGACCAAAGACTCGAGNTTTACTGGNTTTGATGGCTTAGCCAGTGAGTTGATCACNGGTATGAGGCTGGATCAGCAGTGNACACCGCCNCCGGCTCATCACAATCCGTGGTCGCAAGAGGATGTGGTGTTAATCAGTTATGGCGATACGTTTTTNCCTCCCAANACCTTAGCGCCTGANAGGCAGGTCTCGAAGGAGGAGGTGCAAGAAGGTTTTGCGGCTGAGGCATCAGTCGAGCGCGAAAAACCCCTGCAAGTGCTCAAACACTTCATGGACGAGTATTGTGATGGCGTCATCAACAGTATTCATATTTTGCCGTTTTTTCCGTTCAGTTCTGATGACGGTTTTTCGGTGATAGATTTTTCCAGTGTTAACGAGTCGCTGGGAGATTGGAGTCATATCTACGACATCGCACAAGGCTATCGCCTAATGGGTGACTTAGTGATAAATCACTGCTCAAGTCGTAGCTTGTGGTTTCAGAATTTTGTCAAAGGTGAGGGGCCTGGGCATGATTACTTTTATACCACTCCCGAACTCACTGATGTCTCGCGAGTGGTTCGTCCGCGAACCAGCCCTTTGCTCAAAGCGGTCGAGACGGCAAGTGGAACGCAACATGTATGGTGNACGTTTAGTCACGATCAAGTGGATTTGGATTTTTCCAATCCTCAGGTTTTGAAACAATTTGTGTCCATCTGTCGCCAGTACCTCGATATGGGGGTGCGTATTTTTCGGTTGGATGCGGTGGCTTTTCTTTGGAAACAAGAAGGTACCAGCTGCATCAATTTGCCACAGACCCATATGTTGGTGCGTTTGTTGCGCTTATTGATTGAGCATGCGGAAACTGAAACGGTGATCATCACCGAAACTAACATTCCCAATCGTGAAAATCTCTCCTATTTTGGCAATGCCAACGAGGCCCACTGCGTCTACAACTTTTCTCTACCGCCACTGTTGGTGAATACTCTGCTGACGGGGCGATGCCATCATCTCAAAATGTGGATGATGAGTATGCCGCCGGCTCAGAATGGTACCACTTACTTTAACTTTATTGCCTCTCATGATGGCATAGGTTTGCGTCCGGTGGAGGGCTTGCTCGACGAAAGCGAAACCAATTTGATGGTAAAAACTCTACAGGATTTCGGTGGACGAGTTTCTTGGCGGGCATTGGATAGCGGCGAAACCAAACCCTATGAAATTAATATTGCCTTGTTTGATGCGCTGCAGGGAACCACCGCCGGCAAAGATGAATTGGGTGTTGCGCGTTTTCTGTGTGCGCACGCCATTATGTTTGCTTTGGAAGGTATCCCTGGCGTTTATGTGCATAGTCTATTGGGGACTCGCAATGACTACGCCCGCATGGAGCACACAGGTCACAACCGTTCCATCAATCGCCATCAGTGGTGTTACGACGAGTTGCAGCGAACGTTGGGTGTGCAAGACTCTGATCACGCGTTGGTCTTCGCCGAGATGAAACGTCTGCTGAGCATTCGCACTCAACAGGCGGCCTTTCACCCCAACGCGACGCAGTTTACTCTGCATCTGGGGGAGGCGATTTTCGGTTTCTGGCGTCAATCCCACGACCGTCGACAGAGTATCTTCTGTATCAGCAACATCAGTGATCGAGAGCAACCTTTGCAACTATCCGATATCAATCTGATCGTCACCGATGATTGGCGCGATCTCATCAGTGGTGAGTCGCTGCCAGAAAATGATGTGGTGTTGACTCTGAAACCCTATCANACCTTGTGGTTAAGCAATAACCCCATCGATTAGGGCTCCGTGGAGCACAGCTATCCGCGGTTTCGCCGAGAAAGCGATGAAATTCACGCTAATTCTGTCCGCTCCACTTGATAACTAACCTACCGGTAGGTTAGTATCCTGCGCCATGCAAGTACGACTGAAAAACCGCAAAGAGCAGATTATCGATTTGGCGCTGGAGCTACTCCAAACCCGAGGTTTTGAGAACTTTAGTTATCAGGATCTCGCCCGTCAGTTGGGAATCACCAAAGCCAGTATCCATCACCACTTCCCGAAAAAGGAAGACCTGGGGGTGGCTCTGTGCCAGCGTATTCAGGAGTGGCACGAACGCAAGTTCCGTCAGACACGGGTATTTCCTGGCAGTGTGATGGATAAGCTCGATCTCTATGTTGAAGGTGCTTTGAGTTACGCCTGCGGCGACAAAAAAATCTGTCCACTGAGCAGTCTGCAAGCGGATATCGCCTCTCTGCCCGAAGCCATGCGACCGGCATTAAAGCGCTTGGATGATCATGAGCTGGATTTTATCGCAGAANTATTGGAGCAAGGGCGNGCCTCCGGTGAGCTGAAATTCACGGGATCTGTACGTGCNCANGCGGTGNTGTTTGTGCTGACCTACAAAGGTGCNCTGCAATACTCTCGAGTCCATGGCGGCGANATTTATGAAGATGCCATGTCGCAAATGAAGTCCCTGATCGCCAACGGACATTAAGCGAAAAAATTTGCCTGATTAACCATCCTACTGGTAGGTAGGTCCGCCTGAAGGAAAGGCTGACAGCGGTTAGTGGGCATCGTGATTTTGTCGATGATCGGCAAGTCGCAACACAGTAAGAAGNAACAGAACCTAACTCTGCTGAGGTAACACTATGAGTAACACTATGAGTAACACTGAAAGCCTGTTCAAGCCATTTAAGCTTGGCCAGATGGAATTGCCAAACCGCGTTGTAATGGCTCCCATGACTCGCACGTTTTCACCCAATAACGTTCCTAACGATCTGGTTGTTGACTACTACCGTCGCCGTGCGGCCGGCGGAGTTGGCCTGATCGTGACCGAAGGAACCTGTATCGATCACAAGGCCGCTTCCGGTTATCCGAATGTGCCAAATTTTTACGGTGAAGAAGCGTTGGCCGGTTGGAAAAAAGTGGTCGATGCGGTCCATGCTGAAGGCGGTAAAATTGCGCCTCAACTGTGGCATGTGGGTGCTATCCGCAAGCCGGGTGTTGAGCCAGGCGGTGACACTCCGGGCTATGGTCCTTCTGGCATGGCGGTACCTGGTAAGGCCACGGGTCACGCTATGACGAAAGATGACATCAATGATGTGGTAGCGGCTTTTGCTAAAGCAGCCAAAGATGCCAAAGACATTGGTTTCGATGCGATTGAGGTTCACGGTGCTCACGGCTATTTGGTTGACCAGTTCTTCTGGGAAGGCACTAACCAGCGTGATGATGAATATGGCGGTGATTTGGCCGGTCGCTCACGCTTCGCTATTGAAATCGTCAAAGCGATTCGCGCTGAAGTGGGTGATGACTACCCGATTATTTTCCGCTGGTCACAGTGGAAGCAGCAAGACTACTCTGCGCGCTTAGTAGAGACGCCAGAAGCGATGGAAGCTTTCTTGAAGCCTCTGAGTGACGCGGGTGTGGATATCTTCCATTGCTCTACTCGCCGTTTCTGGGAGCCTGAGTTTGAAGGCAGTGATTTGAACCTGGCCGGTTGGGCGCGCAAGTTGACTGGTAAGCCTTGTATTACTGTGGGCAGTGTTGGTTTGAATGCAGACTTCCTACCGGTTGATGGCACCGCGGATTTCCGCGCTGCTGAACCTGCTAGCTTGGACAACCTTATTGAGCGTATGGACAACGAGGAATTTGATCTAGTTGCAGTAGGTCGTGCGTTAATTGCCAATCCAGATTGGGCTAACCGTGTTCGTGACGGAGGCTTCGACGAGCTGGAAGCCTATGATAAAGATCAGTTGACCAAGCTGGTTTAATCTTGAGAAAGGTTAAGGCTTCGACTATTTTCTGAGAGAGTAGTCGTAAAAAGGGACGCTTTTGCGTCCCTTTTTTATTCCCGACTCAAACAATAATAGCTACAATTTTGCTGTTATGAGTAGGGCCTATCGGCGCCCAGTCGGTGGTTGCGTCTGCGAGTATTTGGCCTCAGAAGTTATTGCTAACGTCTCGCTAGTGAGTAGCCTTCTCGCTCGAGAGAATTGAGTCACTCAAAAGAGTTGTGGGTAATTGTTTCATTTAAAACTAACCAGCATTCCTCGTCGTTATTTGATCTTGTGGATTTTTTCCATAGTTCCCTCGCTGGCGTCTAATGCAGTTGCGGAAGTGGAGACTAGGGTTGATCGGTTGCGAATTTGTCTTGAGGTCGAGGATTATCCCCCATACTTCTTTAAGCCCGAGAATGAAGGCCGATATACTGAAAGAACGGGAATATTACTTGAACTGATCGATANATGTGCTGAGGCTNCNGGCGTTGAAGTGGAGTACTTGAGCAAACCTTGGCGACGCTGTTTGGCTGATGCAAAAGACAATCGCGTGGATGCTATAGCGCCTGTTATTTGGTCTCAGGCTAGACAGGAATGGGGGAGGTTTCCCGTCGATGAGGATAATCGGTTAGATCCAGAGGCGGCGCTTTTGTCGGTGGATTATCCGGTGTTCACTCATAGAGACTCGTCACTTAAATGGGATGGTGAACGTTTTACCGGNATTCGCTACGGGGTGGCAGCACCGCTGGGGCATGTGGCCCATCGTCGTTTGAAGCACATGGGGGTACTTCCCGCCTCGGCCTTTACGGTCGTTGATGGCCTGACCATGGTGTCGCGGGGGTTTCTCGACGGTTTTGTTGCGGAGTCCATGTCGGGGCGATTCATCGCAAAAAACCAGGGGTACGATAACTTAATTGTAGAGATTGAGCCGGTATTCCTATCGACAGAGTTGTACTTGGTTTTTTCTAGCGGCTATGCCGAGAGTCGTCCTGAGGTGGTTGATCAGATGTGGAAAAGCTTGATGCACAATGGGGAAGAGTGGCGAAACGCTTCTTTGCGCTACTATGGTCTTTCTGAGTAAATAATATCAATGCTTGGTCTTTCAGCGCGATATTAGAGTTGTAAGCCTGTGCTTTTTTTGCTGTAGCGGGAAATTAAATACGAGCTGCTAATCATTTGAATTCCAGTGAGGGGTTGTTTTTAGAAACGTTGCTCTGTACTCAATAACAGCTTGTACGAATGTTGAGTTCTTTTATTATGCCGTTCTTCCGATATGGTCTAGTGAGTTTGCTGATGTGTTCAGCAACTTGGGCCGATGACCTCCCCGCCCCTTCTTTTAGCGTTTGTTACGCCCAGCTTACCGATGATAAAAAGTCGGTAGAAAGCACTAGGGGCCATCGAGTCTTTGATCAGTTGTATCGACAGCTCAATGACGCGCTCATCCAATCGGGAAGAACGTTCACTGTTCAAGCATTACCTTGGAAGCGTTGTGTACATCTTGTTGGACAGGGGGGCATCGATGCCGCACTGCCTGTCATTTGGTCCAAAGAGCGAGAAGCTTGGGCGTCGTTTCCTCGCACCGATGACGGAGAGTTGGATCGAAGTTTAAGACTGAGAGCTGCTGAGTACTTTGTCTATGTTCCGGTTCAAACCCAAGAGATACATAAGCCTGAACTGCAATGGAATGGGCAATCTTTTCGGAGTGTCAAATACGGGGTATGGGCGCCGGTTGGTTATAAATCCTACGAAAAGCTCAAGCAACTCAAGGTGTTGAACTCGGAGCGTTATGGTTTCGACGAAGCCTTTAATATGCTGGTTCACTACCGCTTGGATGGCCTTGTTGCTGAACGGNACGAGGCGGATTCCTTTATTGAAGAGTTAGCATTACAGGGTCGTGTGAAAGTGTTGAAACGTCCATTTTTTCATGAGGATTGGTTTTTGGTGATGTCTCATCAATTTGTGGAGAAAAACCCTACGGATGCAATGATCATCTGGAGGCTCAGTGCTGAAGGTCATTCCTACAGCACTGGCATAGACGACTAACTATCCCTATCGTTCAGCGATTATTGCGTTGTAGAAAGCAGGTAGGCGCTGAGCTCATTTCGTTCTTCTTGGGTCAGCATAAATTGAGGCATTGGCGGGTTGGGNGATAAAAAATACTCGCTCAAACTCTCAAAGGTATAGCGCGCAGAAAGATTCTCAAGTGATTTGCCATTGCGATTTCCCTTGCCGTTGAGCAAGTGACAATTGCGGCAACTGTTGAGTGCATACTGCGCCTCACCTTGAAGAGTCAGTTCGTGTTTTTGGTCAGAACTTAAGGCGGTCCATTGGGGATCTTCGAGGGGAGCGTCGAGGCTTTCAATCTCGGTTTGTTCGATGCCATAACACACGCGATACACCGTGCCCGCATAATCATCCGAGATGAACAAACAGCCGTCGGGGCCTTCTGCAATATCCACAGGGCGGCCGATGATATCGCCATTGAGTTCAAAGCCCGAGACAAATTCTTCTTCTGTGATTGTGCCGTCTTCTTGCCAATGTAGAGCCAGTACTTTGTAGCCATCGGCGATGCTGCGGTTCCAAGAGCCATGCAGAGCGACCAGTGCGGTCTTGGTGTAGTTGTCTGGGACACTGGCTTTGCGAATAAAACGCATGCCTAGGGGGGCGTTATGGGCACGGAAGCCAAACGCTGGCGAGATGGCATCATCCAACAACGCTTCTTTATTGGAGCCCATGTCTGGATCGAGATCGCCAAAGGCATTGATGTAGGGCCAGCCGTAAAAGCCGCCTTCAACAATTTGGTTGAGCTCACACACGGGATAGTCGTCGCCCACCAGGTCACGACCATTGTCGGTTGCATAGAGCTTGTTATCCCACGGAGCGACATCCAAGCCGACGCTGTTGCGCAAACCGGTGGCAAATATTTCACCATGACTGCCNTCAACATTAAAGCGCATGATGGTTGCACGNCGCTTGTCANNTTCTTCGCAGACATTACAGGTCGAGCCCATGCTCACATAGAGCTGCTCCTCATGGATACGAATGGACTTGCTCCAGTGATTGCCGTCGTCGGTTAGCCCGGTAATGATGCGCTCATATTGGCCTTCGGTTTGACCGGTTTCGTGGTTAAGCTTTATCCGGCCGATGGCATCTGATTCGGCAACGTACAACCAGTCTTGGTACAGTTCCAGTCCGTGTGGGCGATTTAATTGATCGAGCAGCACGGTAGTGCCATCACTGCGGCCATCGTTATTGTTGTCGCGTTTTAGGAGTAACACGTTTCCGTCTCGAGGCTGGCTAGCGATTAGGTCTCCACTGCCGGTGAACTCCAGCATTCTGACTTTCTTTAAGCCAGTCGCGTACTGACCAATGGAAAATCCGGAGGGTACCCTCAGGCGCGATTGCATAGTGGTGTCATCCGGTGCGTCAATTACTGTGCCGAAAATGACATTAAAGATTGCCGCAGGGCTGGAAATAGGGCCGAAACTCACCAGCGCCACCAGTGCTATGACAAGCACTACCCACAGCGCCAGAAAACCCTTAATAAATCGCATGAACCAAACCATGGTCTCCCTCCATTTTGATTATTATTCTCTTCTATTTTATCGACTCAGGCCCGCCACTGGCGAGCGCTTTGTTGTCTAATTTGCTTAGCTCAGCGCTCGAGCATATACCGAGGACTCGGTGATGGTCTACTCACTTGTCGGTGGCAGGGTTTGCGGCTTAATGCGAGTGAGTATGACAAAGTTACACAGGCTGCCCAACAGCATGAGTAAACCTACTGGAAGCAGAGTTCCATCGTGCAGTAGGCTACTTACGCCACCCAGCAGGGCTCCGGCAGTAAAAGTGGCGCAACCAAAGATGGCATTCGCTGAGCCGCCGACGTCTCCGTGATGATCCAAGTAGAGCGACATATTATTGGAATAGCTAAACCCCATGGTAGTGACAATGGCACCAAAAAATATCACCGTGAGCCAAAGATTGGGTTCGCCAAACAAGATATAAGCGCCGAGGCTAGCAGCCATTAATAGTTGAAAGCTGGCTGCACGGCGTAAGATAACAAGTCGCTGATGATGCTTTAAAAAGTAGAGATTGAATCGTCCGGCGACGATAGAGCAGCCCGTTACAGCGGCGAAAAACAGGGGGAAAGCGGATTCACTAACACCAAAATAGTGAATATAAATAAACGAGGCGTTGGTGATAAGCGTGAATAAAATACCGCTAACGCAAGCCTGGCTGATTAAGTGGGGCAGGGACGCACGAGCGCGAAAAACTGATGCGTAAGAGTGCCAGTAATGCATCAAAATTGAATGGGGTGGCTGCTGCTCACCTATTTGCGGTGAATCGGGAGTTCCTGAGCTTTTTGTCGGTGATGATGCTGGCTTGCGAGATTCTTCCAAGCCAACGGTGAGCATAACCAGTAGCAGTGCCGCATAGATGGCTAGAAAAATAAAAATACCTTGCCAGTTCACAAACTCAAGTAATATCGAGCCTATTGCCGGCGCCAACAAGGGGGCGGCCATCATAATCATGCCGATGGTGGAAAATACCTTGGCGCTTTCTTGTCCTTTAAAGCGATCTCGTACAATTGCTCCAGCAACGACCGATGCGTGTCCCCCTCCCAGCGCTTGCAAGAATCGCAACAAAAGAAAGCCGTCGGCACTAGCTACCTGACTAATCGCGATACTGCAGATAAAAAATATGAGTAGACCAATTATTGCTACGGGCTTTCGACCTAAGCGATCTGATAGTGGTCCACCGATAATTTGCCCTAAGGCAAATCCGAGCAAATAGATGCTGACGGTGAGATTGATGATCGGGATGTCTGCATCTAGGGCTTCGGCGATGGTGGGAATAGCCGGCAGGTAAGTGTCAATAGCCAAGGGGGTGACGGCCACTAGTGCCGCCAGTTTTAGCGCTAGGGAGTGTTTGGCTAAGAACTTTTTGGGCATGGTGTTATGGCTCGAGAGCAAAAAGGTCGCTCAAGGTAGCATATTGGCTACGCGATAATAAGCGCTGTGCGTTAACTCGCCATGCTGCTTAGCAAAGCTGTTACGACTGTCCCTTGGACTTTTGTTGGTACAGGTAAACGCCTTGATCGCTCAGGTGGCGACTCACTTGTCCTAAGTGCCAGCAGCGATTCACCAGTGCCAGTGTTTCTCCCAGAGCCAGATAGTATTCGATGGGGCTGAGCTTGCGGCGGAATACTTGTGGTATCAGCTGCTTTAAACTCTGTGGTTCGGCGGCACAGGCGCTGAGTACACGGTCTAGGTTTTCATCGTGATCGGCTAGCAATTCATTCACACGCTGGTGCAAGGCGCCAAACGGTTCACCGTGGGCCGGCAAGGTGGTGGTAATTTCTGGCAAAGTAAAAAACGGCTGCAGTGACGATAAATAGTGGCTCATAGGGTCGTCGTTGGGGCACTCACTGCCAACGCTGATGTTGGGCGAGATTCTAGGNAATACTTGATCACCGGATATCAGTACATTCAGTGCTTCGCAGTAGAGACTGGCGTGTTCTGGTGAGTGGCCATGCCCGATAATGACATGCCAATCGCGACCGTGAATCGTCAGGGGGGTGTCGGTCGTTAAACGTTCAAAAGCCATTGGGATNGGTTCGCGAAGNCTCTCCATCGGCGCAAAGCCCTGTTGCACCTTTTGATGNAATCCTTCNGCCATTCCNGCGCGGTTATAGTGTTGTTCGGTTTGCCANTGATAGTNCTGTGAGGGATTGGCACAGCGCGCGGCGTAGTATTCCCCTGGCGTCATCCACAGTCGCACTCGCCAATGATCGGTAATGAAATTTGCGAGCCCACAGTGATCCAAATGCATGTGGGTGGCAATAACGCCCTTGATCGGTTTGTCTTCAAAGTAAGTCTGAAACATTTGCTGCCAAAGCTGCTTGGCTTCAGGCAGGTTCATGCCCGTGTCGACCACGTACCATCCGTCTTCATCTTCGAGTAGATAGATATTGATGTGTTTTGGCGGGAAGGGTACTGGCATACGAGTCCAGTAGACGTTTTCGGTGATGGCGACCAGTTGGCCATACTCGGGGGGCGTGATGTCAAGGTACTGCAGGTCGCTCATGACGTGTGCTCATAGTGAGTGAATATGAAGTCTCACTGATGGCTAGCGGGTGAACAATAGCCAAATCTATCAAACCCTTAGCTCTAAATTGTCAATTGGGCGCCGCTCTTGATCGTATAAAGCCTATTGTTTCCGAGCCAGTGATTCTAGTGACGGGGTCTGGCATTCAATTGTGGCAGTTTCGGGAGTATGCTGTGTTTTTTACCAAAGAGAATGGAGTGCCGAGGATGGGAGCACGAAAGATGAAGGTACTGCTGCGCAGCTGGGTCTGTTGTTGTGCATTGTGGATGGCGTTTCCTGCTGGGGCAGTTGACGGTGCCAGTATTGAGCCGTTAGGCCTTAAAAAAGTTAAACATCCAGCCCCTAATCTATGGGTGTCTGGTCAGCCGACCAAGGTTCAGCTGGCGCAGTTAGAGGCCGCCGGTATCCAGCACGTAATCAATCTGCGACCAGATAATGAGAATAGTTGGGCTGAGGCGCCGCTGGTTAAGGCACTCGGTATGCGCTACCACCACCTTCCCATAGCTGGCGGAGCGGGAGTTTCTTTTAATAATGCTGGTTCGTTGAAGACCTTGATTCAGTCTTTGAATGGCGAGCCAGTGCTGATTCATTGCGCCAGCGGAAATCGAGTGGGCGGTTTGATTGCGCTGCAGGCGATTAGTGAGGGTGTTGCCGAACAACAAGCCATTGATAAGGGCAAAGAGTGGGGTCTGACTCGGTTAGAAAAGCACGTGCGTCATGTCGCTGCTGAATCGGCAAGTTGTGAGCAGGCAACCTGTTGATCCGAAGTTACAGCAGGGTCGCATAAAATGCTGACTGAACTCGTTGCGTCGATACAAAAACGGGCCATCTCCAATGGAGTATGGCCCGTGGCGTGATCCCTCACTAGACGACTGACTAAATTACCGCTCCCTGACTGCTATAGCACATCCTTGGCCATGTCCCTGAGTTGTCGTCTTAAGGTGCACCCATTGGTACACCGGAATTTGGGGGCATCCCTTGGCCTTGCTTGGCCTACAATGTTCTTCCTTGGTTACTTCCTTGTACGGTTGAAATTATTCCCTAGTTTCCTCAGTGAGAATAGAGGAGATGTGCGCCAGTGCTTGTGAGAGATATCGCACACGCTGTGAGCGATATCGAAGTTTTTACTCTAGCGGGTGTTCCCTGTCCTAATATTACCCGTATATCTATACATTACTTGTCTTTGAAGTGGGGCGAGAGTGTGTAAAAGTACCGACTTTCAGGGTCTGATCTAAAATTATCGTTATGTGGATAACTGACAAACTATGATTGATGAATTCAAGAGGTTTATGAAACTCGAGTCTGCCGGTGGGATTCTACTGATGATAGCGGCTGTATTGGCGATGATCGCTGCTAATACACCGCTGTCGGTTTATTACGACCAATTGATCGATTTGCCGGTAGCGGTCAGCGTGGGCAGTTTTGAGATCGCCAAACCGTTGTTGCTGTGGATTAATGATGGCTTGATGGCCGTATTCTTCTTCCTGATCGGGTTGGAGTTAAAGCGCGAGCTGGTGGAAGGCGAGCTGGCCGATCCAAGTGCGATTGTGTTGCCCGCTATTGGTGCTGTGGGGGGGATGTTAGCGCCCGCGCTCTTGTATGCCTACTTTAACTACGGCGACGCGGTTGCCATGAAAGGTTGGGCGATTCCCGCGGCGACCGATATCGCCTTCTCGTTGGGGATCTTGGGTTTATTAGGAACTCGAGTGCCCATCGCTTTGAAGATCTTTCTCGTGTCCTTGGCCATTTTCGATGATATCGGTGCAATCATCATCATCGCGCTGTTTTACACCAGCGATTTGTCGATGTTGGCCTTGTCAGTCGCCTCCGCCTGTATCGCTGTGTTGTTTGTGTTGAACCGCCGGCATGTGGTGTCTCTGGCGCCCTACATTTTTGTCGGGTTAATCATGTGGGTGGCGGTATTGAAGTCTGGTGTTCACGCGACTCTGGCGGGTGTGGTAATGGCATTGTTCATTCCGATCAAACCTCGTGAGGGATCTAGTTATTCCCCGCTAAAAGATATGGAGCATGATCTGCACGGCGTGGTGGCTTTTGCCATTCTGCCGATTTTTGCCTTCGCCAACGCCGGTGTGCAAATGGTGGGCGTCACCGTCGACAGTTTCTTCCACTCTGTTCCCGTGGGAATTGCACTTGGACTGTTTGTGGGTAAACAGATTGGCATCTTTGGTCTGTGTTGGTTGGCGGTGAAGATGGGGCTGGTGAAGCTACCGGAAAGTCTCAATCTGAAGCTACTTTATGGCGTTTCTCTATTGTGCGGTGTGGGTTTCACAATGAGTTTGTTTATCGGCTCTCTGGCGTTTGAATCCAGCGGCGTTAACTTGCTGTTTGATGAGCGTTTGGGGATTATTCTTGGCTCGCTCGTGTCCGGCCTAGCAGGTTATTTAGTGTTGGCGGCGGTGCTGCCAAGAGCGGGTGAAAAAGTAGCCGATTAAACTGCGGTTATCCTTGCAAGTTTGAGACGAGAAGGGGGCATCGATTTTTGATCGAGCCCCCTTTTTTTGCCTGTCTTTGTTGGTCTCGCCCTGAAAAGTTTTAGTGCAGTTGTTGCAGCAAAACTTGGAACGGATGAGGCAGGCTGAGATCGTCGATGCGTTTAGCTTGGCTGCGACACGAATACCCCGTCGCCATCAGCTTACCTTGGTTCTCGGACGCGTTAACAGCTTTCGACCAAGACAGATCGTAAATGTGTTTCGACATTTCTGCGTTCTTGGCTTCATGTCCATAGGTGCCAGCCATGCCGCAGCAGCCCACATCCACCATGCTCAGCTCTTGTCCCAAGCTGGTGAACACGGTGCCCCAATCTTTCAACGAAGCCGCAGCGTTGGTTTTCTCGGTACAGTGAGCCAACAATTTGAAGTCGCCGGAGTTAAAGCGCTCGGCTTGTGCTGTCAATTGCTCGGTGTGTGTGGCTAACCACTCTTGGAGCAATTCAACCTTGGGCGCTTGGTCGCCGAGTATTTTTTGGTACTCGCTGCGAAACGCCAAGGTCATACTCGGATCGACACCGACCAAGGGAATGCCGGTATTGCTCAAGCTATTAAGGAATTCACCGGTGTTGTTGGCCGTTTTTTCAAACCCCTTTAAAAAGCCGTGCACGTGCAGTGGTTTCCCGTTGGGTTTGAACGGGGCTAACAACGGCGTAAATCCCAGTTGTTTCAGCAGTGACAACAAGTCTACGACTACCTCAGTTTCGAAATAGCTGGTGAAGGCATCTTGCACCACGATAACCGCGCGCGAACGCTCTTCAGCGGACAGCTCTCGAATGTTCTCTGCTACCGCGTAGCGAACACCAATCTGTCCTAAACGCGCGTCTAGATTAACCCCCGTGAGCAGTGGGCTGTCGACCATGCCGGTAACACGGGCCATAATGCTCTGCATAAATTGAGGTTTCATCACACCATTGTAGAGCCATGGAACGCGTGCCAATGTCGGCATTAAGAACTCAAGTCCGCCGATGAAATAATCTTTCAATGGGCGCAAATAGCGGCTGTAGTAGAGCTCCAAAAATTTGCTGCGAAAGCTGGGTACATCAACTTTGATGGGGCACTGTCCGACACAGGATTTACAGGCGAGACAGCCCTCCATCGAGGTCATCACCTCGTTGGAGAAATCGTAGTCGCCCTTGCTGCGTGCCAAGGTGTTTTTGGTGCGAGCAAAGAGAGTGCCGAAAAAAGACTGTTGTTTTACTCGAGCGCTTTCTTGCACCGGATCGATACCGCGCTCGCTCATTTGTTTGAGCCATTCACGAATCAGTGACGCTCGACCTTTGGGCGAGTGGATACGCTCGCGAGTGCCTTTCCAAGAAGGGCACATGGCATCGTTAGGGTTCCAGTTGTAACAGGCGCCGTTGCCGTTACAGTACATGCCTTCGCTATAACCGTCCCAGACTTGCACGGGAATTTTTCGATCTTCCTGGCCTCGAGTCGTTACTTCGTCGATTTTAGAGAGCGCGTGATGATCGTCCGGCGTAGCGATTTTCCCAGGGTTGAGTTGATTGCGAGGATCACAGGTGGCTTTAATGCGCTGCAATTGCGGATACAAATCACCAAAGAACTTGGGCGCGAATTCTGAGCGCACGCCCTTGCCGTGTTCACCCCAGAGCAAACCGTTGTATTTCTGCGTGAGCTCTGCCACTTGATCCGAGATTTCTCGAATCAACGTTTCCTGTTCAGGATCTTTCATGTCGATTGCAGGTCGCACGTGTAAAACACCGGCGTCGACGTGACCGAACATGCCGTAGGGAAGTTCATGCTGATCCAACAGCTGGCGGAATTCGACAATAAAGTCAGCCAAGTTTTCCGGTGGCACTGCCGTGTCTTCGACGAAGGGGATGGGGCGAGCTTCACCGTCGGCATTGCCCAGCAAGCCGACCGATTTCTTGCGCATGGCCCAGATTTTGGCCACGGCAGCACTGCCCCAAGCGACAGAGTAGCCAATACTAGGGCAGTCTTCCCGATCAGCTTGTTGGTCCAGTTGATCGGTCAATACTTTGATGTTGGCTTGCAGTGTCTCTTCATCATCGGCGGTGTATTCCACCAAGTTAATCCCTTGAATGGTCTTGCCTTCGGTGGGCGGGAAAAATTCCGATACCGTGTTCCAGACGATGTCATTCATGGCCAAGTTGAGAACCTTGGAGTCCACCGTTTCGATGGAAGTCGGGCCAGCTTTCATCAGCTCTGTGGCGTCGCGCAGCGCGGCGTTAAAATTTTCGTACTTGACGTTCACTAAGGCGGAAACCTTAGGGATTGGCAGTAGGTTTAATTTGGCTTCGGCGATGAATCCCAGTGTTCCCTCGCTGCCACACAGCACGCTGTTGAGGTCGAACTCATCATCGTCGGTGCGGATGTGGGCTAAGTCGTAGCCGGTTAAGCAACGATTGAGTTTGGGAAACTTCGCTTCGATGTCTTCTTTGTGTTCTTTGTGAATGCTGTTGACCACGCGGTGAAGCTCGCCCACGCGATCTTGTCGCTGAGCCACCGCTCGATACTCTTCTTCAGTGAGCGGCTTAGAGGTCCACTCGCTGCCGTCCAAAAATACGGTGGTCAGTTCGAGCACGTGATCGCGGGTTTTTCCGTACAGACAAGATCCCTGACCGGAGGCATCCGTGTTGATCATGCCGCCTACCGTCGCGCGATTACTGGTGGACAGCTCTGGGGCAAAGAATAGTCCATGAGGTTTCAGTGCCGCATTCAGTTGATCCTTCACCACACCGCTTTGAACTTTCACCCAGCGCTCTTCGGCGTTGATCTCGAGAATCTTGTTCATGTGTTTGGAGATATCGATGATCAAACCGTCGGTGAGGGACTGACCATTGGTTCCGGTACCGCCACCGCGTGGGCTCAACACCAGATCGCGAAACTGCTTAAGGTTGCTGAGCTCAGTCACTCGCACCAGATCGGCGGCGTTTTTGGGGTAGATCACCCCTTGCGGTAGCACCTGATAGATGGAGTTA
Organism: Cellvibrionaceae bacterium; assembly: GCA_002707785.1. Lineage (GTDB taxonomy): Bacteria > Pseudomonadota > Gammaproteobacteria > Pseudomonadales > Cellvibrionaceae > Pseudomaricurvus. Next base: position 29,304 of record PANW01000030.1, on the reverse strand, counting down.
TCGGTGGCCAGCACGGTGCGGTTGGCGTAATCGGGGTTGAGATCGCCTTCGAAGCCACAGGCCTTAAGGGCCTCAATAAAGGCTAGGTATTGCGCCTGTACGGGCGAAGTCTCGCGAATACTGGGGATCATAGTGCTCAACATCAGCTGAAAAATGGGTCGCCATTTTACTGGTTTCGGCGTCGGGCTGCCATGGTCTCGTCGCCGGCTTTGTCTATAATTTGAGCTATTTAGCGTCTGCCTATGGATGTCATTGCAGATTATTGGAAATAGCAGCCGTGATCGCAGGTCGCGTAGATCGCTAAGCAAGATGCTGGGCAAGAGAGATTGGTTTGTTTGACCCTACAGTCGTTTGATGAGACCGCTTCTCATCCTATTTGGCGATCTAAGAGAATTGGCTTAGGCTCAAATTCAGCTTTCGTAGACTAGGGGCCTGACAAGGTCACAATAAGTGAGGGAAAACCCATGTTGAGTGGAGATATATTGGCGTTTTGGTTCGAAGAGTTGACGCCTCAACAGCACTTCGTAAAGGATCTGGAGCTGGATGGGTTGATCAAGCAGCGCTTTTTACCGCTGCTGGAGAGCGCCATGCAGAGTGAGCTTTGGTCGTGGCGAGAGACGATTAACGGTCGCTTAGCGGAAATTATCCTACTGGATCAGTTCTCTCGTAACATCTATCGAGATCATCCACTGTCCTTCGTGTCGGATCCTTTGGCGTTGTGTTTGGCACAGGAGGCGGTTGCCTCTGGGGGCGATCAACAACTTGAGCCCGATCAGAGAGCCTTCTTGTATATGCCCTACATGCACAGCGAATCGGCGGCGGTACAAGCGCAAGCGACACAGTTGTTTAGTCAAAAAGGCATGGAAAGGAACTTTCAGTTCGCCCTTAAACACCGAGAAATTATCGATCAATTTGGTCGCTTTCCCCATCGCAATGAAATCTTGGGGCGTCAATCCACCCCGGCCGAGATCGAGTTTTTACAGCAGCCGGGTTCCAGCTTTTAGTCTGGGATTCGATGTTTCTTTGATGCCTGCTAATCAGGCTGGGGTAGACCAAGGATCGACGAACGATTCTATCGATTCTATGTCACAAGGTTCAGTTGATCGCCCACCGACCAAATGGTGTTGCCGGGTGATGCCAGAGTGGCGTTTACCGCAAAGGCGGGCGCTTTGGGATTGTCTGGCATTGGGTTGAGGCCGATCAGGGTTTTGAAAGGCTCCATGTCCGGGGCCTTTTGGCCACTATCGGGATCTATGGTGGTCATGATGCAACGCTCGCAGTGATCGCGCAATTCCAGCGCCACACCGTCCGTGTGTTGCAGGCCTCTCACTCGGTGTTCTTCAAAGGCATCCAAACCTGAAACCACCAAATTGGGACGAAAACGTCGCATATCGACGCTAGCCATCTGCTGTTGTTGCAGTTGCTGATTGAGGCGCTCAAGCGAGGCGGTGTTGGCGACTAGATAAGGTGCCGCGTCCGCAAACGCGGTAAACGTGTGTTCACCAAAGCGTTCGGGATGAGACTGCGGGCGAATAAAGTCATCGGCCATGGACACCAATCGCAGCGGTTTCACAGGCTTCAGTACTTCATTTAACCAAGCTGATGCGGCGTCACTGGCCTCAACCACATCGCACTGGTCACGCCAGATAGTGGCCGCTAGCACCTCGCTGTGGTGTTGCCTAACCAGAGGTAAGCGCACCTCTCCATGGCCGTCGGCACTCAAGATCAACGATTCTTGCTCAATGGCGGTGTCGATTAAGCTCATGGTTGGCATTTGTCGTTGGGAGACGAAGCGCCCGTTGGGCATCACCAGCATCCAGTGGCGATCGTATTGCAAACCTTGAGGCGTTAGCGGCCACTGTTTTACATCAATACCGCGCAGAGATTTAACGGGGTAGACGACAATTTTCTCTAAGGCCACGCTTCGGCTATGGGTCATTTTGAGTCGCTACTTTGTAAGGGGTTAATAGAGGTGCAGTGGCTATTCTCTGACGGCTATTTGTTTTGAGTTTTCTCAAACGCGGCCAATTGTTCCGGCGTCGCTTTTTGCTGGTGGTTATCTTTCCATTCACTGTACGGCATACCATAAACCGCTTCACGGGCTTGGTCATAATCCATGTCTACGCCTTTTTCCTCCGCCGCGCCCATCATCCATTTAGACAGACAGTTACGGCAGAAACCTGCGAGAATCATCAAGTCGATATTCTGTACGTCTTTGCGCTCGTCCAAATGCTTGAGTAGACGACGAAAGGCGGCGGCTTCCAGTTCGGTTTTGGTTTGCTGATCCATAATAACTCCTAATCTCTAACGGTTTCTTAATCGGTCTAGGTTGATAAGTGGCTGGCAGCTTATCAAAACAATTGATCGTAGCGAATGACACGTACCGGTTGATTGACTTCAATGCAGGTATCCACTGGCACAATGGCGAGCGCGTTTGACCAGCTGGTGGACGACAAAACCCCCGAGCTCTGGTTCGGGTGCGTGTGCATCTGGCCTTGGTCGTCGATGCGTACGCGCAGATACTCTTCGCGGATGCTTTGTTTCTTGCGCTCAAAGCTGGCAGCTATCAGCGAACCTTGGGGTAGTTTGGGGGCTTGTCCCTGCATGGCTTGCAGGTAGGGGCGAGCAAACAGTAAAAATGTCACAAAGGTNGACACTGGATTGCCGGGCAAGCCAAAAAANGGCGTATCCCCCACGCGACCAAAGGCCAGTGGTTTNCCGGGTTTAATGGCGAGNTTCCACAGNTTGAGNTCGCCAAGTTTTTCGACCGCCGNTTTAACGTGATCCTCTTCGCCCACCGAAACACCNCCGGTGGTGANAATNACATCGGCTTCGAGAGTGGCTCGNCTCAACGCGGCNAAGGTNGCATCGGCNNTGTCTTCGACGCGGCCNAGATCGANTGTGGTGATGTCCATTTGGTGAAGNAAACCGGCCAATACATAGCGNTTNGAATTGTAAATTTGNCCTGCTTGCAAGGGCGTGCCGGGTTCCGCAAGCTCATCGCCGGTGGAGAGTATCGCGACCTTGAGACGTCGATAGACACTNACCTCGGCAATGCCGATACTGGCCAGTAATCCCAGTGTTTGGGGTGTTAATACCGCGCCGGCTTCTGCNACTTGATCGCCATGGCTAATATCTTGTCCCGCCCGACGAATGTTGTTGCCTAGGGGGCAGTCTTNAGGAATGAGAACTCGTGTTGCGTCNTCATTGAGCTGACACTGCTCTTGCATGACCACGCTNTCAGCGCCCTTAGGGACTTCGGCCCCAGTAAAAATGCGCGCAGCTGTTCCCGCCTCTAGAGCCGTTGGNACNGTGCCGGCGGGCACTCGCTGGCTAATCACTAACCCTTCGGCGGACATTCGNTCGAGATCGGCGTGGCAAAACGCGTAGCCATCCATNGCGCTGTTNTCAGCCGGTGGTACGTCGAGCGANGCCACTTTGCTGGCGGCGAGGATTCGTCCGTGCGCCGATAATAGAGGTAGAGTCTCGGTGTTCGTCAGCGGCACTGCCTGCTCGAGGATTTGTGTTAGCGCATCTGCCGCCGGTTTCATCGCTTTCATTACTCTTCCCTTTCACAATCATCAGCTTCGTTGGGGGTGTTGAGGTCACTACAGATTTCTCAATGGGCAGAGATTATACGCATCGTGGAGCCATAGGGATAATGGGAAGTTTTACTGTGCTTAAACGCTTAAACCGCTAGAATAGAGTATTGCCTATTCTGACAAACGACGTTGAGTAATTGCCTTGTCTGTGCGTAAGTCTGATCATCCTACCGAAGGGTTCAAACACTATTTAAGTGAGTTTCGTCACCTCGTCAATTTGGCGGCGCCACTGTTAACCGCACAACTGTTGGTGACCGGTACCAGTACTGTCGACACCATCATGGCCGGTAACTATCACGCCGATGATTTAGCCGGCGTCGCTATCGGCAATAGCATCTGGATGCCGCTATATCTATTGGTCGCAGGCCTGCTGATTGCAACGACTTCGATGGTGGCTCGCTTTCATGGCGGTGACGATGCCAAATCCATTGTTGCCACGGTTCATCAGAGCGTTTGGTTGGTCTTGGCGCTCTCTGGTGCTTGTATGGCGGTACTGTTCAATGCCAGTTGGGTTCTTAGCTGGATGGAGGTGGATCCCGCTTTTGCCTCCATTACCGACGGCTATCTAGACGCACTGGCTTGGGGAGTGCCCGGTGCCGCGCTGTTTGGCTGCATGCGAGCGTTCACGGAAGGCATGGGGCGCACTAAACCGTTTATGATTAGCAGCGCACTGGCGTTCTTAACCAATATTCCTCTCAACTATGCCTTAATCTACGGCAAGTGGGGATTCCCCGAATTGGGCGGGATTGGTTGTGGCTGGGCCACGGCCTTCAGTATGTGGTTACAGGTATTCGTGCTCGCCTGGTTCGTCTCTCGCAGCGATAGCTATGAAGGCGTTGTGTTGTTAAAGGGGTGGCAGTGGCCGCGCTGGGATGAGATTCGCTCCATTATGGCGTTAGGCGTTCCGATTGCTTTAGCCGTGTTTGCTGAGGTGTCCATCTTTTCCATGGTGGCATTGTTGCTGGCGCCTTTAGGGGCGGTGATGGTGGCGGGTCATCAAATCGCGTTAAGCGCCTCCCATTTGATTTTTATTTTTCCACTGAGTTTATCCCAGGCATTAACCATTCGCGTGGGATATTTTCTCGGGCGTAACGAACAGAGTTATGCCAACTTGGTGGCTCGTACCGGTATTGGCGCGGCGGGTCTGATGGCATTGGTATCATTGTCATTGATTCTGTTGTTCCGACAATCGGTGGTGGGTTTTTACACCCATGATTTAGAGGTGCAAGCCGTGGCTTTGGGGTTGTTCTTGTGGATGGCGATTTATCAATTTCCTGATCATCTGCAAATCGCTGCCAATGCCTGTCTGCGGGCTTACCAAGACAGCCGTGTGCCACTCATATTAATTCTCTTTTCCTATTGGGGCATCGCCTTACCGCTGGGGTATGTGCTAGCTCGCACGGATTTATTGCTACCTTTGCAGGGTGCTCAAGGTTTTTGGATGGCCCTTGTTGTTGGGCTCACAGCCACGGCTTTATTGTTAGGACGGCGTTTGCAGGTCATCTCGGCTCGCCCGATCGAATCAATCAAAGCGGTCGAGTGAGTAAGTGTTTGATGTGTCTAATGTGAGAGAATCAAAAAGCGTGCGTCACGTCTGGCGCGCTGTTTCATCAGATCATCCGTCACTCAGCTAGGCTTTTATGCGATAGCTAGAGGGGGCTTTCTTTGTCCAGCGTTTGAATGCTCGGTAAAAGCTTGAGCCTTCACTGAATCCCAATAAGTGAGCGATATCTTCCAGCGGTAGTTGAGTATCGGTCAGATAACTAATGGCGATGTCGGCTCGCACACGATCAAGAATCTGTTGATACGAGCTATCGAGCTCTTTGAGTTGTCGGCGCAAGTTGCGCTCACTGGTGCCGAGATGTTCGGCAACCTCCGCCGGTGATGGAAAGCTACTCGGGCGTGCGATGAGAATTCGCTCAACCTTGGTGATAAGTCCGCGGTGCTGTTCCTGTTGTTGCAACAGCTCATCACAAAGCTTTACCGCGAGCTGCTTGGTGAGAGGGTTCGACGCTGGGTTAACAATATCCAATACTTTTTCAGAGTGAGTGATCTGATTGTGAGGGGCGTCGAAAACAATCGGACAGCGAAACACTTGCTGATAGACGTCTGCGTAATGCGGTGCGGGAAAACTGAATTGCACCTCCAGAGGTAAGTGCTTCTCTCCATGAAAGTCTGACACCATTTTTTGGTGGCAAGCCAAATGCTCTTCCACTAAAAAGCGATACAGCTTAAGGGGAACGGGGTGGTAGGGTTCGCTGCTCATGACCAACTGGTTGTCGCTGATATTCATGACTGATTCGGTCAGATTTGTCGTCGTTTTGTAGTAGCTCTTGGCGATTCTCAGCATATCTCGACCATTGCTGCAGCTGGCAATGGCATAGCCCATCATGCCCCAGTCGCTCAGGCTCTCCCGCCGCCCCACTTCAAGCCCCAAGCCATCATTGCCACTGAGCGCGAGGGCATTGGTGATGATGGCTAGGCTCTGATCGAAAGACACCAAAGTATCTTCGTTATCGAGATCGACCAGTGTGATGTCACTGCCTTCCAGCAGTCGCCGAGTGTCCGATAATTGTTCTTGAATGACGGTTTTAATGAGGTGAAACAGATACACCGGAATGACACGGTCATTGCGGTCAAAGTTTGCAGTGGGGGATGGATTCGTTTCACTCATTGTTGACTGAAGTTCATCTGGTCGCGTTACTTATGCCGGTATCTGTTGATTTTTGTCCGTATCTGTCAGGGACTGGCCACTTGTGTGGTTTCAGCGCGAGCCGGTTTTTCTTAGTATTTTCGCAGGCTGGCCGCACTTCTCATCGTCATCGAGTATACACATCTGCGTAGCGGTCGACAAAATGCAACACACCAATAACAACGAGAGGGCATGGACGTGAAAAACTCTTTAGTAAAAAATGATGTGATCTGCTGGACTCGAAAAACGATTCCTCTAATTGTATTGGCTTCTGGGATGAGCGTTACAGCTATGGCAGAGGACGGTTACGCCTTGGAGGAGGTCATCGTCACCGCGCAAAAACGCGCTGAAAGCGTACAGGATGTACCCATTGCGATAACGGCTATGTCGGCGGATTTTGTCGCTGATGTGGGGGCACAAACTGTCGATGATTTGGGTATCTATACCCCGGGATTAGAAACCCGAGTGACACAACCGACGCAACCGAGTTTTACCATTCGAGGTATTACCACCAACGATTTTGGTATCGGCGCTGATCCGGCGGTTGCCGTTTACGTGGATGGTGTCTATTCCGGAAGATCTGGAGCTTCTCTAACGGCCTTTCAGGATATCGAACGGGTGGAGGTGCTCAAGGGACCGCAAGGCACCTTGTTTGGAAAAAACGCGGCCGCTGGAGCGATTCATCTCATTTCCAAAAAACCCACTCAAGATTTAGAAATGAAAGCGGGGATCTCGCTGGGCAACTATGACAAACAAAAAATCGAAGCGATGATTAACTTGCCGATTAGCGATGATTTAGCGTTGCGCTTGAATGTCATCGACAATCAACGTGACGGCTATCGCGATAACCTATTTAACGGTGATGAACTGGCCGATGAAAACAGCTCAGGCGCGCGAGCCAGTCTACTGTGGCAGCTCAGCGATGATACTCAGCTACTCTTCCAGCTCGATCACAGCGATGTGGATCAGAACGCAGCGATAGATTCGAGCCTGCTTTACGGAGATCCCTATGACGATGCTAGCCTAGATGTTACGCCGAAGGAATCTTTGGAGTTGTGGGGTGGGGCAGTTACCCTGGAAACCGATTTGGCGGGGATGGGGTTTACCTCCATCAGTGCACTCAAACGTTTCGAAAGTCGCAACTTGCGCGATCAAGACGGCAGTGATCTTTACACCTCCACCGGTGGTTTGGTGCCGTTGTACTTCACCAGCGAGAACGTTGAAGAGAACGTGTTTTTCAGCCAAGAGTTTCGTCTGAGTTCGCAGAAAAATGAAACCTATCAATGGACGCTGGGTGCCATGTACTCGCGTGAGCATGGCAAACAGGATACTCGAGCGGCCTTTAGTACAGATATTGTTAACGCTTTTATTGGCATCAATGCTCTGCCGTCCCACCAAATCTTTGCCGAACAGGCCAGTGGCGATCTGGAAAGCACCAGCGCCGCCGTGTACGCCGATATGACCTATGCGCTTGCCGAGCAGTGGGATCTAACGCTGGGGGTGCGCTACACCCATGACAACAAAGACTATGAACTGACGTCACTCTACAACGCTGCCGGGTTTGGTGTCTTGTATCCCAATGAGGTCGAGGGCTTAGAGCAAGATGATAGCTGGAGCAATGTAAGTAGCCGCGTGGTGTTGGATTACACGCTCGCGGAAGATGCGATGATTTATTTTAGCTACGCCACAGGCTACAAGGCGGGAGGCTTTAATTCGACGCAACCGGGTAAGCCGTTCGACGAAGAACAGGTCGGCAACTTTGAATTGGGCTTGAAAAGCACTTGGTTTGATTCCCGTCTGCGTTTCAATGTCGCCTTGTTTGACTATGAATACGAAGATCTTCAAGAGTATGTTCAAGTCAATGATCCTTCCAGTGGGGTGAGTCGAGCTTTGATTCGCAACCAAGATGCGGAGGGTGATGGCATTGAAATGGATCTTATCTGGGCGGCCAGTGAACGTTTAACGCTGAGTGCCAACTACAGTTACCTAGATACCGAAGTCACCGACTATGAATTATTGGAATCTGAAACAGAGGCGGATAATCGCGAAGGTGAGCGGCTGGTCAATGTCGCCAAAAATAGCTATAACCTTGGGGCGGAGTATCGTCTGCCTATCGGCTCCCACGGTGAGTTGTCGGTCAGGGCGGATTACAGTTACGTCGGCCGGAGAGATGTGGCGCCGATTACCAGTAGCATCCCCGTGGCGCAGGCATTGGTTGATCAGTATGTGGATGATTTAACAGACCCCTACTACAACCTCAACGCGCGGGTCACTTATGAAGATCACGCTGGGCATTGGCGTATTTCTCTGTGGGGACAAAACCTCACCGACGAGGAGTACATTTACGCGTTGGATGAAGGCTCTGCGACCATTGGATCGCCAGCGGCAATTCGCGCGACACCAAAGTTCTATGGCTTGGATGTCGAGTACCGTTTTTAAGAGCGATGTTTTGGTGCCATGGAAGGACGTTTTCATCATTGTGCCCAATATATTCAATGGGTTTAGACAATTAGAGTGCCCTTTGGTGAGGGCTATTGGAGTAGAGAGTTTATGGCAGTAAAGAGCAGTACATCACGGCGCAAGCTGTTGTTAGGAGGACTGGCGCTGGGAGCCATCGGGGGAGCGACGATGCTGCGCCCGAAAGATCAAGGGGCTGCTCACAATGATTATTTTCAGAGGCTCAGCGGTGCTCTCGATCGCGCCCAATTGGCTCAGCCCACGCTGGTCGTGGACCAGCAGGCTTTGCTGCACAACATTAAAAATCTGAATGAACATATTGGCAGCGACTATCACTACCGAGTGGTGGCCAAATCGCTGCCCTCTCTACCTTTGCTCAAGACGGTGATGCAAGGCGCTCAGACTCAGCGGTTGATGATGTTTCATCAGCCGTTTCTCAATCAAGTGGCAGCAGAGCTTCCCGACAGTGATTTGCTCATGGGTAAACCCATGCCGGTTCAGGCTGCAGAGAAATTCTATCAAGCATTCAAGGTTGATTCTGGGTTTGACAGTACGCGGCAGTTGCAGTGGTTGATCGATACCCCGGAGCGTTTGCAGCAATACCAACAGTTGGCGCAGCAACTCGATGTCTCTCTGCAAATGAGCATCGAGCTGGATGTGGGATTGCATCGCGGCGGCGTCAGTTCCGATGAACAACTGTATTCGATGCTGACGCTGATAGAAGAAGATCCCAACCTGAATCTCTCTGGGTTCATGGGGTACGAACCCCATGTGGCTAAACTTCCCGGTGACAAACTAGCGGCGCGAGACAAGGCCATGGCCATCTATTCGCAACGCTTGTCGGCTGCGGAAGAAATCTGCGGTCGCGATCTTCGTGGGCTGACTTTGAATGCCGCGGGCAGTCCCACCTACCGTTACTACTGCGGCGAAAATCGACAAAGCAGTTTTCCGCACAATGAGTTGGCAGCGGGTTCTTGCTTGGTGAAACCACTGAATTTTGATTTGCCCAGTCTTGTTGATCACCGCCCAGCCTCCTTCATTGCCTCGCCAGTGTTAAAGGCTCTGGATAGCACACAATTACCGGGTGATTTTGGGGTTGGAAAGTTAATGGGCTTGTGGAACCCAAATCGCCGAAGAACCTTCTTTGGTTATGGCGGTTATTGGAAGGCCAAACCCCACTCACCAGTAGGCCTAAGCTACAACCCGTTGTTTGGTCGTTCAACCAATCAAGAAATGTACAACGGTTCCAACAGCGTGCCACTGCAGCCAGATGATTGGATGTTCCTGCGGCCGACGCAAAGTGAATTTGTCTTTTTGCAGTTTGGCGATATCGCTGTCTTCGATTCCGAGAAAAGCGAGATCGTCGATTTCTGGCCGGTGTTTTCAGCGACATGATGATTTCAGGAGATGCATTCATGTGCGGATGGAAAAATGGCATTTACATAGTCTTGGCGCTGATGCTTTTTGTATTCAGTGTTTATACCTCTGTCACCTTAGCTGAGCCTTTATCGGATCGACAGACTCGTTTAATGCTCAACAACTGTGTGCAATGCCATACCAAACCTATATTGGGGGCGCCTTTAATTGGCGATCAAAAGGCGTGGCAGAAGGTGTTTAAAAAAGGCGAAGAGCTAGTGCTGAAAAACGTAGTGCAAGGTATCGGCAGTATGCCGCCTTTGGGCTATTGCAGCACCTGCGACGAGGCGGATTTTCGCGCGCTAATAAAAACTATGTCGGGTTTACCGGCAGCGGATCAATAAGTATTCACCGGTGACAATAGATAATGAGTAATCAGAAAAACACGCGCCGAGATTTTCTGCGTAAATCAGCGACTTTAACGGCGGGAGTAACCGCCGCAGGTCTGACAACAGTAACTGGATTGAGTGGTTGCACGGCGTCTGAACCGCAAAGCCCTGTGGAGTTTATCCCGGGTAAACCCGTGCCATGGATCAACTGGGCGGGCAATGAGTTTTGTTATCCGTCACAGCGTCTCGCCCCTACCAATGATGAAGAAGTCGCCCAGGCCTTGGCCCAAGCGCCTGGCGTGGTGCGGGCTGTTGGTTCCAGTCATTCATTCAGCCCGGTGGTGCCCACCGATGATACTCTGGTGACTACCGATCTGCTCAGCGGCTTGATTAGCCATGATGCGGACACCCATCAGGCCGAAGTCTGGGCCGGCACTCGGTTACATGATTTGGGATTGTTGTTGGATGGTGTGGGGCAGGCGTTGCCGAATATGCCCGACATGGATTACCCGTCCATCGGCGGCTCAATTGCCAATTCGGTACACGCAACTGGTAGCTCGTTTGGTTCCATGTCGACCTATGTGTTGGGCATGACGCTGGCGACTCCGTCAGGTGAATTGTTGGAATGCAGCGCTCAGTCTAATGCGGATGTTTTCCAAGCGGCGCGAGCGTCAATTGGCTCACTCGGCATTGCTTCGAGAATTAAGCTTCAGAACAGCCCCTCGTTTCAACTCACCGAGGTCAACGGTGTGGAGAAGGCCGAAGACGTGCTCGATGATCTCGATCAGCGCTTTGCCAACAATCGTCATTTCGAAATGTACTTCCTTCCCTATTGTGATTGGAGCCTCACCGTCACCACCAATGAGGCCAAGCCCGGTGATGAAAACGTGGGCGAAGACGATCCCCATGCGGTGAATATTCTGCGACAGGTGTTCGGCGCGGTGAGTTGGATTCCCGGCATAGGCGATGATATCTATCAGCGTCTTATTGAAATGGAGCTGAAGAAAAATGCCACGGTGAATACGATTCGAACGGGGCCTTCACACAAGGTTTTTCCTCACGATCGCATCGTGCGTTTCCGTGAAATGGAATACACAGTTCCTGTGGAGGCTGGGCCAGCCTGTATCCGCGAGATCATGCAAACCATTCGTCGCAAGAAGTTACCGGTGTGTTTTCCTTTAGAGTATCGCCACGTCAAAGCTGACGATATCTGGTTGTCGATGTTTGAAGGTCGTGATGGTGCGGCGATTTCTGTGCATCAGTTTGGCGACATCGACTACAAGGCAGTATTTGCCGAAATCGAACCGATTTTCTGGAAGTACGAAGGTCGTCCCCATTGGGGCAAAATCCACACCTTGGATGCCCAGCGCTTGGCGGCTCTCTATCCACGCCACTGGCAGGATTTTCACGAGGTACGTCGTGCCTTAGATCCCACCGGTAAAATGCTCAACGATCATCTTAAGCACATTTTCTTATGACTGGTGGGCAGTGATGGGCGGACAGTGATCGGAGTTCTCCGCAAGACCGGAGGTTCTGGTCAATGCCTGTTGCATAATGGTCAATTCAACGGCGTGACCCCGGAGTCACGACTCTAGCGCTCTGATTGGTCACTGATACGGTCGATTTTGCAATTGGAAGCCTTGCTTCACCTCTCTAATCTAGACGCCGCTAAGATAAGGCTTTTGCGCATCTCAGACGCGAAAGCCCCAATAACCCTAGAGTGTGAGGCTGATAGATGATCTATTCAGGTAAAGCCATAACGGTAACTGCCCTGGACAATGGCATTGCCGAACTCAACTTCGATCTGGAAGGCGAGTCCGTAAACAAATTCAACGCGTTAACAACTGAAGAGCTGAAACAAGCTGGCGAGGCATTGAAAGCCGCTAGCGACGTAAAAGGCCTGATTGTTACCAGTAAAAAAGACGTATTCATCGTCGGCGCCGACATTACCGAATTCGGTAACAACTTTAGCGCTACTCAAGAAGAAATCGCGGCTGGGGTTTTAGAAACCAACAAGACCGTTTTCAACACCATTGAAGACCTGCCTTTCCCTACCGTTGCAGCAATCAACGGAATCGCCTTTGGTGGCGGTCTGGAAATGGCTTTGGTTTGTGATTACCGCGTTATGTCAACCACGGCCAAGATCGGTTTGCCAGAAACCAAACTGGGTATCATCCCAGGTTTCGGTGGCACCGTTCGTCTACCACGTGTTATCGGTGCAGATAACGCTGTTGAGTGGATCGCTGGTGGTAAAGACCAGAAAGCCACTGCCGCTTTGGCTGCCGGTGCGGTTGACGCCGTTGTTGCTCCTGAGAAGTTGCGCGAAGCCGCTTTGGATCTGGTACAAAAATGTATCGCCGGTGATTTCGACTACGCTGCTAAGCGTCAAGAAAAGCTTGATCCTTTGAAGTTGAACGACATCGAAGCCATGATGTCTTTCGAAAGTGCTAAAGCCTTTATTGCTGGTCAAGCGGGTCCAAACTACCCAGCACCAGTGACCGCCGTTAAAGTGATTCAGAAAGCCGCTAAAATGGGCCGTGATGACGCTTTGGCTGAAGAAGCCAAAGGCATCGCCAAACTGGCGAAAACTGAAGTTGCTCGCAACTTGGTTGGCCTGTTTTTGGGTGATCAAGAGCTGGGTAAAACCGGTAAAGAGTGGGCTGCCAAAGGTGGCAAAGTTGAGAAGGGCGCGGTACTCGGTGCCGGTATCATGGGCGGCGGTATTGCATACCAGTCGGCGTTGAAAGGTACCCCCATCATCATGAAAGATATCGCTCAAGCCGGTATCGATCTGGGTCTGTCAGAAGCCAGCAAGTTGTTGTCCAAGCGCGTTAGCCGCGGTCGTATGACTCCAGAAAAAATGGCCGGTATTCTCAACAACATTCAACCACAGCTGAGCTTCGATGCGTTCGACTCTGTTGATGTTGTGGTTGAAGCCGTTGTTGAAAACCCGAAAGTTAAAAAGGCTGTTTTGGCTGAGACCGAGAAGCAAATTCGCGAAGACGCGATTCTGACTTCCAACACCTCGACCATCTCTATTACTCACTTGGCTGAAGACCTGCAGCGCCCAGAGAACTTCTGTGGCATGCACTTCTTTAACCCAGTACACCAGATGCCTTTGGTTGAAGTTATTCGCGGTGAGAAAACCAGCGACGAAGCCATTGCTCGTACCGTTGCCTACGCCTTGGCAATGGGTAAAAAGCCAGTGGTTGTAAATGACTGCCCAGGCTTCCTGGTTAACCGTATCTTGTCTCCTTACTTCGGCGGCTTCTTGCGCTTGATGAAAGACGGCGCGGACTTCACCAAGATCGATAAGGTGATGGAAAAGTTCGGTATGCCAATGGGTCCTGCTTACTTGGCTGACGTTGTGGGTATCGACACTGGCGTTCACGCTGGTGAAGTGATGGCCGCTGGCATTCCTTCGCGTATGGGTGCGGATTTCACCACCACTCACGAAGTCCTGTTTAAAGCCGATCGCTACGGTCAGAAAAACGGCAAAGGCTACTACGCTTACGAAGTTGATCGTAAAGGTAAGCCAAAGAAAGTGGTCGACGAAGAAGTTAAAGCGCTGTTGGCACCTGTGGTTGATGCGGCTAAAGACTTCAGCGATGAAGAAATCCTTGAGCGCATGATGATCCCACTGTGTCTGGAAGCGGTTCGCTGTCTTGAAGAAGGTATTGCGGCTTCTGCTACCGATGTGGACATGTCCCTAATTTATGGTATCGGTTTCCCTCCATTCCGCGGTGGTGCTCTGCACTTCATCCAGGACATGGGCTTGGCTGAATTTGTTGCGAAAGCTGACAAGTACGCTGACATGGGCGAAAGCTATCAGTGCACTGACAAGTTGCGCGCGATGGCTGCTAACGGCGAAGTCTTCTTCGCTTAATAGACTGAAACTCACAAACATTTTTGGAGATTAAGTAATGAGCTTAAATCCTAGAGACGCCGTTATTGTTGATTTCGGTCGTACTGCCATGGGTCGTTCTAAGAACGGCGCTTACCGTAATACTCGTGCAGAAGACATGTCAGCTGATCTGATCAACGGCCTGTTTGCTCGCAACGAAAAATTGAACCCAGCTGAAGTTGAAGATGTGATTTGGGGCTGTGTTAACCAGACCAAAGAGCAGGGCATGAACATCGCCCGTATGATTTCACTGATGACTGTGATTCCTCACGAAGCGGCCGGTCAAACGGTTAGCCGTCTGTGTGGTTCTTCTATGTCTGCGCTGCACACTGCGGCTCAAGCGATCATGACCGGTAACGGCGACATGTTCGTCATCGGTGGTGTTGAGCACATGGGTCACGTACAGATGACTCACGGTGTTGATCCCAACCCACGTTTGGCCAAGCACGTTGCCAAAGCGGCGGGCATGATGGGCATGACGGCTGAAGTATTGGGCATGATGCACGGCATGACTCGTGAGCAACAAGATCAATTCGGTGCTCGCTCTCACCAGTTGGCTCACAAGGCCACTGTCGAGGGTCGTTTTAAAGACGAAATCATCGCTTTGGAAGGTCATGACGAGAACGGCTTTAAAGTTCTGATGACCGAAGACGAAACCATTCGTCCTGAAACCACCGTTGAGTCTTTGTCTCAACTGCGCCCTGCCTTTAACCCTAAAGGCGGTACTGTGACTGCGGGTACTTCTTCGCAAATCACCGATGGTGCTTCAGCCATGATTCTGATGTCTGCCGAACGCGCTCAAGCCTTGGGTGTTCAGCCGCTGGCTAAGATCCGCGCGATGGCGGTTGCCGGTGTTGATCCTTCCATCATGGGTTACGGTCCTGTACCGTCCACTCAGAAAGCACTGCAACGTGCGGGTCTGACCATGGATGACATCGATTTTGTTGAGCTCAACGAAGCTTTCGCAGCCCAGGCTCTGCCCGTGCTGAAAGACTTGAACTTGCTCGATAAAATGGACGAAAAAGTGAACCTGCACGGTGGTGCTATCGCTTTGGGTCACCCATTTGGTTGTTCCGGTGCTCGTATCACCGGTACCTTGCTGAACGTTATGCGTCAGAATGAAGGTGCTTTGGGTGTGTCGACTATGTGTGTTGGTTTGGGGCAAGGTATTACTACCGTGATCGAGCGTTTGTAATCAGCGCTTAGTCCAAGCTAGATGAAAAAGAGGAGCTTTTAGCTCCTCTTTTTTTGTTCTTTTTTCAGTGCTTCTTGTCCTCAATGTCTGCATATCACCCATCACCGCTGTGTCGGCTGTGGAGGTGAATTTTCTTTTTCTTCTCGCCGAGAATGAAAAGTGATCAGTAAGCCAATCGCGCTCTGAACCCTAAGCGAGAGAAGGCTTGTGTGAGCCATACCCTTCTTTGCGAATCTTGAAACCCGGTCTACTGTATTTTCCTATTAATCCGTTTATAGTCACGGTTGAAAATCAATTAAGCAAGGAGTCTCACGGTGAGGAAATCATTCTTTTCAGCAATCGTTTTGGCGGCTGTTTCTGCATTACTGTTCGGCTGTGCCAGCGGTTTCAGTATCGATAGCGATCACAAGAAAGGGGTCAATTTTGCTGCATTCAAGACCTATCAATGGCACGACCATAGTGCGGCGGCAAAGGATTATCATGGCAATGACATTTTGGATGGCCGTATTCGTATGGCGGTCGATAATGAGTTACAGGCGAAAGGCTTCAAACTGATTGATTCCGGTAGCAGCGATTTTTCGGTTAACTACAGTGTTACCACTCAAGAGAAAACCGATATCCGCAGCTACAATACCTACAGCGGCATGAGCCCAGGCTTCTCGGCGGGCTATGGTCGCGGTTATTACCGCTACGGCTACAGCATGGCTTACAACCAACCTGAAGTGCGCACCGTGCATTATGAAGAGGGAACCTTTGTTCTCGATATCGTCGATACCGATGACAAGTTGGTGTGGCGCGGCAGTGCCGAAGGGCGTTTGAAAAAGAATCAAACCGTTGAAGACAAGCGTCAAAATATTAAGGATGTGGTGGCTAAGGTTTTGATTAACTTTCCGCCGCAGCCTGATAAATAGTCGTCAACACGGCTTGGCATAGAACACTAAACTAGCCACTAGCCACTAGCCACTAGCCACTAGCCACCAGCTAGAGCCGAAACCGTTGTTAGATACATCAAACCAGAGTCTCCGGGCTTTGGTTTTTTTATACCTGTGTATAAGGGCTTGTACGAATGGACGCAGATAGTTTAGATCAGGGAGTTCTCAGCGATTGTCTGCAAAGACTTCTTTAACCTAAGGCACCTGAGAGGGGAACCAACGCGCGCCTGCTATACTCTCAATGCTGTATTTCTTGGTAATGCAATATTTTCAGCAACGCCGGATTTTGGGGGAAGAATCTTTAACGAGGTATTCCTATGAAGCGTCATTATTACATCAGTGAGTCATTGCAAGAATTAGTCGATGTCGAAACTGAGTTAGAAAATGAGGGTGTCACTCACGCACAAATACATGTGCTGAGTGACGACGACAGGGCGGTTGAGCAGCACAACCTCAATGAAGTCGAAGCGGTCTTGAAACAAGATGTGGTTCGCTCCACGGAAATTGGTGCTGTTGTGGGCGTGGTAGCTGCAGGGCTTGTGTTACTTTCTGTTTATCTCAGTGGTATCGCCGAAACGACCGGTTGGGTTCCTTTCATTTTTCTGGCGGTGGTTGCCTTAGGCTTTTGTACTTGGGAGGGCGGACTGTTTGGCATACAGGTGCCTCACGCAGAATTTCAACGGTTTAAAACGGCCCTGACGACCGGTAAACACATCCTGTTTGTGGATATCCGCGAAGCACAGGAAGCGATGTTGGCTAAGGTGATCAATCATCACCCGCAGTTGGAACTGGCGGGTACCGGATCGGCGACGCCAGATATGGTTATTTCCGCACAAGATCGGATGAAAGCGTTTATCAAATCTATGCCCTGATGAGGGCAAAGGCGTTAATTCTGTTAACTCATCACAAGGGCTGTGTGTGGGGAGAACCCCCGCGGCCGCTAAATGGTTTGAAACTTACAGATTGACGCCTAATGTCGAGATTCCTCTCTAGGCTTATCTATACTGGTTGGGATAATAAACCCTAAGCCAATGATAATAAGCCGATAATAGAGAGTAGAGACATGTCTAGCCGCCCTTTTCAAATCGGACTGCTGTCCGCCTGTATCGCAGCTGCACCGCTCAGCTACGCACAAACCGAGTCAGACGCCATCGTTGTAGAAGAGCCCACCAAACTCTTGTTTGGCGATACTCACTTGCATACGTCCTACTCATTCGATGCCTTTCTTAACAAAAATCACTCTGCCGACCCGGATACGGCCTATCGCTATGCCAAAGGCTTACCGGTCATTCACCCCTACCATCGCGCTCGAGTTGAAATCGATACTCCGCTGGATTTTCTCTTGGTATCGGATCACGCCGAACTGCTGGGTACCATGCGCGCGGTGAAAGAAGGCAAAGAAGAATTCAATGACATCGGTTGGTGGGGCGGCATCAAACGTTGGTTTATCATAAATGGTTTGGTAGACGCGATGGAAGGCGAAGGGGGCAGCGAAGTCTTCACCAAAATCTTGCCCACAGCGCCGGCACAGCCCGGTGGGGATCCCGTTCAAGACCCTAACAATTCGCTGATAACGCCTTTTGGCGATGTGTCGAAAATGGCGAAAACCGCATGGACCGATATCGTCAATATTGCCGATCGGCACAACGAGCCGGGCAAGTTCACCACATTGATTGGGTGGGAGTGGAGTTCCATTCCGGTGGGCGCCAACTTACATCGCGTGGTGATGAGCCCCAACGGTGGCGACGCGGCTAAGAGCTACATCCCCTTCGGTTCTGATCAAAGCCAATACCCTGAAGATCTGTGGAATTGGTTGGACAAAACCGGCAAAGAGAGCGGTTCTGAGTTTATCGCCATTCCCCACAACTCCAACATCTCCAATGGTTATATGTTCGCTGAGACCACCTTGAAAGGCGAGCCGATTACCGCGCAGTACGCCCGCACTCGTATGGAGTGGGAGCCAGTCGCCGAGATTACTCAGATCAAAGGCGACTCCGAAACCCATGCGTCACTGTCACCAGATGATGAGTTTGCCGATTTCGAAACTTACGGACACTACATCACGCAAAAGACGATGGAGTACAACCCACGGAAAGCGGATTATGTGCGCAGTGGTTTAAAAACCGGTTTAGAGCTGGAGCAGAAAGTGGGTGTGAATCCCTACAAGTTCGGCTTGATTGGCTCCACCGATTCGCACACGGGATTGGCCAGTGCGGAAGAGTCGAATTTCTGGGGCAAGCTTGCCATAGACTCCACCCCTGAAACCAAAACAGGCGGAAGAATTGGACGCAGTAAAGCGACGGGCTGGAGCATGTCGGCTTCGGGTCTGGCCGCCGTGTGGGCGAAAGACAATACGCGCGAAGAAATTTTCGCCGCCTTTAAACGCAAAGAAGTTTACGCCACCACGGGCAGCCGTATCGCGGTAAGAATGTTTGCTGGATGGGACTTTCCGCAAGATGCACATCAGTCGAGAACCTTAGCTGAAGTTGGTTATGAGGCGGGCGTTCCTATGGGATCGGATCTCAGTCAGGCCGATGATGGTAAAGCGCCGCAGTTACTAATCCGCGCCAGCAAAGATCCCAAAGGTGCCAATCTCGATCGTGTACAAGTGGTGAAAGGTTGGGTCGATAGCGATGGCAAGAGTCACGAACAAGTGATTGACGTGGCTTGGTCCGATGATCGTCAATTGGATGCCAACGGTAAGTTACCCGCACTGCCTTCTACCGTTGATCTCGCGACTGCAACTTATGACAATCGCTACGGCGAGGCGGAGTTGTCTGCCCTGTGGCAAGATCCTAATTTTGATGCCGCGCAGCGTGCCTTCTATTATGTTCGTGTGTTGGAGATCAATACGCCTCGCCATTCCACCATGGATGCGGTGGCCCTTCAGCAAGCGCCGGCAGAAGACTATGCCGCAGAAGTGCAAGAGCGCGCCTACACCTCACCGGTTTGGTACACGCCTTAACTCGTTGTTATTTCGCTCAGATCAAAAGTCCTTATCCGCGCATAAGGACTTTTGATTTCTTCCTCTGTGATCCTTTCTCTACACTCTTCAACTTTCTAATCAACAAATCTAGGGCACCTCTGAAAACCGTCATTGCGAGGAGCGACGCGGCAATCCATGGTTTAGCACTATAAAACAAGGTTTATCACCACCCCAGATTGCTTGGCTTAATAGCCCCTACTTTTGGCGCTAACGCTCGCAATGACAAGTAACTCTGTTTTTCTGAGGCACCCTAGATCGATGTTTCCGATAATTGGTGTGGTGAATCACTGATTTCCGATTAGGCTTAAAGGTAACTGCTTGTGCACTAGTGGGAGTGGCTTGTTGGCCGTTGCGGCACATCCCAGCGCTGCAGGGTCTAGCTGATTTACGTGGTGAGGGTTGAATGGTCGTCAGCGTTTTTGATTTATTCAGTATCGGTATTGGGCCTTCCAGCTCCCATACGGTGGGGCCTATGCGGGCGGCCAATACCTTCGTGCAGTGTTTGCGTGAACAACGCGTATTAAATCAAACAGCTCGGCTGCAAGTCACTATTTACGGTTCGCTCGCCGCCACTGGCGTGGGGCACGGTACTCATCGCGCCGTTATTTTGGGTTTGATGGAAAAGCAGCCGGAACTCATCGATCCCGATGATATTCCCACTTTCATGGATCAGCTTGAGAGTACTCGAGCTTTGTCTTTTGCAAATGGGCCGACGATAGAGTTTTCCAGCAGTGATATCGTGAGTGATCTTCAAGTATTGGATTTCCACCCCAATGGTCTGCGTTTTTTGGCTTACAGCGACAATGGAAAAACGCTGTTGGAGAAGATCTACTTCTCGGTCGGTGGTGGTTTTGTGGTCGACGCGTCAACGACTAACAAAGCGCTCACGGATAACGAAACCCAGCCGGTCAGTGAAACTCCAGAGGCCAGTGAATCCGCTTCATCCATAGTGGAGAAGTGTTCATCGGATCGCCATTCAGTGAATGTGTCTAACGCTTTTTCCAGTGCACAAGCTCTGCTGGAGATTTGTCACAACAGAGACATCACCATTGCCCACTTGATGCGATTGCGTGAACAAAAAAACGCATCGACACAGCAGGTCTGCACACAATTACAGAGCATTTGGCGAGCCATGCAAGATTGTGTCGAGCGAGGTCTCCGTCACCGAGGCGTGTTGCCTGGTCGTTTACAGGTGAAACGCCGCGCGCCGAAATTGTATGAAGAACTCAAACAGCAAGCGGATGATGCACCCGTTGATCCTTTGCAGGTGATGGACTGGGTGAATCTTTACGCCTTGGCAGTGAGCGAAGAAAACGCCGGTGGAGGTCGTGTGGTTACAGCACCGACCAATGGCGCTGCGGGGATTATTCCTGCGGTGCTGCATTATTATCGAGATTTTGTTGACAGCTACAGCGAAGAGGGTGTCGAGGACTTCTTACTGACGGCGGCGGCGATTGGCTCGCTCTACAAAATGAACGCGTCTATTTCGGGGGCCGAAGTGGGCTGTCAGGGCGAAGTGGGCTCGGCCAGTTCGATGGCCGCAGGTGGCTTGACGGCGGTGTTGGGCGGCAGTCTTGAGCAGATCGAATACGCGGCCGAAATTGCGATGGAACACAACTTAGGGCTCACCTGTGATCCCATTGAAGGTTTGGTGCAAGTCCCGTGCATTGAGCGCAACGCCATTGCCGCGGTCAAGGCCATCAATGCGTCGCGCATGGCATTAAAAAGTGATGGTCAACATTGCGTGAGTTTGGATGAGGTCATTAAAACCATGCGTGAAACGGGTCGAGATATGAGTCAGAAATACAAAGAAACCGCTACTGGAGGATTGGCGGTAGAAGTGCCGGTGCGCATTATCGAATGCTAGCGCTCTCTCGCGTACTCGAATAAGGCATCGATGGATCTATGCGGATACTCAGCGCCGTAAACAGCTTGAGCAGGATTGATCAGGCGAGCGTTTTGTAAGAACGGTATTTTCAGATTCTTTTCTAGAACCAGGTTCTTGAGTCGCTATTCGCTCTAAGCCGCGGAGATGGGTGACCCCTACGACTGAAAGGAGGCAGACCACAAAGGTCTTCAGTCGCACCATTTTTGCAATGGTCTTCACTCATTCGGTTCGACGGCGTTTGGGGTGCAGAAAAACCCAACCAATGCCTACCAGCGACAAAAGCCCCAACCAAGTGAACACCGCTTGCGCCCACGGCATAATCGCATGAGTCGATAGCAGTGAAATGACCCACAACCCAAGCCCAAGGTTTCTAAAAAGATTGCTCTCGTTTGGGGCTGTGTTTTGAGAGAAGTTTTGGGCAATCAAACGCGTGCCTAAAACTGCCAAAGTGATAGCGGCGACAATCCAGAGGGCAGTCATGAGCGATCTCCCGCAGCGCTGAGTCGATCCATGTCTGATACGTCATCGTCAATCGTATTGGTGGACGCGTTGGTTTTATGGTCTTGTTGAGGTCGCTGTGTCGGCAATTTTTTGGCCAAAGCGAGTAATCCAATACCGATGAACACTAAACAGAAGGTCATCGTGTTGAAATGGGACAGTATGGGATTGTTGAAAAAATGCTGCTCTAAGCTGAGGGCGTCTAGCGCCGGTAAAAATACCAGCAGTAGCCCAGATGCCCCGAGTAATTGCCGACTGGTCTGGTAATCGTTGCGACGCAGCAGCGCCCACACCAAGGCCAGCCCCCAGATAGCAAAGAATCCTTGGTCAATGTGAGAGGGCAGTAATCGCTGCAGGTAGAAGAGCCAACAACAGGCCAATACCAAACCGGCACAGGCGCCGATGGTGAGACGGCTCAAGCGCAAGTATTGAGTGCGGGCCAGTTGACCTTCGCTGCCGTAGGCTCGACGCTCGACCCAGATCATCATGCCGGTGAGAGCAATCAGTGAGGTCGATAAGCCCAGAACCGCCCACAGAATTTTAACCGGCAAACCACCGAAATTACCGAAATGCAGCGGAAACACCGCATCAAGAATCGGCCCGCTAATACCGCCCACTTTTGAGAAGCTGGTGGTCATACCCAAGGGCGCTGCATCGATCATTTGATAGGCGTGAGTTTCTCGAGGCATGGCCGATTGGTGCACGGCATCCACATAGCCCAGTGCATTCTTGTCACCCCAACCATAAACCGACATGCGCAAGGGCTCCAGCCCTGGGGTGTTGAAGGCATCTTCGAGCACGGCTCGCACTCGCATGCTGGCGTGAATGCCCGAGCGTTCGGGTTCCACTTCTGCGGTAAAGGTCTCTAAGAGTTTTTCTTGATCACCCGAAAAACTCACAAAGGCCGCAGCAGGGACCAACAAGACGGTTGCCAGCCCGAGAAAAGCACCGGTAAAGCCGATCATGCCATGGAATAAAATCCCCCAAACGCTGATGACTTTATGAGTATCGGTCAGCAGCAGCCGCAAACTGCGATCGGGGCGAAACGTGAAGAGTTCTTTGAGAATTTTGCGATGAATAAACAAACCCGTGGCAATGGAGGCCATCAAGGTTAAACCGAGTAACCCCGTCAGTATCAAGCCGAGTCGGCCCAGATGCAGGTCGGCGTGAAAGCCACTGATAAAGTCAGACATGTCCTGCGAGCGCTGTTCGAATAGGTCGTCGTGATGCCCCTGCCATTGTTTGACCAACTCCAGTGTTCGAGGGTCGTATTCGTACCAGAGCGCCTGTGCATCGGGATCTTGGTCGTGATCTTGTTCCAGAATCAGCACCAAGTTGGTCCAGACTTTAGGGCCGGGTAGAAACGCATGCACTTCCGCTTGATAGCTCGGGTCTGATTGCAACACCGCCTGATGCATCAGCTCGGCTACTGTATCGGGGGTAATCTTCGACGGGGAATGCAGGCTTTCATTGGCCCACAATTTAAGGTCTGGCCGAGCAAATACCGACATGGCCCCAGTAAAGGCAATGACAAACAGTAAGATGCCGGTAATCACGCCCACCCAGCTGTGCAGCACATAGTACTTCTTCAATTGGTCTCGTTGATTCGTGCTCATGATTCAGCTTCCTCTTAACGCCCAGACGATCAGCAGACCGTGGCTGATCAACAATAAAACCAAAACTCCCCAAACCCGCTTTATGGATCGACTCATAGCGGTGTAGAAAAATTGCGCTAGCCAGACAAAGGGGAAGAGCAGGGTTGGTCCTGCAATGCGATCGCCCTGATTGAACGGCAGGTAGGCGGGCATGGCGGCGGTCATTACGACGCTGACCAGCAGGCAGCCAACTACTGCGGTGAGGGTTCGCACAAGGGGAGAGGAAAACAAAGGTTCTTTGGTCATGGTATCGGGCTATATGTTTGTTTTGAGAATAGTAGTGATTTTCATTTCCTTTATCGATAAAAATTTCGAATTAACCCTTTATTGAACAAGTAGGCACACAAAAAGACCGTCCGCCTGCATGTTTAATACTCATTCCGAAGATTTTTATGATAATCAGGGTGCACATGATAATCATTATCTTTATACTTTGTCGCCAGAAATAAGACACCGCTTAACAGTTGTCAGCGAATTAGCCATTTATCTATTTTCAAACTTGGGGAGTACAGCGCATGTACACACATTTAAAGAGCATTGCACAGATGGGCGCCATGGCCGTTGCTATCGCCACCGCGAATTTGGCCATCGCCAACGAGCAGGCCGAATCGACCGAATCGGCTACCACCAGCTTGCTAGAGCAGGTGACGGTTGTGGGTAAGAATCTTGAAGGTCGAACCACCAGTATTGGCAAGATGGATGCGGCGATTACCGATATCCCCTTTTCTGTCTCTGTGATTACTCAAGACTTCTTCGTCGCCACTGGCGTTAAAACCCTTCAGGATGCCTTTCAGTATTCGGCCGGTGTAAATGGCGGACCTTTTGGCATCGATTCCCGTGGTGATTGGTCGACCATTCGTGGCGTGTCGCCCACCTTGTACCTTGATGGTATGCGCAAATCGGTAGGATCCTACAACAACACCCGCCAAGACCCTTTCACTCTTGAGCGACTAGAGATCCTCAAGGGGCCAGCGTCCGTGGGTTATGGCCAAGCCAGTACTGGTGGCATCATCAATATGGTGAGCAAGCGCCCTCAGGAAGAATTCGGCGGTGAGGTCTGGGTTCAAGCGGGTAACTTTGATCGCAAACAGCTGGCGGTAGACGTCACCGGCGCCATCGATGAAGACGGTAAGTGGCTCTACCGCTTGGTGGCCCTGAAACGCGATGCAGAGTCGCAAACCGATGAAGTGGATGACGACAGCTTGATCTTTATGCCGTCGTTAACTTGGCGTCCGAGCGACCAAACCTCGGTCACGGTTATGTGGAATGAGCAGAAAAACGAAACCGGTTCGTCGACGCAGTTTTTACCTTGGAATGGCACCGTACTCGATAACCCCAACGGTGACGTTGATTTGGAAGTCTTCTTGGGTGAGCCTGATTTCGATCGCTACGACTCCGAACAAACCGCCTATACCTTGAGCTTTGATCACACCATTAATGACGTGTTTAGTGTGTCGGGCAATTACCGTAAATCCGAGAGTGAAGTTGACTACCGTACTATGTGGCCGATGTTCTTTCAGTATCCTGGAAGTGTCTATCCGCGCTTGATGGCTGATGGCCGTACAGCCGCGAGAACGGCCTACATCAGTGACCACACCGCTGATTCTGAAACTTATGATCTGCGCTTGAATGCCAACTTTGATACCGGAGTCTTGGAGCACAATCTAGTGCTCGGCTACGATGTTCAGGAAATTACGACCGATAATGATAGAGGTTATGCCTTCGGAACTGTGGGTTTCATCGATGTATTCAATCCAGTGTACGGCCAATTGTCGGCGGCGGAGCAGACGGCATTGAGCGCGGTGACAACCACCAATACGCCGTCTTCAACCCTTGAGCAAGAAGGCATCTACTTGTTAGATCAAATCAAATACGGTCAGTGGATTGCGTCCATCGGTTTTCGTCGCGATGATGCGGAGAACAGCACCAGCGGCGTCGCCGGTAAAGACAGCGATTCTGAAACCACCAAACAGTTTGGTTTGATGTATCAGTTTGAAAACGGTGTTTCACCTTACGTGAGCTACACCGAATCTTTTGAGCCTATCGCCGGCGCCAACATCAACAACGAACGCTTCAAACCCGCAGAAGGCGAGCAGGTCGAGTGGGGGGTTAAGTATCAGCCAGAAGGCTCGAATCTGTTGTTCACTGCCGCCTACTACGAAATTGAAGAATCGAATCGTCTTATGGACGACCCGGCGATACCGACCAATCAAGTGCAGGCAGCCGGCGGCGAAATTCGCGGTTATGAGCTAGAAGTGCAGGGCAGTTGGTCACACATTGATTTGATCGCCAGTTACACCAAACTGGATGCCAAGCTTCAAGAGGCCGGTCGCGATACGGTTTACATTTCTGCGGTGCCAGAAGAGCAAGCGTCGGCGTGGGTCACCTATCGATTTGCTGATCAACTGGCGGGCTTACGCGTGGGGCTAGGGGCTCGCTACACCGGAACCACCTACGACGGCAGCGACAATTCCGCATTGGAAACCGACAGCTACACCTTAGTCGATGGCATGGTGGGTTACGAGATGGAAAACTGGTTCCTCAGCTTGAATGCTCGTAACATCAACGACAAAGAACACCTGACGTCGTGCTTGAGCCGTGGTGATTGTTTTGCCGGCGAATCCCGTACGATAACGGCGGATGTTCGCTACAAGTTTTAATCCCTAAACCTGTCACTGAGCCAGCAGTTCGCACCAGTGCGCTGGCTCAACGGCAATCATAAATTCACCCGCCACCCGCCTGGTTTTAGGTCATCGCGAGGAGCCAAGGGAGACGCGGCGATCTCAGTTCAACAACTCCATCAGTTACGCAGTAACTAAGGTTTCTAAACCAAGCTCCCTATAACACAAATATTGTGTATTTGAGGTTGCAACGGCACATCTCATAAATCACCATCTCGCACTTGTGCCCTTTAGGGTATCTCGCACTTGTGCCCGTTTTTCAGGGTATCTCGCATCTCTACAATCGAACAATGTAGCAAGGATCAGATTACGAATCATTGTTGTTTCCCGTTTGTTGGCGGGTGTTTAAATTGGAGTTCAAAAAGAGAATAGTATTACTTCTCAATAGTATTCCTAACTGGCTGATAAATATGGAAATATTGGTTGTATTGGCTAGAAGAAAACGATATTTTCGCCCATTAGATTTCAGCTATGCTTGAGTAGTCGAAGTTTGGTTCAAGCGCAGGTCTCGTATCACTGCGCTTTGCAACTGAATGATTCGATTGCTCATCAAGCTTAATAAGAATGGCCAGCATAGGCTGCAGAAGAAACATCCATGATAGTCAAAGAAACACGAATAGGAGTCGGGTCATGAAAGGTAATGCAGATGTACTCAAAATGCTCAACAAAGTGCTTTTCCACGAGTTAACGTCCATCAACCAATATTTCCTTCATGCACGCATGTATCGCAATTGGGGATTGGAAGAGCTCAACGAAAAGTCCTACAAAAAATCCATTAAAGATATGAAACAGGCCGACGATCTTATCGAGCGGATTTTGTTTCTAGAGGGCATTCCTAACCTTCAAGACTTGGGCAAGCTTCGCATTGGTGAGCACACTCAGGAAATGCTCAAATGCGATATGGAATTTCAACACGAGCAGTTGCCACTGTTGCGTGACGCCATCGAGTTATGCGAAAAGCAGCGTGATTATGTGAGTCGCGAACTATTTGAAGACATCCTCGAATACGAAGAAGACCACGTCGACTGGATTGAAACTCAGCAATCGCTGATTCAGAACGTGGGCATCGAAAACTATCTGCAGTCGACTTTAGAGGATTAATGTCATGCAAGGCGTAAAAAAAATCATTGATCTGCTCAATCAACAGTTGACCCTAGAATTGACTTCCATGGATCAATACTTGGCCCATTCCAAAATCTATGAAGATTGGGGGATTCACAAGTTGCACGAGCAACTTGCCCACGAGCACGAAGAAGAGCTCGAACATTCACAGAAAATTATTGAGCGTATTTTGTTTCTAGAAGGTACTGCTGACACCGTTTCACGCAAACCTATTCATGTAGGCTCTAATGTGAAAGAGATGCTCGAAAATGATCTCGCCGCAGAGCGCGTGGTGGCAGAAAGCTTGCGCGATATTATGGAGGTCTGTGAGCAGGAACGTGACTACGTCACTCGTGACATGTTGGGTAGCTTACTCGATGACACAGAAACCGATCACATCTACTGGCTCGAACAACATTTAGGATTGATCGATCGTATTGGGCTACAGAATTACATTCAGTCACAAATGAAAGGCAATCCTGCTAGCTAATCCTATCAAGAGGATCGATCATCGATCCTCTTTTTCTCCTCTATTGAAGTACTCCCACCCGCCACCATCAATCATCTCTATGTTTAGAATCAAAGTGAAACTCTGGTATAAGCTTCTGATCTCCGGCTAAGCCTCCTAGTCGCGCCATCGACACCGCTCTATCTAACTCAAGAATACTGTTTGCAGGTTCTGTAGCACCGGTCTTGCAGCCCCAAAAGCCTGATCAAACGGCTTTAGTTGTCCTAGATTTGTTGAAAATTCTTGTCGCGTGAACAAGGGAATTCCGTGTTTAGGGGAAAAACGTCGCCTGTACAAGGTATTATTTTTTGTAAGTCGTTGATTTTTATAGGTTGGGCGTTAGTATGTTTGGTTATGGATTGAACCGCAGAGCACATGGGATTGGCTCGTTTTCACTTTTAGCTCCCGTTTGTACGTCTTCTAGTTCAATGATTTTAATGGATTTTTTCGGCACAGATGAATTTGATGCCGAGATAATGAGATTGCGCCCCAAATGAGTTAAAGGGACGTTTTTCCATATAATTAGCTGTTGCATGTGAATGGAAATCGCAAATTGAAATATATTCTTTGCATTGCTTTTGGATTGATCTCGCTAACAGCTCAAGCATGTGGAAAGTTTCACATTCCAATAAAGGTATTAAATGAAAGCGGTAGAGAGCCTACAAGTGATAAAACTGCCCATATGATTATTGTTGCCCCAGAAGAGTATCAAGGCTGGGTGCTAGCAGGGGCGGCTCTAAATATCGGAAAAAGCCAGATCCCTCTCGGAAAATACTCTGAGTTTGAATCCTATCCGGATATGGCAGTTTTTGGAATTCGTGGAGTTAAGGAGCTTTTTCAAGAAAGCCATGTTTTGGTAAGTTATCTACCAAAACCTACTAAGGTTGATGGCGTAGAAATGATTTCAATGTGCGCACACTTTGAGAAAGTAGTATGGAGCATGTAACAAGGCGCAGCATTCGCCCGTTGAAAAGCACGGGCTGGGACGGCCTACACGCCGCTTCGCTCTGTTTCGGCCGCCCATGTGCGCGGCGTTAAAGCCGCTTTGCCTCCTTTCTCTTTAATGGGGGTTAGCAGGTAAAAATAGTACGAATTACTAACCTTGGTTGTGCTAAATGCCAGCTTAGGTAAACTAGAGAAATTGTGACAACGTGGTACCAATGGAAGGTACGCAGAAGCTCAAAATCCCTTCCGTCCATTCCTCGTTCCAAAACTGCGTGCTAAGTAGCTCGCGGTAAAATTAAATTAGCGTAAGCCAGAGAGAGTGCCGGTTGGAATTGCGTCCTAATCGTACCAGCCTTAACAAGCGCATGTTGTACGCCGCTACGCGGCCGGACTCCTTTCGCTACGC
Source organism: Cellvibrionaceae bacterium (assembly GCA_002707785.1). GTDB lineage: Bacteria > Pseudomonadota > Gammaproteobacteria > Pseudomonadales > Cellvibrionaceae > Pseudomaricurvus. The sequence continues at coordinate 109 of PANW01000030.1, read as the reverse complement.
TTCAGTCGCCGCAAATGCGGGCGTTGGTATGATTCCCGCTGTCAATAGGCACAAAGAATTCCATGCCCATTTTTTCAGAGCTTTCTATTCATATTTGGATGAGCTGATA
>PANW01000029.1 GCA_002707785.1 Cellvibrionaceae bacterium | reverse complement strand
GCCTTAAGTTGTGGCAAAGTGCGCTCAATCAATACACGCGGCTGCACCACACCGGTTTCCATACCTTCTTGCATACGCCCAATCGCGCTATCGACCCACTGAGAAAACTCTCCCATACGGCCCAGCCAATTGTCGTAGTCGGCTACGGTTGCAAACGGCTGCGTGGCGCCACCAGAGCCCAACACAGCCAAGTAATTAGGCAGGCTAAAAAATTGGCTCACAGGAATCTGCGCTTCCCACAGGGCAACGCCATTGGCGAAATAATTCTGGCTAGAATTGCGCTGGTAGAGAAACACATCGTAGCTGAGCTGATCGGCGGTGTTTAACTGGTCGCGATCAATGGCTTCCAGCGCTTCCAGCGAGCGAGCCTCTAAGGCCAAGGACTGACTGATGTAATCATCCGTGAGACCATCGCCCAGACGATGGTTGTACTCCATGACACCCTCGAACATGGCATTCATAGGGTTTAGCTCAAAGTTCTCAACACGATAGCGATCAAAGAGATCGTGCAATTGCTCACTGGCACTGACGACAGGCGTTGGAGCGGATGTTAGAGTGGCAGTGTCAGACGATTCCTGACAACCCACCAACCACAATGACGAGACCGTAGTCGCCACGACGGTGGCCATACGAAGACGATGTAACATGAAATTCCCCCACTAAGCCCAAGATCGAGCCCGAATCTTTTTAGATGGTCGCCTCCCCCCAATGTTCCCATTGAGGGGTAAATTCGACGTATTAGAGAATAGACGATGCCTCGACAAAAAGCCTCAAGTTAACGTGCGGCCAGCAGGTCCAATTTGCGGTTATAGCGGGCTTTTTGCTCAGTATCGCGAGTGAGATCCGCCGCCCGCTGTAAGTACCGCTGAGCACGGGATCGATTTCCCATTGCGGTATCAATACGCGCAGCCAGAAAATAGAAACGATGGTCTTTGTCGTAGGCGAGAATGGCCGCCTTGATATGCCCTTGGGCAATGTCCAGCTGCCGTGCCTGTAGCGCCTCTTGAGCTTGATGATAGCGGTAGTAAGGGTTTTTCTTGCGGTGATAGACCACCTTTTGGTCGTATATTTCTGCCTCGGCAATTCGATCCATTTGACGATAGAGTCGGCTGAGATTACTCATGGCCATTAAGTTGCGGGAATCCAACGACAGCGCCTGCCGAAAGGCTAACTCCGCCTCGTCAAAGTGTCCGATACGACGATAGAGCGAGCCTAGGTTGCCCCACAGGAACGTCTGCTCTGGTTCTAGCTCTATTGCGGCACGCAGATGCTGGAAGGACGCTTGCCAGCGCTCCTCAAACAGCAATTCCATGGCCCTATTATTAAAAAACTGCGCCATGGCGTATTCATCGCTAACCCGCCTCTGAGGGTAGTCGACGTCGTAGTTCTCCATGTTCAGATCGACGATATGGCGCCCGCGCGATGTCTGTACCACCGCATTCATATGGCGATAATAAACATGGGTACTGGCGCTGTGCATATCCCAAGTGGGCGGCACACTGACTTCGTTGAAAGAGACTTTCAGTCCCGCCTCGCGCCCTAGCGCCACAAACATATTGGTAAAGGAGAGACAGTTACCTTGCTGGAGAAAGAATGTATCGGCGGCGTTAAAAGTTTTTAAGGGATCGTACTCCAATCCCATTGTCCCACTGTGAAAAATGGCCTGTAACAAGTCGCGCAGGCGCGTGGCGGTGTTGCTGTCTTTATCCACATAGAGGTCGACGAACAGGCGCATATCATCATTTAACGCCAGTACCTGTTGGCTCATAGTGTCTATATCGGTAGCAGGAGATAGATCAGAACTCACAGCACCAACATACTCTGCGGCGCCTGCAGAGATTGCGTCACCGCTTTGAGGTTTAGCGCCATCCGCAACAAATGCGGAGCCGCTTAGGATTCGGTCTCTCTCTGCGACACTCAAGGAGGATTGCGGTGGCACACTGGCGCACCCAAGCAACAACAGCCAAGCCGCCATCACGGCCAATCGGCTCAGTTTGTAAATGACTCTTTCTTCCCACCAACCCCAGGGCATAACTACCTCCAGCGCAAGTTCGACTTGTTATTATTTTAGTGCCTGTGACACTCTTAGGGACAGCTAAGCGACCAATGGTCTACATGTGAAGGCTGATCGCCCTACACAGGCCATTGTAATCCAATGGATTTTGCGGGTTCGAATACGCCGCTCGTCTCAATAACCATAACAACTACCGAGTAAAACACCTATGACAACTACTTCCATCCCAACCACACCGTTGCATGCCGACGAGTTGTTTGGGCACCCCAAAGGGCTCTACGTCTGTTTTGCCACTGAATTGTGGGAACGCTTTTCCTTCTACGGCATGAAATTCCTGCTGTTGCTGTATTTGACAAAGTACCATCTTTTTACCGATGCCGCCGGTTATGACGTACTAGGCGCTTATGCAGGATTAGTCTATGCACTACCGGTGATTGGCGGTTTGCTGGCCGATCGCTACTTGGGGATGAGCAAAGCGGTGGTGTTTGGTGCACTGCTCTTATCGGGGGGACACCTGTTGATGGCCTACGAGGGNCAAGCTGCNGTGCAATACGCCGCCGGCACCGTGTTNGCCAATGACATCACNCTCAACGATGGCTCTGTGCTCNTAGCCGGNACNNTGNTGAACGACACAGTCGTGGTGCAGGATGTCGTGGCGCTGAAGGTGTTTTTTGCCGCACTGGCGCTAATCGCCGTGGGCGTGGGTTTTCTTAAACCCAACATTTCCACCATCGTCGGCCAACTCTATCCAGACGGCGATCCCCGCCGAGACTCAGGCTTCACCATCTTCTACATGGGCATCAATCTAGGCTCTTTCACCGCCATTTTACTGTGTGGCTGGCTGGGCGAGACCTTTGGCTGGGGCTATGGTTTTGGTGCTGCTGGTATCGGTATGATTTTGGGACTCATTACCTTTTTGAAGGGGAAAAAGTACTTAAATGGTTTGGCTGATGCCAACGACCCAGAAGTCTTACGCGAGCGAGTGCTCGGCCCCATCAATCGCGAGTGGTTGATTTACCTGAGCGGTATTGGCTCCATTGCTATCGTATGGTGGTTGCTGCAACACGAACCTGTGGTACACACCACCCAAAACGTTTTGATGGTGTTGGCACTGGCCGGTATTCCACTGTTCGCATTGCTCAAGGGTACCCGTGAAGAGTTCCAACGCACATTGGTACTGATGGTGCTGATTGCGTCTTCGGTGGTGTTCTGGGCGCTGTTTGAACAATCCGCTGGCAGCATGACGCTCTATGCCGATCGCGTGGTGGATCGCAACGTTATGGGTACCGAATTGCGAGCCTCCATGTTTGGCTCACTCAATCCGTTCTTCATTATTGTTTGTGCGCCGCTATTTGCCGCCCTTTGGATTTGGCTGGCACGCAAGGGGTGGGAGCCTTCCACACCGGTGAAATTTGGTCTCGGCATTATCCAAGCTGGACTGGGTTTTGGCGCCATGGTGATCGGAGCACAATACCTCGGTGAAGACGGTAAGGTCGCGGTAATTTGGCTGACACTGGCCTACCTACTGCACACCACCGGCGAGCTCTGTTTATCGCCAGTGGGCTTATCCGCAGTGACCAAACTTTCCATCAAGCGCGTCGTTGGCGTCAGTATGGGGACGTGGTTTTTGGCAACCGCGCTCTCAGAAACTGTGGCAACTCGAATCGGTAAAATGGCCTCCATTGATACCTCGGCTGGCGAAACTCAAGACATCGCTTTGGCACTGGCCACTTACACAGAACTCTATGAGTTTTTGATGTGGACCGGTATTGGGGTGGGTATCTTTATGCTGCTCTTGGCCCCGCTACTGAAAAAAGGCATGCACGGTATTCACTGATCGATTACAAGCAACTTTGCAGAGGGCGCCATTGGCGCCCTTTTTTTGGCTTGCGAGACGCAGAAACATAGAGGTATATTAATCGGCCAAATGGAATTTGTTGCGTTAGCCTCAGCGCTTTCGCCTAAGGACTGCATGAACCTCACTACACCGTTTTCGATCTTACTAGTATTTTGTCTAGCCGGCTGCGCCGCCAGCACTACCTCCGTTCTGCCACTGACGGTTGATGGAGATACGTTTCTTGTCTCTCAACGCGAACAAAAAATCTATGACCTATCCGAGCGTGCGCATCAAACCATGCTCAGAAAAGGCCTCTTGGTGTCTGATCAGCAAGCCAATGCCTATCTAAATCGTGTCGGCTCTGAACTGGTACCCACACTCGCCGGGGTAGCACCAAACTTTAATTTCTATATCGTTAAAGAGGCGTCCGTGAACGCCTTCGCCATGCCCAATGGCAATATCTACTTACATGTTGGTCTGTTGGCCAACTTAGATAACGAAGCCCAACTGGCCCATGTACTCGGCCACGAAATCGCGCACGTGGTGCAAAGACACAGCTACATTGATCGCATTGACACTCACAACACCTTAGTCGCCGCACACGTCGCCGACTTATTTCTCTTTGGCACTGGACTGGCTTACATTCCCGCAGGCATGAACCTCGCCTCCTATAGCCGCAATCAAGAAGAAGAATCCGATACCTTGGCCATCGATTATGTCAGCAGTCAACACTACGACTTACGCGAGAGCATCCAATTGTTCCACCACCTCAATGAAGTCAAACATACCAAGGAAGTCGGTTCGGTCTGGGCAAGCCACCCACTCAGTACTGCACGCTTTAATCGAGCGACGCAAATTATTGACGAAATGCAAATAGACACCAAGAGCGGCGTCATTAATCGAGAGCTCTATCAAGACTTTCGCCAAAGAATCGCGACCATTAGCATCGAGCGCCGTCTGGCCAGCCAACAATTCGAGCTCGCCGAAGACGCGGTCATGAGAGAGATCGAGCAACAGGGCAACGATGCCAATTGGCAATATTATCTGGGAGAGATCTATCGACTGAGGGCTCAACACCCACAAGCTGCCGCAAAAGAGTACGCTTGGTTATATGATAAAAACAACCACAAAGAGTTAGAAAAGAGCTTTATCGATGCTGGCGATGACAACAAGAAACTCGCCATTGAACACTACCAATTAGCACTGACTTTAAACCCTCTTGATTTCCAAAGTCACCGAGGTCTAGGCCTACTCTACATTTACGATGACAACCCAAACGCCGCAAAGCAACATTTACAGCGTTATTTAACTCAACCGGAAAAGCCCAAAGATTGGCGCTACATTTCGTCACTACAAGCAAAACTTAACAAGGACTCGTGAAATGATAATAACTAGAATTAGCAAACTCCTACTACTCACTACGATTGTTTTTTCCACCGGTTGCGCCACCTACACCTCCGTCAGAGAACACGCCTCTCTGGCCGAGGTTGCAAGCGACCTCGACTCAGTAGTCGTCGCACCGCCACAGGTTAATATCGAACTAAGAGTATTCACCGGAGAGAACGAACCTCTCACAGACAAAGAAGATATGGTGCGCGATCAACTCATTACCTTGGCAGAAAAGCGCTTGCAAGAAGAGGGGTTAAAAGTCATCAACTTTGACTTTGAAAACGCCATTGCCAATGACGAAGATCTCGCGTTCTCATTGACTCAAGCAAAAGAAGCTCTCGACCATGCCAAGAAAGATCTCTATTCAGGCAAAGCCGTTGCGGTTGAAGACAAGGCACAATTTCGCGCCTCTCTCGGTCCTGCGGTGAATGCCATTGCAGAACATACCGGAGCAGAGACAGTATTACTCATGGATTACTACGGCTTCGAAAAGTCAGCCGGATTAAAAACCAAAGATGCCGCCGCGGGCATACTCTTAGCCGTATTGCTGGGCAGTTCAAATGCGGCTATTTCAGCGCCGTCAGGTTCATTTGTCGATTTGGCATTAGTCGATACTGCCAGCGGAGATGTATTGTGGACCAATCGACGCGGTGGTCAAGCTGTCAATGCCTTAATCGCGGAGCACGCCTTCAACGAGTTTCCCGACGTTGCCTGGGAAAGTGAAGCTGTCATCCCAACGATGAACACCGACATGGAATCCACAGTAGCAGATTCGGAAAACTCCGCAGCAAAAGTGATTCCCGCATCCTATGATCCCGACGCCACAACAGCCGAAGATACTGCAGACACTAAAGCTGCAATAGCGACCCAACCCATAAATCAGTAAGACGGGAAAGGCGATAGCTGAGACTGTCTGTTAAGGTTTACGACCAACTCCTAGCCATAAAAAAGCCGCAACCATTAATCCATCGTTGCGGCTTTTATGGTTTACCAACTCTTCAATTCACGATTCGTTATCCAACGCATAGGCAATAACATAACCCCCTTTGCCATCTTGCACACTCTGTGAATCCGTGTAAGTTCCGCTATTCGGGTCTCGGGGATAGCGCCAACTCGGATTTGGCACAGTGACAATCACATACTGCTTGCCGGTCTTATCGGATTGATAGGACATGGGCGTCGCTTGACCATTGCCCGGTAATTCCTGTGACCACTTTATCTCCCCGCTACGTACATCGTAGGCGCGAACGGTACTGTCCATGGTTGAACTGATAAAGGTCAGACCGCCACGTGTGGTTAAGGTGCCGGCTCTTACCGCAACCCCCACATCAAACGGCAACCCCGTGCGCCAACCGAATGGTCCAGACTCTTTCATACTGCCGACTGGACGACTCCACAACAGCTCTTTGGTATTGAGATCCATCACTGCAATCCGTGCCCACGGTCAGATAAGCAAGATTATGGAAAACTCGAAGAAAACCCGCACTCGGCTATCACCAGAAGCCCGCATTGCCACCATTTTGGACCACACAGCGACCATAGTCGCCTCCGAAGGTGTCGCAGCCGTCACCATGGAAAAAGTGGGCGTCGCGGCGGGTATCAGCAAGTCTCTGGTCTATTCCTATTTTCCAAGCACCACCGATTTACTGAAGAAGCTCCTAGACCGTGAGCTGAGAACACTGCGCCGCAGGCAAATGGAAGCTTCTGATAATGCCAACACCTTTGAGCAACTGGTGCGTGCGGTTACCCGAGAGTATTTAAAGCACATTGAAGAGCGTGGCATACTGATCTATCGATTGCAGTCAGAACCCAGTGTCTCCAAGGGTGGCGGTGTTACCGACTACACCCGCGATGTTGCCGTTCAACATCTGGCCGACATCGTCCACAAAGCCTTTGATATTCCAATGTCCATTGCAGTACCCGCTACCGACATCTCTTTTGGCCTACCGGATGCCGCTGGCATCTATTTGGATAGAAAGAATGCCGATCGACAAATGGTGGAGGACATCACCGTCGCCATGATCATTGGCGCATCAAAGGCATCAAAGATAACTACGAAGTGGCCTTCAAAGCCATTCGTTGATACAACTGTAGGAGAGAGCCGATGCATCATGGTTTACGATAGCCTTATACTCCAAGAGTATTCCGTTCATTAGCTTCAAACGCCAATTCCCGTTTGAGTTTAGCCGCCTATTCATCGTAGGAAGTACCGACACAGAGAAGAAGTCTGTCTCAAATAGCTTAAACCTCAAGCTAATAACGATTCAAGACATTTGAATTAACCGGTGTCTTTTGGAGAGCTTCGCAACTTGTGTCGTACTTTCTCCTTAACAGATAACCTTTTAGCATGGCCCTATATACTATCCACCAACATGTCACTGGCAAATCACTGCACTCAATCAAAAATCTATCATTTGAGAGCACACCGTACTGCCGATTCGTTTACTTCAACTAGCAGCATCGGATGCATCCGTAATAGATGCCCAGAAAGAACACCGTGAATAGATGCCGTCTCGATTGTTCGGCCCGCAAGAGGAAGGCGCTGAGAAGCAAGATACTCCTCTATGGGATACAACGAAGGTAGCAGCACTGCATCAACTCTCTCTCCAAGCAACATTTTTATCAACTGATCGATATGTCTTGCCTTCAGCTTTAACTCTCCATATTTATCATAAACCAGCAAATTGAAACTACTTGCTTCAATACCTGCTAATTCCAGCTCCCACCACTCCTCACGATCAAGCAATTCAGCATTATCTTCCAGAACTAGCAATAGAGCATAAATATGAGATAACTCATTTGAATAAGCAGCCCCATCAGGAAGTGAATAGAACTTCTTTTTCGTTCGAATCTTAGCGCCATAAATTACTGCCTCACGAGTTATGAACTGATGTGCCGCTCGTTTTGGCGGTAATAGTTGATAATGAGCATCGATGTCCAACCTTGAAAATATACATTCCCAGTGATCGATGAGAGCACCTGCAAGCCTACCTTCATCATTAACTCTAAGGTATGACGAAAAACCCAGAATATAGGAGGGAAATACCACTTCAAGATCATTATTAGACTCAGAAAGCACTGACTGAGAAAAACTAATTAGAATAGCGTAGAAGTAATTTTTAGACCGCCAAGTACCGAGATACATACCAAAGGGTTTTCCTTTCAGAAAGGTCAGCTTAGATTCAACTCATTGCTAGAAAACAAGATCGTAGGCCACTCTAAGCAGTTCAGAATCACCTTCGAATTCCCAGCCATAGTCGTCTTGAAAATTGTATTGTACTTTAATACTGCTGGTGTCATTTAGGTAGTAGCGTACCACCCAAGACATACTGCTGTAACGATAAGGGAAATCATGTTTAACATTAGCTCGTTCCCTATATTGATTGTAAGATGTAAACAAGGTCCAATTCTCAGAGAGATAGGTACCGACACCAACAGTGAAGGCCGGCGCCTTGAGTTCAAACTTTGAATTGCTGTCTTCCGTCAAGTTTTGTGCGAATTCTGTACGGAAAAACCAGCTATCAAGTTCGCCGTTGAAAGCCAAGCTCATCGTGGTTTGATCATCCTCGGAGACGGAATCTATCGTGTAAAAATTCGTGACCGTTCTTGCGGTAAGATACATCATTCTTAGGTGCCACCATTGACCACGAAGTTCAAACTCTACACCCGCAATATCCTTCCAATCTGTATCCGCCGGTTCCGACGAAAACGTCTCTACGAAATCGTTATCCTCAATCTTCTCTTCACCGGTGAAGAGGCTAACATTTAGGTTCATTCCCATGAAATTATTGTTGTAGGCAATGCTTATGCCATTGTAGTTAGTAGCATCCCAACCATAGAGCTCATCGGGCGGTGTTATCCAAGGGTAGGAAAACCCCACATCCTGAAAGTCGGAGTAGTAATATAGGGGAATTCGCTTTCTGCCAGCTTGAACTGACCAGTTATCATTTATCTTAAAAGTGAAGAACGCCCAAGATAAGTCCGGGGTTAAATCCGTCCCTCGACTAATCACTTGCCCTGTGAAAGACGTCCAGTCAGTAAAAGAATATTTTAGCTGCAACCCTAACTTACTGTCAGGTTCAAAGGACAATTCATGCTCCTCATAAATACCGGCGTTACTCCAGTCGGTGATCGAACAAGGACAGTCTACACCTGAATTTCCTGCAATGGTTCCCTCTCTCTCCCCACTCAAATTAACTCCCGCGGCAATCGTTAGAAACCCATTGATCATTAGGTTTTCTCTTGCGATACAATGAGAACTGATTAACAATGGAGCTGCAATCAAAAGTGTCCTAGTAGTTTTATAGCGCCCGAAGCATTTCATAAGCCAACCTTCATTTGGCCTTCCCTAGAAGAGTTTGAATCATGATACTTACTGGATCATAGTTCACGAATCACCTTGACTGAGTCATTAATCTGGGAGGCTTCGATATAGCCGATAAGATTCGGATTCTTCGCCACCAAATCCAACACATCGGCATCTGTCTCTATAGCTCTCGGCGGAACATCTCGTCCTGTAAAAATCATTCTTGACCAATAGGCTTTGATCTGTTTGTTAGACCTGTTAAGAACCTTTCTATTAAAAATTAAATAGATATCACTTTTTTCATTCCTCCCTATCGGGACAACTTTACTACCGTCGTCAAGCTTTTTGAGTCTCCCCATAAATATCTGCACGATTTGATCATTGCTAACTTTCACAGAAACATCTTTGTTAACTATAACGGCAATTTCTCTAGCACACGTGTCGGTAGCGTTGAAATATACTATTGAGATCATCAGCAATGCTCTCATTCCGACAAAAGTTGGCGACATTATTTATGCCCTCTTTGATACAAAGATTACAAAGTTCTCGTTAGCCCCTAGGGCTTAACTTATTAGAACAATACTGCCGAGCTCTGGTCGCTTTTTATTACCAAAGTTAACTTGATTGTAAATAGGATTTTGTAGATTGATTTTACAATGCGCAATGCTGTTGTTTAACATTAGTAAATAATAAAAATCTGTCTAGTTTCCGACTACCGAATCAAACGATACTGGCTGGCTTCCCTGGTACCGATTAAGTGTGGTAAGAGTTATAGTACTGATCTTGAGCCAACACGATCGACAAAGATAGTCCGCGAGAGGAAGCGCTCTGACATCCTAAGAACTTCACTAGCAGTCTTATGTATACGGAACCTGTGCAAGACTATGTAAACTTCGTAAAAAGCACGTACACACTTAGCACCAAAAGAACACATCGCAAAGATACTCGATTATGTGGCGACCATTATCGCCTCTGAAGGTGCAGCGGCGGTGACGATGGAAAAGGAGGGCAGTGCTGCAGGCATCAGTAAATCACTACCGTATTTCTACTTCTCCAGTAAAACTGATCGGTTAAAGAAGTTACTCACTTGTGAACTCAAGGCCTTACGAAGACGACAAATGGATACGGCGGGTAATTACCTCGACTGAAAAGCCAATCGACAAATGGTGGAGGACATCACCGTCGCCATGATCATTGGCAGCGTCAAAGGCATTAAAGATAACTACGAAGTGGCCTTCAAAGCTATTCGCTAAAACGAAAAAAGGCCAATGATTCCTCATTGGCCTCCCATCAAACGCTCAGCTTATATTCCGTCTCTAACGTTTTTGTGAAAGAACTCGAGACTGACGGCGAGCTACCATCCGCATTGACGATCTTTATTTTGCTCTTCTAACCAACTCATGAGTGGCGCAAAGTAATCAATAATGGCCGATGCATCCAACTCACGTTGCCCGGTTAAAGCCTCCATAGCATCTGGCCAAGGCTGGCTGGTTCCCATCGCCATCATCGTCTGTAGTTTTTCACCGGCATTGGTATTGTTGTAGATCGAACAACGATGTAGTGGCCCTTCATAGCCGATCTCGTCACACAGCGCACGATGAAATTGAAACTGCTGGATGAACGCCAAAAAGTAGCGGGTATATGGGGTATTCCCGGGAATGTGATACTTCGCACCTGGATCGAAATTGCGCTCGCTGCGATCTACCGGTGCAGAGACGCCCTGATAATCTTCACGAAGTTTCCACCAACCTTTGTTGTAGTCCTCCGGCGCGATTTCACCACTGAAAACCTGCCAACGCCACTTATCCACCAAAAGACCGAAGGGTAGGAAAGCAATTTTATTCAACGCCATGTTCATGAGATAACCGAGGTCTTCTTCCACCGGTGGCTCTTCTTCCAACAAGCCTAGCTGTACCAAGTAACTGGGTGTGATAGACAGCGCAACGGTATCGCCAATCGCTTCGTGAAAGCCATCATTGGCGGCGCCGCGAAGAATAAAGGGCTGTTGATTGTAGGCGCGCTGATAATAATTGTGACCGAGCTCATGGTGTACCACTTGAAAATCTTCAGCGTCTTTTTTGATACACATCTTAATTCGCAAATCGTCAACATTGTCGACATTCCACGCGCTCGCGTGGCAAACGACTTCGCGATCACGGGGCTTGATAAACTGCGAACGCTCCCAGAAAGTGTCTGGCAATGGCTCGAACCCGAGCGAGCTAAAAAACGCCTCTCCGGTTTTCACCATATCCATTTCTGTCATCCCGGCTTCGGCAATAAGCTCGGTCAAGTCATAGCTTTGTTCGCTGTTCTCCGGCTTAACCAATTCATACACATTGCCCCAGGTTTGGGCCCACATGTTACCCAAAAGGTGAGCGGGAATTTTTCCAGACTGAGGCGCCACGTCATTGCCATAGTGTTGATTTAACTCACTGCGAACATGACATTGCAGAGCCTCGTAAAGCGGCTTAACTTTACCCCATTGGGCGTCGACATCTTGAGCAAAGGCATCAGGAGCCATGTCATAGTTAGAACGCCACAACTCACTGAGATTGGCGAAACCTAAATCTTGTGCTCCAGCATTGGCGATATTAACTTGCTTTTGGTATAGGGGACGCATTGGTGGCGAAACATTGCGCCAACCTTCCCATAACTCTTTTAACAATTTCGAATCGCGGCTTTCAGCAAATATTTTCACCATGTCTTCAAGGCTGTAACAGCGCTCATCGTTACAGTACTCACCAGACCCGTACATGGCTTCCATTTTCAAGCCAATACTGGCTAGCTTTTTCGCCTCCTGCCTATCATCTGGTGCAGGTAAGACCAAATCCAGCTTCAAACGTTTTAACTGACGAGCGACGTCAGCTTCTTGTTGACTTTCATCATAGGTTGCCGCTTTTTTGGCGTACTGCACCGACAGTAAATTGTATTCCTGAAACGCCTTAGCGGAGACCATTTGGCTGTCGATATTGATATAGGTCGACGACAGCCAGGCTGCATGGGAAGCATTTTCCGCAGCTTCGGATAATTCTTGATTGGCCTTTTTGACGAATTCCCTAGCACTGACTTTGGCGTTATCGGCTGGGTTTGGAGTCACACTCTGACAGGCAGCGGAGCTCATCAACGCTGTCGCTATCAAAGCGGTTTGAATCATTTTCTTCATAATTCACCTGAGATTGTTAAAGGTTTTGCACATGGGCAACAAGCGTTCAATACCATTCTTCGTGGTATTAACCTTTCCACTCATTAGAGGCAAGAACTTCAGTTTCTACTCTCGCCTCCTGCAACCAACGCTGCATTTCAGGCAACTGATAGAGCCAGTCTGCATAAGCTTGGCAAGGTTGTGACATGGGCAATTGATAAGTCTTCAAACGAAAGACGACTGGGGCGAAAAAAACATCAATAATTCCCAGATCTCCCAACAACGCAGGCCCTGATGAAAGCTCCAAACAACTGCGCCACAGATGATCTAAGCGCGTCAGATCTTTCTGAACATCACCGCGCAACTCCGCAGGGAAGGGCGTTTTTCGACAGTCCATTGGATAGTGGCTGCGCAATGCATGGAATCCAGAGTGCATTTCCATGACCGCTGACAAGGCCAACGCTTTATTGCGTGGTTCTATTGGCCAACTCACTGCTGGAGAATAGATTCCATCAAGGTATTCAATAATGGCCAGAGAATCCCATACACAAACATCACCCTGTCGCAATGCTGGCACACAACCGGTGGGAGAATAGTCATGGATACGTTGATGAAATTCCGGCGTCCCTAAAGGTAATCGCAACTCATCAAAGGCGATGTCATTCAGAGTCAGATACAACCAAGCGCGCAAAGACCAGCTGGAGTAGTTTTTGTTACCAATGATCAGTTGTAACTCATCCATGAATTTTTCATCCTTGCTCTTGTCGTATTAAAGGTTAGATCAACACACAGGTCTAAGCCTGTGTGCTTTTCTCTGTTTTATAGATCTCGAATCCTCGAGATTGATAATTTCGCAGCGCGTAGGGATGATCTTGGTTGCAGGTATGCACCCATACACGCTTCGGCTTGAGTGCCCAAGCGGACTCAATAGCGGCCGTTAAAAGCCCCGCGCCTAGTCCGCCACCAACGAATTCGGGCAACAAACCAAAGTACACCAGCTCGACATCAGCACCATGATTTTGTCGTTCTAATTCGAAATAACCAATTTCATCTTGAGCGAGATAACCCACTCCGGTGATCACATCCGAGGTTTGAACATAATCGTTCCATTGCGAGCCTGTCCAGTTAGCGCGATCGTGCCACTGCCACTTCTTTCCCACATGATGATAAAACCAACTATTGACTTCGCTATTGGCATTTCCAAGCTCTGTCGACAAAATTTCCACGCGGGCTTTCTCTTGGAAAAAAGGTACGGGCTTAAACTGGTTCTCTTGAGTTAACTCTAGATACCAAGTAATCAACTCAGTCTTTTCTGACGATGAATTCACAGCGAATACTCATCTACAAGATGACAGGCAGCCCATTGATTCTCTGCCACTAATTTCAATGCTGGCGACTCTTTTCGACAGCGATCTACCGCACGATCACAGCGACCCGCAAAGCGACAACCGGGAGGGAGATTCACTGGAGACGGCACTTCTCCCTCAATCATGTCGTGCTGGCGATGGCGTTCTTGTTTGGGATCTGCCAATGGATTGGATTTGGTTAACGCTTGCGTATAGGGATGCTGCGGATTGAAAAACACTTGGTCGGCCGGCCCCTTCTCAACCACGGCCCCTAAATACATGACGACCATCACATCGGAGATGTAACGCACCATGGATAAATCATGGGCGATAAATAACAGGGTTAACCCCATGGTTTCCTGCAGCTCACCCAGTAGGTTAATCACCTGTGCCTGCACCGATACATCCAAGGCAGAAATGGGTTCATCGCAAACCACAAACTTAGGCTCAGTAATCAATGCACGCGCAATACCGATACGCTGGCGCTGACCACCGGAGAATTCGTGAGGGTAACGCCCTAAGTGAGACGTTTGCAGATTCACCCGCTCGAGCCATGCCGCGGCTTTTTCTCGTCGCGAGCTCTCGTTGCCCCACTTTTGTAGTTTTAGTGGCTCCACCAAAATCTCTTCAATGGTCATACGGGGATTCAAGGATGCGTAGGGGTCTTGAAAGATCATCTGGATGTCTTTACCCAAACGACGATAATCAGCTGAGCAATAGCGATCAGGTAAACGCTCTCCCGAGTAATAAATGTCGCCACCGGACTTTTGATGCAAGCCCACTAATACTTTACCTAGAGTCGATTTTCCGGAACCGCTTTCACCCACCAAACCGACGATAGAATTCTCTTCGATGGAGAGATCAACCCCATCGACCGCATGCAGCAGTTGGCCCTTACCCAGATCAAAACGTTTCTGTAGGTTCTTAATTTCTATCATTGCGCCGACTCCGATGACGATGACTCACGATCAGTACGGTAGTTAGGCTGAAACAACCCTTCGACACTTGCATCCATCATCTGATGCTGATGCCAACAGCGGGACTGATGCGCATCCCCAACGGCAATAAGCTCCGGTAACTGACGATTACAAATGGACATTGCCGTTTCACAACGGCTGCAATAGCCACATCCGAGAGGTGGAGAAAAGAGATCGGGAGGGCTACCGGCAATGGCGACCAGTCTTTCATCCACGTGCATGTTTGGCGCTGGCATCGCCTCTTTCAAACCAAGGGTATAGGGGTGAGCACTGCGATAAAAAATATCTTCGGCACTACCGGATTCGACAATTTGACCGGCATACATCACCGCGACCTTGTCGGCCATGCGAGCCACCACACCAAGATCGTGAGTAATCAGCACAATCGCCATACCTTCTTCTTTCTGAATATCGCGCATCAGCTCCAGTACTTGGTTTTGAATCGTGACATCTAAGGCTGTCGTCGGTTCGTCAGCGATCAATACGGACGGATTGCAGGCCAAGCTCATGGCAATGACCGCGCGCTGCAGCATGCCGCCTGAGAACTCAAACGGGTATTGTTTGGCGCGCTTTTGAGCCTCGGGGATTTTGGTTCGATCCAATAACTCCACCGCGCGCTTCAACGCTGCGGATTTACTCATACCCTTATGAACCATCAAGGTTTCCGCAATCTGCTCGCCAATTTTCATGGTGGGATTGAGAGCGCTCATAGGGTCTTGAAACACCATGCCGATGTCGACACCGCGAATCTTATTAAGCTCCGCCACCGGCAAGTGCAGAATTTCTCGGCCACTAAGTTTCGCCGAACCACCGACAATGCGTCCAGGCGGCATAGGGATCAATCCCATCAGGCTCATCATGGTTACGGATTTTCCGCAGCCTGACTCTCCGACAATGCCCAGAGTTTCTCCGGGCTGTACAGAAAAAGAAACGCCTCTGACCGCTTGTACTTTTCCGCCTTGGGCGGAAAAATCTACCTGCAGATCTTTCACCTCAAGAGCGGGAATAGCTGTTGTGTCTGTCATCGTAGTTCCCTCCCTTATCCTTTCATTTTCGCATCGAGTGCGTCACGCAAACCATCGCCCAATAAATTGAACGCCAATACAGTCAGGCTGATAAAAATTGCTGGAAACAACAACTCGTGGGGATGACTGAGAAACGACTTAACGCCATCGTTACACATAGCGCCCCAACTAGGCGTTGGTGGCGCTACGCCCATCCCAATGAAAGACAGAAAGGCTTCGGTGAAGATCGCAGTGGGAATAGAAAACGTCAGTGAAACCAGCACGACCCCCATCACATTGGGCAGCATATGACGCCAGATTAAATAGTGGGAATTAGCGCCCATTAATTGCGCAGCTTCAACGAAAGGTTGCTCGCGCAATTGTAATACTTGCCCGCGAACCAAGCGTGCCGCCGTGGGCCAGCCCAAAGCCACCAGAGCAATAAGCATTGGGGTTACACCACTTTCTCCAGGACCGATCCCCATGGCGACACGGAATAAAATCATGAACAACAAAAACGGCAAGGCAATCACAAAATCGGCAAAACGCATCATGATTTCATCGACGCGACCACCCATGTAACCGGCGACACCACCGTAGACCACACCAATGAAAACAAACAACAGAGGCGCAATAATGCCAATAAACAACGAGGTCTGACCACCATAAACTAAACGTGCGAGAATATCTCGACCGAGATAATCGGTACCCATCACATGTCGTTTAAGTTCAATCTCTTGGCCTACGGCACTGGATTTTTGCTCTAACGAAATCAGACCGCGGGTAATGGCTGATTCAATACTGGTGGCGTGGCGCGGTGTGACTTCAATGGTGGCATAATCCCCTAACTCACCCGAGCGATTAAAGGGCTGAATAGAATAGAAGTAAGTCACGCTTTGCAGCTTCAATCGATCTTCAAAAGAGACTTGATTGGCCAACTCGGTTTGTCCGAGAGGCAATCCCAAATCGGTGTCACCGCTGGGTGTGAGTAAGTGACGAAACACGTTGTATCCAATCGCCCCTTCCACTGGCTGCCAAGCGAGCCGAACCGATTCGGTATGAGGCTCACCGACAATTTCAAGCCCGGTTGCTTTTCTCAAGTCGGCAGCATCGTCTCCATGCTTTGCAAATCGCCCCGTCCAAGGCGTAGTATCCACAATCAGTGAACTGCGCCCCGTGCTGGGGGCTTGAGATATTTGCGTTAGATCCTGTCCCGTTGCATCAAAGGAAACAATCAAAGGCAACAGGTAAGAAAAACTCAATAGGCCAACAATTAGATAGAGAGACCAGAGCGCGCGGCGATTGGCTCGCAGGCGACGCCAAGCATCTTGCCAATAAGAGAGAGAGGGCCGCACGATCGCATCCGCGCGACGCTCTTTTTCGAGCGGCATAAAATCCGCTGGGGATAAGTTATTCATAGCTGCAGTATTTAGATGAGTTGTCATGGTCATTTCTCCTAAGCGCTCACTTTGCCGACCCGAATTCTCGGATCCACAAAGCCATAGAGAATGTCAACCAACAACACCATCAGAACCAAAAAGGCCCCATAGAAAACCGTGGTACCCATAATGACGGTATAATCCAACTGCTGCACCGCCTGAACGAAGTAGCGACCCAGCCCAGGAATCGCAAACACCAACTCGACCACAAAACCACCGGTAGTAATCGCCGCAATCGACGGTCCCAACACGGTAATGACCGGCAGGATAGCGTTGCGCAATTGATGTTTGTAGAAGATACGAAAAGGTGAAACGCCTTTTGCTCTTGCGGTGCGAATGTAGTCGGCACTGGTCACCTCTAACATCGATGAACGCATCAATCTTGTCAGGTAGGCCATAGTGCTTAACCCTAACACCAACGCAGGCACCAACATGTGACCAATACTGCCCCATCCCGCCACCGGCAAAATAGACGCACCCAACCATTTATTGAGCGTAAGAATTCCTAGCTGACCTAACATGGCAAAAACAAAACTGGGAACCGATACCGCCACCACCACGAAAAACATAATCACTGCGTCCGGCCAGCGATCGCGATACAAAGCGGTTAACGCTCCCCAAACAATTCCGCCAACCGTGGCGATAATCAGAGCCAATACACCTAAGATGGCAGATACCGGAAAGTGCTCTCGAATAATATCGTTTACGCGTCGATTTTTCTGCGTATAAGAAATACCGAAATCTCCCTGCAACATGTTGCTTAGAAAAATTCCATATTGATGAATAACCGGTTTATCCAAACCGTAGCGCAGCTCTAGATTTTTACGCACTTCAGCGCTCATGGCTTTGTCACCCGACAGAGGATCACCCGGTACCAGATGCATGGCAACGAACGTCGCCGTGGCAATAAACCAAATGGTCACCACACCCGAAAGCAGACGTTTTAGAATATATTGCGTCATGATTATTGCTCCGGCTCGATTGTGACGTAGTTGAAGTTGGGATCGCCGCCTATCGCTCGACGAATAACACCTTTCACGCGAGGGTGTTGCACATAAATTTTTCCTCGCTCGTATAGCGGCACAATGACAACATCCTCAAACAATAGCTGCTGCATTTCAGCAAAGCTCTGCATGCGTTTTTCAACATCGAGTGAACTCTGAGCAATAGTCACCAACTCGTCGTAGCGAGAGCTATTATAGCGCCCGCGATTATTCAGGTTGGCAAACTGAAACAAGTCTCCATAAGACAACAAGTCGTTGTAATCGGCTGCCCATGCCGTAATGACCACATCGAATTGACCGGCTTGGGTTTTTGCCAAACGCTGTTTGAAAATTTGTTTGTCGATACGAACTTCCAAGCCTAACTTTTGTTGCATCAATGTTTGCAGATATTCAGCGGCCTTTTGAGTGCTGGGCCGATCATCCGCCAACAACGCGATGGGGGGAATCTGTTCAAGCCCTAACTCTTCTTTTGCCGTTTCTAAATATTGACGAGCTTTTTCTTCGTTCAAGATAGGGCGTTGGGGTGGGTATTCACGTACAAAAAAATCGTCGACTCCCTGCATCCAACGAGGAAAAAATGTATAGGTGGGATAGGTGCCTGGGTTACCCAAGACCTTGTACACCAAATCATCGGTATTGAAGATTGTTTGAACCGCTTTGCGGAAGTTTTTGTTGCGGCTGATTCGATCATCGCGATGGTTAAACTCCAAATAGAACATTGCTCCATCGAGGAAGGTCTTTACTTGCATACGTTCTTGCAAAGCGCCATCGAGAGTCTCCGCCACCAGCTCATCAGCCAATGCAATTTTGTTGTCTCGATAGAGATTCAATCGCGCGTTGGTGTCTTCGGTGATGTAGGGAATATCAATACGGTTTAACCAGATACGATCTTTGGCCCAGTAGTGTTGATTTTTAACCATCGCCACCGAGGCACCGTGAATCCACTCCGTCATCACAAATGGGCCGTTATAGAGTAAATCCACCGCGTCGGCGCCGTAACGGCCATTGCGAGCGTGATAAAAAGTCTCTTTGATCGGAAACAAGGTGCGGAAGGCCGTCAGCCCTAAGAAGTAAGGACAAGGTTGGTGAAAGCTCACTTCTAGCGTGCGATCATCAACCGCCTTCACGCCAAGCGCGGAAGAGGGCAGTTCGCCTTCGCTAACGGCGCGCGCATTGCGAATCGGAAACAGAATAAAGCCGTAGGTCGAAGCGGTAGCCGGCTCCAACACTTTGCGCCAAGCAAAGACAAAATCCTGTGCCACCACCGGTGTACCGTCGCTCCAGCGGGCATCCTCTCGCAGCCAGAAGGTGGCGCCATCGTCGCGCAGCTCCCAGCGCTCAGCCACTCCGGCTATCAGCTTGCCCTGAGGATCGTAGCTCAGCAATCCCTCCATCACATGATCAAGGATCATGCCACTAATGGCATCCGTACTAGAGGTAGTATTGAGATCTGGCGGCTCTTGGCGCAAGGCATAGGAGATACGCCGCTCATCGTAATCCAATGCAGTGACCGCCGCTTGGCTCGCAAGGGCGCACAAAAGGCAAGGAATGATCATTGACCATCCGAGAAGAGAAAACAGTCTATTCATAGTTTTTATATATTTCCGAAGTCTGCCATTACATCAGCCAGACTCTTGAGTAGAGGACATCCTTGTAATGACGATTCAATCATCAAACTCCTCAAGCATAATCCTTTTTACACAGAGATGGGGGAAGCATTGAATGATAGGAAAACGACAGTGCCGGAAATGGCCACAGGAATAGGTTTCGACGTGAACCAGAGATCGAGCAGGAAATAACAAGGTATGACGAGATATGGCTAGAGAATACTAGCCCGCAAGATCGGGGATCGAACGGGCTGAATAGATAGGTTGACTAGACTGGGGTCGAATCCAAGTACTGATCCAGAGCTCCAGATTGAGCCTCACACTGGCAGCGCTGTTTAATCTCGGCCGCTCTGGCACCCTCTTCAAAAGCCACCATGGTGCAGCGGATGTAAGCGGGATTATCAATCAAAGCTGGGCGATTCTGAATAGATTTAGACATAGCGTTATCCTCTTCAATACATATTCGTTGGGCTGATTAAGCCGCAATGTGGTTTTCTAGAGCTTCAAAGCCGCCCACATAAGATTGACCATAAAAGATCTGTGGCACGGTGGTAACTTCGTGACCCACGGTTTTCGACAGGTCTGCCTTAGAGATCCCTTCCTCATGAATGTCTATGTAGCGAAATGGCAGCTGTTGCTCTTCAAGCAGTTGCTTGGCTCGGCGGCAGAAACCACATTGTTGGTGGCCAAACACGGTATAGCGAGTGGTTGTAGTAGAGGTATTCGACATGAGTTTCTCCTAGCTGTCTCAATGGGTTGCGGCGTCATCGCGGCATGGAGGTCAGAATAGGGACATAGCAAAAAAGAATGAAATTAATTAATTATTAATTGCTGATAGATTTTTATAATAACCGAACTATTACCCTAGCTCTTCGATAGGAATAGCTTAAGAATCAATAGGTTAGTGCAACTTCTATTTCTTACAGGCAAAAAAAAGCCCCGCTAGTGCGAGGCCTTTTTATCAGAAACGTCAACCAAACTTAGTTAACGGTTTCTTCACCAGCGCCTTCTTCTGCTTTTTGCTTGGCCTGAGCCACGGCTTGAGCAAACAAAGCGTCAAAGTTAATAGGCGGCAACATCAACGCAGGGAAGCTGCCTTTGGTGATGACGTTATCAATGGCTTCACGGGCGTAAGGGAACAGAATGTTCGGGCATACGGTGTTGAGAACCTGAGCCAACTGTTGGCCTTCAATACCCTGAATACCAAACAATCCGGCTTGGTGAACTTCTACCAAGAACGCTGTTTCATCTTCGAGCTTGACGGTGATGGTCAAGGTCAAAGTCACTTCATACAAACCATCTTCGATTTTGTTGGTTTTAGTGTTCAGCTCTTGATTGACCTGTGGCTTCCACTGCTTGCGGAAGGCTTCCGCACCCATTGGAGCTTCAAAGGAAAGATCCTTCAGGTAGATACGCTGCATCGCAAATTGTTGTGATGCTTGATCAGCGGTGCCTTCAGTAGTTGCTTGAGTGGTTTGTTCGTCAGCCATAATACTGCCTTTGCTCTTTATTATAGGGTTTAAACGGGGGGTTAAAAATAATAATGGGGACAGCCCCATTGAATTCAACCCGGTTTTTTTAAATTTTCTAAAACAATGTGTCAGTGGTCACTAATGAGCCTCGCCAACAACCATGGTCGCCTTAACCAATGGTGGCCAAACGCTCATCGAGCTGACCGCTGCGCTCCAGCGCCATCAAATCGTCGCATCCGCCCACATGCTCAGTGCCCAACCAAATTTGCGGCACGGTGTGCTGGCCACTTTTGGCCATCATTTCCTGTCGCAACTCAGGATTGCCATCTACGCTGATTTCGCGATAGGTAACGGCCTTATGATCGAGCAGCGCCTTGGCGCGCACGCAAAAAGGGCAAAAGCGCGAGCTATAGAAAGTGACCTGAGGGCCGTTTGTCGTTTCTACTTCAGACATAGTGCCCCCTACTTAACCAGTGGCAAGTTTTGGTTCTGCCATTCACTGATACCGCCTTGTAAACGGCAGACATCGTAGCCTTCAGTCTTCAGCAGACGTCCAGCGTTGCCCGCGTGCTGACCCATTTTATCCACTAAAATCAGCGTCTTAGACTTATGTGCCTGAAGCTGGCTCAACTGGTCTTTGAGCGTGTTATGCGGGATATTAATCGCATCGACAATGTGGCCGGCTTTGTATTCTTTGGCCTCACGCACGTCCACAACCAGCGCATCACCGCTATTGATAGCGCGCGTCGCACTATGAATCGACAGGGTCGGACCACCCTTACTCTTCTCTGTCCAGATGTAGGCGTACAACAAGGCAACCAACACACTGACCAAAATCCACTGTTCACTGACAAAAGTAAAAAAATCCACGGGTTAACGCTTCCTCATTCCGTCTCACACGACGCTCGCGCTCAGGCGCGGCACCCACAAAGCGAGGCAGTATACACGAATGCAGCCCCCTCACAGCATCCCCCTAATACAATCAAATGAATAGCATCCTGAACAAGGTAAGCACACACCAACCCCACAGCGGCTGCAATACCCTTGAAAACGTGGAGTTACGGCCTCGAAAGCGGTAGAATTGCGCCCTTTCACGGGCCTCGGCTCATCGGATTCAACTCAATGTGGACCCAGATTGACACCATGACTGAAGTAAAAAAACCGCTGGTATTGCTCATTCTCGACGGCTTCGGCTATTCCGAAAACCCTAAGCACAACGCCATCTTAGCGGCCAAATCTCCGGTCTGGGACAGCGTTTGGGATCAGCGCCCACGCACTCTGATTCATACCTCTGGCATGGCTGTCGGCCTGCCTGAAGGTCAAATGGGTAACTCCGAAGTTGGGCACATGACCTTGGGCGCCGGCCGTGTGGTCTACCAGAACTTCACCCGTATCAATAAAGCCATCAGCGACGGAGACTTCTTTACCAACCCCGTCTATCTCGATGCGATTGACCAAACCGTCGCCAAAGGCAAAGCGGTACACATTATGGGTCTGCTCTCACCGGGCGGCGTTCACAGTCACGACAATCACATCAAGGCATCAGTAGAGCTGGCGGTTCAGCGCGGTGCCAAAGAAGTTTATGTGCACGCCTTTCTCGATGGCCGCGACGTGCCGCCGCGCAGCGCCGAACAACCGCTGATTAAGATTGAGCAACAGCTAAAAGATTTGGGCGTTGGCCGTGTGGCCAGTATCTCTGGACGCTTTTTTGGTATGGACCGCGACAACCGTTGGGATCGTGTGCAGCAAGCCTACGACCTGCTGACCGAAGGTAAAGCCGGGTATCAGGCAGCCACCGCCGTCGAAGGTTTGATGGCCGCCTATGACCGCGATGAAAACGATGAATTTGTCAAAGCCACCGTGATCGGCGAACAAGCCGCCACCATTAACGACGGCGACTGCCTGCTGTTCATGAACTTCCGCCCCGATCGCGCGCGTCAAATCACCCGCGCCTTTGTCGATGACGGCTTTGATGGTTTCCAACGCAATAAACGCCCGACACTGACCGCCTTCGTACAAACCACCGAATACGCCGCTGACATTCCCGCGCCCACCGCCTTCCCACCGGAAGATTTGGTGAACTCATTTGGCGATGTCATGGCCAAAGCCGGCAAGCAACAGCTGCGTATTGCGGAAACTGAAAAGTACGCACACGTGACCTTCTTCTTTAGCGGCGGCCAAGAAGATACCTACAACGGCGAAGATCGAATTCTAATCCCGTCTCCTGACGTCGAAACCTATGACCAACAACCAGAGATGAGCGCTCCCGAGGTGACATCGAAGCTGGTCGAGGCCATTGAATCAGGCAAGTACGACGCCATCATTTGCAACTACGCCAACTGTGATCAGGTCGGTCACACTGGCGACTTCGATGCCTCAGTAAAAGCCGTAGAAGCGGTGGATGGATGTTTGGCGCAAGTATTTAGCGCCTTGGACAAGGTTGGTGGTGAAGCCTTTGTCACTGCTGACCACGGGAATGTTGAAGAAATGTTCGACGAGACCTCAGGCCAGAAGCACACCCAGCACACCATCTTACCGGTGCCTTTTGCCTATGTCGGCCCACGACAATTAACCCTGGCAGAGGGCGGCAGCCTCGCCGATGTGGCGCCCACCATGCTGGACCTACTCAATGTCGAGCAGCCCGCAGAAATGACCGGACGCAGTCTAGTCACGATCACTGACTCTTGATCGTGACCTAACAGAAAGCCGATTGAGAAGGCTTTAAACATCTTCTCAATCGGTTGATTCTTCTGAAAGCTTGTCTCTCCCCTCTACAAATCTCCAATCCCCGCGCCCCTCAGACTCCCGCATTATTAGGCGCTCGTGGGAGCCAATGATCAAACTCCGTAAAAACCCACCCTGTAGACTAAAAATCACATCACGGATGGTGTACCTTGTGCTAATCACCAATGCTCAGGAAAGCTCCATGTTTCGATTTATCACGCGATTGCTGTTCGTGCCTCTAGTCTGTGGCGTGATCAGCGTTAATAGCAACGCCCAGCAAAGCAGCGATGAAGATTATCAGGCCAAACTGCAGCAATTGCAGTCAGCCATCGAACAGCTCAAAACTGAACTCTCGCAAGTCAAATCCAGCCGTGATCAGTTGCAATCAGATTTGCAGGGCTCTGAGGTCGACATCAGCGACTTACTGAAAAAGATTGAAACGCTCAAGGGGGAGCTTGCCAGCCAAAAAAAGCAACTGACGCAACTCAACCGTAAACAGGTTGAGTTGCAAGGCGCAAAAAAGGATCAACAAGCGCACATCGGCCAACACATCAACGCCGCCTATCGACTGGGTCAACAAAGCCAGATAAAGCTGCTGCTCAATCAAGAAAAGCCCGGCACTGTCGCCCGCATGGGGAAATACTATGAGTATTTTCTCGACGCCCGCGCCAACAAAATTGATACCTATCTCGACACCATCGCCGAACTCGATGCCATCAAGCCCAAGATTCAACAGCGTACTCAGGCACTGGAAAAGAGTCAGGGGTCGTTACGACAGCGCCACCAACAATTGCTAAAAAAGCAGGATCAACGCTCTGTCGCTTTGGCAAAACTCAGCCAAAGCATCAAACACAAAGACGACCAATTGAAAAAGATGGCGCAAGACAAACAGCGCTTAGAAAAAGTACTGAAGGAAGTCAGTGCAGCGATTGCGAATCTATCACTGCCCGATGATGGCGAGCCTTTCCGCCAAAGACGCGGCAAGATGACACTGCCGACTAAGGGCAAACTACTCAAAGCTTTTGGCAACACCAAAGTTGCCGGCAAGCTAACTTGGGAAGGGCTTCTTATTAGCGCCAAGGCCGGCGCAGCCGTTAACGCGATTCATCATGGGCGCGTAGTCTTCGCCGACTATCTGCGGGGACAGGGCTTGCTGATGATACTCGATCACGGCGATGGCTACATGAGCCTCTACGCCCACAATCAAGCGCTACTGAAAGAAACTGGCGACTGGATCAGCAGCGGTGAGACCATTGCTCGGGTGGGCAATACCGGCGGCCAAACTCGAACAGGCCTCTACTTTGAAATCCGCCACCAAGGCAAACCCACTGACCCCATCAAATGGTGCCGACGTTGAAGTTGGCGGCCCATTAAACGTGTGCCACGCACTTAATTTCTATTTTTAACTCAGGCATCACCAAAGCCGTCACCTGCACAACCGTTTGACACACTTCAGGGACACCACCGTAAGCTTTTGCACGAGCACCCAAAAGAGCTTCACCTTTTGTCATGAATTCACCCATGTCCGTTACGAACATGGTTTCATCGACAATGTTGTCCAGACTTGCACCCATCTCCGACAGTACGTGTTTGATATTGGCGTAGGCGATTTCAGTTTGTTCAACCATATCGGCTCCCAGCTTACCTTTGGAATCCATGCCTACTTGACCCGACAGATGAATGACATTGCCGGTTTTTACCGCTTGGGCAAAGACGTTTTTATAAGGGCCAGCTCGGTAGGTTTGTTTTTCGATACTCATGCTATTGTCTCTCTGATGTGGCGAAAAATATCTTCTTCTAAATTCGACTCTGCAGCGGATCAAATCAACAGGCTTTGTAAGTATGCGCTACTTAATAAAATCGGTTGGTTTCTCAATTTCGTAGAAATCTTCCAACAAATGATCCATCCGACTTTGCAATACCACTTGCGCATCACTCAAGGCTCGATTGTAAAAGTAGGCGCCCATTTCTTTAGCAAAGAAGTCCAGCAAAAACTCAGCGTCAAACTGCGCAATGTCTTGATCTAACTCCTGTTCAAAGTACCGTTTAATTTTCTTAACGAGAAGAGATTTTTCCTCCGTAGAGAATTCTATATCTGACAATCTATGGACTCCTTTTACTGGCGTAAAAACAAATAGTGGTTCCACACCCAAATAGATAACGCGCTGAGTAGTTAGCGCTGTTGATATAGAGGCAAGCTAAGCCCCTAAGTTTCCAGTAAGAAAGTCACGGGACCATCGTTCAATAGCTCGACTTTCATATCTGCGCCAAACACACCCGTAGCTACTTTTGTAAGCTTCGGCTGTTGCCGTAGTTTTTCAATGAAGGTCTCGTACAACGCTTGCGCCACTTGTGGATGAGCGGCAGTCGAAAACCCCGGCCGCAAACCTTTTTTAGTATCGGCAGCCAAGGTAAATTGTGAAATCACCAAAATCTCGCCGCCGATATCCGATAGGCTCAAGTTCATCTTGCCATCGGCGTCGGAGAAAATTCGATAGTTGATCAACTTATTCAATAGCTTGTCCAACGCGACTTCATCATCATCGCGTTGAACACCTAGCAATAATAATATCCCCTGATTGATTTCGCCCACAGTCTGCTGATCGACGCTGACGCTGGCGCGAGTTACCCGCTGTATTAATCCTCTCACTACATGCTCCTTAATCACCAAGCTTGGCATTGTAGCCCAGACAGCAACGCACAACGAACACTATTCAATGTTCGATAGACCTTGCCGCAGAGAATGGAAGGCCGGCTGCACCGGCCTGAGAGAGCGCTAAGCGCGAGAGGGATTTACGTCTGAAAAACGCCGAGCCATAGAGCGAGTCGCCCGCACCAAGGCGTCAATAATACTGGGCTCACGAGAGGCGTGTCCGGCATCGCGAATAATGTGTAATTCAGAATCATGCCAAACATGGTGCAAAGATTGAGCATTGTCCAATGGGCACACCATATCGTAGCGCCCGTGAACGATGATACCCGGAATGCCTTCCAGAGCGGTGGCGTTGTTGAGAATCTGATTCTCTTCTAGAAAGCCTTGATGAGCAAAATAATGCGCCTCGATTCGAGCCAGAGACAGAGCCCGATGGGGATCAGAAAAGGCTTCGATCATGTCCACATTGGGTCTCAGAGTTGCGCAATGAGCCTCCCACAGCGACCACGCCTTAGCACAGGCCATTTTCGCCAACTCATTGGAGCCGGTCAGTCGCTGATAGTAGGCCTTGAGTAAATCCTGTCGCTCGGCAGCGGGAATGGGGTGTAAATAATCCTCCCAATAATCCGGGAATATCATGCTCGCGCCCTGCTGATAGAACCAGTGAATGTCTTTTTGCCGACACAAAAAAATGCCTCGCAAGATCATTCCCATCACTTTTTCGGCATGGCTTTGGGCGTAGACTAAGCTCAAGGTTGAACCCCAAGAGCCGCCAAACAACAACCAGCGCTCGATCTGTAAATGCTCTCGAATTTTCTCAATATCGCTGATCAGCTGGTGAGTAGTATTGTTCTCCAGGCTAGCGTGAGGCGTTGAACGCCCAGAGCCTCGTTGATCAAACAAAATAATGCGATAGCGTTCAGGATCAAAGAAACGTCGATCAATTTTCTGTGTGCCGGCCCCGGGGCCGCCGTGCACAAAAAGCACCGCAATCCCCTCGGGGTTGCCCGACTGCTCCATATAAATTTCGTGGCCGTCGCCAACCGGCAACATCTGAGTGAGATAGGGTTTGATATCAGGATAAAGAATGTGCATAGTTTCGCCTTTCCATTAAGCGATGAAACACCATCGGAACTACCAAGGTTACTGAAAGACGCCACCTCGCATTATGACCTGGCTCAATTGAGTGGCAGGATTGTAGACAACATGCACCCAAGAAGACTCTCCGGTGACATGCCACAAAAGTGGCTGCGGTAGAGTGCGCAATCTTTCATACTCATCAATGGTGATCACCACAAAATCATTGGTCGCATCATAGAAGCTCTCAACGCCGGTGTAGGCGGGTAGCTCATTGGTTTTTCTCAATACCGCACTTTGAATCACCTTATCCACAAAAAACTCGACCAGTTTGTTGAGCTCTGGCTCATAAATCAGAAAAGGCATGTGTTCTATAAAGTTGCCCTCATAGCGGTAGACATCACTGCCATCAGCAGCCAGCAGCTCAATCACTACCTTGGCCTGACTACAGGGGTCCCCGCTGACGCGCACCTTGAGTAGATCCGTCAAATCCTCTCCAGTAAAGGTCACCATCTTTGATCGTTCAATATGACAAGGCTGCGGATTGATTGATTGAGCAAACGAACCCGTTGAAACAAGCGCCAAACCGATGATACAGCTCCAGACAGTGAACTGAAGCCGTGTAAAAGGTGTTGATTTATCCACAGGACAGGAACTCATGCTAATGACATCCGTATTTCGAGAGCGCATGATTGAGTGTAGACCAATATCACCCACCTCAAGGACCTCGACATGATTCAACGTTGCCACTGGTGTAAAGGTGATCCTCTCTATGAGCGATATCACGACGAAGAGTGGGGGGTGCCTTGTTATGACGATCAGAAGCTGTTCGAATTCGTCATCCTCGAGGGCGCACAAGCCGGTCTTTCGTGGATTACCGTACTCAGAAAACGTGAGACTTATCGACAAGCCTTCGACGGCTTTTGTGCAGAGAAGATGGCTCGCTACAGCGACAAGAAAATTGAGACCTTACTGACCAACCCCGGCATCATTCGCAACCGTCTAAAGGTTCAGGGTGCCGTTAAGAATGCCCGAGCCTACTTGGAGATTCAGGAGCGCTACCACTCATTCAGTGACTATCTCTGGCAATTCTCCGACGGCCGCGTACAAAAGCATTGCTTCGAGTCCCCCCAGCAAGTACCTGCGACTTCGCCAGTTTCAGACCGAATGAGCAAAGCGCTTAAAAAGGAGGGATTCTCGTTCATGGGCAGTACGATTTGCTACGCTCACATGCAGGCCTGTGGCATGGTAAATGACCACCTTGTCAGCTGCCATAGATACAATCAGGTGTAACCAATCATTGCCTCTATCGAGCCCTGCCCTTGTTGCTGCAGGCATTTTTCCGCCATGGCGACACTCCTTGCTGCAATTAATACGACAAGTGCGCCTACGCGGATATTAAATCGATAATTCCACACCGGCGGCCGAACTGGCGAGATGTTTGGGCAAACACATCAGTAGCTGCCCTTCGCTAACGCCGATGTCTTTCAGCAAGTGGTTTCTTAACGCCAACGCTCGCGCTTCGCCCAACTGTCGCAGAGCTTCACGATCATCCATGGCGACAAGCGGCTCATTTTCAGACTCCACTTCTTTCGCTTGAGCTGGTGCCGCGCTCTTGAGCGCTTGCTGGCGCAGGTATTGAGAGTCTTCCTGATTGGTAACACCACATAATTTTATTTTTAGAGAATCACGGTCACGCACCACGGTTCCGACTTTGTCTACATAGGCTAAGGCTTCAGTAGTGGCCAAGAATTGGCCCGGTTCAAATGGCACAGGGTCAAAACGAACTTTGGTTACTTGATCTCCCGCCAACTTAGCAATACTGATCATAGCGCCGTAAGGTTGAATCAACGTACTGAGTACCGTCAGAGAAGCTTTTCTCATGGCGCCTCGCAAGGCTGTATTGATGACTTGTTGCAGTCGAATATCCGGACTGTTCAAATCGCCATGAATAGGAACATTCAATGTAATTTGGTTGTTGGAATCGCGAAGCAGATCCACCGCTTGCTCCATCGGGATTGCCGTCTTTTCAATAAAACTGTTGGCTGAATCCGAAGACGCGACACGCAAACTTAGCTGATCGATGAGCACATCTTGCTCACTATTGAGCTGCGACCCCTCTAATGAGAAGTCGCTACTCAAATTGAACCGTCCGGCTTCTAACTGATAACCGGTAGCCGCCTCACTGTAACCGCTGACAGCAATGAGTTCATAGTTCTTTAAACTAAATTCCCCATCGACGGTGTTGTTTTGTGGTGTCAGTTCCGCGGCCGCTTTAATCTTCGCGCCATAAGATAGACTCGCGTCGAGATCAACAACGATAGTTTGATCTACTGCAATGTTCTCGAGATCCAAATGATTGAATGAAAGTGTTTCCGTGAATTCTGGGGACAATGAATGATCGACAAACAACACATCCACTTCCGACTCAACAGTCAGTCGTTGCACCAAAAAACTGGCCGTCTGTTCTACAGCATCATTGACGGTGTTGTCAGAGGAACCAGCCCATTCATCGTCTGGCGAACCTATTGCCGAATCCTGCAGCGAGGCATCTGACTTGGTTGAGCTTTCTGTGGCAAGCGATTTGGAGTTTTTCTCACTCTGAGACACAGCTTGAGACAAAGACGCTAGTCCACGAGTAACTTTATCTTGTAGCTTTTGCAATCGCAGCTGTTGCTCGATAGACCCATCAGCATTGCGTTGCACATGTACATTTGCAATGGCCAAGGTGACTTGATCAATCACGATCTGCGCGGGGTCTTTATCAGTGGGCAACTCAACATTTGCTCTATCGAGATAAAGATAGGCCTCCTCGATAAAAGCGGAATTATTCGATTGGCCTTTCTGTTTTGGCAAGAAGTTAAAACCGGAAAGGACAAGATTATCAAACTCAACGCGGCCAGGTTGATAGCGAGTGTTGAGCGCCAAATTTTGAAAGTCAATGAGCAACTCTTGTGTGTTGCTATCTCTCAAGGACGCTTCTGAAATCTGAATTTCCAAACTAGAATGATTAGAGATGTCTTGATCTATATTGAGTTCAGACGTGATTCCCACCTCAACTCTTGGAACCGTCAAAGAAAACTCTGGAGCCGAAACTTGTGTATCGGAAACGATCAAATTCCCCAACAGCAGAGACTTCCATCGCGCTCCGCCCTGTCTCTGTAGCTCCAACAATGCCGTGTAATTGATATGTGATGACGCTTCGACAAGCTTTCCGTTTAAATTGAGCTGCGATAACTGTAAATCGAGATAGAGCTCTGTCTCAGTTTCGGTCTCGGTATCCAAAGGCGTCATGGAGAACGTATTCAATGTCGCCAGTACCGATGCTGAATCATTGCCCCAAGTAACATTAACTCCTTCGACGTGAACTTGATCGATCGCGAAATTCCAATCATCAAAGTTATTGGAATTTCCTCCAGTCATCGACTGCGGAGAAACATCGGTATCAGGCGCAGTCATTGGCTCACCGCCCAAGTTCAAACCATTGATCAACAGGCCACCGCCCATTTGATCAACAGAGACATCTACACCTGCGACTGCCAGCGTAGTGATATGAACCTTTCTTCTCCACAAATCTCGCCACAATAACTCCAGCCTCACCGATGACAAGCGGTAACTTCTTGTTGTGCCTTGCAGTTCAATTTCATCCAACTCAATCACAGCCGAATAGGGATTTAGCCAAAAACCTGCAACGTCTACACCTTGTGCTCCCTGCTGCTCGATCCAATCCACGATCCAGTAACGCGTTGCGCTGGAAATCAGCCACGGTAAGGTAACCGCCAGTAGTAATAAGGCGACAAGAAATCGACGAAGCCAAAGTCGCAACATTCGTATGAAACTCCACTGTGTAATTTCGCTTAGCAGTAGCCCGAGAGAGCACTCGAGCTTAAATAGACTAGATCATAAATATAAATCATGACAGCCGCTATTTATACACAGCTCTAGAAATGTAAAATTTGAGTAATCTACTGCTAAACTAGAAGGGCCCGTATCACGAATGATGCAGTGGCTTCACTCGCCCTTATGTTGGAATCAGTGCTTTGTGAAACCCTATCTCGTATATGCCGTCTGTGCGCTATTTAGCCTACCTCTAGCGGCCGAACCCAAGCTACCGCTCAGAGCCGGCACTGCTGACGGCTGGCCGCCCTACGAATATTACGATCCACAAACTCGAAAAATGACCGGTTATAGCACCGAGGTCATTCGGGCAGTCATCAAACGCATGGATCGAGAACTGGCCCCTATCCAGTCTCTGCCTTGGGTTCGAGCTCAGAACATGCTCTTCGGCGGCGATTTAGACATTCTCTACAGCGCCACCCCCAGCCCCAATCGCATTAAGCTGGGTTATTTAAGCGAGGAACCACTGGCTCGGTCATACTGGGTGTTATTCATCTTAAAGAGCCGCCAACATGAGTTGGGCTATCAGCAGCTTGAGGATTTAAAGGGGCATCGAATAGGAACCGTTAAAGGCTACACCTATACGCCGGAGTTTTGGCGCATCGTACGCGAGCACGGAACCAGCAGTTCCATGCTCACCGATGAACAGAACTTCAAAATGTTGCTTCGCGAGCGGGTCGATTTTGTTGTCGCAGAATGGGCCAATGGTGTCGAAATCACACACCAACTGGGTGCACAAGACAGCATTATAGCGCTCGAACACCCCCCCATTCGAATCACAGAACTGCACGCTGTATTCAGCCGCAAAAGCGTAGACCAAAACACTGTGAGCGAATTTTCCCAAGCGCTGCGTGAGTTTAAACGCACCGAGTACTTCCAACAGCTTAGACATCGTTTCTTTCGCAATCTCAACTCGACGACAAAAGAGCACTCCTCAATGACTCACCCCTAACTATTGAGTTCGCCTGTTAGCCCATCGCACAACAAGGTATAGTGCTGTTTTTGATAATTTCAGTAGTTTTCCTATGAGTAAATGGATTGGTGCCATCATCGGCGCGGTCATCGGCAATATCCCTGGCGCGATTTTAGGCTATCTCATCGGCTGGCTTGTGGATCAACGCCGCCAAGTGCAAACCTTTGGTTTCAGACAAGCCAATTCGGAGCAAGCCCAAGAGACCTTTTTTATAACTACGTTTACCTTATTGGGCTACGTCGCTAAAGCCGACGGACGAGTCTCAGAAGCGGAGATTCAACAAGCTGAAGAATTAATGAATCGCTTGCAGCTCACCGCCGATCATCGTCGTCGAGCCATTGCTCTGTTCAAACAAGGCAGTAGCGGAGATTTTGAACTCGAAGACCTCATCCAGAGTTTCAACCGCGACTGCGGACGCCATCACAATTTACGCCAGATGTTGCTGGTCTACTTAATCAACCTGGCCTTAGCCGACGAGCAACTGGATCACGCCGAAGAAAACGCTCTACGCGAAATTGCCCAACAATTGGGCATACCTACATTCGCCTTCGATCAAATGATTCGAATGATTCGGGCGCAAAACCAGTTTGGCGGCTCTCATTACCAGCACGGAGGGCATCAACAAGGCGGAGCCTATCAACACACCAGCAGCGCCAATGAAATTGAACTCGCCTATCAAGCACTGGGGGTTGAGGCTTCTATTTCTGACAAGGACCTGAAGAAAGCCTACCGTAAACTGATGAGCCAATATCATCCCGATAAACTCATGGGCCAAGGCTTACCGGAAGACATGATTCAAGAGGCGACTGAGCGCTCGAAAGAAATTCAAGTCGCCTATGACGTTGTGCGTAAGAGTCGGCGTTAATTGTTTTGAATACAACTGAACCGTATCTATTTCTTATCACTTATTTAAATCGAGGACAATTATGAAACAGGGACTATTGATAGCGGCAGCCGTAGCAATCACCTTATCCGTTCAAGCAAACGCAAGCTGGTTCGACGGACTCTTTGGCGGCGAAGAAGATACCGCCACTTCCACTGCGGTGGAGTCAACCACCCCCGCTCAACCCGTCGCAGCTCAAGCGCTCGACGCACTGGCCATGGTTCCCATGCTAACCGACTCGCTTGGAGTCACTGAACAACAAGCGCAGGGCGGACTGGGTTCGTTGTTTAGCTTTGCCAAGGGCAATTTGACGCAAGATAACTTCGGTCAGTTGAGTTCGATGCTACCCGGTGTTGATCAACTGCTGGGCGCGGTACCCGAGGTCAGCGAAACTGCCTCACAGGAATCCGGCAGTAGCCTGGGTGGATTACTGAACACCGCTGCTCAGTACAGCGATTCTTTGCAGGCAGTGAATCAAGTCAGTCAGCAGTTTCAAGCACTGGGGTTGGAGCCTGAAATGATTCTGCAGTACATTCAGGTAGCTCAACAATATCTCAATACTCCTGAGGGCCAACAAGCCAAGCAATTGTTGATGGATGGTTTGTCTGGGCTAGGCAGCTAAGCTTAGGTATTCATACGATCACAGCGAATGTGATCGCATCGACAAGAAAAAAGGGCGTGGACCTTGCAGAGAAGACCACGCCCTTTTCGTTTTCACCTTAGCACTACAGATCAATGGCTGAACACATCAATTCAGATCAATACCCAAACTCTCCCAAATTTCATCCACTCGATCTTTGACGTCGGCATCCATCACAATGGGCTCGCCCCATTCGCGATCGGTTTCTCCGGGCCACTTGTTGGTCGCATCCATTCCCATTTTGGATCCCAGCCCCGACACCGGTGAGGCGAAATCCAAATAGTCGATCGGCGTATTTTCCACCATGGTGGTATCTCGCACGGGATCCATGCGTGTGGTGATGGCCCAAATCACATCATTCCAATCTCGAGCATTCACATCGTCATCAGTAACAATCACGAACTTGGTGTACATGAATTGCCGCAAGAATGACCAGACCCCCATCATCACCCGCTTGGCGTGTCCCGGGTACTGCTTCTTCATCGTCACTACCGCCATGCGGTAGGAGCAACCTTCCGGAGGCAAATAGAAGTCGACGATTTCAGGAAACTGTTTTTGCAAAATGGGCACAAACACTTCATTCAAAGCCACACCCAAGACCGCGGGCTCATCCGGTGGACGACCGGTATAGGTACTGTGATAAATCGGCTTTTTACGATGAGTGACCGTTTCCACCGTGAACACTGGAAAGCTATCGACTTCGTTGTAGTAGCCGGTGTGATCGCCAAAGGGGCCTTCATCCGCCATGTCTTCAGGATAGATAAAACCCTCCAACACGATCTCTGCCGATGCCGGAACTTGTAAATCACTCAAGCGGCTTTTTACGACCTCCGTTTTATCGCCACGCAATAAACCCGCAAAGGCATATTCGCTCAGCGTGTCGGGTACCGGAGTGACCGCTCCCAAGATGGTTGCTGGGTCTGCACCCAAGGCCACAGACACAGGATAGGGCTCACCAGGGTGCTGTTGTTGCCATTCGCGAAAATCTAAAGCGCCACCACGATGTGACAACCAACGCATGATCAATCGATTTTTTCCGATCAACTGCATGCGATAGATTCCGAGATTCTGACGCTCTTTATTCGGACCCCGAGTAATCACCAATGGCCAAGTTATTAAGGGGCCTGCATCACCGGGCCAACAGATTTGAATCGGTAGAGAGTGCAAATCCACCGCATCTTTTTCAATCACCACCTGCTGACAAGCCGCCTTGCTGACGACCTTAGGCCCCATGTTCAACACTTGTTTGAAGATCGGCATTTTCTGCCAAGCATCTTTAAAACCTTTGGGCGGTTCAGGTTCTTTGAGAAAAGCCAGCAACTTGCCCACGTCGCGCAGGGATTCTACCGACTCCTTACCCATACCCAATGCAACACGATCAGGCGTACCAAACAAATTGGCCAACACTGGCATGTCATAACCCACGGGGTTTTCGAATAGCAGAGCCGGACCGCCCGCACGCAAGGTGCGATCGCAGATCTCAGTCATTTCCAGATTGGGATCCACCGGCACGGTAATGCGTTTCAATTCACCGCGTTTTTCCAGCAGTTTGATAAAATCCCGTAGGTCTTTGTATTTCATAGTGATGCGTCAGACGTTAAGAAAACACTATTGTACGATAAAATGGGGAACACGATAGCTTTACGTCCGCGAAAGCGGACTGGATTAACACGCAGCTACAGAAGTTGCACTGGCGCTGCGCAGCGCTTAGGCTGACAAGCATTAAACTCACCACTCCATAGCGAGTAACAACACCAGTTAGGACATCAGGATGATCGACCTACCCCCATGGCTTAGTGAATTGGGCATCAGCTTCGGCCCCACATTGCTTCTCATCGCTGCACTGGCAGCGGTCATCAAATTGCTCTCTCGGCCTATTGAATCGCCGGTCAAAAACCAGCGTATGAATCGACAACTCACTATTCTGCTTACCGTGTTGGTGGGCCTGATAGGACTTGTGCTGGCACTGCCCCTGGAAGCCAATATCCGCGGCCAACTGCTGACGTTGTTAGGTTTGGTGATCACCGCCATTCTTACCTTGTCATCTCCCACCGTGGCCGCCAACGCCATTGCTGGGTTTATGCTGCGCACTATTAAGAACTTCTCACCTGGGGATTTTATTCAAGTCGATCAACACTTTGGTCGAGTCACCGAACAGGGCTTGTTTCACACCGAAATCCAAACCGAGGACCGCGACCTATTAACGCTGCCGAATCTCTATCTTGCCAGCCACCCGATTAAAGTCGTGCACGCCAGCGGTACCGTGGTATCGGCTACCATTAGCCTCGGTTACGACGTCGACCACCATATTATTGAGGAATTACTGCTGCAAGCGGCGGAGCAAGCCAACCTAGAAGAACCGTTTGTGTATGTTACCGAGTTAGGAGATTTTTCAGTCAGCTATCGCGTGGCGGGGTTTTTGAAGCAAGTAAAACAACTGCTATCTGCACGCTCATTGTTGCGCAAGCAAATGATGGATCACTTGCATCAACATCACATCGAAATCGTCTCTCCCAGCTTTATGAACCAGCGTCAGATCAACGATGCGATTATTCCACAGCGTTCATTTGTACGAGCTGAGAACAGCGACAGCGCGGAACCGGAAAACCTAGTCTTTGATAAGGCCGAAAGAGCACAACAGGTGCAAGAATTACGCAAGAGTTATGAAGAGATGAAAAAAGAACTAGAGGGTATCGAAGACGATGACACTAAAGATCGACGTCTTCGACGCTTAAAGGCCATCAAAAGAGCCATCGGCATGCTTGAGCGAGACCCGTCTTAAACAGCTCAATGGTCGGTGCTTTCCGTCGCCGCCTCAAAAACCCTCGCCCACAAAAAAGGCCAAACACTGTTTGGCCTTTTTAATAACGCTTTAATAAGTTACTTACGTTTCATCGACAAGAAAAATTCTTCGTTGGAGATATGATCTTTCAAGCGGTCTACGAGAAATTCTGTCGCGCTGGTATCTTCCATATCGTGCAGTAGTTTACGCAAAATCCAAACTCTCTGCAGTTCGTCTTCACGCATCAGCAAATCTTCACGACGGGTACCCGATTTACGCACATTGATAGCAGGGTAAATACGCTTCTCAGCGACTTTACGATCTAGGTGCAATTCTTGGTTACCGGTACCTTTAAATTCCTCGAAAATGACTTCGTCCATCTTAGAGCCGGTATCAACCAGTGCCGTGGCTACAATCGACAGGCTACCGCCCTCTTCGATGTTTCGGGCAGCACCAAAGAAACGTTTTGGACGCTCCAGCGCGTGGGCATCAACACCACCGGTTAATACCTTACCTGAGGAAGGTACGATCGTGTTGTAGGCGCGGGCCAATCGAGTAATTGAATCGAGCAAGATAATAACGTCTTTTTTGTGCTCAACTAGGCGCTTGGCTTTCTCAATCACCATCTCGGCAACTTGTACGTGACGAGCCGGTGGCTCATCAAAGGTCGAGGCGACAACTTCACCCCGCACAGAGCGCTGCATCTCAGTCACTTCCTCTGGGCGCTCATCGATCAGCAAAACAATCAAATGGCACTCAGGGTTATTGCGAGTAATGGCCTGTGCGATGTTCTGCATCATGATGGTTTTACCCGCCTTTGGCGGCGCCACAATCAAGCCACGCTGACCTTTACCGATAGGCGCAATCAAATCGATAATACGACCGGTGAGATCCTCAGTCGAACCATTGCCCGCTTCAAGCACCAAGCGATCGTTGGGGAACAGTGGGGTCAGGTTTTCAAACAGAATTTTGTTTTTCGAGTTCTCAGGTTTATCAAAGTTAATTTGATTGACCTTCAACATCGCAAAGTAACGCTCACCGTCTTTAGGTGGACGTATTTTGCCCGAAATGGTGTCACCGGTTCGCAGGTTAAAACGTCTGATCTGGCTGGGCGACACGTAGATGTCATCGGGTCCGGCCAAATAGGAACTGTCAGATGAACGCAAAAAGCCAAATCCATCCTGGAGAATTTCCAACACACCATCGCCGTAGATGTCTTCACCACTTTTGGCGTGACGCTTAAGGATGTTGAAAATGATGTCTTGCTTGCGGGAGCGAGCCAGGTTCTCCATGCCCATTTCTTTGGCGATGGCGATTAACTCTTCGATTGGCTTTGTTTTCAGATCAGTTAGATTCATAGGTGCGTATCTAGACAGTTTGCGTCAGGTTTAAATAATGAAAGAGCGCGCCGGTCAAGAATGACAGGGGACGCCAGTGATGATGTGTTAGAGGAAACGGATGAGTAATACCTTATTCCACGGATGTATTTCACACTTTCAGAGGCTCAAACTTGGTCAAAACAATCCTGCTAATGGTGAGTTTTGAATCGCTCGACATCAATGAAAGTCGT
The DNA here is from genome assembly GCA_002707785.1 of Cellvibrionaceae bacterium. Classification (GTDB taxonomy): domain Bacteria; phylum Pseudomonadota; class Gammaproteobacteria; order Pseudomonadales; family Cellvibrionaceae; genus Pseudomaricurvus. The sequence continues at coordinate 118,001 of PANW01000029.1, read as the reverse complement.
AAAAGAATTCTGGAGTAATATTATTTCGATGAATACTTTTATTGGCTATATGCTTGGCTGCTGGTAGAGGCTGCTTACTGCAAACGGCAGACACCTGAACATTTTTTGATCAAAGTTTAAGATGGAATCTTATCTCGGATTGATCAACTAAAAATCGCATCGGGCTGATCGGCTGTCGCGCGACTCTATGCGCAGACAGATCCAACGATCTAATAACTGTTTGAAACGATTTTATTACAGGATGACTGACCAGACGGCCAAGTTGATTGCAGGAAGTATAGCGACAAAAAACCAGCTGTGCAAAATTAAAACAAATTAAACCTAAAAATCTTCAATTCCCTTGCCAATCGCGGGCTGACAAGGGAGTTGTGACAGAAACCTAGAGGCTACTGTCGATAAACTCAACCAACTGCGCCTTGGACAAAGCGCCCACTTTGGTCGCTTCGGCGTTGCCGCCCTTGAAGATGATCAAGGTTGGAATACCGCGAATATTGAACTTGCTCGGCGTTTCTTGATTGGCATCGACGTCCATTTTGCAAATTTTGATTTTGCCGTCATATTCTCCGGACAATTCGTCCAGCACCGGTGCGATCATCTTGCATGGGCCACACCATTCTGCCCAATAATCGACCAACACAGGGCCTTCAGCATTGAGGACTTCGGCCTCGAAGCTGGCATCCGTTACGTGAACGATGCTGTTACTCATAATGTTTCTCCTGGAGTGAGACGGTTGGTGAGGCCACAAAATGGCGACTTCACCTTGAAAGACAAGCGATGATAATAACTGCAGCGACAACACTCAAGAGCCATTAGGGCCGCAAACCATATTATGTCCGTATAAACCGCCAAATCCATCAAAAATCGCAAAGAAGAGGAACCAAATAAGCGAACAATCCTCTAAGGCCGGCCAAATATCCACAGATACTTACCCACAGGTCTGGGCTGTGACATAACAGATTGTCTAGCATGCAATCGTTATTGGCTCTAACAACAAGCACAATTGGCCGCTGTTTCAGACTACCCAGCAAGCTGATAAAGCCAGTCAGGGCCGGCGGATCAACAGCGGCTGAGACAGCAGAAGCTCGAGCTTCGCGCCTTCACACGAGTTTGGAACAACACTCTAGATGGCTGGGTAAGCCTGCCAATCAAGTAGGGCCTCGCGGGCGCAGAGCACAAAGACCTCTGGCTCGAGTGGAAAAAGTCTCTCAACCAGCGCGAGCTTGATATAAAATCCACAACCACTCATCCCGACATCCAGCCCTATCACTGGAACTTACAAAGGAATACCCCATGACCGTCGAAACCCTTGTCAGTGAACGTTACGCCGAAGGCGCTCAAGAAAGGCAAGAAGCACTTTGCTGCCCTGTCGATTACGACGCTTCACTGCTAAAGATCCTGCCCCAAGAGATCATCGAGCGTGATTACGGCTGTGGTGACCCCAGCCGCTATGTAGAAGCCGGTGACGTAGTGCTCGATCTAGGCAGTGGCGGTGGCAAAATCTGCTATATGGCCGCACAGATTGTGGGGGATAAAGGGGCGGTTATCGGTGTTGATATGACCGACGAGATGCTAGAGCTGGCTCGAAGCTACCAGGGTGAAATGGCTAGCAAGCTCGGCAGCGATCGAGTCGACTTCAAGAAGGGTTACATTCAAGATCTCTCTCTTGATGTTGAAGCCATGGAGCAGTTTCTGAAAGACAACCCCGTCGATGACCTACAGAGCTTGCAACGATTAGACCAATGGAAAGCTCAGCAAAAGGCCAACACGCCTTTGATCACCGATGACAGTGTCAGCTTAGTCGTTTCTAACTGCGTGTTGAATCTAGTCGCGCAAAGCGATCGCGCGCAAATGCTGCAAGAGGTTTTTCGAGTACTGAAACCCGGCGGGCGTGTCGCCATTTCGGATATCGTCTGCGATGAAACAGTCCCCGATCATCTGCAGCAAGACGCTGAATTATGGAGTGGCTGTATCTCTGGCGCCTTTCAGGAGAAAGAATTCGTGCAAGCTTTTTTGGATGCCGGGTTTGTCGGGGTTAGCTACGACAAGTGGGAAGCGGAGCCTTGGCAAGTGGTGGAGGGCATAGAGTTTCGCTCAGTCACATTGGTCGCCACCAAACCTGCCAGCAGTGGTTTGATCGATGCCGGCCAGGCGGTGCTTTATCGCGGCCCTTTCGCCAGCGTTGAAGATGATTTAGGCAATCGCTTTAGCCGTGGTGATCGCACCGCAGTCTCTAAGAGAACGTTTGAGTTACTCACTCAAGGTATCTATGAGGAACACTTTATCGGCATGCAACCGGCACAGCCCACCGACAATGGCTGCTTTTGCAAACCCGCCGGCACTCTGCGTGCGCCTAGTGAGACCAAAGGTGGAAATCATCAAGGCGGCGAAGAGTCTAGCGGTTGCTGTTAAGTCGGCAGCGAAAACTGCACTATAAAAAAACCGCAAGGCTCAGAGTCTTGCGGTTTTTTTAATTCAAAACAGTGTTATCTGCTGAATCAATTTATGCATTATGAAACCGCTTGTTCGGCGGATTTAGACAAGCCCAGTTTCTCAAAGGCTGTTTTGAGCTCAACCAAAGTGATGGGCTTACAGAGAAAATGATTCATACCGCAGGCGTACACCGCCTCGCGATGCTCCTCCATAGCGTGTGCAGTCAAGGCAACAATCGGCGTCGCCGCCACACCGTTTTCTTTTTCATACTGGCGAATTCGACGGGTCGCTTCGAAGCCATCCATCTCGGGCATCTCGCAATCCATAAGAATCATATCGTAGGGCTTTTCTGCGTGAATACACTCTTCCCAAGCCAGCTTGCCGTTCTCCATCAGTACCGGTTCGATTTGCAGTTTACCCAATAAGCCCTTAATCACCATGCGGTTTACCGCATTGTCTTCAGCGACCATCACGCGCAGATTAGAAAAGTTAACTTGAGCATTGGCAACTGATTCATCTTGAGCCAAGTGAGGCGCATTGACCCCCATTAATTTGGCTAGTTCGCCGCGTAGTTTTTTCGGTGATAGCGGTTTTCGCAGCACTTTTTCAACTTTCTTTTCAGCCAAAATATCGTTACTGAACTGATCATCAGAAGCCGTTAATAGAAACAACTTACTACTGTAATCATCAAATTTTTGATAAATATCTCCAGCGAGATTAAGACCGTTGTCACTTTTCAGATAATAATCCAACGAGATAAAGTTAAAATCTTCACCACCGGCTTCACGTCTGGCAGAGATACACTTCAGACAATCGGCAGCAGTTCGCGCCACCGCCACTTCCATGCCCCAACTTTGACCATGGTAAGACAAGGTTTCGCACAACTGTTCATTATCTTCGACAATTAACAAACTCTTACCGGCCAATGAAGGCACAATACGACTGACCGCTTTTGGCACGTCGGCCAATTCAAAGCAGGCGGTAAACCAAAAGGTTGAGCCTTCCGATAGAACGCTATCGACACCAATACCACCGCCCATGAGTTCGGCCAAGCGCTTACAAATGGCCAAGCCTAGACCCGTTCCGCCGTATTTACGCGTTGTTGAAGAGTCGGCTTGGCTGAACGATTGGAAAAGTTTATTTTGCGCGTCTTGAGAAATCCCAATACCGGTATCGGTTACTGAGAAACGCACCATCGGGCGATCTAAATCCGATTCCGGCATTCTCTGCGCTTTAATACTTATGCAGCCGTCGGTGGTAAATTTGAAGGCGTTGCCGATTAAATTAATCAACACCTGACGCAATCGAGTGGGATCACCAAAGACGTGAATGGGCGTGGTCGGTGTTACGCTGCCCACTAACTCAATGCGTCGCTTATTGGCGGTGGCACCAAACAACTGCACGCAATCTTCAATCAACTCTTCGAGATTGAAGGAGACAGACTCCAACTCCATCTTACCCGCTTCGATTTTCGAGTAATCGAGAATGTCGTTAATGATGGTCAGCAGTGTTTCACCGGAGCGATGAATGACATCCAAATAATGTTGTTGGTTGTCGTTAAGTGGCGTGTCTCGCAACAGCTCGACCATGCCAATGACGCCATTCATAGGGGTGCGAATTTCATGGCTCATAGTGGCCAAGAATTGGCTCTTGGCTTTGTTGGCATCTTCAGCGACCGCCTTCTCTCGGCGACTGGCCATTTTTTCTTCTTTCTCTACCAGTAGCGCCTCTTCCATCTTGCGGCGCTTCTCAATATCGTCGAGCAGCGATTCGCGCATTTGGTTGATCGCAGAGACCACATTGTCGAGCTCGTCCGGTTGGCGATCAAGAGGTTTGCGACGGTTGAGACGCAGTCCAATACCGAGCTTTTCCAGATTCAGCTGACGGGCGTAAGCGGCTATGGTATCCATGTGGCGAGTGAGTAACGTTCGCACCAACCACAGAATAAACAGCGAGACGAGTAACGTTTTAGTGCCCTGTAAGGTGCCGATAAACCAAGCTCGTTGATAGAGTTTCTGATAGACGCTTTCCAAGCTGGCGGTAACAATCAGCTTGCCCAAGGTTTGATCCGGGGCATTTTCAGCGGAATACACCAGCGGGTATTCTTTGATCAGCACTTGCTGAGTGGCCTTATCGACCTGATCGATACCCAGCTCCATATCCAGCGAGCTGGCCATCATCGCCTGTTCTTGGTTATTCCAATCCCGCCATACTACGGTGACTTGCACCACATCGCGCACTTCGAGCACGCTGCGAATCTGCACGTTGAGCTGCTCTTCATCGAAACCCCATAGGCTTTTGGTGATACTGGGAAGGGTAGAAATACGCACTTGGTCCAAGCGCTTTTCCATTTCAGAAATATCGTCATTAAAACTGGAATACAGCTGCAGCAATATCGCCACCAGCGCGAACATCGAGCTCGTCAGCAGGATCAGCGCCATCAGCTTTGTCGCAATGGGATTGCGGCGACGGTAGTCTTTTAGATTGAACATGAATAGGGCAGTCTTGCCATTTCCTTTTTGCTAAAACCTCGAGCCAGTCATTCGAGCGTGCTGCGTTATCGGCAGCTGCGAAGGCGTATTCAGGTTAGCCCGCACGGCCAAGCAACCCTGATAAACTTCCTGCAATGCCAGATCAATCCAACAGTCGACCCCAGTTTGAGCCGTATAGAAGAGTGTAGCAGCCGGCTTGGGGGTTTGCCTGCTAATAACCTAGTGTTTTATCAAGCTCCGTTCAAGTGCTCTTTATGATTAACCAGCAAAGAAATCCGCGATAGCGGTCTACATAAAAGCGGCTAGAACCTCATTGAGGTAGCGCTGCCCCAGTCGAGTCGTGGCGATGACGCCGTCTTTTGATGTCAACAGCTTGCGCGCTTGCAGCTCAGCGACTGTTGCCGCCACATCAGGCCACAATAAGCCAGAGCGCTGCTCGAAGGTCTCACGTGTCACCCCGTCCACTAACCGCAGGGCATTCATCATAAACTCCAAACCGCGATCGTCAGCCTCTACAACGCGCTCTGCCGCAGTGAAACTGCGCTCTGTGTCCATATAATGTTCGGGCAAACGAGTCTTATTCAAGCGCACGATCTGGCCCTTTTCGGGCTGAGTGATCTTGCCGTGCGCACCGGCACCCAGCCCGAGGTAGTCGCCGTACTGCCAATAGTTGAGGTTGTGGCGAGCGCGCAGTCCCTTTCGGGCATAGGCAGAGACCTCGTATTGCTGAAAGCCCGCATCGGACAACAGGGCCTCACCTCGATCTTGAATATCGGCCAACAGATCATCCACCGGTAATGTCGGTGGGCGGCTGTAGAACTCAGTATTGGGCTCGATGGTTAACTGATACCACGACAAATGCTCCGACCCTAGCTCAACGGCTATTTTCAAGTCTTGTTCGGCATCGATAGGCGTTTGCTGGGGTAGACCATGCATTAAATCCAGGTTGAGATTGTCGAAACCCGCCGTGCGCGCCATCGCCACTGCTTTGCGAGCCTCATCGCCACCGTGAATCCGCCCCAATTGCTGCAAATGCAAATCGGAAAAACTCTGAATTCCAATCGATAAACGATTCACACCCGCTTGACGAAAACCGACGAACTTATCCTGCTCGAAGGTGCCTGGGTTGGCCTCCATGGTGATTTCTATATTGTCGCTGAAACCAATGTGTTTTTCTGCGGCCGTCAGTAGTTGATCAATGGCCTTAGGACGAAACAAGCTAGGCGTGCCACCACCGATAAATATACTCTCGAGTCGGCGCCCTTGCAGAAGATCCAAACTCTCTAACAAATCCGCGATGACCGCTTCAACATAGTTGTTCTCAGGCAGTTCAGGGCTGGCCTTGTGGGAATTAAAGTCACAATAGGGACACTTACGAACACACCAAGGAATATGAAGATAGAGTGATAGCGGCGGCAACTGCAATGAGCTCATGGATTAACCGCCAGATAACGCCAGAGAGGGCAACTATAAATCGACATCAGCTGTCGCCAGACTGCAATTGCTGCAGGAGGAGTTGCAGCGCTTGGCCGCGGTGACTGATGGCATTCTTTTCTGCTTTTTCTAGCAAAGCCGCAGCGCAGCCCTTTTCGGGGACAAAGAACAGTGGGTCATAGCCAAAGCCCCCGTCACCCTCGGGTTGATGCAAGATCAAGCCTTCCCAGCTACCCTGACAGATCACCGGCGTGGGATCGTCGGCGTGACGCATATACACCAACACACACTGAAAGCGCGCACTGCGCTCTTGTTGGGAGAGGCCTTCGAGACTGTTGAGCAACTTTTGATTATTGGCCGCATCTTTACCGTCGCCATCGACACCAGCAAAACGAGATGAATAGATGCCCGGCTGTCCCAGAAGCGCATCGACCTCCAACCCTGAGTCGTCAGCGATAGCGGGCAAGCCCGTCAGCTGACAGGCGTGACGAGCCTTGATAATGGCATTTTCGACAAAACTCAGACCGGTCTCTTCAGCGTCGGTGACATCGAATTCCGATTGCGGCACCACCTCAAAACCAACGCCAGACAAAAGCTGACGAAATTCGTTTAGCTTTCCAGCGTTGCCGCTGGCCAATACGATGCGCTGCTGAGGAGAGTGTGCCATAGGATTATCATTACTCGTTTGTGCCGACTCGGTTTACGAGCAGGCGATCAAGATTCATCTAGCGCAGCCTGCAGGGTGGCATCACCCCTCAAGCTGTAATTAGTCAATATAGAGCTTTTTGGTGAATTTCACGTCGTATTGCTTGCCGTCGTGTTCCAACGTTAGATTAAAGTGCAGCACTTCTTCGTGATGAATGCGCAGGGGCGCCAAGTAATAGACCGCATCTGATTCATTAATCTCGATGAACTCGAGCGTTTTTTGCTGCTGCATTAAATTGACAACCGTGCCCGACACTTCTGCGGCGAGTCCGCGCATATCATCACCGGCATTGTTTTTCACAATGGATACATTGACCAACGCACGATCTTTAGCGCGCACTAGGTTGTAGGCCTTGGCAACTTTAGGCGGTATAAAATCACTGGTAAATACCGTGTGGACAACCGTGTAGTCACCAAACTTGGTGAAAGGCTCACCCGCTGCCCAAGCAGCCAGAGGAGAGGTCATGCAAACCAACAGCAGAAGTTGTGATATCTGACGAAACATTGATCCATTCATAGTGACACCCTTTGCGCTTTGTCTAGATCTTAAATTGTGTGGGTCTTAAGTTGTATCAACCTTAAGCGGTATGAGTCGTTAAAAGCCATAGTTGTAAGGCCGCTGCCTATAATTTCAATTGCTATTTATGCAAAAGAAACTTCAATACAGCTAACGTATTTTAGCTGGTTGGCCCATCAATAGTTAGAAGCCCGACAACGAAAATGGTTCGCTGATTCGGGCAAAGAGAAAGTCTCTGTCAATGTGTCGAGCTTACGCGCGCTTGCGCAGATGATAAATGGCGGTATCACCAAACAGGTTGGGACGAACATCTTTCAACAGACGACCGACCGGTGTTTCGGCAACCACTTGGCGTCGGATAATATGAATATCCAGCTCACGACAGAGATATTCAAAATCTTTGAAAGTACAGAAATGAATATTAGGCGTGTCGTACCATTGGTAGGGCAGAAGATCCGACACTGGCATACGACCATTCACGACCAAATGCCAACGTGCTTTCCAATGGCCAAAGTTGGGAAAGGTCACGATGCACTCTTTCCCCACTCGCAGCATTTCCAGCAACACCTGATCCGGCGCGTGCATGGTCTGCAATGCCTGAGTCATCACCACACTATCAAAACTGTGGTCGCCAAAATTGTGCAGACCTTGATCTAGGTTCTGATCAATAACATTCAACCCTTTGCCGATACAGGTCGTGATCTGCTGTGGATCAATCTCCAGACCGTAACCATTGACCTGCTTATTGTCGCGTAAATTTTGCAGCAGGCTGCCGTCGCCACAACCGAGATCTAACACACGGCTATCGGGCTTAATCCACGCCTGAATAATATCCAGATCCGTGCGCAACTCTGTGGCCATTAATGAATTTTGTACAGGTGCCTGTGTCATAGATCTGCGCTCACACCGTTCATGTATTGAGTGAATAATTGGTAGTAGCGATCAATCGGAATCAAAAAGGCATCGTGGCCATATTCCGATTCCACTTCGGCATAACTCACCGCTTTATCAGCACCAATTAGAGCTTCGACGATTTCCCGTGAACGCTCCGGAGCAAAACGCCAATCGGTGGTGAAAGACACCACCAAGAACTTGCATTGAGCACCGCTGAAAGCCTTGACCGGATCATTGTCGTACTCTCGAGCCAAATCAAAGTAGTCCAGCGCTTTGGTCATGAGGATATAGGTATTGGCATCAAAGCTGCCGGAAAAGGCACTGCCCTGATAGCGCAAATAGCTTTCAATTTGAAACTCTACCGGCTCATCGGTACCGCGCTCAAAACTGCCCGAGCGAATATCGCGACCAAATTTTTGCCCCATGCCGTCATCGGACAAGTAGGTAATGTGACCAATCATACGCGCGATGGACAGACCATCTTTGGGATAGGCCTCAGCGGCCAGATAGTCGCCATCGCGGAAATCTGGATCCGCGCAAATGGCCTGTCGCGCGGTTTCATTGAAAGCAATATTTTGAGCGGTGAGCTTCATCGCTGAGGCAATGACCACACAATGGCGCAGACGATTTGGGTATTCCAGCGCCCAACGCATGGCCTGCATACCACCCAAGCTGCCGCCGATGACCGCCGCCCATTGCTCAATGCCCAAACGATCGGCCAGTCGCGCTTGGGAGTTAACCCAATCGCGCACTCGCAGTTTGGGAAAGTCTTTACCCCAAGGTTTTCCCGTGGCGGGATTAATAGACACAGGCCCGGTAGAGCCGTGACAACCGCCGAGATTGTTCAGCGACACCACAAAAAACCGATTGGTATCGATCGGTTTACCCGGACCAATGTAAGCATCCCACCAACCGGGTTTACGATCGTCTTCACTGTGATAACCCGCAGCGTGATGATGGCCAGATAGAGCGTGGCAAATCAGTACGGCATTGGAAGCATCGCTGTTGAGCTGGCCATAGGTTTCTATGACCAAATCATAGCTGTCGAGACACCGACCCGAAGCCAGCTCCAGCGGCTGATCGAAGTGTAGAGTTTGCGGGCTAACCAGTCCGACCGAGTCTTGAGCAAAGGTTTTGGGCATAGTGGATTCTGTGATTATAAGACTGGGCTGACTCGATAGATCATCTGAGTCGAATCATCCCCAAAAAGCGCCAGTCTAAGGATGCAATCCGGCTCCTGCAAGCGCCACCGACGATTCAGGCACAAACCCTAAATCGTTCACGCTTGATGACGCACTGATTCAAACGGGACTTTGTATCTCTACCGTATCCTCAAACTGAGCAAAGCTAGGTTCCGACTGATATTCCATGTGCCGCAGCGCCGGCGCACCTATCTGTACCGACCCCAGAATCTGATCCAGTGCAAACAGCGCCGCCTCTTGCTCGGCAATGTCCCCGCGCAATTCTTGTAAGCGGTTTTGACGACTGTCCTGTTGTTGGTTGAGATTGGTGATGCGCAGCATCTGCTTCTCTAGCAGTGCTTTTTGGTAATGGGTTTGGTGGCTCATGGGCGCCAGCGCCTCTTTCGCCCAAGCGCTCAAATCTTCTTGCAAACGACCATTGAGTAAACGCACTTCCTGTACCAGCGAATTGATGAAACGACCAATCACTCGCTGCTTGAGGTTGAAAATGTTGCCCATGGAGCGCCTAAACTGCTGCGCCTGACGCTCCAACTGCTCCAAGCGCTGGCGATGACTGCGAATCTGCAAACAGTGATTATTGGCATCCACTTGAGAGCAATCGTGATGGCGAGCGCGTTGATAGATATCCATCAAGGTGGCATTGGCAGCTTTGACCTCATCATCAATACGATCAAAGCGAGTCCGCAATTGCAAAAAGAACGCCTCAATGGCTTTGCCCAAACCGATAAAGGACCAGCTTTTTACCATCTGTTGGTGAGTCGTACTAATCAACCCTTCTAACTGCACCGCAGCCAGAGGGGTTTGCAGTTGATTGGCATGGGCATCGATTAGACGTTGAGACGAACGTAAGTCCAAGGATTGACGATGATAGCGCTGATGACGCTGTCGGATTTCGTCACGCAGTTTTTTGACCACTGCTTGAAACGCCTCGGGCTTGTCCAGCTGTTGTTGCAAGCTCTCCAGCTCAGTATCCGCTTGATACATCTGTTCTTTGAGCTTTTTGCGTGTGCTCTGCATGATGTTGATAGCATCGGCAATAATACGCTGACTGGTTAAACACTGCTGATTTTGAACCAGTTGCTGCGCCAATAGCGATTCCAATTCGGGTAAATTACTGCGTCGCAATAGCTGAGTATCGTGAGCGGCACGTGCCAACAGCCCCTGCTTGGCGGAGATGGCCACCACATGCTCCATGGGCTGAGCCAACAGCCGCGCAGTCGATTCTCGCACCGCGTGAATATTGGCCTCGATTTCAGCGCTATCGGTAAGATCATCCCACAAGGTATCGACTTTATTGAGCAGAGCAATGGTATTGCCTTGAGAGGAGCGATTACTGCGCAAATCCTTCAAGTGATCCTGCCAAATACTCACATCGGTGTAACTCAAGCCAGCATCTGCGGCCAGTAGGAACACCACGGCGTCGGCCTGTTGCAGAGTACTCAACGTCAATTCGGGTTCATTGCCCAAGGCATTCAAACCGGGGGTATCTAGGATGCGCAGGCCGCGCTCCAATATCGGGTGTTTGAGATTAACCAACGCGTGTCGCCAAGCGGGCACTTCGATGCGACCGTCTTCACTGGTCGTCAGCTGTTGCGGATCAAAGCCCATGGCTTTGGCATCGGCGGCCGAGACACGCTTGACCTCGGAAATATGATTCATGGCCCGATCAATGGAGAGCGGGTCTTTAATATCGAAATTAATCGACACCCAGTTCTTGGGTATGCGCTTGAAATTATTCAGGCTAGTGGTGGTGCGACGAGTTTCAATCGGCAGCAGACGCACGCAACCGGGTTGGTTGTCGGGATCGTAGAAGATCTCCGTTGGGCACATGGTGGTGCGTCCAGGCTTGGAGGGCAACAGCCGCTTACCGTATTCAGTGAAGAGCAAGGCGTTAATCAACTCGGTCTTGCCGCGAGAGAATTCCCCCACACAAGCAACGGTGAAATGATCATTGTCTAGCAGAGACAGCGCTTGCTGCAGACAGTGGCTGGCGGCTTTACTCTGCGACTGGTATTGATCAAACCACTGCTGGCACTGGCGCAGCTGCACACTCAGCGACTCTTTCCAGCGGGCGTAATCCGCCATTTGGCGATAAAACGATTTTACGTCCATCCCTTTTCAAACCTTGTGTTCACTGTCTGCTTTCTACCTTCTTCAGCCGTGTTTTTTGATTCAGGGAATCAATCCGCTGATGAGCAAACTCGTTATTGTCAAATTTTGGTCGACGGTCATTAAAACCGAATTACCGTCGCGAGGGAAGAGGGGGGCAGAGGGGGGCGGAAATCTTGAGACTCAGTCTTCACAGAGCTGACAGCGGTATAGAGCCAGTCGCTATAGACCGACTCTGTACAAGAAATGTCAGATACCCAACACCAGACGACGGGCAAAAGCCGCCATTTGGAAATAGTTGGCCGCGTAGGCAATAAGAATAAACACCACCTGCAAACTGAGCAGAGCAAACAGCGGGCTGATATCAATACCGCCCATGTCCGGCATTAGCTTTCTAAAGGGGCCAATCGCCGGCTCAATCAACTGATGCACCAGCATTAGCGCCGGATTGTTGCTTTGAGGGGCAATCCAGCTGGCAATTATCATGATAATTAGACCGTAAAAATAGATATTGGCTACCAGACCGACACAACCAATCAGTGACCAGAAGAGCGCAAATAGAGGATTCACTATTTGCCCCTGCAACAGCAGCGCACCTAACTCGATCAAACCAAAGAGAAGTGCTATGGCGATTAAAATCGACGCCAAATCGACGCCCATTACACCGGGTACTGCCCTGCGCACAGGGATTACCACTGGATTGGTGGCCTTAACAATGAATTGCGACAGTGGATTGTAGAAATCGGCTCGCGCCACCTGTAACAACACCCGCAACATTACGATCAACAGATACAGCGATCCCAGTGTTTGCAACACCAAAAGTCCTATTTCCTGCAACGGCCCCATGCTTTTCTCCTAAATTTTCGCTAGTAAACTCTGAGTTCAATCCGGTCTTGCCTGCCTACTCATACCAATCGTGCAACGGGTATGCCCCTAGCTCGCGCCCAACTCTTTGGCCATCTCAACCGAGCGATCGGCGCAGGCTTTCATGGCGTTGGCGACCGTCTCGCGTAGGCCTTGCTGCTCAAACGACAACACCGCCTGTTCGGTGGTGCCATTGGGCGATGTTACGCGGCGGCGCAGTTCCGCCACATCGACATCGCTCCCCTGAGCTAACTTAGCCGCTCCAAGCGCCGTTTGCAGCGTCAGTTCAGTGGCGTTTTCGCGGCTCAACCCTTGCGCAATGCCCGCATCAATCATAGCTTCCATAAACAGGAAAAAATACGCTGGGCCACTGCCCGATACGGCAGTCACGGGATCAATGAGCGCTTCCGACTGCAGCCACTGGACAATGCCTACGGCTTCCAAAATTTGATGTGCCAGCTGTTTTTGCTCATCGCTGGTGACATCATTAGCGTAGAGGCCACTGGCACCCGTTTGTACCAGCGATGGGGTGTTAGGCATACAGCGCACGATGGCCAGATCATTACTCAGCCAAGCGTCGAGGCTGTCGATATCAATACCCGCGGCGATGGAAACGATCATCGGCTTATGTGCTAAATACGGAGACAGATCGCGACACACCTGCTCCATCACTTGGGGCTTGATGGCCAACACAATCACGTCGGCAGACTTCGCCGCGGCACCATTATCCCCACTGATGGCCACGCCAAACTCTTGCTGCAGCTTGTCCAAGCTCGGCTGGTAGGGGTCTGTAGCCGTGATGGAATCGGCCGCAAATCCCTTTTTCACGAGGCCGCCCACAATGCTGCTGGCCATGTTGCCAGCTCCAATAAAGGTAATTTTTGCCTGAGTCACATGTATTTCCTAATCATTAATCAACAGGCGCGACCACTCTATGATCGCGCCCCAAAAATATCGGTTCCCACTCTGACCATCGTCGAGCCGGCGGCAATCGCCGCTTCTAGATCTTTCGACATCCCCATCGATAAAGTATCGAGCTGAGGGTACTGAGGCTGCAGATGAGACAAGACATCGGCCAACGGCTGTAGTGCCTGTTGCTGCTCGGCGCGCTTGTCTCGCGGTGCGGGAATGGCCATCAACCCTCGCACACAGATATGGGGGAGGCCACTGACACTTTCAACCAGTGCCGGCACTTCGGCTAGAGAAACGCCCGCTTTGGATGCTTCTCGATCCAAATTGACCTGCAGACAAATATTAATAGGGGCCATCCCTGACGGCCGCTGGTCGTTGAGTCGCTGGGCAATTTTGAGGCGATCAACACTGTGAACCCAGTCAAAGTTTTCAGCAATGAGGCGAGTTTTATTGGACTGAATGGGGCCGATAAAGTGCCACTCTATATCCAGATCCAGCANTTGTTGCTGCTTTTCTAGGGCCTCTTGNAAGTAGTTTTCACCGAACTGACGCTGACCGGCCACATAGGCCTCGCGCACGTCTGCGGCGGGTTTGGTTTTACTGACAGCCAACAACTGGGTGCTATTTGGTGCGCGCAGAGATTGACGCGAAGCCTCAGCTAGGCGTTTTTGCACTTGTATTAGGTGGTCATGAATCTTGGGCATATACTTGGTACATTAACACTTTGCCAGTCGACACTGGCCATAATAAAACAACCAATACGTAAGGGTCGTTGTATGGATATTACGGAACTCTTGGCCTTCAGCGCCAAGCAGGGCGCTTCAGATTTGCATTTGTCTGCGGGGCTACCCCCCATGATCCGCGTTGACGGCGATGTGCGCCGTATCAACCTGCCCGCCATGGAGCACAAGCAGGTGCATAGTCTGATCTACGAGATTATGAATGACAAGCAACGCAAAGATTTCGAAGAATTTCTCGAGACGGACTTTTCTTTCGAAGTCCCTGGTGTCGCTCGTTTCCGTGTAAACGCCTTTAACCAAAACCGCGGCGCCGGCGCCGTATTCCGGACCATTCCCTCCAAGGTACTGACCATGGAAGAACTCGGCATGGGTCAGGTATTTCGCGATATCTGTGCCGTACCGCGCGGGCTTGTGCTGGTAACAGGCCCCACCGGCTCCGGTAAGTCGACCACCTTGGCGGCGATGATGGATTACATCAACGACAACAAGTACGAGCACATCCTCACCATTGAGGATCCGATCGAATTCGTGCACGAATCCAAAAAATGTCTGGTGAACCAGCGGGAAGTTCATCGCGATACCCACGGTTTTACCGAAGCACTGAGATCAGCGCTGCGGGAAGATCCAGATATTATCCTCGTCGGTGAGATGCGGGATTTGGAAACCATTCGCCTGGCGCTAACGGCGGCGGAAACCGGTCACTTGGTGTTTGGCACCTTGCACACCACCTCGGCGGCAAAAACCATTGACCGTATCGTCGATGTTTTCCCAGCCAACGAAAAGTCCATGGTGCGCTCAATGCTGTCAGAATCCTTACAAGCGGTTATTTCACAGACCCTGATGAAGAAAAACGGCGGTGGCCGAGTCGCTGGCCACGAAATCATGCGCGGAACCGCAGCCATTCGTAACTTGATCCGTGAAGATAAAGTCGCGCAAATGTACTCCGCCATCCAAACCGGCGGTGCGATTGGCATGCAGACTATGGATCAATGTCTGACCGATATGGTGGCGCGACGCATTATTACCCGAGAGATTGCGCGCGAAAAAGCCAAAATGCCGGAGAACTTTTAACCGCTAGCAACTCGTAACAGGCGGGTGCTGCAGCACCCCCAATACAGAATAAACACTGCCCTGCGGCAGACAGCGAGCCCTCGCAAGGAATAGATTATGGATTTTGAACGCTTACTCGCGCTCATGGTTGAAAAGGGAGCCTCGGATCTCTTTATTACCGCTGGCGTGCCCCCCTCTATGAAACTTCATGGCCGCGTAGTACCTGTCACCACCACTCCGCTGTCGCCGGAAAAAGCCCGAGAAACCGTGCTCTCGGTGATGAACGAAAAGCAGCGACAGGAGTTCTTAGATAGCAAAGAACTGAATTTCGCGGTCAGCGCGCGAGGCATCGGCCGTTTCCGCTGTAGCGCCTTTTATCAACGCAATCTGGCCGGCATGGTGCTGCGTCGTATTGAAACCAACATCCCCAAAATTGACGATCTCGGTCTGCCGGAAATTATTAAAGAACTGGCCATGACCAAACGTGGTCTGATCATCTTTGTCGGTGCCACCGGCACCGGTAAGTCGACCTCACTGGCGTCGATGATCGGTCATCGCAATCGAAATTCAAAAGGCCATATCATTTCCATCGAGGACCCGATTGAATTCATTCACCAACACCAAGGCTGCATCATCACCCAACGTGAGGTGGGCATTGATACCGAATCCTTTGGCATTGCGCTAAAGAATACTCTGCGACAGGCTCCCGATGTGATTCTGATTGGTGAGGTTCGTTCGCGCGAAACCATGGAACACGCCATCGCCTTCGCTGAAACCGGTCACCTGTGTCTGTGTACCTTGCACGCCAACAACGCCAACCAAGCGCTGGATCGTATCATTCACTTTTTCCCGGCCGACCGACACAATCAGCTGTGGATGGATTTATCCCTCAACTTGAAAGGCATTATCGCCCAGCAGCTAATTCCCACGCCCGACGGCAATGGTCGCCGCGCCTGTCTGGAGGTGTTACTGAATACGCCATTGGCGTCTGACATGATTCGCAAAGGTGAAGTCGCCGATCTCAAAGAACTGATGAAAAAATCCACTGAAGTGGGTATGCAGACCTTCGATCAGGCCCTCTTCGAACTCTATGACAAGGGTGAGATTACCTATGAAGACGCGCTGTCTTACGCCGATTCGCCCAACGATCTGCGCCTGATGATCAAACTGGCCTCGGAAACCGATGCGGAGTATCTCTCTAACGCGGCCGACGAGCTCACCATTCAACAAGATGACAATGACGGGTCGCGGTTGTTTTAACCCCTTATGAGTCCCAACAGCCACTGCAGGTTCATCGGTGATCGCCTCATGACCGCAATCAGCATCCAGATTGCGCGAGTGCTGATTGCCGTATCGATTCTCAGCGGCTGTTCCGATTCGGAGGAGCACATCACCTCCGATAGCCCGCCCAGTGCGGACGGCAGTATCAATTCACGACCCACGCTCGACGTCTGCATTACCCCTTGGATGCCTTTTTCCTATCGCATTGCCGAGAAGCCCTCAGGCGTTATGGTGGATCTCGTCAACGACATCAGCTTAGCCTTGGGCTACCAACCACGCTTTCACTTTATGGCGCTGCAACGCTGCTACGCCGAGGCTCAGCAGAACCGCATTCAACTCAACATCTACACCTCTCCGTTGGCCATGAGCCGACCGGGAAACCAACTGCGAGCCATCGAACCTTCGGTACAAAATCAGATGCCCGTATTGGTGGTCAATAGCGATAGCCCTCTCGATGATAATCCGGGGTTAGAGCAACTGACGGGCCAAAGAATTGCCGGTTTAAGAGGAAACTCGATAATGATTCGCCAGCGAGATATCGGCGTGGAGTGGGTATTTGCCAATCAGCTGGACTACCTCTGGCAGCTATTGGTAAGTCGACGAGTGGATGCCGTGCTCGGTGACTATCATTCACAGGTGATGCTGAGCCCAGAACAAAGCCAGGCCGTCGAGTTTCTGCTGCCGCCCATCCACATAGAGCCCATCTACTGGTCCACCCATCAAGACAACGCCGACCTAGCAGAGCAAATTTCAGCGGAACTTAGCCGTCGTCTGGACAATGGCGTGCTCGATTACTATTACCAACAACACCTCGGCGTGACCTTAAGCCAATTGAAATCCATGATCCGCAGTAATCACTACTCCAACATTCCTGGTTTACTCGACGCTCTGAGCCGTGAATCTACTGAGTAAAACCTCGGCCATCATCCCATGGCAAGGGTCGACAGGCATTTTCGTCAGTGATTTGCTGTTTTCAGTTATAGGTGAAGACAACCCACTTTGATAAAGTGCCTAGCTCCACTCTTGCCAGACACGCACTCATGTCACTACTGTCCATACAAGCTGGGGCTCGCGCGCTCAAACACATTCAACGAGAGGGCTTGCAGCCACATCATATTGGTAGCATTTTTGGCGCCTCGGGTGCCGCCAAATGGCTGGCCATCTACGGACTGGATCGCGCCATCTTTTCTCAGTGGCTTAGCCCCGAAAGACTGACTCAAGCGCAGACCATTAAATTATTTGGCACCTCGGTGGGTGCCTTTAAACTAGCCGCGGCCTGCCACCAAGATGCTGCGGCTGGCCTGGATGCCCTGTCCCAAGCCTATATCCATCAGAGCTTTCCGGAAGGCGTGGGGGCAGACGAGATCGCGCGAGAATTTGTCACCGTGCAAGCGGCTGTAGTGGGCGACAACAAAATAGAACAAATACTGAATCATCCGTTTTTGCGTTTTAGCTGCGGCGCGGTGCGCTGTCACGGAGGCTTGGCATCGAAAAACATCAAACAGCAGGCCGCCAGCTGTGCCAAAGCCTCAGTGAAAAACCTCAAAGGCCGCAATGCCCTGGCCGACAAACTCGATCGCATTGTCTTTCACGATCCCCGTCAGCCCTTTGATCTTACAGCCAGAGACGGTTATTGCACCGAAACCGTGGCTTTGTCAGCCGACAATTTGCAACCGGCACTGACAGCCTCCGGATCAATTCCTGTGTATATGCACGGAGTGGAAGACATTGCCGGGGCCGGTGAGGGGATGTATCGCGATGGAGGCCTGCTGGACTACCATCCAGTGCCTGGGAATTTTTGGAATTCCGATGAATTAATTCTCTATCCGCATTTCTTCCCACACTGCAAAGTCGGTTGGTTTGATAAATACCTGCCGTGGCGCAAAGCCGATCCCGACCTGCTGGACAATGCCCTATTGATCTCGCCGTCGCAGGAGTTTTGGCAACAAACGGAGCTCGGACGGGCGCCAGACCGCAAAGATTTTGTCACCTATCAGAAAAATGACGCCGAGCGGGTAAGACTCTGGCAGCAGGTGGCCGATCTAAGCCATGCACTCGGTGAAGAATTCCTGACACTGAGTCAGACTGAGGATTGGTCGCAAGTACAGCCTTTAAGGTAAGGCGTGGCAAAACCTGCCGATTCGCTTAGCACAGTTAACAGCTGAACATTGAATTTACGGGGATTCCGCCATATCACGTGCTTTTTGCGTCTTTTCCCGCTGACGCTGGTGAAATTCATCGACCATCGTCTGAACCCTAGAAAAGGGTTCAACACCGTGGCGTCGATACAAGTGATCGACCGTGCCCTTCTCGAGCATTTGCGCCAAGCGTTGATTTAAGCCAGGCACCAACTGAGCTTTGGAGATATTGACGGCCATGCGAATAGGCACCACATAGAGAGCCGGCTGCAAGAACCGCACATCGCCTTGCCGGTAAACCTCCAGCGGCGTGACCGATAGGTAGTCGCCAATTGCCGCATCCAAACGCCCGCGCATGAGCATCTGCCACATACTCTTGCCGGTGTTTTGCAATTCCCACTGAATGCCTTGGTAGTGTTTAAGAGACTGAAAAATAGGGTTGCCGCGCAAGACACCCAGAGTTTCCCCAGAAAACTGCGTTAACCCTTCAAACGATTGATGCTTGCTTTGGCTGCCGACAATCACGCCGGATACATGGTACTGCACTACCGTATCCACCATGACTAACTGATCGTGTGGCGTGCTGCTGTAGAGGATCATGTCTTGATAGCCCTGCCGCACAGCGGCCAAACAGCGCTGCAATGGCATAAAATTGAACTGTAGCTCGTGATTCAGCTCTGCACGCTTCAACAAATCAATGAGAACACCTACGGTGGCAGATCCTTCGTGGTAGCTATAAGGAGCCCAATCAAAACCGCAGATTTTCAATATGGGTAAATCTGATTCTAACCCGTCAGTGACCAGAGCTGAGGATTTTTCCGGCATTTGCACCACCGTGGATACTGGCTCTCCTCGAGCCGCATCACTATCTACGGACCACACTAACATCGCCAGCAACAACCAGAGAGAATGGATACGACTAGACCTCCAAATTTCGAGCGTAGACACCAAGCCCGTAAGGGTTTTTTGTTCAACACAGGCTACAGATTGAGTATAGATGGGGTTTAATCCTCCGTTTCGTCTAAATTAGCCAAACAATAACGCACTTTTTGTATTCTTTTTAGCCATTCGCCCTTTACCCGCCCACCCTAGGTGCGAGAAAATAGCGCCCTTTTTTACCGACCTCCGCCAAATCTTGGCGAGCAGGCCAACCGTGCATTAACAGGAGCCCCGAGCCCATGCCATCTCGTGCAGAATTAGCCAACGCCATCCGCGCCCTTAGTATGGACGCCGTCCAGCAAGCCAACAGTGGCCACCCCGGAGCCCCAATGGGCATGGCGGACATCGCCGAAGTCCTGTGGAACGACTACCTCAAGCACAACCCGAGCAACCCCAACTGGGCCGATCGCGACCGTTTCGTCTTGTCCAATGGCCATGGTTCCATGCTGATTTATTCGTTGCTGCACTTGAGCGGCTACGATCTGCCGATCGAAGAGCTGAAGAACTTCCGCCAAATGCACTCCAAAACTCCTGGCCATCCAGAGTACGGCTATGCGCCGGGTGTTGAAACCACCACTGGGCCACTGGGGCAAGGCATTACCAATGCCGTGGGTATGGCGTTGGCAGAAAAAATTCTTGCCGATCAATTTAACCGCGACAGCCACAATATCGTCGATCACTACACCTACACCTTTATGGGCGACGGCTGTTTGATGGAAGGTATCTCCCACGAAGCTTGCTCTCTGGCCGGCACCTTGGGACTGGGTAAATTGATTGCGTTCTACGACGACAACGGTATCTCCATTGATGGCGAAGTGGAAGGCTGGTTTACCGACGATACCCCTAAGCGTTTCGAAGCTTACGGCTGGCACGTAGTGCCTGCGGTCGACGGCCATGACAGTGCCGCCATCAAAGCCGCCATCGAAGCGGCCCGCGCTGAGAGCGACAAACCCACCCTGATTTGCTGCAAAACCGTTATCGGTTTTGGCTCACCCAACAAACAAGGCAAAGAAGAGTGCCACGGTGCACCTCTGGGCGACGAAGAGATTGCCTTGGTTCGCAAGACCCTGAACTGGGAGCACGGCCCGTTTGAAATTCCTGCCGACATCGCCGACAGCTGGAACGCCCAAGATGCCGGCACCGCTGCAGAGAGCGAGTGGCAGGGCCGTTTTGACGCCTATAAAGCCGCCCACCCAGAACTGGCCGCCGAATTCGAGCGCCGTGTTGTCAGCGGCGACTTGCCTGCCGACTTCTCTGAAAAAGCCGATGCCTACATCCGTGAATGTCAGGACAAAGCCGAGAAAATCGCCTCCCGTAAAGCCTCACAAAATACTCTGAATGCCTTTGGCCCACTGCTGCCCGAAGTGCTCGGCGGCTCCGCGGATCTGGCCGGTTCTAACCTGACCCTGTGGAAAGGCTGCAAAGGCGTTGAAGCCAAAGACGCCAGTGGTAACTACATCTACTACGGCGTGCGCGAGTTCGCCATGAGCGCCATCATGAATGGTATTGCTCTGCACGGCGGCTTCGTCACCTATGGCGCCACCTTCCTGATGTTTATGGAATACGCCCGCAACGCCGTGCGTATGGCGGCACTGATGAAGCAGCAAGCCATTTTTGTCTACACTCACGACTCCATTGGTCTGGGTGAAGATGGCCCGACGCACCAGCCGGTCGAGCAGATTCCCAGCTTGCGTATTATTCCCAATATGCACGTGTGGCGCCCCTGTGACACCGTCGAATCTGCGGTCTCTTGGAAAAGCGCCATTGAGCGTCGCGATGGTCCAACATCACTGATCTTCTCGCGCCAAGGCCTCGCGCCAATGGCTCGTGACGAAGAGCAGCTGAACAACGTCGCTCGCGGTGGCTACATTTTAAAAGACTGTGACGGCGAGCCAGATGCCATCCTCATCGCCACCGGTTCTGAAGTGGAGCTGGCGATGAAAGCCGCAGACAAAGTCAGCGCCAGCGGCAAGAAAATCCGTGTAGTGTCCATGCCTTGCGCCGAGTTGTTCTGTGCCCAAGACGCTGAATACCGTCAGCAAGTTCTGCCGATTGAAGTCGGTGCTCGCGTTGCGGTTGAAGCGGCCCATGAAGACTACTGGTACAAGTTTGTCGGTCTCGACGGACGCGTCGTTGGCATGAACACCTTTGGTGAATCCGCACCGGGTGGCGAACTGATGGAGCACTTTGGCTTCACCGTCGACAACGTTGTTGCCGCGGTTGAAGAAGTTCTCGACTAAGTTATCCACTGAGTCGTCGGAAAGGTAACACCGACAGAAGTAATAGTGGCTAACAGAGGGAGGTTGAGTTCGAACCAGCCTCTCTGTTGGCCACGGCGCTTACACTGTTGAGTAGGCGTGAAGCGGGTCGTCGATAGCGGCTTTGCAGTCGCCTAAAAAGTCGCTATCGACGACCCGCTTCGAACACCCTGAATTTTTGCCATGAGGCCTGTGTGACACACGCATCCCCCCCCCAATCCCCATCGCCCTTTAGAATCGCCATCAATGGCTATGGTCGAATTGGACGCTGCGTGCTCAGGGCTCTGTATGAAGCTGACCTGCAAGATCAATTACAGGTTGTCGCCATCAATGAACTGGCCGACTGTAAAACCATTGCCCATTTGACCAAATACGATTCTACCCACGGGCGCTTTCCTGGCGATATCCGAGTGAAAGAAGATCAACTGTTCATCAACGAGCAGTGCATAGAGATTCTTCATCACCAGTCCATCGAAGCGCTACCTTGGGGTCAACTGGGCATCGATTTAGTATTGGAGTGCACCGGGGCTTTCAGCGATCGCGCCACGGCTCAACAGCACATCGATCAGGGTGCGAAACGGGTGCTGTTTTCCCAGCCCGGACAATCGGATGTAGACGCCACCATCGTCTATGGGGTCAATGAGAATCGCCTAAACAGCCAACAGACCATTGTTTCCAATGCCTCCTGTACCACCAACTGCAGTATTCCAGTGATACAAACCTTGCAGCGTGAGTACGGTGTTGAAAGTGGTGTCATCACTACCTTGCATTCCGCCATGAACGATCAGCCGGTGATCGACGCCTACCACCACACGGATTTGCGGAAAACCCGCTCCATTATGAACTCGATGATTCCGGTGGATACAGGCCTCGCTCGCGGTATAGAACGCTTCCTACCTGAGTTGGCAGGGCGCTTTGAAGCACAAGCCATGCGCGTACCCACCGCCAATGTCTCGGCCATTGATTTAACCTTGGTGGTACAACAGGACGTTGATGTCGATACGATAAACCGCACACTTCAAGAGGCCGCTGACAGCCAGTTCCACGGCGTACTTGGCTACACCGAAGAACTGCTCGCCTCCTGCGACTTTAACCACGACGCCCGCTCCGGTGTGGTCGATGCGGGTCAGACTCGGGTGGCAGGTAAAAGACTGGTGAAAATACTGATTTGGTTTGATAACGAATGGGGTTATGCCAACCGTATGCTCGACGTCAGTCGCTATTGGTTAGAGCATTCAGCCTAATATCCAGCACTTTCCGCAAAACCCATCCCTCTATTAACCCTTTGTTTCAAAGGGTTTTATAAGTTCATCGACTTTCACGACCGATAGCCACGGCAGCCCCCCCAGACGCCTATACTTTTTAGATAGCAGCGCTATTTTCCTTGGGCAATCTATAGGCTTTCACCATGAGGTTTCTTCGCAACATATCCATACGAAGCCGCTTAGTGATGATCATTTCTGGGGTCGTACTAGGAATGGCCATTCTACTCGGCGCCAATCTTTACTCTCAACAAAACACACTTTATAGCCAGCAGCAGGTAAAAGTGAAAGCGTTGGTGGAGAGTGCTTACAGCATCATTGGTCAATATCACCAACAACAACTTGCTGGTGAGCTCAGTGAGGCACAAGCGCAACAATTGGCGATCGCGGCCATTGGACAACTGCGCTACGAAGACGACAACTATTTTTGGATCAATGATTACCACCCTAATATGATCATGCATCCCTTCAAACCGGCATTGAACGGCAAATCACTCAGAGAAAATAAAGACCCCGATGGCGTCTATCTATTCCGTGAAATGGTCGAAATCGTAAAATCCAGCGGCGAGGGGTTTGTACCCTACAAGTGGCCAAAATCTGGAGCCGATGACCCTGTGGATAAAATTTCCTACGTCAAAGGTTTTGAAACATGGGGCTGGATTGTCGGTAGTGGTATCTACATTGATAACGTCGATGCCATCTTCGCCAAACAGATACGCAACAGTCTGTTGATTGCGTTTTTGATCACCGCAGCCGTCGGCGGATTTGTCTACGCCACAGGTCGCAGTATTCTCATCCCCACCCATCGCGTCTCCAAACTGATGGAGAACATTGCGGAAGGAGAAGGGGATTTAACTCAGCGACTGGAGGCACAAGGTCGGGATGAAATATCCGCGCTGGGTTCCAACTTCAATGTTTTCTCTGAGAAGATACGCGCCTCGTTAAGCCAACTCTCTGAAAGCGCCAACAGCGTCATGGGCTATGCCGATGAATTGTCGGAAACCAGTCAGGCGGTTACCCATGCCACCCAACTGCAAAACGATGCCAGTACTCAGGTCGCTGCCGCCATGGAAGAGATGTCCGTCAACGTTAAAGAGGTCAGTGGCAACGCCGACTCCGCCGAACAGGCCGCACTCTCAGCTCAGACCAATACACGTGCAGGTAAACAAACTCTATCGTCAGCCATCGACCAAATCGAGTCGCTCTCAGGCAGCATCAATAAAGTGAGCGATGTAGTGGCCAAATTGTCACTGGAATCGGAGAGTATTGGCACCGTACTGGACGTTATCCGCAGCATTGCCGAGCAAACCAACTTGCTGGCACTTAATGCCGCCATTGAAGCTGCCCGCGCCGGAGAGCAAGGACGAGGCTTTGCCGTCGTCGCCGATGAGGTCCGTACTCTGGCCAGTCGCACCGGACAAAGCACTGAAGAGATCCAGCAAATGATTTTGCGCTTACAGTCCGAAACCCAGCAGGCGGTCGCCGCCGTCAGTGAAAGTCAAAAAACCTCACAGGCCACCATCGAAATTGCCGGTAATGCCGACCAAGCACTCACCGAAATTGATAAGTTGATGAGTACCATCTCGGAGATGAACAGCCATATTGCGCGCGCCACAGGACAGCAAGCTGAAGCCGTGGGTGAGGTGAGTCAACGCATCAATGAACTGGCCGCAATTGCCGATAAATCGGCTGAGGTATCACGCAAGTTAGAGGCCACTGGCGGCCAGTTGCGAACCGAAAGCCATACCATGTCCGAGGTAGTCGGCAGCTTCAAGCTCAAATAGGCCTTCTCAAACCAATTTCTTCACTTGCGGTTGTGACTATAACAACCGCTTTCCGGTATCATATCGCCTTTTTAAAATTGCCCTCTGCTGGGCGCAGATTCATACGAGAGAAGACTATGTCAGTAATCAAAATGACCGATCTGGATCTCGCGGGAAAGCGTGTGCTGATCCGCGAAGACCTCAATGTACCCGTGAAAGACGGTGTGGTCACCAGTGATGCCCGTATTCGCGCGTCACTGCCCACCATTGAGCTGGCTTTAAAAGCCGGAGCCAAAGTCATTGTGATGTCCCATTTGGGGCGCCCCACGGAAGGTGAATACGCCGAAGAGTTTTCTCTGCAGCCGGTTGCGACCCACATGGGCAAATTACTGGAGCGCGATGTTAAGGTTGTGAAAGATTGGCAAGCGGGTGTCGAAGTCGCCAACGGCGAACTGGTACTGTTGGAAAACGTGCGCTTCAACGTCGGTGAAAAGAAAGACGCCGAAGACCTCTCCAAAGCTTATGCGGCACTGTGTGACATCTTTGTAATGGATGCATTTGGTACCGCCCACCGCGCCCAAGCCTCAACCCATGGTGTCGCCAAGTTTGCACCGGTTGCCTGCGCAGGACCACTGTTGTCGGGTGAGCTAGACGCGCTGCAGAAAGCTCTGGCCAACCCAGCGCGCCCCATGGTCGCTATCGTGGGTGGCTCAAAGGTTTCTACCAAGCTGACCGTATTGGAAACCCTGTCCGATAAGGTCGATCAATTGATCGTCGGTGGTGGTATCGCCAATACCTTCCTCGCCGCCAGCGGGCTGCCTGTCGGTAAGTCACTGTGTGAACAAGACCTAATTCCTAACGCCAAAGCGCTGATGGAAAAGTGTGATATTCCTGTACCCACCGATGTGGTCACCGGTACCGAATTCTCAGAAAGCGCCGTCGCCACGTTGAAGCCGTCCGCCGACGTCAACGACGATGACATGATTTTCGACATAGGCCCAGATTCTTCTGCCGCGCTGGCAGACATTTTGAAAGGCGCCAAAACCATCATCTGGAACGGCCCCGTGGGTGTGTTTGAGTTTGATCAATTTGGCCAAGGGACCGAATCTCTGTCAAAAGCGATTGCCGACAGTGACGGCTTCTCCATCGCCGGCGGCGGAGACACCCTCGCGGCTGTGGATAAGTACCAAATTACTGATAAAGTATCCTACATTTCCACCGGTGGTGGCGCCTTCTTAGAGTATGTTGAAGGAAAGGTACTGCCGGCCGTTGCTATGCTTGAATCACGCGCTAACGACTAAACCCTATTGGGCGAATCGCCTGCGGGCGTTTCGCCAACCTTATTACACATAAATACAGGACGAGAACCATGGCCTTAATTAGCTTGCGTCAAATGCTCGATCACGCTGCGGAGTACGGATACGGCGTACCGGCATTTAACGTTAACAACTTGGAACAAATGCGCGCAATCATGGAAGCGGCCGACGAGACCGATTCCCCTGTGATTGTTCAAGCCTCTGCCGGTGCCCGCAAGTACGCAGGCGCACCTTTCCTGCGTCACCTGATTTTGGCGGCCATCGAAGAATTCCCGCATATTCCCGTTTGTATGCACCAAGATCACGGCACCTCACCAGCCGTGTGCCAGCGCTCCATTCAACTGGGTTTCAGCTCGGTGATGATGGATGGCTCTCTGGGTGAAGACGGCAAAACGCCCGCCAGCTATGAGTACAACGTCGACGTCACCCGTCGCACGGTAGAAATGGCACATGCCTGTGGTGTTTCGGTAGAGGGCGAATTGGGCTGCTTGGGCTCGCTCGAGACTGGCGAAGCCGGTGAAGAAGACGGCATTGGTGCCGCGGGTAAACTGACCCACGATCAAATGCTAACCGACCCTGAAGAAGCCGCTGACTTTGTGCAAAAGACCGACGTCGATGCACTGGCGATTGCTTGCGGTACCTCTCACGGCGCCTACAAGTTTACCCGTCCACCCACTGGCGATATTCTCGATATCAACCGTATCAAAGCCATTCACCAGCGCATCCCCAACACTCACTTAGTGATGCACGGATCCTCATCCGTACCACAGGAGTGGCTGGCGGTGATCAACGAGTTTGGCGGCGAAATCCCAGAAACTTACGGTGTGCCGGTCGAGCAAATCGTTGAAGGCATCAAGCACGGCGTGCGCAAGGTCAACATCGATACCGACCTGCGTTTGGCCTCTACCGGTGCCACTCGTCGCTTCTTGGCTCACAACCCGAGCGAATTTGATCCACGTAAATTCCTCGCTGCCACCACTCAAGCGATGAAAGACATCTGTATTGATCGCTACCAAGCCTTCGGTACCGCGGGCAATGCCAGCAAGATTTCTGCCATCAGCCTAGACGGCATGTTCGAGCGCTACAACAGCGGCGAACTGAAAGCACAAATCAAGTAGTCCCTGTACAAGCCGGCACTCTTGTGCCGGCTTGTCTGTCTATCAGCGCCATCCCCGTCCGTCTTCTCGTAGCCTCGCGCTGACCAACCGCAACGCCAATACCTACCGTCACTTCCCTCAGCCAATCAAAACCACTCATAGACGCCCGCTATCAATTCATCAGTCGCTGAGTACATCAAGATTCGTGAGACCGACAAACACCCGCTATGATTACAGAGACTTTTTAACCAATGGCCCTCTAAATAGTTAGGCATCGCCATGCAACGACTTCGGACAGCTTCATCCTACGCGGCCGCTCGACGACCATTGAGCCAACCGATATGGNTCTATCTAGCCCTGATCTTGGTGNTTCAGGCGCCGCTGAACGCAGCGGAGAAGATCTATCAATGGACCGATGAAAAAGGCAAAGTGCACTATGGTGATAAACGCAA
This sequence comes from Cellvibrionaceae bacterium, assembly GCA_002707785.1. Classification (GTDB taxonomy): domain Bacteria; phylum Pseudomonadota; class Gammaproteobacteria; order Pseudomonadales; family Cellvibrionaceae; genus Pseudomaricurvus. Next base: position 90,146 of record PANW01000029.1, on the reverse strand, counting down.
TTCACCGGAAGAGGCAGAAACAGTCGAAGTCGAAGAACCCAACACCGCCGACACCTTCGAGCCCATTGAAGCGTTAAAAAAGACCGCTCCTGACTCTGAACCCGATTCGAGGGCAACAAAGCTTCACGGCCGAGAGAAAGACACCTCACCGAAACTGCCGCCCAACCCCGTGTGTTTTTCAGCGTCTCCTCGGCATCAGCGTCAAGGGGATCACTATTTCGACATTCAGCCGATAGCGATTAGCGGTAAACAAGAACAACAATTGAAATCCCTCGCCCCTCTCTTAAATGGCGAGTGGCGAGGCTACTCAAGAGAATTTGCCTGTCAGGGNTCNGACNANGNCCCAAAAATCAAACACTATCGCNCCACTCTCGACGCCACCATTGAAGCGGTGGAGAAAAGTGCACTAAAAATCCGCCTCACTCGCGAAGCCAATGAGCATCACGCCTGGAGCGGGGATTTACTCTACGCCTTAGACTACGACAATTTGATCTCACTCGACATGCACCCACAATGGCTGCGAGCGGGAGAAAAACACCGAGAAAAAACCGTCAACGCCAGCGCTCTTAAGGAAATCCAATCGCAACTCGTCTTCAGACGCGACAAAATAACGTTGGATACTCTTTACTACGTAAATGGTATCTTTGTCGGCCGGGAGACCTTGTACCTGTCCCGCTAACGCAACACNTCCATTCATANACCCTAAAAACACGCGGAATCCATGAGCCTATCGCTAGAGCAGTCACAACAACTTCGTCAACAATTNCCAGAACTGGATTTTTCGCTGCAAACGGATCAAAGCACCTGGCTACAGAGTGANCTGGTNCAGNCTTACCTGAATCATTACCGTATCAATTTTGCCAAAGAAGAGCTCTGCCATCGCCATCACTTCGGGCGCTATAAAGCCGCAGGCTTTAAGCTCGCCGCTCATATTTTCGAAGTNCAAAACAGTCGCGGCACGGTGTTTTTTATTCACGGCTTTACCGACAGCGTCGGCATCATGCATCACCCCATTCGATACTTGCTACAACAGGGTTGGAATNTTGTGGCACTGGATCTTCCCGGTCACGGTCTCAGCAGCGGCACACAGGCCAGCATCGATTCCTTCGATCAATATCGCGACGTATTAATGGTTTGTCTGAAACGCTGCCAAAGCGCCTTACCACGTCCATGGCACGGTGTCGGACAGAGCACTGGCGGAGCCGTATGGTTAAACTATTTGGGATCACTGCCGCAACAAAAAGATATCGAGCAAGTTGCCCTAATAGCGCCACTGATTCGTCCCAAAGGTTGGGGATTGGCGCAATGGGCCTTTCCTCTTTATAAATTGTTGATCAAAGGGCCGGCGCGTAATTTTACCGACAACTCTCATGATCAGGTTTTTTTGGACTTCATTAGAGATCGAGATCCACTGCAAACGCGCATTACACCCACGCGCTGGGTAGTGGCCATGACCGAGTGGATAAAAAGCTTCGAAAGTTTTCCTCGACAAACACGGCCGCTGCTGATTGTACAAGGCGACGACGATCAAACGGTCGACTACCGCTACAACCTAACCGCTATTAAAGACAAGTTTCCCGCCACTCAAGTGAAGATGATCAAAGATGCGCGCCATCAACTGGTTAATGAATCTGAACCCTATCGCCAACCCATGCTCGATCGGATTGGCGACTGGCTGACAGACGCCTAATATTCAGCGGTGCTGTACAAGCCCATCAAGTGTTAATCTCTACCCATCCCTTGATCGGTTCGACATACACAAATTGAGCCTTTAAAGAAGTGACTTCGCGCAGATCTCCGTGGCTAGGTGGATCATAGGACTCCAAGCCCTCTAGCGCGAGGTTGGTTGCCATCGCATCTTTACTATTGAGCCGCTCGGGAATTGAGCTTAGATGCAGTTCGGCATCGTCCCACATCATTCCCTGCCGTTCGACGGGTGTGTTCGCATGTTGATCCGCAAAAACAAACACCGCCGCTGTTCCCGCCATTTTTTTATAGTTCATCCTCTACCCCAATAGCCATAGTCTAGTCTTGAGCAATCACGAGCCGCCTGTACGAAATTTTGTCCAACAGCCACTTTCCAAACGTGCCGAACAGCTTATTCGTCTATCAACCAATCAGCGCTGACATAGATCAAACCGCAGCAGTGTTTTGTGAGCTTCGCGGTTATAATGCGGCACATAAGTCACAGTCCCATCCTTTTTCACGGGTAACTCCATCATGGACAAAGAACAACTGGAACAAGAGAGCGGCACCCTTCTCGGACGAGAACACCGTTGCGACGACAATGAATTGCCAACACACCTGAAGACCTACAAGGTACTGGCCATCGATGGCGAGGCACAAGATCACTGGGAGTTGTTCAGTTTGTGGCTGGCTAACGGCGATGATGTCGCCAGTGGTGAGGCCGACATGGAAGGTGAGTTGCTGAACCTTTCATCCATCAAAGTGAAGTACTGTGCTTTTTGTGGCGCTCAGTTGTAGTCGCCGTTCGAGCTTCACAATACTAAGTGGTGTAACCACCCACGGCGCAACCTGAAGGTGAAGAATGTTTGAATGGAAACTGGTAGGGCTGTTTGTCATTACCGCCATTGCGGAAATTGTCGGCTGTTATCTGCCTTACTTATGGCTGAACCAAAATCGCAGCGCTTGGTTGCTGCTACCTGCCGCACTGAGCCTGGCCGCTTTTGCATGGCTGTTGTCGCTCCACCCCACTGCCGCAGGACGAGTGTACGCGGCCTATGGTGGCGTCTATATTGGGGTAGCGATCCTATGGCTGTGGCTGGTTGATGGTATTACACCCACACGTTGGGACCTATTGGGTTCTGCCGTTGCCTTAGCGGGCATGGCCATCATTATGTTTGCGCCGCGCTCAGGCTAGAGACTGCAACCTTTTTAGCCCCGAGCTTAGAAATCAAACCTTTCAACTACCCAAGCTAGGATCATTAATGTTAGCGTACCCCTAAATAATAAGGAGATGCGCTATGACGTGGCTAGGTTTGGGACTGTTGGTTTTTCTTGCTATCCACTGTTTGCCACACTTTCAATCCGCTCGTCAGGGCCTAATTGGGCACCTGGGTGAAATGCCCTATAAGGGGCTTTTCTCCCTCACCTCTGCCATAGGCTTAGGTTTGATTGTGATCGGTGTCATGCAGCGCGATTACATTCATCTTTGGCACTCACCGGGCTGGAGTCGAGAACTCACCATCGGCGCAATGTTACCGGCTTCGATTTTGTTGTGTTCGGCAAATTTTCCCAACAACATCCAACGCCTGACCAAGCACCCGATGCTGATCGGACTGCTGCTGTGGTCAGCAAGTCATTTACTTGCCAATGGCGATCTAGCTTCACTGATGTTGTTCGGAGGATTCCTGTGTTTCGCCTTGTTCGACCTATGGTCGGTTACTGGAGCGGCACGATCAACACCCCATAAAACCTCTGCGCGCACCCCCCTTTGGCGGGATCTGATCGCTATAGGATTGGGCATTGTCACCTATGCGGCACTGCTGTGGTGGCACGGCCAGCTATTTGGCATGGCACTGGTTACACAACAATGAAAGCAACGACACCGAAGGATGCCAACAGCTCCACTTTTGTGAAATAGCTTAGTCACCGACAAGGGAAATTCTAAATGCTAGAGCTTCGACCTAACTGTGAATTTTGCGATAGAGACCTACCTGCAGACAGCGAACTCGCGCGCATTTGTAGCTATGAATGCACGTTTTGCTCGCAGTGTGTGGATGAGCTATTCAACAATGTATGCCCTAACTGCGGCGGAGGTTTTGTATCGCGACCACTGCGTCCGCAACAGGCCCATCGCGAGGGCGTTAGCCTGATCTCTCAGCCCGCATCCACAGATCGAAAGCACTCGCCCTACAGTCGCAACGACGTAGAAATCTTTAGCGCAACACTTGCATCCATACCTCCACACCAACGTTAGAATTTGCACGAATTATTTATCCATACAAAAATCAGGGCTTCTACGAGTCATAGGCCGCGTTGGCATTCCTCAATCTTCACCTATACTTAGGGCTCACTCTAGGATCGAAAAACAGTTGTCATCACTGTATCTGGAAAACGGAATTTTTCATGATCATGAAAGAACGCGGCAGCTTCTCTAAAGAAAGTGAATCCAAATCAAATTCTCCTCGCTGGCATCAAGTGTATTATCTGTTGGCGGCCTTCGACATTCTCGCCATTTCTTTTAGCATCTATCTCAATCATCTGATTATGAATGAGTTCACCCATTCTATTGAAATCAACCGACAATGGTCTGAACGATTGGGCGCATTTACCGAACTTGGCATCAGAGCGACTGAGCTTAATGCGCCTGGAAACGATGTTTTTAATACAGGTGACATCGACAACGAGCGCCGTCTACTCGATCTCCATTTAGAAGAAACACTCGTGAGCTTTGAGCAAGCACAATTACTGTCAGAGAATACGTCCACAATCGAAATACCTTTGAGTATTCCATCTCTATTACAACGTTACCGACAAGATATTAGCAATCTACACAACCAAGCTCGCCAAGTATTTGATGCACTCGACAAGGGTGACAATCAGACCGCTGGTGAACACATGGCACAAATGGACAGCCATTTTGGTGAAGCCTTTGTGCGTGTGGCACAATTACAAACTATCGCCAACAACGAACAAACACGCCTACTAGAAATTGATCAGCAACGCGCCACTTATTTTCAGCGTTATGAGGTACTCATTGCAGGCTGCATTGCCTTCATGGTCATTGCGGTCACCATCTATGGACACTTTTTGGCTCAGCGCTTACGCCTAGACCAAGCCATCAAACGAAATCTTTTTGAAAAATCCCGTCACAACGAATCCATCATTCAGCAGCAGCTACAACAGCTTGAAGAAACCTCTCAAGCAAAAGACGATTTCTTAGCGAATGTTAGCCACGAAATACGCACACCTATGAATGGAATTATTGGCGCAGCCGAACTTATGAAAGACGCCGACAACGATAAACAGCGAACCGAGTACACCAGAGTCATTCAACAATCGGCGTCGGCGTTACTCTCACTCATTAATGATTTGTTAGATTTATCAAAAATTGAATCCGGTCAACTTGAAGTTTCTAAAGAGAGTTTTCAGCCTTCATCGATACTCAATGAAGTTAATCATCTACTGCGAGAAAAATCTGAAAAGAAATCCATAGAACTGAGTTTTGTATTTGACGAAGAACAGAGAACTGGACTTATCGGTGACTCATCAAGGATTCGGCAAATTTTAATAAACTTGGTCGGCAATGCCATCAAGTTTACGGAACAAGGCAGTGTAACAATTGAGACCACCGTGGTAAAAATCGACGAACTTTACTCCCTGCTTGAAATTACCGTTGAGGACACAGGGATAGGTATCGAAGAACGACATCAAGAAAAGCTGTTTTCTCGATTCACACAAGCAGATGGCAGTATTACACGAAAATTTGGCGGCACAGGTTTGGGGCTATCCATCAGCAAACAATTAGCAGATCTCATGGGCGGCGAACTAACGTTTACCAGTGAATATGGAAAAGGCTCAACTTTTAAACTCTCATTAAAGCTCCCGAAATCAATACATGCAGTTCCATCGAGAGAAGTTGAGATTGAACGTAACTACGGTTTGCACGCTTTACTTGTCGAAGACAATACCGTCAACCAGATGGTCATTGCCGGATTATTACAGAAAGTGGGAATCAGCGTCGAGATCGCAGAGGATGGTGTAATTGGCTTGGCGCGCTACAACGAGAAAGTGTTTGATTTGGTTTTCATGGACATGCAAATGCCCAATATGGATGGAATAACCGCGACCCGTCATATTCGCGCGCTGGCGCGGCCAAAGTCTAATGTTTTAATAATCGCTATGACAGCAAATGCAGGAAACAAAGATAAACAACGCTGTTTTGAGGCGGGCATGAGTGATTTTGTTTCAAAACCCGTTCAAAAAAGAGTTTTGATTGAAACCCTCGATCGAGTTTTGCTCTCATCGCCCGCCGCTGAGGTCAACTACAAACCCAGTACACACTAGCCTTGCTGTTGAGTTGCACTCTTTAAGTCAGCTGTTGACGAATCACCCCATAAAAAAGGCATTTAGCTTATTGCCTTCTAAATCGCGAAAATAACCCGCGTAGAAGCTCCCACCGCGCAATCCCGGTGCACCTTCATCTTTGCCACCAAGAGCGACGGCTTTGGCATGAACTGCATCAACTTTCTCTTTGGAATCGACGATCAGTGACACCATGACGCCGTTGCCAACGGTAGCGGGTTCACCATCGAAAGGCTTAATAATCGATAACATCGGAGCGCTGGGGTTGTTGCCCCAGGCAATGAAGGTATCCATTTCCATGACTCGTGTCGCTCCCACTAAACTCAACAGCTCGTCGTAGAACAATGCTGAATTTTCTAGGTCGTTCGTACCCAAAGTAATGTAACCGATCATAGCTCAAACCCCTTGTAATAATTATCGTACAAAACTACACCCCAGACATAGACCGTTAGCGACAGGGCAACGAACACCGCTGCAGATCCCAAATCTTTGGCTCGCCCACTCAAGTCGTGGTGCTCTGGTCCGATACGATCAATAGCGGCTTCGACAGCGCTATTGAGCAGCTCCACTATAAGCACCACGGCCAACACTGCAACTAACGCGATACGCTCTAAGCTCGTAACATCCAGCCAAAGTGCCAATGGAAAAAGCACGGCCGTCAGTAGCAACTCTTGTCGGAAGGCCGCTTCATTCTTCCATGCGTAGCAGAACCCCTGCAATGAATAACCACATGCATTAACAATACGTTTGATGCCTGTCTTACCTTTGAGCGGATTGTTTTCCATTCACCGTGCCCCCGATAACTCCCTAATAGCCCAACTCAAATGGACCCATGGCTTTCAAGACTAGCAGACCAAAGTGTCACTTCGATTTCACTGCGCGGACAAGTAGCTCTCAAGGTAAAGGCAGTTCAGGCAATTGATTAGCCGTGAGCAGAAGCCCCTGCTGATAATACTGAATGCTCGCTTCATGCTCTTCCAAGTGCGCCAATAAACGCGCGAGTTCGGCGCAGGCTTCCGGTGTTGCTTGAATTTTCAAACTGCTATCAAAATAGTCTCGCGCCTTTCCCCAGAGTTCATTGCGCAATGCAAGACGCCCTAAAGTCAGCATTAAACTGCTGTTACCTGGACGCTCTTTGAGCCATCCCTCCGCGTGCAGCAGCTGTCTTCCCGCGTCGATCGGATTCAATATACCGTATCGAATCACCAAGCTATCGTCCCAGTGTTTCTGTAACGTTTTACGCAGTACCGATTCTGCCGCCATCAACTCGTCATCGGCCTCGAGTAGGTCAACGTAAAGATTGACCAGCACGGCATCGCGTTGCAGCGCTTTGGGTACGCGCTTCCACACAGCTTGGACAGACTCGGCGCTGAAATCTCGCTGACTGGCCTGAGTTAACAATTTGCCAAACAACAGCAACTCGAGTTTATTCTGCTCAGTCTCTGACAATGGCTTCAGTCGACGCAACGCAGGTAGGATTTTCTCCAATGACTGCCAATCCTGCAGCTGCACATAAACCTGACGCATCATATCTAGCACGACCGGATGTTTTGGTGAAAGTTTCTTAGCGCGCTCAAGCGTGGCCGCACAGGATTCATATTTTTTTGCCATTAACTGCATACGCGCCTGACTCAAAGCCACCGCTAACCCCGCATTGGGATCCGTTTCTTCCGCTTTCGCCAACAGTTTATTGGCCTGCTGTTCGTCTCCCAATTCATAAGCACTGCGGGCCGCGCCTAGATAATTTAGCAGTGGCGTATCCGCGTGCTCAGCAGAACGATTGAGTTGTCGCAGCGCTTGACGCCAATTGCCCTCGATAAAGCTCAGCAACCCTGACGACGTGTGTTTCGCCGCGCGTTTCTTACTGCCAATAAAGACTCGGCCGAGCTGACTGCCGAGACCTCGCGTACTGCCCACAACAATTCGATAGCTCAGCCATAACACCAGCCATGTAACTAAGATAACGGCCAGCGCGAACCACACACTCATTTCAATAGACGTGTCGCCCACAACGATCAACAAGTAACTCTGCTGGGTTGCAGTCCAATGAATAATCCCTGCACCGAGCAGCAAACACAGAACGAATAGAAAAAAAGTTCTTTTCATCTCACTCGGCCTTTTCTGCAGCAGGGGTATCAGCGGTGCTTTCAGGACTCAGTTGCGGTGTGCCCGCCGCCGGATCTAATGCGTGTAAACGCTGAGTGAATTCTTGCAAAGCCACCAGAGAACCGCTGATCGAAGGTAGCTGCGTTTCTACCGTCTGAGCCTGCAATTGATTGAGTTCATCGGCAATCCTTTGCGCGCGCTCTTGGGTGGAGAAATATTGACGCAGCAGGTATTCGGCCTGCTGCAAGCTGTGCTGATAAATGGGCGTTTCTTCGCGCAACATGGCCAGCTGTGCTTGCTCTAAGTGAAAGCGCAAGTTCTGCCGAAGATAGCGAGCCCCATCGGGCGGCAGCAGAGGTTCAAGCGGCTGATCGTGATGTCGAATACGCACTTGATCGCGCAGCTGCGACATGGCATTGAAGAAGTTAGCTTGGATCTTTTGCCAAATACTCAGGGCTTCGGTGCTGTCTGCGACCGGGGTATTGGTTTGCTCTGGGCTGATGTCCGGTTCAATCACCGGCACTTCGGGCAGAGCAACAATTTCATCGACCAGTGCGGCCAAGCGCAAATAGAGACCACTGCGATCAATACTGGGCGCCAGCTTTAACGCGGTAATATCGCGTTGCAGCTTGTCACGCACCGCAAACAGTTCCGCATCATCAAGCTCCAACAATATTTGATCGGCAGACTCCAACAACCCCAACGCACCTTGTGGACCGCGCTCCATTTGCAAACGCTGATTGGCCAGACGCAGCAGATATTCAGCTTCCGCCAACAACCAGTCATCGCGGGTGGTCGTCGACAAACTGCGTAGACGACGCGAGTGCTGTTCAATGCGTTGTTCGAGCCCCAATAGACCTTGCTGCCATTGTGCGCCGGATGTTTCACCGGTTTGCTTCAATGCCAGCAACTGCTGTTGCGCTGCTGTCAGCTGTTGAGACTGCCGCTGCATTTGCTGCTGCATCGTCTGAGATAGTTGAGTCTGCTGTAACTGCCAGTGCCAGCCGAAGTAGGCCAGTGCCGCGCTCATCAATGTCACCAATAACAGCAACGCCAAGGCCCATAGCGGCAACCCCGGCTTGGCCACCGCAGAGCTAGCTTTCTGCTCAGCAGAGGACGTCGTATTTTTGTTCTCAGAGGGCGACGCCATGGGACTGGTGCTGTCACTAGCCTCAGCGTTAACGACGGCAGCGCTCTTGGCGCCAGTGGAAGAGGGATCGGATTGATTGTCGGTCGTCATTATTAATTCCATTGTTAACCCTAGCGCTGTCATCGCCAACATCGAATGAGGCAACGACAAAGCTAGGGTGTGCTGACACTCCTGCCGGCTAGCCGATTAACGGCTGCCGTCACAAATTTAATTCTTTATGTAAGCTTGCAAAGCTTGAAGCATGGCTTGATCTGAAGCGTTTTCGGCGATCAAAATTCGAGTAAATCCCAGGCCCTGCGCAAGCTGAGCGACGCGCTGCCCCGGTACCACTAACGAGATGCCTCGCAAATGCTCTAAATTATAGGGCAGTTGCTGCTGATTGTTATTCATCTCTTGGGCTTGAACAAAATCCTGCAGCAGCTGATTCCAGTTTTGCAAGGCTTCGCCACTGTGCAACGCAATCACCTTGCCTTCACTGTGACTCAGATCCACCGTCGATGGCGACATCAATCGCTCAAGCGCCTCGGCTCGCGGAAATACTCGATGATAGAGTTCACAGTAATCCACCTGCGCGCCCCGCTCGCGCAACTGATCAGCCAATAGGGGACGACCGCCGCAGCCACGAAAGATCATGATTTTTTCATGAGTCAGCGACTGCAACGACGGCAACGCCAGCAAGGCTTCACTGTTCATGGTGTTGCCTGGCTCAATCACCTGACAACCGTAATCGGTTAAGCGTGCTGCAGTGGCCGAACCCACTGCGTAGAACCGAGTGCGATAGGGCAGTTGCGGCCAGTACTGATCCAGCCACTGGAGACCAAAAAATGCGGCGTTTTGACTGACGAATATTGCGTGTTGGTAGTCGGCCAACGACAGGATGCGGTCTTTGATCGCCTGCTCTGCGGCCGCCTCTGTCACTGGCTCAATCACCATCAGCGGCAACCGCAACACCTCCGCGCCGGCAGCCTGTAACGCTTGGCGCCACTTCTCAGCTTGGGCGTCGGGTCGTGTGTTAAACACACACACACCCTGCAATGGAGCCGTAGTCACTGTCACTTTAGCTATTAATCCTTCGAGGCTTGCTCACTGCCGTATACGGCTTTAAGAATCTCCCCGGCACCCGCGTCCAACAAGCGCTCTGCCAAGGTCACCCCCAGTGCTTCAGCGTCATCCACTGAACCGCGTATCTCATCCTCCAGCATGACCGAACCATCGGGACTGCCAACTAGGCCACGCAGCCACAATTGTTGATCGCCTTGATGAACCGCGAAACAGCCAATCGGCACCTGACAGCCGCCCTCTAGGCGGCGATTCATGGCTCGCTCAGCCTCAACCTGCTGCGCCGTCGTGGGGCAGTGCAGGGGGGCGATGAGCTGCTGAATACGCTGATCTTGCACGCGAGTTTCAATGCCGACAGCACCTTGACCACCCGCCGGTAAACAAAACTCTGGGGCAATGGATTGGCGGATACGATCCTGCATCTGCAAGCGAATCAAACCGGCACTGGCGAGGATGATGGCATCGTACTCGCCGTCATCCAGCTTTTTCAGGCGAGTATTGACGTTGCCGCGCAAAAACTTAACGCTCAGATCAGGCCGTTTGGCCAACAGTTGACACTGGCGACGCAGACTAGAGGTGCCGACCACGCTACCTGCAGGTAAATCCTCGAGACTGGCAAAGCGATTGGAAACAAACGCATCACTGGGGTCTTCACGCGGACAAATCACTGACAACCCTAGGCCTTCGGGAAACTCCATAGGCACGTCTTTCATAGAGTGCACGGCAATGTCAGCCTCTTCACTCAATAGTGCATGCTCCAACTCTTTAACAAACAACCCCTTGCCACCGACTTTTGCTAGGGGTACATCCAGAATCTTATCGCCGCGACTGGTCATAGGAACCAATTCCACGGTTAATTGCGGATGATGAGCCTCGAGCTCAGCTTTAACGTATTCCGCCTGCCACAGTGCCAAAGCACTTTTGCGGGTTGCGATGCGTAGGGTTTCACTCATGGAATATCTCTGTGGAAATCAATACTGGAAATCGAACATTGAACGGACGTCAAAGCCGATAAGAATATGGCGCCGATAATAGCACAACTGTCTGGCTATAAGCCCTTCAGATTGGACCTCTCCTGCACACACTACTGCTGCGCCAAAGTCTCTCGCAAGCCACTCACATGGCGACGACTGACGAGCGGTCGATGATCTGTGCCGCTCAAGCGCAAGACAAACTGACCCCCGTCAGATTTTTCCATCGCTTGGATGCGATTCAGTGCCACCAGCGCGTTGCGATGCACCCTCACGAAACGCTCGCCCAGCTCTTCCTCCAGCTCTTTTAAAGTGTCGTCAATGAGGGTTTCGCCGTCCTGATGATGCACGGTGACATACTTGTGATCAGCGGCAAAAAAGTAGATATGTTCAATGGGGATCAGCTCAACGCCTCGCCGCGTGCGGGCACTGATGTGAGCGCGGCCGCTGCGTTCACTGCGCTGATCCAATTGCTGGCGCTGAGCTCGATTTAAGCTCTGAGCTTTGTTTAAGGCCTGCAATAGCTTCTCTTTGCGCACGGGCTTGAGCAGATAATCCACCGCATTGACGCCAAAGGCATCTAGGGCGTGTTGATCGTGGGCGGTACAAAATACCACTGCGGGTGAATCTTCCAACTGAGCAATGCGCTCGGCCGCCTGCAAGCCTGAATCGCCGGGCATGTGAATGTCTAACAGCACGATATCTGGATCGTGCGCCATCACCGCGGTCATGGCCTCCTCTGCGGTGCCCGCTTGAGCCACTACCCGGTAGTCCGGCTCATCGGCCAACATGCGCGCCAATCGATCTCTGGCTAAAAGTTCATCATCTACGATAATGATGTCCATCGTTTACGGGCTCTCCTCAATCCATGGTCCCAAGTCTGCCAAGCTCACAAGGCTAGGCTCGCAAATCTCATTGCAGGAATTATCCTTGCGCATTGGCTGGCGGATAACTCAGCTCAACCACAAAACGCTCATCGAGAGATTGTGCCTCGAATCGTGCCTCATCGCCAAAATAGGCCTGCAATCGATGGCGAATATTATCCAGTGCGATGCGGTTACCGCGACTGGCCTGTAACTCAGTCGCTCCGACCACCGGGTTTTCAATGCGCAAATTCAAACGCTGTTTGTGACCGTCTAGGTGAATATCGATAACGCCACCTTCAGCGCGCGGCTGAATACCATGTACAATGGCATTTTCCAGCAGCGGCTGCACCAGTAAACTGGGTATTTGATACTCCGAGAGCTGAGATTCGATGGTCTCACTCACATGCCACTTGGTTTGCAGACGAGGCCCCAAGCGTATTTGTTCGATGGCCAGGTAGTGACGGCATAACTCCAACTCGTCGGCCAGGGACACTAAGCCAGGCTCGGCTAAGCTGGCGCGAAACAAGCTGGAAAGATCCTCCACCAGTAGCTCTGCTTTATCGGGATCCACCGAGATCAAACTGGCGATGCTGTTCATGCTATTGAACAGAAAGTGTGGCTGTATGCGCGATTGCAGCGCTTGAATACGGGCTCGCAATTCGGCTTTTTGTTGGTTGCTCCATTGCTGCTGCACGTACAAATAACGCAATACCACACCGGAGAAAATAGCTGACAGAATCAGATTGCCCCCCAAAACCCATCCATCCGCGGATTGCCAACCATCCACCAACCAAACCCCAAGGCCCGAGCACACCAAAGTAATCAGCAATACCAATGCATAACTCGCGACGCCCGCCCACCAAGAGGGCAATGTCGACAGCACAAACCGCAGGGGGCACAGCGATGCCGCGCTCAATAGCACAATCCACTGAATGAGAAAGGAGCGAAAGCCCAATCCTTCCCAATCAAAACGCCACAGACCTGAATCCGCCAAGGTCAGCGCCAATGCCAACAACTCACCCAACAAGACCAACAAAAACACCGCTTGCAGCGTGCACATGTCCGGCAAAAACGGCACAGCTTCGGGATCGTCAACGCGAGAAGGGTACTGACGCTCACGATCGGGGGGAGATTCCATTGGGGATTAGCCTCTTTTCCTTTTAGCTGCGCTATAATAGCCGGCTTTTAGCCGTGAATGTTAGGCTCCCGAACAATCTTGACTCTCGACCCGATCACAGTCGCGTTATAAAAGAGTCTTCGCGAGGGCCGACGTTCGTGTTATTTCCCTACCGAGTCAGTGATTACCTATGAGCCAGGACGAAAAAACCAATCAGCAATGGGGCGGCCGCTTCAACGAACCCACCGATGCCTTTGTGCAGCGCTTTACGGCATCCATCCAGTTTGACCAGCGGCTCTATCGTCACGATATTCAGGGCTCCATCGCTCACGCCACCATGCTAGAAACCGCAGGTGTACTGACCGCCGACGAACGCGACACGATTATTGCCGGTCTCAAAGAAGTTCAGGCCGATATTGAAGCCGGTCGTCAGGAATGGTCCATTCCACTGGAAGACGTTCACATGAACGTAGAGTCAGCGCTAACCCAAAAAATCGGTATTACGGGCAAGAAACTGCACACGGGTCGCTCACGCAACGATCAAGTGGCCACCGATATCCGCCTCTGGTTGCGCGATGAAATCGATGCCATTGCCGCTGAACTGACCCGCCTGCAAACGGGTATGATCGCCCTAGCGGAAGGCGAAGCCGACACCATTATGCCGGGTTTCACCCATCTGCAAACCGCACAGCCGGTCACCTTTGGCCACCACCTGCTGGCTTGGAATGAAATGCTAGAGCGCGATTTTGGTCGCCTGCAAGATTGCCGCAAACGCGTCAATCAATCGCCGCTGGGCGCCGCGGCGCTAGCGGGCACCACCTATCCCATCGACCGTGAATTAACCGCCTCACTGATGGGTTTCGAAGCGCCGACACGCAACAGCCTCGATTCGGTTTCTGATCGCGACTTTGCCATCGAATTCTGCGCTTTCGCCAGTGTGCTACTGACCCATATGTCACGCATGTCTGAGGAGCTCGTGTTGTGGACCTCCGCGCAATTCGACTTTATCAACCTGCCAGATCGCTTCTGCACCGGTTCCAGCATCATGCCGCAAAAGAAAAACCCCGATGTACCTGAGCTGGTGCGCGGCAAGACCGGTCGCGTCAACGGCCATCTGATCAGCCTGCTGACCCTGATGAAGTCGCAGCCATTGGCCTACAACAAGGACAATCAAGAAGATAAAGAGCCGCTGTTTGATGCCGTCGATACCGTGAAAGACTGCCTGCGCGCCTTTGCCGACATGATTCCCGCCATTGAATCTAAGAAAGACAGCATGCTGGAGGCGGCCAAACGCGGCTTCTCCACCGCAACCGACCTAGCAGACTACCTGGTTGTGAAGGGTGTTCCTTTCCGTGACGCCCATGAAATTGTCGGTAAATCAGTAGCTTACGGCCTGGAAAGCGGTAAAGATCTGTCGGAAATGAGCCTGCAAGAACTGCAGCAGTTCTCCGATGTGATTGTCGATGATGTGTTTGATGTTCTGACCTTAGAAGGCTCTGTCGCCGCTCGCAACCACATTGGCGGCACCGCACCCAATCAAGTTCGCCGCGCCGCCAAAAGTGCCGCCGAATTGATTCAGGCGCGAAACTAGCCCTCACCATCCTCCAAGCCTCGTGCAATGCGGGGCTTGGCTATCCTGTTCGATTTAACAGTTCAGACCAATAAGCCTCTGTGTAAGTGGCATCCGACCTATTGTGTTCTACACTCAATAGACTGCGCGTAGTCGTTGTTACTCGCGTGGCTAGCATTTTTGTTTATAAGAATTGGACACTATTAAACAGAAGCGTCTATTCCAACTCTCTATATTCGGTACTCCTGATGGCGGAACAAGGACCCAGCGCTGAGGAATTACAGGCCAGAATTGCACAGCTGGAGCATCAGCTCGCCCAAGCACAAGCCCCCAAAGAACACGAGCTCAATAGCGATCAAGAAATCGCCATCATTGCCAACACCACCAGTATTGGGTGTTTTCAATGGCGCAGCGGCGACCCACACATCGCCTATTCACAGCGCGCCATTGAGGTATTTGGTGGGGAGGGCAACTCGCTCACCAGTGACTTCGTACGTCAGCGCTTGGTCAAACAAGATCAACAACGTTTATCAGACCTCTTTAGCCGCTGTATTAAGGACGGACAAGATTACGACACCGAATTCCAGTTGATGATCCAGGACCAGGCGCCACGTTGGCACCAGCTGCAAGCTAGAGTTCTGGAAAGAAATGCAGCTGGATGCGCCACCCACATTGTCGGTACCGTCACCGACATAGATCGCATCAAGCGCGATCAGCTAGAACAATCTACCATTGCCCTAACTGAACACTGGTTGCGACACACCTTGCGCAACCTATTGGAAGATGACAGTTGGAGTAACATCAACGCTACCGTCAGAGCGCTAGGAGAATTCTTTGGTGTCGATCGCAGCGTATTGAGACTGTTCGACCCAGACTCTAAAACCATGAAAATGGTCAGCCACTGGGCCGAAAGTGGAGACACCGAGTACGATGATCCATTTTCTTCGATCAAACTGGCTGAGCACCCCATACTGAGCAAAAAACTACGCGCCAACGAAGCTATCCTGTTCGACAGCACCAATATTGGCGAGCTTGACGACAGCTTTCGCGCTCTACTCGAGCAGCACCAGGTGGCATCAACCGTCATTATTCCCATCCGCTACAAAGACAAATTGGACGGCACACTCGCACTGCCTTGCTACACCGATCACAAAGAGTGGTCCACCAGAGAGCTGGAGACGGCGGGTATCATTGCCGATGCCTTAGCCCGCTCCGTCAGTCGCAATCGAATTACCCGACATTTGGAAGAAAGCGACAAGCGCTACACCTACGCTACCGAAGCCAGCCGCG
This sequence comes from Cellvibrionaceae bacterium, assembly GCA_002707785.1. Classification (GTDB taxonomy): domain Bacteria; phylum Pseudomonadota; class Gammaproteobacteria; order Pseudomonadales; family Cellvibrionaceae; genus Pseudomaricurvus. The sequence goes on along the minus strand of PANW01000029.1, from coordinate 73,969 downwards.
ACGGTATATGGGACTGGAACTTGCTAGATAACTCGGTCTATTTCAGCAACAGCTATTTAGCCATGCTCGGTTATCAGCAAGAGGAGATAGAGCCCACGTGGGCAGCATTCCGAAATGTATTGGTTCACCCAGAGGATGTTAACTACCTAGTCAACATCATCACTAACGCCAAAAAAAACCCCAACGAAATTATCCAGAGCGAGTTTCGCGTGCGCCACAAGAACGGCGATTCCATCTGGATTTATTCTCGTGCAAAATACGTCGACTTCGACGCCGAAGGCAATCCCACTCGCTGTGTCGGTGTGAATGCTGACATTACTCAATTCAAGCAAGCTCAAGCTGAATTGCGCCAAGCCAAGTTAGAGGCCATCACCGCCAATCAAACCAAGAATGAATTTCTAACTCGAATGAGCCATGAAATTCGCACTCCAATGAATGCCATTATTGGTATGGGACATCTGCTGGAAGATACGGCACTTAATAAAAAGCAGCATGATTATTTGAGCAACATTAATGATTCTGCCGCGAGCCTACTGCACATCATTGACGAAATCCTGGATTTCTCGAAACTAGAATCTGGGCGCTACCTACTAGAGAACTCGCACTTTGATCTTGATCACGTCTACGAACAACTGTCCAAGAGCGTGAGTCACCGTGCTGAACAAAAGAACATTGAACTCATTTTTGATGTTGGCCACGATGTCCCGCGTTTTATCAAAGGCGATTCCCGTCGACTGCTGCAGGTGCTACACAACTTACTCGATAATGCCATCAAGTTTACTGAACAAGGTGAAGTGACCCTGCGCACCCGCATGCTGGAACTGCAGCAAAATGTTGAACTGGAGTTTTCCGTTATAGATACCGGCATGGGCATCCCCCAAGACAAGATGCAAAACCTGTTTGATCCTTTTACGCAAGCCGATGGCTCGACTTCTCGTCGCTTCGGTGGCACGGGTTTAGGTTTGACCATCAGCAAACATTTAATCGATCAAATGGGTGGCAAACTCACGGTTACCAGCGCAGAAAACAAGGGAAGCTGCTTTTCCTTTACCGCGCAGTTTGAGCGCAGTCAACTAGGTGAGCAACCGGTGCGCCACGAACCGCAGCGCTACCACCATTTGAGAACCTTGATCGTAGACGATCACCCTAGTGCACTAACTGTATTAGAGAACACCGCACAAGCATTGAAACTCAATGTCGATACCGCATCCTGCGCTCAGGAAGCCTACAAAAAGATTGAACAAGCAAGCCATTCCCAAAAGAGTGCCTACGAATTAATTTTGATGGATTTCAAGATGCCTGAGATCAACGGCATTGAGGCTTGTAATTATATTCGTCACTCTTCCACTATTGTCGAAAAACCCAAAATCATACTCATCTCAAACTATAGCCGCGACGATATTGCCGACGATTATTGTCTCGACAACATTGATGGTTTTATTAACAAACCGGTAACCCCTTCCAGAGTCTTTGACGCTGTTGCCAGCGCCTTTGGCGAAGAAATATTCGAACATCAACATCAAATTTCCGACGCCGATCAAGATCATTTACTCGATGGTGTCCACGTCCTATTGGCCGAAGACAATCTGGTGAATCAAAAAGTGGCCATTGGAATTCTCAAGAAAAAAGGCGTGCATGTCAGTGTTGCCAATAATGGCGTGGAGGCTCTGCAACAACTCAAGGACAACGAGGCCGGAACCTTTGGCGCTATTTTGATGGACATGGAAATGCCTGAAATGGACGGCTATGAAGCAACACGACGTATACGTGCTGGCACTCATTGTACCCACATCCCAATCATCGCCATGACCGCCCACGCGCTGCAAGGTGATCGTGAACGCTGTCTAGAAGCGGGTATGGATGATTACATTACCAAACCGGTAGACCCCAAATTACTCTATCAAACTCTGGCGCTGTACTTGGCCGATCAAGCCCACACGAACCAACGTCAATAAATACGTTATTCTCAACTCTGCTTAAGGTGAATTTGTTACCATAGCGACTACCTCTATTTAGACTGCTAACAAGAGTGCCCTCCGCTTGTCAAAGAAATCAGCCCCCATCGCCATTGATCGATTTCAAGTACTCCAAATCAAAAAGAAGTTTGTTGCCATCAATCGATCTCGAGTTGAACGAGCCAGTCAATCGCTCGATTCCCGACATCGGGATCTTGTCGATTTACTGCCCTTGCTATTCCACGTTAATCACCCGACGTTACCGGGCTATGTAAGTCAATCAACACCTTGTGGCGTGAGCCACTATAAACCCGATAGTCTGCAACTTAAGCAAGCCAAAAAGTATTCGCGCAGCTTTCGCTACCAACCACTCAACCAACGAAACAATCCTATCTTGGCCCTATTTGTCATGGGTAGTATGGGCTCGCTAGGACAAACTCGCAGCAGCGACTTAGATATCTGGGTGTGCTATCAACCACAACTTTCCACAGATGCGATTCAAGAGCTGCAGCAAAAATGTGAGCGAATCACGCAGTGGGCGAAACAACAGCATCTAGAGTTGTGCTTCTTCCCGATGGACAATGAGGAATTCAAAAGTGGCGGCCGCGCACCATTGTCGGAAGAGTCCAGTGGAGGCACACAACATCAGTTGTTACTGGATGAATTTTATCGCAGCGCCTTACATCTTGCTGGCCGCTATCCTTTGTGGTGGTTTGTGCCCTCGGAGCACGAAGCAAACTACGACAGCTATTGTCAAAAACTGCTCGGTCAGCGCTATCTTAAAAGCGATGAAATAATCGACCTAGGAGGACTTCCAGGAATTTCCTCGTACGAATTTACCACCGCCGCTGTTTGGCAAATGTATAAAGCGATTCAGTCACCCTACAAATCCATGTTGAAGCTTTTCCTTCTCGAGGTCTATGCACAGAAGCAGCCCGAGACAAATCTATTGGCTCATCAGTTTAAACAACGGGTGGAAGCTGGAATTACCGACATCGACCAACTCGACCCCTATGTGATGCTGCTGCATCTTCTAGAAGACTATCTACAACAACAGGGGTCGATGAAACGACTAGAAATGATTCGTCGCTGCTTTTACTTTAAGGTAGCGCAAACGCTATCACGGCCTAGCGACCGAATTTCTTGGCAGCGAGATCTGCTCAGACAACAAGTCGATCGCTGGCGTTGGCGAGATGACCAACTACGTCATTTGGATTCAAGGCGAAGCTGGAAGACCAGCAAGGTTATCTCAGAGCGTCAACGCCTCATCGGCAGTTTACTCAATAGTTATCGTCTATTGTCTGAGTTTGTTCGACAGAACCAATCGCCTTCCACCAGACTACAAACTGAAATAGCCATTCTCGGCCGTAAACTCTATGCGGCTTACGAACGCAAGGCAGGAAAAATTGAATGGATTAACCCAGACATCTCGCCGGATATTTCTGAAGCTCAATTGTCTTTTTCTAGTTCTCAAGATGACGAGCTGGTGAGCTGGAGAGTCTTTGATCACGAACCGTCTCAAGCGTCGAGTTCGAACATGCCACTGAAATCCAGTCGCTCATTGGCTGAGCTCATCACTTGGGCTTACTGCAATCAAATTCTCATTGAGACTACGAAAGCTCAACTCGCGACTGCAAGCGCCCAACGAACTGATCGCTATTCTTTACAGCCGCTGTATCGCGCGCTGGAACAATGGCAACCGCTTCCCCTGACACCATTAAGCCAGAAAAACTACGCCTCTAAACCCATCGCAAAATCGCTATTACTGATCGTCAATATTGAATCCAACCAAAAGCCTAGGATCGATTCAGACGAGAAAGTCGTTGATGTCTTCAATGTTGGTGAGAGCGCTCTATCACTAGTCAATTCCATTCACCTAATCTGCCTGAACTCTTGGAACGAAATATTAGTATCATCCCCGAAACCTCAACAACAACTCTCGCTCACTATCGAGCATCAGCAAGATCTGGATGGTTTACCGGATCTGATCACCGAGCTGCTGTCGATGATACCGCAATCGGCGGAAGGGGCGTGGCCACAACTATCGGTTTTTGTCCGCAATAGTACGCACGGAGAGCAAATCAATCAGCGCATCAGCCATCTCTTGCAGCAGCTGCAGCAGTGTTTTCACACCCCCAACCAAGCAAAGACCTCTAGATTTATTCTTGAATATGCAGGACGACTGCACCTGTGGCAGTACGCTCCGCAAATTCAGCATCAGTGTTTTGACAGAGTTGAACATCTACAAAATTACTTGAGCCAGCCCCAAGCCGACGCCAGCCCGATTATTATGGAGTCACTGAGTCTGCAGCATTCACCTCTGAGAGCGATAGCAACATTGCCCGTCAGCTCTGCCATTCAAGTAGGCTATCGACTGCTGAGTCAGAAAAGTAAAGAGCCACAGGCGGAGATTTACGTGCTCGATGAACGAGGTTCTTTATTTGTCGAGCGATTGCCGTTTCGCGACCAGCAATCACTACTGCGACCACTGCATCACTTTATTCGCTCTGCCATCGGCCGTCTGTGCCTGATCGATCAACATCGACAGCATTTCGGGGTCTATCCGGTGGAATTCTATCGATTTGATCCGGTGGATGGATCAGCGGATTGGCTCGCGCGCCGTGTGGATATTGCCACCGATTTGAAAAATCTCAATTTCTTCAATATCCAAGCGATCATTGTGAGCAGTACCGATCAAATCATGGAGTTCTCTTTCTACTGTGACGATCAAGAGTTTCACTCCCTCGACTACGGCAACAAAATCTATCGCCGCGTTGCCAGCTATATACTCGCTCGACGCCGCCAGGCTGAGCGCTATCCCTGCTATATCACTGACTTAGACCTATCGCGACTGGATAGCATGGGCAGCAACAGCGCCAAGCAAGTGTGCGATTATCTGACCATCAAAAACAAGCTGGAACGCGAGCTCAATCACGCCCTGCAAACACTCTAATCTGCCCTAGCGCTGGCTTTTCTCGACAATTCATAACCTGTGGATAGCCGTTAATCATCACAATCGGTCGAGACTCGCCAACTCGACCATCCTGATGCTGGCACGGTGGCACCTTACACCGGTATACTAGCCGTCTTTTTGAACAATAAAACACCTTAGGGTGACTATGACAGTCGGTGATTGTCCGGCTTTCTCACCCATTGAAACCTTGGAGCACCCATGCGCGTTTTTTCTATCCTTGTGACTGCTGCTGTGCTGACCTTCGGTGTTGTCGGCTGTGGCCAAAAGGGCCCTCTCTACCTGCCGCAACCCGCAGAGCAAGAGCAAGCCGAATAATCTGTGTGATAGCCCCCCGCTAACCTTTGAGTTCAGCATCAGTGGCAAAGCACCATTAAGTAAGAGTTACCCATGCAAGACTTTATCGAACGCAACGGCCAACTGTGCGCCGAGCAACTTCCGCTTTCCGAGTTGGCAGCCACACACGGAACCCCTCTCTACGTGTACAGTCGAGCGGCTTTCAGTCGCCACTATCAGGACTACGCCAACGCTTTGGGCGATCATCCCGGTATGATTTGCTACGCCGTGAAAGCCAATTCCAACATCGCAGTGCTCAACCTGCTGGCCAAATTAGGGGCGGGTTTCGACATCGTCTCCGAAGGTGAACTTGAGCGAGTGTTGCTGGCTGGCGGTGATCCTTCACGCATCGTTTTCTCTGGAGTGGGCAAAACCCCCGCCGAAATGCGCCGAGCCCTAGACGTGGGTGTACATTGCTTCAATGTCGAATCCGAAGCGGAAGTCGATGTGCTGGCTGCGGTTGCGGCCGACATGGGTAAAACGGCCCGTGTTTCCCTGCGCGTCAATCCAGATGTGGATGCCAATACGCACCCTTATATCTCTACCGGGCTAAAAGAGAACAAATTTGGTATCGACATTGTGCAAGCGCCGAGAGTCTACGCTCACGCGGCCAGCTTACCGTCGCTGCACATCAGTGGTATCGATTGCCATATCGGCTCTCAGCTCACCGAACTTGCACCCTTTGTCGATGCTTTGGATCGCGTACTGGCTCTAGTGGATGAGTTGGCCGCACAGCAAATTCACATCGAGCACCTCGATTTAGGCGGCGGTTTAGGCGTGACCTATCGCGATGAGCAGCCACCGTCGGTAGCCAGCTATATGCAGGCCATCAAAGAACGCTTGGGCGACCGTCAGCTCAGTCTGATTTTTGAGCCCGGCCGCTCTATTGCAGCCAATGCCGGGGTACTGCTGACCAAAGTCGAGTACCTGAAACCCACAGAACATCGTAATTTCGCCATCATCGACGCGGCCATGAACGATAATATTCGTCCGTCGCTGTATCAGGCTTGGCAGGATATTCGTCCTCTCGTCCCCCGTGACGGCGATACCCTGGCATGGGATCTCGTGGGCCCAGTGTGTGAGACCGGCGACTTTCTCGGCAAAGATCGTCAGCTCAATTTGCTCAGTGGCGATTTTCTCGCTGTTATGTCCAGCGGTGCTTACGGCTTCACCATGAGTTCCAATTACAACAGTCGACCACGAGCGGCGGAGATTATGGTCGATGGAGATCAAGCGCACGTGATTCGTGCCCGTGAAAGCCTAGCCAGTCTGACTCAGGGCGAAGCCCTGTTGCCGACAGAGGGATAAACTCCGGTGAAATTGCGATTTACCAAAATGCATGGTCTAGGCAACGACTTTGTCGTCATCGACGGCATTAGTCAGAAAATTCGCCTCAGCCAAGAAAAGGTTCGCCGTTTGGCCGACCGACGCTTTGGCGTGGGCTGCGATCAGGTATTGCTGGTCGAAGTTCCGCAAAACCCCGAGGTGGACTTTCGCTATCGCATTTTTAATGCCGATGGATCCGAAGTGGAAAACTGCGGCAATGGCGCTCGCTGTTTTGCGCGCTTTGTCATCGACCGCAAACTCACCGGTAAGCGCGACATCTCCGTCGAAACCGCCAATGGCAATATGCTCTTGCACGTACTGGACAACGACGATGTGCGTGTAGATATGGGTGCGCCTCGACTGCAACCGAGCGAAATCCCCTTTAGCGCCGAGCAGCGCGCGAGTAGCTATTCCCTGCAGGTGGGCGATCAGACGCTGCAAATTGGTGCCGTGTCTATGGGCAATCCTCACGCAGTTGCCCTAGTTGATGATGTAAAGAGCGCCGATGTTGAGCAACTGGGGCCATTGATTGAACACCACCCGCGCTTCCCGCAGCGGGTTAATGCCGGTTTTATGGAGATTGTCTCCACCAACGAGATTAATTTGCGCGTCTATGAACGCGGTAGCGGCGAAACCCTCGCCTGTGGCACTGGCGCCTGTGCCGCAGTGGTGGCGGGACGCTTGCGCAACCTGTTAGACTCAAACGTACGCGTCAATCTGCCCGGCGGCAGTTTGACCATTGAGTGGCAGGGGGAAGGCCACCCGGTATTTATGTCGGGAGCGGCTGCCACAGTATTCCACGGACAAGTCAAGATATAACAACATGACCGATCACACCGTTATCGATACCGACAGTGCCATTAGCGAAGAACAAGTCACCGACTTCTTACGCAAACGCCCTGACTTTTTTGTCAAACAACCGGGATTGTTGGCAGATTTGCGCTTACCTCACGAAAGCGGCGAAGCCATCTCTCTGGTGGAACGTCAGGTCTCCATACTGCGCGAACGCAACATGGATATGCGCCATCGTCTCAGTAAGTTACTGGACAATGCCCGCGATAACGATCGCCTGTTTGACAAGACTAAGCGCTTGGTACTGGCGCTGCTCGAAGGCAAGGGGCTCGAAGATACCGTAGAGTCACTGTTTTACAGCTTCGACAAAGATTTCCAAATTCACTACACCAGTTTGATTCTGTTTGGTGACCCAGCTCGGTTGCCCAACAGTAAAGCGCGGGTAGAGCCGCTGAGCAAAGCTCGCGACAGCCTAGGCCAGGTACTGAAAAACAACAAACCGCTCTGTGGTGTACTCGATCCTAAAGAAGTCGAATATCTTTTCCCCGAGTTCAGCGACAGCGTCGGCTCCATCGCGCTGGTGCCATTGATTCACGGCAACACCTTTGGTCTGCTGGCTATTGCCAATCGCGATCCACTCTACTATCGCTCTAGCATGGGCACCTTGTTTTTAAGCTATATCGGCGAGGTGTTGAACCGCACACTACCCGCTCATCTGCCGCGCTGACACTGCGTTTCAACCTCGGCGATGAAGTTTGAGGACCGTCTATGAGCAACTCTGCAGATGAGCAAGCCTGCAAATGAGTGGATCTCCAGGTCTCGACACCGCGATCCAACAGTTTCTCGAACACCTCAAGTACGAGAAACAGCTATCGCCTCATACTCTCAACAATTATCAACGCGACCTCTGTCGTTTAGAAAAGTACTGCCAAGACAAGGGCACGGACCTAAGCCAACTGCAACAACACCATCTGCGCCAATGTCTGACGCAAATGCACCGTCAGGGGCTCAAACCTCGCAGCATCCAGCGCTGGCTATCAGCTCTTCGCAGTTTCTTTCGTTTCTGCTTGCAACACCACTACGTAAACCTCAACCCTTGCACGGGGCTGCAAGCGCCCAAGGCCGACAAACCACTGCCTAAAGCACTGGATGTGGATCAAGCGATACAATTTGTGGAAATCAAAGGCGAGGGTTTTCTGGCTTTACGCGATCGCGCATGCCTTGAGCTGTTTTACTCCTGCGGCTTGCGATTGAGCGAACTGGTGTCACTGAACTGGTCAGATATCGATCTCACGCAGGGCGAAGTGAGAGTCACAGGTAAGGGCAACAAAACTCGAGAACTCCCCATTGGCAAACCGGCTCGACAGGCACTGCAGCAATGGCGGCAACATCAACAGCTTTCGCAGCAGCCCATCATTGCGGTGTTCACTAACAAAAAGGGCGGTCGCTTACATCCTCGCTCCATTCAAATGCGATTCGACAAGCTCAGCGTTAGCCAAGGCGTTGACCAACCGGTTCACCCCCACATGCTGCGACACTCATTCGCCAGTCACATGCTGGAATCCAGTGGCGATTTACGCGCCGTGCAGGAGCTACTCGGCCACGCCAACCTAACCACCACTCAAGTGTACACACACTTGGACTTTCAACACCTGGCCAATGTCTACGACCAAGCCCATCCGCGAGCCAAGCAACGCCATCAAGATGACGAGGACTGATCAGACAAGATCATATAGGGCGACTGCAATAATTATTGCCCGGCTTTTGCGGGGGATCTGAGGTGACATGTGTATCGACCTCCTGTATTTTCCCACCTTTGGCCAGAAACGCATCCACTTCAGACTGTAATTGTTCACGTATTTTCTGACGTGCGTCCACAGTATGCTCTTCCGGACGCTCGCTTTTATCATCAACCAAATCTTGGTTCATAGAACCCACCAAACATTATCAGTGATTCGCTGTCGCGATTGAATCTGTGTTGTAGCAAGAAAGGCAAGTTAAAGGTTTGCGCGCCTTCCTAGCAGACGCCAATATTTATAGTCCAAGGTGGTGGTATTTTTCCACTACAGCTTGATGAATTTTTTAGTATATTTTGCTCTAGGATTTTCGATTCAGTTAACCAGATAGTTATTACTTGCACGGACAAAACCATGGTGCCTGCATCACAACTTATCACTCAACTACAGCGGCGACTCGACGACCTCAGGTTAGACTCCGACACTCGTCCGAGCGTTGTCATCAGCAGTTGCCTACTGGGACAACCAGTGCGCTACGATGGCGGCCACAAGAGTCTAGGCGACCTCAACAGACTTTTGTCAGACAGCTTAAAACTGCACAGTGTTTGCCCTGAAGTGGCCGCTAATATGGGTACGCCTCGACCGCCAATACAGTGGATAGAGACCCGCACTGGAGAGTTACAACTGCAGCAGGTGGATGATTCTCTGCGTCGCTTTGATCATTCCTTAGAACGCACTTGCCAACAACAATTGGAGCATCTGCCGCGCCTAGACGGCGCCGTCCTCAAAGCGCGCTCACCCAGCTGCGGCTCCGCCACCACCCCCATCTTCTCAGAGCAAGGCCAAGTCTTACGCAGCGGGGATGGTATGTGGGCCGCGACACTGAAAGAGCATCGGCCCGACACCCTGATCATCGATGAGGATCAACTACAAACCCTAGAGGACACTTATTGGTTTATCGTCATTATTTATACCCATAAACGAATGAGGGAAAAACAAGATAGGGAGAAAGGTGGAGCGGGGAGCGGCAATAAACCGGAGCCCGACATTCGAGTGTTGCTCAATTGCTCAAGAGTCCAACGCCCGCAGCTAATCGGTAAGCTTCTGCTGCCGTATTGAATAAATAGTAGGCACAAAAAAAGCCGGCTAACCGGCTTTTTCACGAGACACACAGGGCGACTAATCGCTTCGTGTTTTATCTCTTGGCAACCCTCTTATACCGCATCACTGCCCGTTTCACCGGTACGAATACGGATGATTTCATCAATCGGAGAGATGAAGATCTTGCCATCACCAATCTTGCCGGTGTGAGCAGCTTTAGTGATAGATTCGACAGCCTGTTCAACCATGCTGTCATCCAGCGCCAGCTCAAGTTTTACTTTGGGTAGAAAGTCCACCACGTATTCGGCACCACGATAGAGCTCGGTGTGACCTTTCTGACGACCGAAGCCTTTAACCTCAGTCACAGTCATACCTTGTACACCCACCTCTGACAGCGCCGCACGAACGTCATCAAGTTTGAACGGTTTGATCACTGCAGTAATTAGTTTCATCGACGATTTTCCTTATACAGATAGTCGGCCCTAGCCGATTCTTATTGTCTGGCAACGGCAAGCGTTACCCGGTTGTTCTCTTGTTATTTTTTGCCTGTTTTCTCTTGTCTTCAATAGTTACAAACAACCATTGAAAACCTCTGCCGCTTAACTTTGGTGCAGCACTTATGTGGTGCATACATTAGCACGTCAGCAGGTCAGATGCGAGACGCCAGCGCATACTGGAGTCGCGATATTAACCGCATACAGAATGGCCTTGATAAAACACCCGGACACAAAAAAACCCGGTTGTTTCCAACCGGGTTTTTCGAGTGGTTACTCAGGATTCACTTATTTGCTGGTGAACTCTGGGTAAGCTTCCATACCGCACTCAGCGATATCCACACCGTTGAACTCTTCTTCGTCGGTTACACGGATACCCATAACGGCTTTGATGATGCCCCAAACTACCAGAGACGCTACAAACACCCATACAAAGATGGTTGCGGCACCAATCAACTGGCCAGTGAAAGAGGAATCAGAGTTAGTCACAGGTACCAGTAGCAGACCCAACAGACCGACAACACCGTGAACAGAGATAGCACCAACAGGGTCATCAATTTTCAGCTTGTCTAAAGTCAGGATACTGAAGACAACCAGAACGCCACCCAGACCACCGAACAGAGTCGCCTGCAAAGCAGATGGAGTGTCAGGACCGGCGGTAATGGCAACCAAACCAGCCAAAGCACCGTTCAAAGACATGGTCAGATCCGCTTTACCGAACAAGATGCGAGCAACGATCAGCGCAGCAATCAAACCACCCGCAGCAGCAGCGTTGGTGTTCATGAATACGATGGCAACAGCGTTGGCAGACTCAACAGATGCGGTTGCTAATACAGAACCACCGTTGAAACCGAACCAACCCATCCACAGGATGAAAGTACCCAAAGTCGCCAACGGCAGGTTTGCACCAGGAATCGCGTTAACTTCACCGTTTTTGCCGTACTTGCCTTTACGAGCGCCCAGCAACAGTACACCAGCCAAAGCAGCAGCAGCACCTGACATGTGAACGATACCGGAACCTGCAAAGTCGAGGAAGCCGAGGTCGCCTAGGTTGTACATGCCGAATACCGCGTTGCCACCCCAAGTCCAGCTACCTTCCATTGGGTAGATGAAACCGGTCATAACAACTGCGAATGCCAAGAAGGCCCACAGCTTCATGCGCTCAGCAACGGCACCAGAAACAATAGACATAGCAGTTGCAACAAACACAACCTGGAAGAAGAAATCAGCAGAAGGCGCGTAAGACGCAGGCTCGTCAGCACCGGTTACACCGTCACCAGTAATGGTCGACAGGAAGTAGTCACCGCCGTACATGATGGCGTAACCGCACACCAAATACATGGTGCAAGAGATGGCAAACAGTGCCACGTTCTTAGTCAAAATTTCAGTGGTATTTTTTGAGCGGACCAGACCCGCTTCGAGCATGGCAAAACCAGCTGCCATCCACATTACCAGTGCACCGCACACCAAAAAATAAAAGGTGTCCAAGGCATACTGCAATTCGAAAATTGAGTTTTCCATTGAGTTTCTCCGGGAGAATTTAAATAGTTATGTGTTCGATTGGTTATTCATGGACTGTAGGCCAATGCCTTACAGCGCGTCTTCACCAGTTTCACCGGTACGGATACGAACAACTTGTTCCAGAGATGAGACAAAGATTTTGCCGTCACCAATTTTTCCGCTGTGAGCCGCTTTACTGACCGCTTCAACAACGGTATCGACTTGGTCGTCGCTAATAGCAACTTCCAATTTGGTTTTTGGTAGAAAATCCACAACGTACTCTGCACCACGGTAGAGTTCGGTGTGACCTTTCTGACGACCAAAACCTTTCACTTCGGTGACAGTGATACCCTGCACACCAATTTCTGAAAGCGCTTCACGAACCGCGTCCAGCATAAAAGGCTTGATGATTGCTGTTACCAGTTTCATTTTTGAGCTCCTTTAATGACGCGACGTCGCGCCTTTAAGATAAAACGGCCGGGCACTAGGCCCGGCAATTATTTGTGCGAGTCTTACAGATCGAAAGACTTGCCAATGGTGAATACGATTGCTTCGTCGTTATCACCCTCAGTACCTTCAACGCCTAGATCATCACTGCCGAAAATCAAAGCAACACCAGCGTCGAAACCAGCAACTTCAGTACCATAACCCAGTTCAACGTAATCGCCTTCCCAGTCATTGCTGAATGAGCCGTAAGTACCGTAGAAGCCATTATGCTCAAGAGTCAGCGCTACGAAGGTGTAATCTTCATCATCACCAGCTTCAACATCGTGCTCACCAACGGAGTACTCCAAGCTAGCAATGCCGTAGCTCAAGTTCAGGTTAACTTCGTTGTATTCAGTATCGAATTCGTTCTCGGTGTATTGGTAGGTAGTGAAACCTAAGCTAGCGCCAAAACCAGACTCAGTTTCAATGCCATAACCGAAGTAGCCGTCGACTTCCAAACCGGAGTCTTCATCACCATCATCTACAGAAGAGGTCCAAACACCAGCGTAGAAACCGCCATTTTCGTAGTCAATTCCGCCAGATGCAGCACTTTCGTCTTGCTTAATGCCGCGGTAGTAGTACTCAGAGGCAAAGCCAATGTTGGCAGACCAGCTGCCTTCAGCCATTACAGGAGCGGCGCTCATAGCACCAGCGGTCATGGCAATGGCAGCAGCCAATTGAGTTAACTTTTTCATGTTCTTTCCTCTCGTTTTCGTTTTGATTAAGTTGTTCTATCAAGACAGGCGATGATTGTTTGAAACAATTTTCTATTCGCCCATCGACTTGCCCTGTAACTGCACATTGCTTGCCAACTTTTAAAATCACTTATAAATCAATAAGATACGACACGCCCGCACTAAAACAGATCAACCACCTATGTATGACCACGCGCCAAAGCCCAGTCTCAGTGCATGATTTTGAGCGGCGCACCAACTACAGCACCAAGTTGGTGCAAAATAGGGGCAACCACTTTTGAAGCAACTGGGGTAAACTCTGTCATCACAGATTTTCGGTGTGCCGTGCGTTTGAGAAGGCCTAGTTAGAGACCGATCAAAGCCAGTCTGCGACCACCCAGTCGAGACATAGCCTCACATCTTCACCGACTCACATCAGAGGGTTACCATGTTTGAACAGCTCACTCACAGTCTTCTCCATGATTTGAAAACTGCCATTCCCACTAGCACTGCAGATCTTCCAGAAAAAGAGCTCAGATCACTGTTAGAGAGTGCTGTGCGAAAAATGAATTTAGTCTCGCGTGAGGAATTCGACGCACAGCAAGCGGTGTTGCTGCGAACGCGAGAAAAGCTAGAAAGTTTGCAGGCGCAGCTCACAGAGCTGGAACAGCAATCCACTGCGGCATCGAACCAAGAAAAGTAACACCCGACCGCCGACCGGATTGCGTAAACCTAGCGTATGGTCTGACAAAAGCTCACATACTTAGGCATGAGATTACCCCAGTGTTTCGCTATGTGGGCTTTGATCGAGCGTCATGCCCACTGGTCGCCCCTCCCAATTCTGATTAGCCTAAATGACCACATTTCGCGGATAGGAACCGCCCATGTCACTGGCTACAGTTTTCTCTCGTGCGCGACTGGGGCTGGAAGCGCCCAGCGTTGCCGTAGAAGTTCATCTCTCCAACGGATTGCCATCACTGTCCATTGTCGGTATGGCAGAAACCGCAGTCAAAGAATCCCGAGACCGAGTCCGCAGCGCCATTATCAACAGCCGCTTTGAGTTTCCCGCCCGTCGCATCACAGTCAATTTAGCGCCAGCGGATTTGCCCAAAAGCGGCGGCCAATTCGATCTCCCTATTGCCTTGGGCATTCTAGCCGCGTCACAACAGCTTTCGGCAGAGACACTCAACACCTATGAATTCATGGGGGAACTTGGACTCAACGGAGAAATTCGAGCCGTTGCCGGATGCCTACCCGCCGCTCTCGCCTGTGGGCACAGCCAAAGGCATTTTTTCTGCCCCTCGCACAATGCCCCACAGGCCGCATTGGCCGACACCGTAGAAGTGTTCTGTGCCAACACGCTGCTAGAGGTTTGCGCGCATCTCAATGGACACTCTGTGCTACAACCACTCCAACCCACTCACTTCGACGAGCAGCCCAGCGCCAATGATCATCTAGATTTGAGTGATGTGCGCGGACAGACTCAAGCCAAACGCGCCTTGGAAATCGCCGCCGCAGGACAACACCACCTACTGCTCTTCGGGCCACCGGGGACGGGCAAGTCCATGCTCGCCTCTAGACTGCCTGGGTTAATGCCGGCACTGACCAAATCCAATGCCATAGAAGTGGCCTGCGTACAATCTCTATCACAGCATCCACAAACTAACGGCTATCCAATTCGCCCTTTCGCAGCGCCACACCACACGGCCTCAGCCGCGGCGTTAGTCGGTGGCGGTTCCAGCCCAAAACCTGGAGAGATTTCACTGGCTCACCGAGGTGTGCTGTTTCTCGATGAATTGCCCGAATTTCAGCGACGCGTTCTGGAAGTACTGCGTGAACCCATGGAGTGTGGCTCTATTCGAATTTCACGAGCTACGGCGCAGGTTGAATTTCCCGCGCAATTTCAGCTGGTCGCAGCGATGAATCCTTGTCCCTGCGGTTTTCACGGAGAACACAATCCCGACAACAACCAGCGCCAACGCTGTCGCTGCAGTGCCGATCAGGTTCAGCGCTACCGTCATCGTATTTCCGGCCCACTGTTAGATCGCATTGACTTGCACGTACCGGTACTCGCATTGAAACAGGGAGAGCTCTATAGCCCGCGCAGCGGAGAGAACTCCAACACCGTTCGGACTCGAGTGGAACTCGCTCATCAGCGCCAACACAATCGTCAGGGCTGCGCCAACAGCGGCTTGAGTAGTGCCGATCTCGACCGTATCTGTCCGCTGACCAAAACCCAACAACAACTGTTGGAAAACGCCATGTTACGTATGGGGTTTTCCACCCGGGTGCTGCATAGAATTGTGAAAGTGGCTCGCACCATTGCCGATCTCGCCAACAGTGATGAACTTTGCAATGAACATATTATGGAGGCCTTCAGCTATCGCGGTTTGGATCGCTCCAGCTAATATGACTTAGGGAATAGGAGGGTTACTGTGACACTCTGACTTCGCCATAGGAAGAATGTGAACTGACTGGAACCTCAGAATTATGCCACAGGCTTTCGCGCTCACTGGGTCGACCAAAATAGAACCCCTGCACTTGGTCGCAGCCAAATTTTTTCAACAAATCAACTTGATCCAAGTCTTCAACACCTTCGGCAATGATGGTTTTATTGAGGCTGTTCGCCAATGTAATCATCGCCGCCACCAAATCGGCATCCTCTTGTCGATTGAGAATATCGGCAACAAATGAACGATCAATCTTCAGCGCCGAAATCGGCAGCCGCTGCAGATGCATGAAGGAAGAATAACCACTACCGAAATCATCTAAGGAAAATTCACAACCTAGGTGAGAGAGGGCGCGCATGCAGAGAGCCACCTTTTCAATATTCTCCATGATCGCGGTTTCGGTCAATTCAAACTCTATGTCTCGGCCATCTACGCCCACGTCTTTGATAATCGAAGCAATGCGTTCCACCAACTTATCATCATTGAATTGGCGAATCGACAAGTTGACGGCCATAGACAAATCCATTTGCCGCTGTTCTTTAAGAACTTTCAAATCCTGACAGGCGCGATGAAAAACCCAATAGCCAATCGGAATAATCAAACCGGTATCTTCGGCAACATCCATAAAATCTGGCGGATACAAAACGCCCCGCTGTGGATGGTTCCAGCGCAGCAGCGCTTCAAAACCTCGGACTTCTCCCGATTGAATATCCACCCGCGGCTGATAGAACACAGTGAACTCCTCACGCCGCAGAGCCGCACGCAATTCAGTTTCCAATAGCAGCTGACGGTGCGCCTCATGATTGAGAGCTTCCGTGAAAAAGTGGTAGCGACTGCCTTTTTGTTGCTTGGCTTGATACATGGCCATATCGGCGTTTTTCTGCAAGGTATTGATATCAGTTCCGGCTTCGGGATAAATCGCTATACCGACACTGCAGCCCACCATCACCTGATGACTACCGACTTGCATAGGTTTGGAAATCACTTCAATGACCTTCTGAGCGATGTGGGCAATGTCGGTAGGGGAGTCTAAGTTTTCCAACAACAGCGTGAACTCATCGCCGCCGATCCGCGCCACCGAATCACTTTTGCGCATACATTCACACAACCGCGTCGCGCAGGTACGAATCAATTCATCACCGGCATCATGACCAAAGGTATCGTTAATTTTTTTGAATCCATCCAGATCCAAATACATGAGGGTAAAACCGACACCATCGCGCTCTGACAGCTCCACCGCGTGCTCTAAACGGTCGCGAAACAAAATACGGTTGGGAATACCAGTGAGCGGGTCGTAGTGAGCGAGCTTTGCGAGCTTGAGTTCGACCGCTTTACGTTCCATCGCGTAGCGCAAGGTACGCTCGAGCAATTGACTGTCGATACGTCCTTTGATCAGGTAGTCGGAGGCACCATAGCGAATGGCCGAGTGATCGACATCGAATTCCATTTCGTCGGTCATGACAATGATCGGAACTTTGCAGCCTTGCGCGCGCGCTCCATTTAAAATGTCGCTGCCGTTGCCATTCTCCCAGAGATAGTCCAGCAGTATGACATCAAAATCATCAGACAAGGCTTCTTCTAACGCGCGGTCAAGGCGATCCACCCACGTGAGTTGATAGTCGGTATGGTGAATCTTCGACAAAAGCTGACCAATCAGTCTGAATTCGGACTGAGACTTATCGATCAGTAAAATCTTTATCATCGGTTCCATGTCACTCTCGTTGGCGATTCCGTATGCCAAGTTTGATTGTCTATTGTTGTAATGAGAATCACTCTACACCAGCGCAAAAGCAGAATAAACCGTCAATGGCTTCATATGACTACATGTTCCTTCGCTATAAATATTTGTCTTGTTTTCGCTATATCCAATGTTGATTTTTTGTGCAATCGCTCCACTTAATCGGTTTGTGAGGCGCCCATAGCTTGCTACAATGCCGCTCCTCTGTCATCACCCTTTTTTGAGCACCTCAGTACCATGTCCAAACTCAACCCCCGTCAAAGCGAAGCCGTACACTACATTGACGGGCCCAGTCTGGTGCTGGCAGGAGCGGGCAGTGGTAAGACCAGTGTGATTACCCGTAAAATTGCCTATCTGATTGAAGAGTGTGGTATGCAAGCTCGCCATATTGCGGCCTTGACCTTTACCAACAAGGCCGCTCGAGAAATGAAGGAGCGAGTCTCGGGGTTGGTAAAAGGGACCGCCAGCAAAGGGCTGACCGTCTCCACCTTTCACAATCTAGGACTCAATATCATCCGCAAAGAGCATAAAACACTGGGTTTCAAGCCTGGGTTTTCAATCTTTGATGCGGAAGACGCCAAATCCCTACTCAAGGAGCTGATGCTCAAAGAAGGTGATCTCGACAGTGATCACCTAGATTTGGTTCAGCATCAGATTTCCAATTGGAAGAACGACCTGCTGTCACCCGCAGAGGCCATCAGCAAGGCTCAGAATGAGGGCGAAGAAAAAATCGCCCACATCTACAAGCGCTACAATTCAGCACTGTTGGCCTACAATGCCGTGGATTTCGACGATTTAATCTTAATCCCCGCGCAGTTGTTTATGGACAACGCAGACGTTCTGGCACGTTGGCAGCGCAAAATTCGCTATCTACTGGTGGACGAGTACCAAGACACGAACTCCAGTCAGTATCTATTGGTTAAATTGTTGATAGGCGATCGCGGCGCGTTAACCGTTGTTGGTGACGATGACCAATCCATCTACGCCTGGCGCGGTGCACGACCTGAAAACCTGTCGCTGCTGCGCCAAGACTTCCCCACGCTGAAACTCATTAAGCTGGAACAAAACTATCGCTCCACCAGTCGTATCCTGAAATGCGCCAACCACCTCATTGCCCACAACCCTCACGATTTTGATAAAGCGCTGTGGAGTGAGATGGGCATGGGAGAGTCCTTGCGCGTGATTCGCTGCGCTAACGAAGACGCGGAAGCGGAGCGAGTGGCCACAGAGATCTTTACTCAAAGACACAATCGCAACGCACATTTTGGCGACTTCGCCATTCTGTATCGCGGCAATCACCAAGCGCGCCTTCTGGAACTTAAACTTCAGCAGCACCAAATTCCCTACACCATCAGTGGCGGCACCTCGTTTTTTTCCAAAACCGAAATCAAAGACATACTGGCCTATCTCAGATTGGTAATTAACCCCGATGATGACAATGCCTTTTTGCGCATCATTAATACGCCGCGTCGACAAATCGGCACCGGCACATTGGAAGCCTTGGGGCGTTATGCCACCGAGCGAGAAATCAGTCTATTCGCCGCCTGCCAAGAGCTCGGGGTGCAAAGCCATATTCCCAAAAAGAGCTTAGAGAGAATCCAGCGCTTCAGTCACTGGTTGCTGCTGGTGGGAGAAAACTCCCGCGGCTCAGACCCGGTCGGTGCGGTAAGAGAAATGGTTGAAGACATCGACTACGAATCTTGGTTACACCAGAATGCCTCAAGCCCCAAAGTTGCGGAAAAACGTTTGGAGAATGTCTGGTACCTAGTGGACTCCATTCGCACGATCATCGAACGCGATGATGCCGAAGACGGTAGCGGCAGCCTTGAAAATGCCATCAATAAGCTCCTCTTGCGCGATATGCTCGAACGCCAATCAGAAGAGGAAGAAGATCTCGATCAAGTACAATTAATGACTCTACACGCCTCCAAGGGACTCGAATTTCCCTACGTCTTTTTAGTCGGCATGGAAGAAGACCTGCTACCCCATCGCTCCAGTATCGAAGAAGACAATGTCGAAGAAGAGCGACGTTTGGCCTACGTGGGGATTACCCGTGCCAAGAAAGTTCTGCACATGACACTAGCCGGTAAGCGCAAACAATTTGGTGAAGTCTGGGAAACAACCCCCAGTCGCTTTCTGGAGGAGCTGCCTGTAGACGACATCGAACGAGAAGGCTTTGGCGAGCACTGCCCCGAAAAGAACTTCGCCAGAGGCCGCGAGACCCTCGACAGCTTGCTGGACAGCCTCGATCTGTAAGCTTCCTCAAAATAGGGTTCTATAAACCTAAAGGCACGGATCAACGGCCGAACCAATAGTACTTGGTTTGAATTTTGCTATACAATCGCGACACTCACGAAAACCAGTAAGGACGACACCGTGCCAAAACCTTTAATCTCTACTCGCCCCATTGCCACCCTCCTATTAAGTTTGTTATCAACGCTCGCTTACGCAGAGCGTGACGCCACTGGCGATGACGGTCGTGAGATCATCCTGAAAGACAATGGTTCATGGGAATACAAATCAACCGATCGCTTTGCCACCAGTGAAGATGGCACCCGCGTGCGCTTAAAAGAAAATGGCAGCTGGGAGTTTATCGGTAATGCTCCAGTCGTTAACAAAGAACAAGTCCGTACCGAAGCCCTAGACGTGCAGCTGGGCGATATCGTCACTGAGTTTTACAAAGAAAAAGTCGGGAAAAACACTCGCCACACATCGCAAACCGTTTTTAACCTTAAGGTCGATGTATCGAGCTACAGCGATGGTGTCGATGCTAAACTCTCACATTTTAACCTATTCGAAATTACCGATAGCCGCGGTAATCAATACCCCATATTGAGTGTTACGCCCCAGCATAAACGCCTACAAGCCGGCAAAGAATATACCATCGCCATTCGTGTGGACGGCTCCCCCTCAGGTCAGTTTGCGGTAGGCATCAAACACTTGAGCGTCAACATCGATAAGAGCGTGTTTGGCACCCATCAAGATCTTAGCTTCAGTCGTCGCGCGGATGAAATAAAACGACTGCGTCGAAAAACCATGTTTTAACGTCAGGTCTATTCATTGCCGAGAAAGCGCTATCAAATATATTGATAGCGCTTTTTTTTGACTTCTGTAATTTGCCCTCAGATAATAAACCGAATAATTATTCGATAAGAGGGTGATCATGAAAACTCAATTAACAGCCACTTTNTTTGCACTAGCTTGCGCTTCAACGGCNNNNGCAACTACCGANAGCACCACACTANCCCGCAGTCATGAAGCAACAAGACATAGCCGGGGCGATCTTTCAATGTCCGCAGTTACATGTCGAAGACACCAAGGCTGGAAAGGTATTAGATGTTGTTTCTCTGCTAAGCAGCGACAAGAAGTTTGTATCGGGCATGTATCAGGCACCCGCAGGACGATTCGTTATTGAGGACGCCTACGGAGTGGATGAATACATGCACTTTCTCAAAGGCAGCGTAACACTCACCTCCAGCGACGGCACCGTCACTGTGATCAATGCGGGTGACTCTGTGACTCTCTCGAAGGAATGGAAAGGCATTTGGGAAACTGAGGGTTATACCAAAATCTATGTCATCTATTCAGCCGATGCACCGATCGAATAACTGAGACGAGTTGGAAGTTCCCATGTCTAAAAAACGCCACAGCATTACTCGTCGCGATTTTCTCAACGGCGCCGCTATTCAAGGCGCTGGGCTGGGTTTGCTCAGTGTCTTGCCACACAGATCCCATGCCTCAAGTTTGTCGCCCAACGAGTACCCGCCAAAGTTAAACGGATTGCGAGGCGCGCACCCAGGCGCCTTCGAAGTCGCCCACGCGTTGGCATGGAAGGGAAAACAATGGCCCAGACCCGTTTCACAAACGGACAGAGACTACGATCTTGTGGTGGTGGGTGGAGGCATCTCAGGGCTCACCGCGGCGATGAAGTTCAAGCAAGAAGCCGGCAAGGCTGCACGAATTCTTGTATTGGATAATCACGATGATTTTGGCGGTCATGCCAAGCGCAATGAATTTCAGGTAAAAGGCCAACAACTCATTGGCTATGGCGGCAGCCAGTCCATCGACACCCCCTCTAGCTACTCCCAACAATCTCGCCAAGTGCTAAAAGATCTCGGCATCGACACTAAAAAGTTCTATGACTATTTTGATCAACAATTCTATCAACGCCACCAGCTAAAGCAGGGGCTGTACTTTAGTCAAAAATATTTCGACGTTGATAAAGTGGTAGACAATCCATTTTCNTGGAGCACAANCGATGACAANTTTGTCTCTCGTGCTCTGGCGCAACTGCCCATACCCCNNCTAGATCGAGACGCACTGATCAACTACATAGACACTGACGAACCTCTATTGAGAGCCTGGAGTCGTGAACAAAAGATTGAACAATTGCGTACGCTCAGTTACGCAGACTTTCTCAAACGGTATGCGCAGCTTTCTCAAACCGCTATTGATGTTTTTAACAATAGCTCGCACGGGCTCTGGGGCTTGGGCTGGGACGCACTGTCGGTACTGGAAGCCATTCGTTTGGGCATGCCCGGCACCCACAGGCTCGGGCTAGCCGTGTCTGACTTTGATGANGGTGAAGGCCCTGAAGAGCCCTACATCTTTCACTTTCCCGACGGCAACGCCACCATTGCNCGGGCGTTGGTTCAGTATCTCATACCGGCGGCCATGAATGGCCACAGCATGGAAGAGTGGGTCACCAACAGGGTGGATTACCAGCAGTTGGATCAAGACTCATCGCCATGCCGAATTCGATTAAACGCCACCGCAATACGAGTGGAGCACGGCGCAGACCGAGGCAGTGTTGAGGTCACTTACGTACAAGACAATCAAGTCCATCGAGTGCGCGGGCAACACGTCATCCTCGCCTGCAACAANAGCATCATTCCACATATCTGCCCCCATGTGAGCGACGCGCAACGGCAGGGAATCGAATACGCCGAGAAAGTCCCCTTGGTTTACGCCAATGTTGCCATCCGCAATTGGCGCGCCTTCAAACAGCTGGGCTACCATCACCTACAAATTCCTAAAGCGGATCTTTTTCACTCCATCGAATTGGATTTTCCAGTGAGTATGGGCGACTACCAATTCTCGTCTTCACCTGATCAACCGATATTACTGCATGCGGCCATGACGCCAACGGTGCCGCATCGTGGCCTCAGTGGTCGAGAGCAACACAAAGCCGGTCGTCAAAAAATTTNTCAACTCGCCTTTGAAGACTATGAAGACGATCTGTTCAGTCATCTCGATGGAGCTCTGGGATCCGTAGGCTTTGATGTTGAGCGTGATATTGAGGCGATAACGGTGAATCGATGGCCCCATGGTTACAGCTACGAGTACAATGAGTTGTTCGATCCCGCACACTGGAATCCCACTCAAGGCCCGCACATCATCGGCCGCCAGCAAATGCACCGCATCTCCATTGCCAACGCCGATGCCTCGGCCTTCGCCTACGTCAATGGCGCTATGGACGCCGCCATTCGAGCGGTCGAAGAACAACTGCAATTGGACTGATGATTTCTATCGACGTTATGTTTCATTGAGGCAAAAACGACAAAGGCCGCGATTGCGGCCTTTGTTATTCCGGAGTAGAGCGATCGATCTCTGCTTTACCCCATCACGGCTAAGTCACGATTTTTAGACAGTTTCAGCGCCGGCCTCTTCAACCTCGGTGTGCCACTCGAACAAATTCAACTCAATGAACACAAACGCCACGATCCATAAAAAGGCATCCCAAAAATCCAGAAAATCCCCATCGAGCCCCCACAACACAGCGCAAACCAGCAGCACGAAATACAGTAGGGCTTTCACCACCGCGGTAATTTTTATCATCTTATCGGTCAAGCGACCTTTCATCTGCAACCAAACATCCAGCCCCAAAATGAGTACCACAAACAACCAATCCACCGCATTGACCACATCAATCAACGCCAACCACTGAGCGCCGGCCAAGGTATCACTGTCGGCAACGATGGCACTGTTTGGCAAGCTGACAAAACTCTCAGCTCCACTTAATTGAGCGCAATTGGCGGCAGTCACCACTTCATACTCATCCAAATCCGTCATGAAGGACAGGGAACTGGCAGCTTGCTGACACAGATTCACTACCGATGATGCTTCAAAACTGTGCATCAACATATATTTATTTAAATAGCCGTAGACCGCGTAGGTAATGATCGTATAACACAACAGTTTTAAGGCCGTGAGAGACCATTTCACCGAGCCCTTTAGCTTGTCATCTTCAATCACCCGAGTTTCCAGCTCAAAGATCAACAACAATACNATCCATGAGGCGGTATCAATGGTCGCCGCATAAGCTTCAATCAACTGACTTAAACTGATGCCTTGTGCAAACACGTGGGAGGAAGCGAGATAGTCTTCTTGGAAAAACAAGAAGGCATTGATCGTCAGCAGGCCATAGACGCCATACTTAAAAATCTGAAACCAAGAAATGGACTTACTGTGAACTGGAGCCGTTTCACTCATCGTCATAAACCTTCGCCTTTCATCAACTCAATTATTGTACTTTTTGCACCTAGATGTCTCTCGGTGAAGCTGAATTAACTTTTTGTACTGAAGATCTTCTTTTTTATAACACACATTCTATTCGCGGTAGATGGTTGCTAAATGATCATCAGGCATTTATGATTTAGCCATAAACCGAATTAATGTTCAATATAAGTTGAANATAAGCTCGGTATTTAATTCATAGCTTTTCGCTCAATGGTCCAGCAATAGGCTGAACTGCTGACTTGATTTAAGGTATTTCGCACACGTGGATGCAATGCATAAAGCTCGTCATATCGACTCTTACTACGCCTCAACCGCCAATGATCTTCAAGATTATCCGGCGCTAGAAGGCGATCACCAGACCGACGTTTGCGTCATTGGTGGCGGCTATACAGGACTTTCCGCAGCTCTGCATTTAGCAGAGCGTGGCTATCAGGTCACCCTATTGGAGGCAGAGAAAGTCGGCTGGGGTGCCTCCGGTCGCAACGGTGGTCACGTAGGCTTAGGCCAACGGGTCGGTCAAGATGTACTGGAAGACAAGGTGGGCAAAGAGCGCGCTAAAGTCTTCTGGGAAATGGGCCTCGAAGCCGTGCAAACGGTTAAAGACTTGGTTGANAAACACCAGATNGACTGCGATCTTACTCCCGGNGCCATTCATGTCAGCCACCGTGCNGACGATGCCGACGAGTACCGCGAAGAAGTCGAACACCTGCGCGATCGCTACGGTTTCGAACAGATGCGGTTTATGGATCGCGATGAAACGCGCGAGCAGGTTGGGTCAGAAAACTACCATTGCGGCACCTACGACACCTTTTCCTGTCACTTGCACCCCCTCAATTACGCCTTAGGATTAGCCGCAGCGGCTGCCAAAGCCGGCGTTCGAATTTGTGAAAACAGCCGCGTCACNGAGTACACCAAATCCGCCAATCCCGTGGTTAAAACCNCTGNCGGTCAGGTTCACTGCAAATACGTCATCTTGGGCTGCAATGGGTATCTGGGCAAACTAGANCCNAAAATGGCGGGCAAAATTATGCCCATCANCAATTTTGTCTTGGCCACTGAACCCCTCAGCGATGCGATGTGTCGGGAACTGATTCGAGACAATACGTCTGTCTCTGATGCTCTGTTTGTCATTAACTATTGGAAGCTGTCAGCTGATAATCGCTTGCTATTTGGTGGCGGCGAAAATTACACCAGCCGCTTTCCAAGAGACATGAAGAGTTTTGTTCGCAAATACATGCTGCGCGTTTACCCACAGCTGGCAAACACCCAAATTGATTACGCGTGGGGCGGCACACTTGCCATCACGCTCAACCGTATGCCTCATTTTGGGCGCTTGGAGGACAACGTCTTCTACGCCCAGGGATACTCCGGTCACGGTGTTCCCACCGCCACCATGGCGGGCAAACTGCTCGCTGAAGCCGTTGCGGGAACCGCCGAACGCTTCGATGTGATGGCCGATTACCCCACCCACACTTTTCCTGGCGGCACCTTATTGCGCTGGCCAGGATTAGTCGCGGGTATGTTGTACTACTCTTTGAGAGACAAATTGTAGATGTCTTTCGAAGAATAGCTCTTATAAAAAAAAGACCACAAAGCTTTAGAGAAGATAAAAACAAACCTTTGCATCTATAGAGGAAGAGCACCATGAAAAAACCGTCTCGCTTTAAGCGACACTCACTGACGCTTGCCGTCAGCAGTGCCATCGCACTCAGCGGCAGCTTTGCCAATGCCGAAGAAGGCAGCTGGGCCATCGAAGAAGTCACCGTCACCGCCCAGAAGCGTGAACAGACGCTGCAGGAAGTGCCGATCACCGTTTCTGCCTTCAGTGGCGAGATGATGAAAGACGCCCAAATTGATGACTCCAAGCAACTGGCGGTGTTAACCCCAGGTATGTCCGGTAACAGTAACGACAGCTTCATGGATTCCATCAACATTCGTGGCATCAGTACCAATGGCTTTGGTATTGGCGCCGAGCCATCCGTGGGCACCTACTTCAACGGTGTTTATCTCGGACGCACCGGTGCAGCAGTCACCAGCCTGTTCGACATGGAGCGGGTAGAAGTCGTCAAAGGCCCACAGGGGACTCTGTTTGGTCGCAACGCTTCAGCGGGTGCCATCAGCATGCACACCGCCAAACCCGACAGCGAGTTTGGTGGCAGCGTCGACATCAGCGTCGGTGAAGATGGCTATCAGGAATTCACCGGTGTCCTGAACGCTCCTCTGACAGAAAATCTCAGCTCACGCTTTGCCATCTATCAGCGCGAGCAAGACGATTACATCAAGAACGTTACTGACGGCGGCAAGCTCGGTGGTGAAGATGTGCTCGCCGCTCGCGCGACCTTTGCCTATGAAGGGGATTCCTTCAGCGGTAACCTAGTCCTCGAATACGAAGACCGTGAAGTCGCGCCCACCATCTACCGCGCCTATGACGATGGCTCGGATATCAGTACCGGATTGGGCATGGCCGGCCTGAACAGTATCAATGTGGGTAAAGACGAAATCCGCTCCGACATCCCCAGCGATGAACAGGTTGATGAAGGTGAAGTCTGGGGTGCAACCCTGACCTTGGAGTTTGATCTGAGCGACAGCTACAGCCTCACCTCGATCACCGGTATTCGCGGCAGCAATTACACCTACGTCGAAGATTTCGACGGCACTGATGCTCACCTATTTTCTTACTTTCAAGATCAAGAGCAGGATTACGCCAGTCAAGAGTTTCGTCTGAACTACGACGGTGACGGTCCCGTCACTTGGTTCTTAGGTGCTTCGGCCTATCGTGAAGAAATCAAAGTCCACTACGATCAAACCTACGATGAAGATTTGATGTGCGCCTCCTCATTTGCCGCCGCTTACGGTGCGTATTATGGCCAAGCTGCAGTGGATTATGTTACCGACTGCGCCAGCTACTATGACTATTTTAGCTACGCCTCCTACGGCCCAGGCATTGGCGAACGCAACGATTCGGTCGACGCCGAAGGTGACTACGATGGTTGGGGTGTCTACGGTGACGCCACCTGGGAAGCCACCGATAAACTCGATATCACGGTGGGCGCTCGCTACACCGAAGACAGCCGCGACTTCAAAACCAAATTCGGCGGACAAGATCGCAACTACTTCTGGTACAGCTTCCCCTTCTACAGTTCCGACTTCATTGAAGGTGATCAAACCTGGGAAAATGTCTCGGCCCGTATCGCGGTTAACTACGACATCAATGAGAGTGTTAGCGCCTTCATGAACGTGTCTACCGGTTACAAAGCCGGCGGTTTCAATACCTTTGATATCGAAGTACTGGACGGTTCAGATCCTACCGATCTCGACGCTTCGGTAGATTTTGCGGCGGGTCTCAGCGAATTTGACGAAGAAGAAGTCACCAGTTATGAGATTGGGATCAAATCTTTTTGGTGGGATGATCGCTTCCAAGTTGATGCCAGCTACTACAACTACAAGTTTGAAGGTATGCAGGCAGTCTACGCCCAAGGCGCGCAAATTCGATTGGCCAATTCCGGTGATGCCACAGGTGAAGGTGTAGAAATCAGCATGCGCTTGCTGCCCACCGAAAACCTCGATATCTACTGGGGCTTAGCCTTCGCCGATACCGAACTGGACGACCCCAACGAAGAGTTCTGTGCGGCTGTGGACTGTAAGAAAGGAGCACAGTTGCCGGGGACAGTTGAATTCAGCTCCTCGCTGGTTGCCACCTACACCTACCCCATGGACTCAGGCGACGCCTACATCACGCTGGAGAACTTCTACGACGAAGGCGGTCCAGGTTTTGGTGATTTCAGCGGTGATAAACGCTACGAAACCGATGACTTTGTCGAGACTAACTTGCGGATCGGCTATCGCAGCAACGATAACTGGACGGCCTCTCTGTGGGTAACCAACCTCACCGACGAAGACATGTTTGACACCGCCTCTCCCGTTGCCGCTGATGCGAACCTACCAGCGCACACGGTGGGAGTGACCGAACCTCGTCGCGTTGGTTTTAGCTTGGGTTACGAGTTCTAAATCGACAATTTGTTGTTAACTGCAGCCGGCTTAAGCTTCGCTTTTGCCGGCTTTTTTTCGCGTCAAATATCGCACTGATTTCAACAGTGACATTGCTTCACGACGATGTAATACTGCCTTAAAATCGCTTCTGGATAGAATCTATGAACCCCAGAGAAGTCTTCTTTCAAGCCCTCAACCATTTTAAGCAAAAGCAATTTGATAGCGCAGAAGCACTGTGTAAAAAATTGCTGCAGCTTAATTCTAAAGAGGTCAACACGCTGCGTCTCTACGGGCAAATTCAAGTCGAACACAACAACAACCAAGAGGCAGAAAAAGCCTTTTTGGCAGCGTTGGACGCGGCACCGGATTACGCCCACGCCCACATGGATCTTGGCCGTTTGTATTTTGATTCCGGCTTACGACAGAAAGCCATCGATCACCTTGAACAAGCCTGTCAACTCGATCCACGTTTGCACGCCGCCAAGCGGACTCTATTTGAAGCTTATGAAGCCGCGGGCTACAAAGACAAAGCCAAGGCGTTAAGCAAAACCTTTGCCGAACGTGCGGAAGTGGCAGAATTGGTCAAACAAGCCTTCGATCAACATCGCGACCAATCAGAAACCTTCGACAAGACCTGCCAGACTATTCTAGAAAAAGACCCTGGTAATTTGGCCATTATCAGCCTACTGGCCGAACACACGGTATCGGCGCGTCAAGCGCGTCGTGCAGCCGCGTTGTTTCAACAAGTCGTAAAGAGAATTCCAGAGAACTGGCGAGCGTGGAACGGCTTAGGCAGAGCCAAAGTAATTCAAGATGAAATCGATGCGGCACACGCCAGTTTTGATCGAAGCTTGGAAATCAATCCACAAGCGACTGAAACCAAAGTCCTCAAAGCCGATGCTTACTCACGCCAATATCAATACCCTCAAGCGATTGCCTTACTTGAACAAGCTCTGGAAGAGAACCCCGATCACAACCCGGCTTTGGCGCAACTGGGATTAGCGCTAAAGACCATCGGTGAGCAAGAGCGCGCCATTGAAGTCTTGCGTCGCTGCATTGCCAATGATGAACTTTACGGTGAGGCTTATTGGACCTTGTCGGACATGAAGACCTTTAAGTTTAGTGACGAGGAAGTCGCTATCATGGATCGTATTTTCTCCAGCGATCAACTCAGTGACTCACGCCAGGTTCAATTTGGTTACGCGCTGGGTAAAGCGCTGGAGCACCGCAAGAATTACTCGCAAGCCTTTTCCTGCTATGACAAAGCCAATAGAGTGCAGAAACGTTTATTAGAGTACAGTGCTGACGACAACCGAAAAGCTACAGATTCGCTCATTGAAAAGGTCAGCGCCGATAACCTTCAACATTTAATGCGAACTCATCAAGATGCAGTGACGCCCATCTTTGTGGTGGGCCTACCGCGCTCTGGATCCACCCTGCAAGAACAGATTCTCGCCAGTCATTCGAAAATTGAAGGGACGCAAGAGCTGGCTTATATGCCTCGACTCGCACACGGTATGCATTTGGGGCGCGAACCCATTATAGAAACGGCATTCCCACAAAATATCCATCAACTAACACCGAACCATATTGACGCCATCGCTCGGCGTTACTTAGAACAGGCCGAAGCTCATCGTATCCAGAAGTCTCCTTACTTTATCGATAAACTGCCGAACAATTTCAGCCATATAGGATTGATCTTGGCCTGTTTTCCCAATGCAAAGATTATTAATACTCTGCGTCATCCCATGGATAATTGTCTCGGCTGCTTCAAGCAGTTGTGGGCCATGGGACAAAACTTCACCTATAGCCTGGAAGACTTGGGCCACTACTACGTCGATTATCGCCGTCTAATGGATCACTGGCATCAGCAATTTCCGGGGCGAATTCTCGATGTGCAATACGAAGATGTGGTGGATGATTTGGAGAGCCATGTTCATCGCTTACTCGATTTTTGTGATCTTCAATTTGAGGAAGCTTGCTTGAACTTTCATCAAACCAAGCGCGCGGTGAAGACCTCTAGCTCTGAGCAAGTGCGTAAACCCATCTACCGGTCAGCGCTGGCCTATTGGAAGAACTTCGAACAAGATCTACAGCCGTTGCGCGAGGTACTCGGCGATCTAGTCACTGATTGAATTAGAGACGTTTTGTTTTCAGTCATGACAAAAAAGGCCAAGTCAATACTTGGCCTTTTTTACGTCGAAACAACTTACAACCTTCTACTGTTCATAAACAACATAGAGTTTTTTGGCGGTTTCTACCGTCGTCCAAGTTCCGCTGAAACCCGCAGGAATGGCAAACATATCCCCTTTTGACAGGGTCACTTCNCCGCCATTTTCATCACTGACAACCACTTTACCCTCNAGCAGAAAACACACCTCTTCTTCGGTGTAGCTCACCTTGTGACTGCCCGGCTCGCCTTGCCAAATACCCGCGCCAAACGTTTCGTCTTTGTTATCATAGCAGTGCCAAATGAGTTGTGCGGGATTACCCGCAACAATCTTTTCGGCATCTGGCATGTATTGTTCAGTATCGGCTCGATCGGTACCGATCATTTTAATCGTAGATACAGACATCTTCTTACCTCTTAATGTTTAACCTGCAGCCCGCAGCATTGAGTTTCCCTTCTAGTGAGCCGAATGCACAACCACACCATTAAACACAGTGGTCAAGACTCGTGTTTCATCGATCTTGTCCGCCTGCCCACTATTGGCCAAATCAATAATATTCTGGTCCAACACAATGAAGTCTGCTTTTTTGCCCACTTCAAGTGAGCCGACTTTCTGGTCGTGACGCAGCGCTTTGGCACCGTTGATGGTGTATGCGTCAATGATACTCAAAATATCAATCTGCTCATCACGGTTCCAAACCACATCACCTTCACCCTTTCTCGTAACCGCTTGCTCAATATTGACGAAGGGACGAGGCTCACGTGTATCGACGGGTGCATCACTGCCCGCCGCTAATGTCACACCTGCTGTCTGCAAACTTTTAGCGGGATAGCTGTTTCGGTAGGTGTAGTGATCATGATTGTAGAGATCATCCAAATGAGAGATTTGATCAATGAATGGCGTCACCGTGACATCATAGGCCACTTCAGGATTGATCCAGGCGTAAGTCATAGTCACAAACAAGCCCAAATCACCCGCGCGCTGAAAGTCTTCTGAATTGACGATCTGTGCGTGACCAATATTGTGTGGACGATTCGACTCGCCATTTTTTTTCTGCGCCAGCTCAAACGCTTCAATCGCAGTGCGCACCGCGCGATCACCAATGGCGTGGGCATGAATGGTGTAGTCATTTTTATCCAGCGCTTCGATATAGGCTTTCAAAAACGCTTCCGGTTGCTCTAACACGCCATTGTTGAATTGGCATTGGAAAGGAGAAAACCCGTGTTCGGATACAAACGCTTGGAGATTTTGCTGATCGTTGTAGCTGTCCAACTGCTCGCGCGCAGTCGCACAAGCGTCACTGTCTTGATCAACGTAGCCGGTCAAGGTTAAATCCTGTGACGTTGGATCATAATCAAATAACGGTTGATGATAGTTCGACAACTGCGCTGCATTGGGCAAGGTGGCGGGATTGACCAGAGGGTTGCCCTCTATCACGCCATCAATAAACACCTTTGCCGCATCCGCCTTAATTAAGGGATGCTTCTCGAAACGCTGACGCGCGGCTGAAAAATCGCTCAAGATCGCATCGATATCAAACCAACCTTTATCGGTCGCATAGTCCGAAAAATGAGGGTAGAGAGCAGCGGTCAATCTGAACGTCTGTTTGCCCTCTTTATAAAGATTGTCATAAAGATCCAACATTGCAGGTTCTGTCGCCGCATCTTGAACCGATGTAATACCGTTCTCAGCCAACTTGGTGGCAATTCGTGGCATGGCATGCTGCGGTATGTTCGAACCTAACAACCTGGCCGGATCAATGGAAACCAAGAGACGGGCAGTTTCGGTTAATGAACCGTCCGGCTCACCGGTTCCGTCACGACCAATCAACTCTCGGTAACTGGAAAAATCTGTTTTCAGAGTTGCAGCGGTAATCCCCACTTCAACACCCTCTGAGTTTTTGGCCGTCGCCAAGCCGGCACTATTCACAGCCGCGTGATGGCCATCATTGCCCAACAGAAAAATCGGTACCTCTTTAGATACACCATCCAGTGCAGCACGCAAGGTTGGGTAGGTGGCACTAGGCTCGTTGCCTTGGGTAAACGCCCATTGTTCCACCATCAGCCATTCACCCGGTTTGACGTCATAGCGCTCTATACAAGCTTGCAGGACTGGCACCATGGCATCGAGACTGTAGGCCTCACTGTCGAGATCGCACACATCCAATTTCACGATCCCTAAAGGGTGTATGTGGACATCGTGTAAACCCGGCATGAGTAGCTTGCCGTCTAAATCCTGTACCCGAGTATCATTGCCAATAAACGATTGCACCGCCTCATCACTACCGACGAATACAATCTCTTCGCCCTTCACCGCAATGGCCTGCGCCATTGACTGTGAAGCATCGGCGCTATAAACCTTGCCATTGTAGTAAACGCTGTCTGCGCCAGTCGCTGGCGAGGTTGAACTTTGCTCTGCACCGCAGGCGCTCAATAGAGAGACAACGGCTGCAGCAAGAGACAGTTGTTTAAAGGTCTTCATAATACTCCCCCAAATGGTAATTCATTACTTATTGCGATTGAGTCATCGCGTTATTCTTGTCGATAGATCATTGCCGTTTTTTCAAAAAAAAGGCCGCTCAAAGAGCAGCCAAAAAGGTGGACAATGTTTAGTCTTCCAATGCCCCATCTTGGATGGCGGCATAGGTATCGCTGAGTGATTTTTTTGCTTTCTCTATCAGCTCATCAATTTCTTCTCGAGTAATGGTCAGCGGTGGCGAGACCAACATAATGTCACCGGTAGCACGCATAATCAGACCGTTGGCAGTACAAAAATCGCGACACAATCCGCCGGCCTTACCATCCGGAGCCAGGCGCTCGCGTGAGCTTTTGTCTTTCACCAGCTCAAGAGCACACACCAAACCCACACCGCGAGTTTCACCAACGATCGGCGACTCTAACAATTCACTCCAACGCTGTTGTATATAGGGGCCAGTATCTTCTGCGATACGTTCAACCAACTTTTCTTCTTGGATGATTTCTATATTTTTTAGGGCAACGGCGGCGGCAACCGGATGACCGGAGTAGGTGTAGCCATGATTGATTTCACCGGCTTCGTCTTTGAGGACCGCCGACACTCGGTCACTGAACAAGACACCACCAATAGGCAGGTATCCTGAAGACAACCCTTTGGCGATAGGCATGAAATCGGGTTTGATACCAAAAGTCTCTGAACCAAACCATTTCCCAGTGCGGCCAAAACCACAGATTACTTCATCGGCAATCAGCAAAATTTCGTACTTGTCGCAGATGCGCTGAATCTCTGGCCAGTAGGTAGAGGGAGGAATAATAACCCCGCCTGCGCCCTGTAGAGGTTCAGCAATAAACGCTGCAACTTTATCAATGCCCAGTTCAAGAATCTTTTCTTCCAACAGCTGTGCGCGTTGAAGACCAAACTCTTCCGGTGACAGATCACCACCTTCTTCGAACCAGTAAGGCTGATCGATATGCTCGATACCTGGAATGGGTAGACCGCCTTGTTTGTGCATGTAGCCCATACCGCCCAAACTGGCGCCGGCAACGGTTGAACCGTGATAGGCATTCTTACGGCTGATGATGACACTTTTTTCTGGCTGGCCTTTCACCGCCCAGTAATGACGCACCAAACGCAGGACAGTGTCGTTAGACTCTGATCCCGAACCGGTAAAGAACACGTTATTGATGTGATCGGGAGCAACTTCCGCCAGTTTTTCAGCCAATTTGATGGTGGGTGGCGTGGTGCACTGAAAAAAACTGTTGTAGTAAGGCAGCTCCATCATTTGCTGTTGAGCAACGTCGGCCAACTCTTTGCGGCCGTAACCTACCGCGACGCACCAAAGCCCCGCCATGCCATCAAGCATCTTGTGGCCTTCCGAATCCCACAGATAGACGCCATCAGCTTTGGAGATAACGCGTGTGCCTTTTTTATTCAAATCACCTTGATCTGTGAAAGGGTGAATATGATGCTGGCGGTCCAGTTGTTGCAGTTTTTCAGTTGTTGACATAACGAAACTCACTCTTCAATCTTTACGTATCAATACAAACAAGTAAGTAAAACTACTTACACATTCAACAATAGATGCTCGCGCTCCCAAGAGCTGATCACCTTATTAAATTCTTCGTACTCTAAAGCTTTAACCGCCACATAAGCATCGACAAAATCTCCGCCTAAAATGTTTCTGAGTTCATCGCACTCATCCAACAAACGTGCGGCGTGCTCCAATGTTCTCGGAACTTCAATCTCTTCTTCATAGGCGCTGCTGTCACAGGGAGCCGATGGCTCAATCGCCATCTTCATGCCCAAATAGCCACTGGCCAAGGTAGCCGCCAAGGCGAGGTAGGGGTTCACATCAACGCCGGCAAAACGATTTTCCACGCGCTTCGCTTGCGCCGAACTTTCAGGTACTCGAATACCGGCAGTGCGATTGTCGTAGCCCCAATTCAAATTGATGGGAGCAGCAATGTCTTTGGCGAAACGGCGATAAGAATTCACGTTGGGGGCATAGAACGGCATGGCGTGCATCGTGAAACGCTGCAGACCACCAATGTAGTGGCGAAACAGATCGTTTTCTTCACCTTGCGCGTCGACAAAAATATTCTTTCCGGTTTTGGTATCGACGATACTCTGATGGATGTGCATAGAGCTGCCCGGCTCTTGCTCCATAGGCTTAGCCATAAACGTGGCAAACACACCGTGCTGCATGGCGGTTTCACGCAAGGTACGCTTAAAGGTAAACACCTGATCGGCAAGACTCAGCGCATCACCATGGAGAAAATTCAACTCCATTTGTGCCACACCGGTTTCATCGATCAATGAATCCACGTCTAATTTCATCATTTCACAATGAGTGAACATGTCTTCAATCAGCGGCTCGAATTCATTGATGGCATCAATGGTATAAGAGCGACGCATAACTTCGTGACGGCCGGAGCGACCGACCGGTGGCTCCAATGGACTGTCGGGATCAGAGGTCTGCTTAATCAAATAGAACTCAACCTCGGGGGCAACCACTGGCTGCCAACCTTCTTTTTCGTAGAGCGCCAACACTCGCTGCAACACACCGCGACTCGATAAAGGATGCAGCTCTCCATCCTTGGTGCGGCAGTCGTGAATGATTTGTGCCGTCGGTTCTTTTGCCCAAGGAACCACACGCATGGCGTCGGGATCGGGGCGCAAATACATATCGCTATCGGTCACCCCCAAAATATCATCAAACTCATCGGGGTAGGTGCCCGTCACAGACTCTAGCAAGATGGCTTCGGGTAGACGGGTTTCTTCTTTAAAGAATTTTGCAGCAGGCACAAATTTTCCACGCGCGTTGCCAGTCATATCGGGAATCAAACATTCCACTTCCGATATATTGTTGTCTTTCAGCCATTGATTAATGGAATCCATAAGATGCCTTTTTTATTCTCGTCGAAAAGTAAATATCGAATTACTGTTATTGCTTCTTAGTGCTTTTATACACGCTCATCACAAGCTGTTTTAAACGCGGTGAAAATACCTTGATAAAAGGGATTTTCGGTGACTTTCCATTCTGGATGCCACTGCACCGCAAACACGAAGCGATCATTGCGATCAAGCTTAAACGCTTCCACGAGGCCATCTGGTGCTCTTGCGTCTGCTTTTAGAGAGGGCGCCAATGTCTTGATGCCTTGTTGATGAATACTGTTCACTTGAGCCTCGGCAGCTCCCGCTATTTGCGCTAACAGACCATCGGCTTCCAACAACATGGCATGAGCGGACCCATACTGAACCTCCAGCGGCTGCTCGGGATCTTCGCGATGATCCATCATGCCCTCGAGTTCTTGCACTCGTTGATGTAAATCGCCGCCGAGAGCAACATTAATTTCTTGAAAGCCACGACATATACCCAGTATAGGAATGTCGGCTTCTATGGCCATGTGAATCAATGGCAGGGTAGTCGCATCACGAGCCGGATCGTGGAACGGCTCTTTGGCGGGCTCACCCTGATAGTGATGGGGCTCAATATTGCTCGGCGACCCGGTGAGCATGAGTCCATCGATCATCGCCAAGTAGCTGGTCATCAATTCAGGCTCGCCAATCGCAGGAATCAGCAGTGGCACTGCATTCATACCATCAATAATAGCTCTGACGTACTTGTCACCCAGCGCGTGAAACGGGTGCGGGCCTATCATTTTGCAGTCTGCCACTAGACCAATTACCAACCGCTTCTGATCACTCATAATTTCACCTGAACACTCACTTATCCACATTGCGATTGGCGCCTATTGCATTCGACCCAACCACAAAACAATACACTTATTCGGTTTTTAGAAGAAATGTCACTTATAAATAAAAAGGATAAACAAACTTTGAAAACCACAAAAATCTATTTAAAACAGCGACTTAATCAAAACACCGGAAAATAAAAATTACCACAAAACCGAATTAAGCTTCAGTTTATGTAGTTTTTACCCTAAAATCAACTAGTCGCTATTGAATCAAATTCATGCAATTGAGCAAGCATTTGAGATAGGGTGATAGCGTCATAGCCAAGGTCACCGTGATTGCCTCTGGCAGAAACGGCAACAAAACATAACAAGCATAGATTGGAGAATCGTTGAGTGAACCGTTCAGTAGACACTAGCTCGGAGAAAAACATCGAGAGCAGCAACGCCACCACACTGACCGCCACAGAACTGGCCGACTTTCTTCAGCGCCATCCCGACACAGAAACCGTCGAAGTGCTATTAACGGACCTCAATGGTGTACTGCGCGGCAAGTGGCTGCCTGTCGAACACCTTCAGCGAGTCTTGGATGGGCAGTTCAAGATGCCGCTATCATCGGTGACGCCAGATATTTGGGGACGCGATGTCCCCAGTCTATGCGAAGCCACTGGCGATTCCGATGGCTTGTGTCGCCCCATAGCCGGTAGTCTGAAAACTATTCCCTGGCTAAAACGCCCCACCGCACAGCTGCTATTGCAACTCCACGATGAAGAAGGCAAGCCTTGGGGATACGACCCTCGCGTGCTACTGGAGAAAATCTACCAGCGCTATCGCGCCTTAGGTTTGAACCCTGTGACTGCCCCAGAGCTAGAGTTTTATCTATTTCTAGAGCAGCGCACGGCCTTGGGNGCACCGCAAATCCCCAANACCCGCATCAACGGCNATACCCAGTTAGGCGGACAAATCTTCAATACCGANGCCATGCATGAATACGCCGATCTACTGCACGCCATNCGCGAAGCTTGTGCCGANCTCGATGTTCCACTGGATACNATCGTCAAAGAANTATCGCCCGGACAATTCGAGCTGAACCTGCACCACATCGATAACCCTCTACAAGCCGCCGACAATGCGCAGCAGCTAAAGCGCATTATTAAGAGCTTGGCACAACAGTACGGCTATATTGCCTCGTTCATGGCCAAACCTTTTGCCGATCTCGATGGCAACGGTATGCACATTCACGCCAGCATTCTGGATGACAACGGCGATAATATTTTCGACGATGGCAGCGACCGGGGTAGCGACAAACTGCGCCATGCAATTGCCGGCTTGCAACACAGTATGCGCGATACTTTTTTGATGTTTGCACCGCACATCAACTCTTACCGACGTTTTAAGACAGGTAGCCACGCGCCTGTGGCACCAACCTGGGGGTATGAAAATCGCGATGTCTCCATGCGCATACCCAATGGCNACCCCCGTGCTCGACGCATTGAATACCGCGTTGCCGGCGCTGACACCAATCCCTACTTGGCCACGGCGGCACTGTTGGCGGGCATGCTCTATGGTATCGAAAATAAACTGCAACCCAGCGAGCCAGCGGGCCCTGGATATAGCGAGCAAAAGCCTAGCCTGCCACGCACCTGGTGGGATGCGCTAGCCGCCTTCGAACAGTCTGATTACGTTAGAACCCAACTGGGAGAAGATTTTCAGCAGGCCTTTGCCGCAGTGAAACATTTTGAGCAGAGCGAGTTTGAAGGTAATATTAGCGCCCTTGAATACGATACCTACTTGGTACTCGCTTAACCTAGCCGCCGGGAAACGCAATACGTGCTCCTCCGCGGATCGAATAATCGATCCGCACGCGGCTTTATAGAGATCATATCGCATGCCCAAAGAGCGCCAAGAAAAGCGTAAAACCGCCCTTAATCCTCGTCGTCAACCCATGCAGCAACGGGCACGAGAGCGCACTCAGCAAATCCTCGACATCACCGCTCGACTGCTGGAAGACGTCGGTATTGATGATCTCACCACTATCCTGATCGCCAAAGAGCTGGGTATCTCGGTTGGCTCCCTGTATCACTACTTCCCCAATAAGCACTCGATCTTATTTGCCCTGGGCGAATGTTGGCTGGATGAAATGACTCTGGCCATGAACGATATTGAAGCCATCGATATCGCCAACCTGTCTTTAGAGCAGTTTGTCGACGCGGCCGTCGATCGTATGCTGCAGGTCTATCGAGCGCAGAAAGCGGTGTTGCCATTGGCGCAAGCACTTTGGTCAATTCCTGAATTGCGTGACCTCGATATCGAACACGACACCTTGGTAATCAGCAAACTGGCGGCCATCTTCAAGCGCATGAACTTTAAAGGCAGCAAAAGCGAGCTCGAGCGCATTGGTCGAATCTACCTCGAAGCCACGCACTCTGTGCTGTTGACGGTTGTGTCTCAAAAAACCGTGCGCTCCAAGCGCAGCTTGGAAGACCTGAAAGTCATGATGTGCGCGATGCTCCAACAACACACCAGTGACCCCAGCGAGTAGATAGGCTAGTCAGATACGCCGCCGAAAAACAGAACCTGAACCGCGCTGTTAGTCGAACACCCAGCGCTCATCGGCGGTAAACATCACTTCCAGCCACACCGAATGACTGTCGGTATTCACTCTATCGACAGAATCTGAAATCCGCGAACGAATCTGATCAAGCTGCTGGGTATTGGCGCTCTCATTTTTATCCATGATGACGTACACACTGAGGTTAAATTCTCTTCCAATTTTTGCCATACGCAAATGGAAGCGTTGGTAGTCGATGCCAACCAACGACGCCTCAATACTCTCACCGATTTTTGCTTGCAGTGACGCGGATGGCGCCAACCAAAGCACCTCTCGAATATTATCGCGAAAGATCCGCAATGGAATCGGTATAAACAGCGTCACCAAAACAATCACCAACAGAGGATCTAAGTAGGGGATATACTCGCTCCACTGACTGTCTTGAAGATAATAAGCACAGACAAATCCCAATAGAATCCCCGCGCTCAACAAACCGTCGAACAGCCAATCGATAGCATCCACTTTCGCCAACTTCGAATTCACTTTGTTGCCGTAGTAATAAATGGTGCCGCCAAAACCCAAGCAACCCACGGTAGAGATGCAGGCGTAGATAATCGCGGCCGATAAATCGATATTGCGTCCACCGGATAAAAAGCTGGCTAAGCCTTCGGTGAAGGCGTAGATACAGGTGGCAGCAATGATCATTGCCTTGATCACATTCAGTAGAGGCTCCAAATGGGTGTAGCCAAACTGAAAGTGTTTGTCATCTGGGCGTACGACTAACTTTGACACCCACAAGGTCACGGCCGACATCACTAGGCTGATACAGGAATAGACACCATCAAATAAAATCGACTGGGAGTGGGTGTATAGGCCATAGGAAATACCGAT
This sequence comes from Cellvibrionaceae bacterium, assembly GCA_002707785.1. Classification (GTDB taxonomy): domain Bacteria; phylum Pseudomonadota; class Gammaproteobacteria; order Pseudomonadales; family Cellvibrionaceae; genus Pseudomaricurvus. The sequence goes on along the minus strand of PANW01000029.1, from coordinate 34,118 downwards.
CACCGTAAACAGTAGAGCGCCCCAAATGGAGAATTTTAAGGCTCTTTGCTCGAACTTCTCGATGTCCTGTTGTGCTATTGCTGACATGAATTCCTCGCATTCATGAAGGTGGTTAACCCACAACCAAAAACACCGCTCGAAGGCGGTGTCAGACTGCTGACAAACTCCAAAAGTCAGTCATTGCGAGCGCAGCGCGGCAATCTCAATCCGTTAACCCGTTAATTTATAGGACTCTAGATGCGGAGATCGCCGCGTCACCTAACGGCTCCTCGCGATGACGGGGTTTATCATTAAGCTGACACCGCTCGGTGGCGGTGCTTTCGGTTGCAGCTATGACGCAAAAAAGACGCCTCGCTAAGACTTACATATTGCGGCTAATGGCTTTGGTTTCTAGAAAATCATCAAAACCGTATTTGCCCCATTCACGGCCATTGCCGGACTGCTTGTAACCCCCAAACGGAGACGAATAGATATGGGGAGCGCCATTGACTCGCACCATACCCGCACGCAGCTTGCGAGTCACTCGCTCGGCCCGCGCATCGTCACCGGTTTGCAAGTACGCCGCCAAACCGTAAGGCGTATCATTGGCAATCTCTACCGCTTCCTCTTCGGAGCCGAAGGGAATCAACACCAATACCGGGCCAAAGACTTCTTCTCGAGCAATCGTCATTTGGTTGTTCACATCGGCGAAGATAGTCGGTTTGGCAAAATGCCCCACCTCCAAACCCTCAGGTTTACCAACACCACCGGCGGCCACTCGAGCCCCCTCGTCAATGCCCGCTTGAATCATGGCTTGTACTTTTTCGAAGTGTGGTCGACTCACCAAAGGACCGATGTGACTGCCTGACTTATCTGACTTATCCACCACCACAGAGTCGGCGGCCTTGGCAGCGATCTCTACCGCTTCGTCGTAACGCGCCGCGGGTACCAGCATACGAGTCGGCGCGTTGCACGATTGTCCGACGTTATCCATGCAATGATGGACACCGCGGGTCACCGCTTCATCTAGATCGGCATCATCAAAAATAATATTGGGGGACTTACCACCCAGTTCTAACGCCACGCGTTTTACCGTGTCGGCGGCGGCCTTCGAGATGGCCATGCCCGCGCGGGTAGACCCGGTGAAAGACACCATATCGATGTCTTTGTGACTAGAGATGGCGGAACCCACACCCGGGCCATCACCCTGCACCATGTTATAGACTCCGGCAGGAACGCCGGCATCGTGAATCATTTGCGAAAACACATAACCCGATAGGGGAGCGATTTCACTGGGCTTGAGCACCATCGTGCAACCGGTCGCCAATGCCGGAGCCACCTTGCAGGCGATTTGGTTGATCGGCCAGTTCCACGGTGTGATAAATCCACACACACCCACCGGCTCGTGCACGATGGTGGCATTGGCGTCTTGATGCTCAAACTCAAATGTCTTGAGGGCCTCTAGCGCGGTGGCAATATGACCGCGGCCGCAATCGGCTTGGTCTTCGTGAGAGAAATCCCGCGGCGCGCCCATTTCCAAAGAAATCGCTTCGGCCATTTCATCGTAGCGATCGGTATAGGCTTTTAGCAAACGCTCCATCAGCGCAATGCGCTCTTCGCGTGTACTAAAACCATAGGTTTGAAAAGCGCGGCGCGCGGCGGNGACGGCTTTATCCACATCGGCACTGCTGCCCAAGCTGATCACACCAATTTGCTCTTCTGTCGATGGATTTTCCACCGCAAAGTCGTTCGAGGTGATCGGATTCACCCACTGACCATCAATGTAGAACTGACGATAATCTTTCATCACCAAACTCCTATTTCACTTTTTCTCGATCAATTAATTGTCACCGGTTGGGTGACCCGTATTTATGCTGTTACTTACAACGAAGCTGCTATTAATAACGAAATTGAAGGCTTACAACTCATCCAACAATTTGTAATACATCATTCCCAACGCAAAACTCGGTGTTCTCAACCAACGGCCACCCGGAAACGACCAGTGTTTAATTTTTCCAAATATGTCAAAGCGCTCCGCCTGACCGGCAATCATCTGCGCGGTAATTCTGCCCATCATATGCGTGGGAGCCACACCGTGACCAGCATAGGCTTGAATGTAATAAACATTGCCGGTCAAGCGTCCCAATTGCGGCATGCGGTTCATGCCAATACCCATTTGACCGCTCCAGGCGTAATCGATACGCACGCCTTCAAGCTGTGGAAACACCTTGAGCATCTTCTCGCGCATCNCCCCTTTGAGATTGGTGGGCTCACGACCGGTATAGTTGGAGAGACCGCCAAATAACAAACGTCGATCGGCGGTCAGTCGATAATAGTCTAGCGCAGTACGTGGATCGCACACGGCGCGATTGCCCGGCATTAAGGCGTCGGTTTGCTGCTTGGTCAGTGGCTCGGTGGTGATCACCGAACTGTTTGAAGGCAGTACTTTTCTCGCCAATTTTGGCACTAATTTATCGAGATAGGCATTGCCACAAAGCACCACATGGGTAGCTTTGACCACGCCTTTGTCCGTATGCACCGCTGGTGACTCACCTTCGATAACACGCGTGACCCGCGACTGCTCATAGATCTTTACACCTAACTTGGCCGCCGCTTTCGCCTCACCCAAACACAGATTCAACACATGGCAGTGCCCATTACCGGTGCGATTGAGCATCCCACCCAAATAGCGCTCAGAAAGCACTTCAGACTGCAACTGATCGCGATCGAGCATCTCTAACGAATGGGGATAACCCATGCGCTGTTGATAACTTTGCTCGGCCTCAAATTCACGCATGTGGCGAGGTTTGAGTGCCACATCACAATAGCCCCAAGTCAGATCGCAATCGATCTCATAGCGCTCTACCCGCTGGCGGATAATGTCACAGCATTCAACGCCCATATCGTAGATTGCACGCACACCCTCGCGGCCAATGGACTTTTCAAACTGCTCTAACGAGTGGCCAATGCCACCAATTATTTGACCGCCGTTACGACCTGTGGCGCCCCAGCTGAGGCGATTAGCTTCTAGCAGGGTGACTGAGTAACCGCGCTCAGCCAACTCCAAAGCGGTATTCACACCGGTAAATCCACCGCCCACTACAACCACATCCGTATGATGCTCGCCCTCTAATGAAGGGTATTGCGTCTGCTCGTTGGCCGTAGCGGCGTAATAAGATTCGGTGTGCTCGAACGATTCCTGTGGTTTCTGTAGACCCCACATAGTGACTCTCCTTAACAACAAATGCCTGCGGCTGTCATCGACAAGCGCAAAACACACTAGCTCTCATCTGTTTGAGAGCTAGGCTAGAAAACTTGCCTATCACAAGTTTGGTTGTCTTACCTTAGGGGAGGGGTCTTCGTCTTCACCACGGAAGTAATCCTGCCAAGCCGCCGACGTGCACGCCCAGTGTGACCAGGCAATAAAGCGGTAACTCGAGTTAAGCAGCGGTGCTTGTAGGGCTATGGATATCGTCATAGGGGTTACTTTAGCGAAACCCAAATCAACTTACAACCCGAATGATTATTCAATTTTTAGGTAAGCGAGGACTCAGTTGTCACTATAAAGAGTGACAGTAAGGTCCGTCTTTTTGGTCGAACTCAGAAAAGTACGTGAGATACTCAGTCCCATTGGGCCGCTCAGACAGATGATTGAAGAAACCCCTGTCGGAATATGATTTCAATAATTGCCAATAGCTTTCGCAGAGCTCATAGGCGCGCGCACCCATAGCAACCCCAGAAAACGCTAAATGCACATCAATGTTTCCGAAGAAGTATCTTTGCTTCCAAGTCATCCCAAAGCGCTGCTGCCAATGAGCCGCAGAGAGAGGATCAATACCCAGAAGGTCTATGCGATAGCTCATCAAGGATTTAACCGCGCTCTCGTAACGATTAAAGAAAACCACGTTGGCGCTGCTACTCAAACCGATGTAGTTTTTACTGACGTTTGCTCGGTAGAGACCGACTTTGAGACCGTCTAAATCAGCTATAGCGGAGAAGTGCTCCGGAAGCTGCGCACGTTTTGGTAGATTTTGATCACTGTAAAGATAGAGCGGCACGGTAAACAACGGCTGCTGGGTAATCACGATGGATTCTATTTCCGGCTGTACCATTTCCCCAGCCATGACCAAGAATAAGGCAAAATCCACACCGCCCTTTGCCAATTCGTGGGCGATACGCCCATGGGGAATATGTCGGTAGCGGAAGTCTTGGTTGTCACTTCTTAGCGGAGCGAGGGTGTCAACTAAGAGCCCGTGAGCCTTTCCCTCAGAATCAAAATGACTGTAGGGACCTTGTTGATGAAAGACGCCAACAGTGAGGTCTCCAGGCGCCGCTTTCAAGGTTGCGCCATGGAATAGAAGCCAAGCAGCACCGAGAACAATCAACAAGAAACTTCTACAGCCTGAATATACAGAGCAATACATAAGCAGCTTTTGTTGTGGTCGGTTAGGTACGAAAAAGTATAGTCGTCACAATCTCTCGCTGCCATTGCACCAGCTTTAGTTGAAACTGAATGGTCGAGTGTCCTTTGGACCTTTCTTAGTTCAATCATGAAACTTCTTTTTATGAATAAACAAGTCAGCGAACCTACCAAAGTTCTATAAGATTCATCTACACACCGCATTGCCTCGATGGATTTAGAGCGAATCGTAACCCTTCAACTCTTATGCCTTTAATGATCCTACAAATTTGCCGCTATAATGCCTAATTACTCAGAAATGATTAACTTGGATAATTATGCTCTATCACCATAGCTATGATGTGAAAAAGGGGCGACCGTCTGGAACATTCATCGCTCTCGCATTACTCGCTCAATTATTAGTCGCCTCAATTAGCTTTGCCGCAGAATATGCCGCAGGTGGATTTCATCAAGAGGGACCTTACAATTACAGCAATGCAGACGGACAACGCCAAGACGTATTGGTTGATAGTTTAGAAGTTCTAAGAAAACATGGAGACAGCTTTACTTATCGTGTGGTGCCTCATGGAAGACTGATCTACGAATTGATGCAGGGCAGCATTGATGTTTCACTATTGATCATAGCGCCGACAATGATCGATACACCCAACGCAGATTCGGTGGTTATTTCCAAGTACCCGCTGTTTGAAACCCCCATTCACTTATACTCAGATAATAAATACAACAAACAGAAGAACTTCCCCAATCCTGACACTGCAATTACCGATCTAGGTAGATACAGAATTGGTATCTATCGTCCCAGCTCCACCACTGCTTTTTTCGGTTTGAAGGATAACTTAAACATTACCTATTTCACCCACTACGAAAGTGCGGCCAAATCGCTCACATCCGACCGGATTGATTTGCTGGCGATTGATCCACTGTTTGTTGACTACTGGGAAAAGAAATTGTCTGTGAGCTGGAAAAAACAATTCATTTTTTCCAGCGCACCCGTACATATTGCTTTCTCGGAAAAAGCTCTCGGAGAAAAAGCAATGCGACTCTGTAATACCTACTGGAGCACACTAAAAAAGCTCGCTCAAGAAAACCAATTGGATGCGGTGTTTCATCAATATCGAAAGACACAGTTCATGAAATACCTGTCTACTTTTGAACAACAAGAATCGAACTATTGCCGCTTGCTGTAGCTCCAGTAGTCAACGCAACCAAACAACGTCATATCTTAACCTCGATTAAACAAGGCCCTGTAACTGACATAGCGCGAGAAAACTGCTCTTCGAATTCAGCCGTGGTAGTCGCCCGTGAGGCTTTCACGCCCATGCCTTCGGCAATTTTTACCCAATCCAAACCGGGGTTGGTCAGATCCAACATAGAGCGAGCGCGCTCACCGGGATTATCCACACCCACACGCATCAACTCCAAATTCAAAATGGCGTAGCTGCTGTTGTTAAAGATCACCACGCACACATCGAGATTCTCGCGCGCCATGGTCCACAAGGATTGGTTGGTGTACATGGCGCTGCCATCGGCTTGCAGGTTAATCACCTTACGGTCCGGGCAGGCCACCGCTGCACCCACCGCCACCGGCAAACCTTGGCCAATGGCGCCACCGGTTAGATTGAGCCAATCGTGCGGCGCAGCGCCGTCGTAATAGGGGAATGAGAAAGCCCCCGAGGTTTGTGCTTCATCAGAAACAATGGCGTTATCGGGCAACAGATTCGCAACCACCGCCCCCACGCTTTCTGCGTTCAACGGACCTTCTGGAATAACCGGTAATTGGGATGTTTCCTGCCAATCGATCGCGGCAGCTTGCAGGTAATCGGCAAGCGTTTCCAATACGGCACTGTGGTCCTGTTGAGGCGTGGTCAATTGGCACACTTCGCAAGTCTCCGGCCACAGTTTTCCAGGTTTATCGGGATAGGCAAAGAAAGACACAGGCGCTTTGGTACCCACCACCACCATGTTGTCGAAAGCTTTCAGTCGGTCTGCCGCAAACTCGCCTAAGTAGGGGAGACGCTCAACGGTGGGGCGACCTCGGCCGCGCTGTATACGCGCAGGGAATACCTCGGTAATGATCTCGGCTCCCGTCGCTGCGGCAATGCGATGGGCAGCCAGCAAACCCCGTTCGCGTAGTGCCAAGCCGCCGAGGAACAAACAACTATTGCTTTCACTTTTGAGTAATTCGGCAGCGGTGATCATCTCGTTTTGATCGACGGATGGTCGTTCTATCAGGGGAAGCGGCGCGACCGCTTGGCAGTTTTCGGTCCAGGCGTAGTTGGCGGGGATAATTAGATTGGCTTGCTGCCCTTGCATCGACGCCACAACCGCTTCAGCACCATCTTGAGCCATAGTTTTCGCAGAGTCGCAGACACGAGTCCAATCGCTGGTGAGGGCAGCATAAGCTGGCACATCGGACGTCAAAGGAGCATCCAATGGCAGGTGATAGGTGGCGTGATCGCCGATAATATTAACGATCGGGGTAAACGCTCGTTTCGCATTGTGCAAGTTGGCCATGCCATTGGCAAAGCCCGAACCCAAATGTAAAAGGGTTGCTGCAGGCTTGTCGGCCATGCGCCCGTAGCCATCGGCAGCGCCAGTTACTACCCCCTCAAACAATCCCAGAATCGGCCGCATGCCAGGAATTTTGTCGATGGCCGCTACCAATTGCATTTCCGATGTTCCGGGGTTGGCAAAACACACGTCTACACCAGAATCGATGAGTGATTTTAAGAGGGACTCTGCGCCATTCATATTGGATACCTGTTGGTTTTCAGAAGCCTACAAAAAAGCACTAGCTGTACTAGTCGCCTATCCGCAGCATCGACAACACATCTCTGTGCCTTTGAAGTAAAAATCCCTCTCATCATGACGATGAGAGGGTAAGGTAATGTGCTAAAAAAGCGGAGAGAGAGTTGCTTTTTAGCAGGCCACTGCATTCCATCGATCATCGAAGGAACCCTCGAGCCGATAGATAGAATAGAGCAAAACTGCGCTGGGAACTTTGCAAAAACTGACTAAAAATTGATAGTATGTGTCAACTTAATCGAGTCCTTCTACGACCACACTCAGTCTCCACTGAAAAACCATTAACTCGATAATTTCCGCAAGGATTAGACGTCATGAAAGCCAGTCAATCACAACCTCAGAAAACCGATCTACTGCGCTTTCACAACGAATTTGAGAATTTTTCAGTAGACACTCAACAACTCTACCAACAACTTTCTGTGGATCCCGCCGTCATGAAAGCGGCAGATACCACACTCAATCTGCTCAAGTATTACGAGGTGATGGAAGCCGCCGCTGAGATGAGTCAACAGCCTTTTCTTGGCATTGAAATGGGGCTCGCCTGTAAGCCGACCGATTTGGGCATGTTGGGCTATATGCTTCGCAATGCCCCGAATTTTGAAACGGCTGTAGAGCTATTAGATAAATACACGGTACTGTTGTCGCCAGAAACTCGCATTTCATTGGTCAAAGAAAACGATCAGTACATTCTGACCTTTGAAGTCTTGAGCACTCAATCCTCTCTGGCTCGTCAAACTATCGATATGACCTTGGCGCAGTTTATTTTGATCGGCCGCGATGCGTTTAACGATTCCAGTTGGATCCCCACACGCATCTACTTTGATTATCCACAACCCAAAGGCATTGATCTTTCTCGATTCCCCATCGATTGCGAGCTGATCTTTGATCACTATTTTAGCGGCGTGTGCTTTCCCGCAGGGATAGATAACTTTCATCGCGAAGACTGCGACCCGCAACTATTAGCGCTGCTTGAATCACAAGCCCTACAAGCACTGAAGGAACACAACACCGAAAAGTCACTGTTAAAACACATTCAATTTTTAATCAGCTCAAACATCGGTAACGCCAAAATGACCGCCGAGAGTGTTGCTTCTGAGCTGGGAATGAGTCGCCGCACCATGCATCGACGACTGAGTGACTACGGCGTGACCTTTAATGAACTGCGAGAAACTATCGTACTCAACATTGCTAAGGAATCACTGGCCAAAACCCGTGTCAGCATTACCGAGCTGGCGCACAAACTGGGTTATGCCGATTCCAGTGCTTTTGATCGCGCCTTTAAACGACTCACAGACAAACGTCCGTTGGAATATCGAAAACTGAGAAATCCGAAGTAGACCGATATTCAAATCAAGAATACNCTCCGTCATCGCGAAGAGGCGATCCTCTCGACCTAATGCTTTTTGGACTCCATCTTTTTCTGGCAGAGATTGCTTCGCTGCGCTCGCAATGACGAAATTTCCGAATTAAGAATACACTCCGTCATCGCGAGAAGCCGAAAGGCGACGCGGCGATCTCCTGACTAACCGATTGGATAATATTAAAAACGCTTATTTAGCGTAAGACCATAGGTTCGTGGAGCCCCCGGGGAGGTCAACAACTTACCATCCTGCAAAGGTGCATCGAAGGTGCTGCCTTTGTACTCTTCATCCAGCACATTTCGCGCCCAGAGGGTCAGATCGATATCTTGATCAATAAACATCAATCCTGCACGAAGATTCAAAAGACCATAATCTTTCTGCTCTTTTAGCGGATCGTTGTCGGTACCATTAACCATATCAGACAAAAAAGTGTATTCGCCATACACATAGCCGTCGATAGAATCTGCCAACGAGAACATTTGCTTCACACCTAAGTTAGCCGCGTGCTTGGGCGTGTTCGACAATTGACCACCGGAACGATCACAAGCATCGGTGCCCGGTTGACGAGCTTCGTCAACACCGGTGTGAACTGGTGTTGCTATCTGACAACCGGCTTGCTCGAATTCTTCGTACTCGGCATGGGTATAGGCATAGTTCAAAGTGACTTCGGTATTTTGTGTAGGCGCCCAGAACAACTCTAGCTCACCACCGTAACTTTCCAGTTCGCCGGCATTTTGTAAAACAAAACCCGTGCCGACAAAGGTGTTGGCTTGGAAATCATCGACAGTGGTGTAGTGCAAGGCCGCGTTAATGCGCAACGCTTGTTGTGGAAATTCTGTTTTTAGACCCACCTCAAAGGACTCAGACGTCTCCGCATCAAACACGGGATCAAACCCAGCGGCAATACGATCGGTGTTGGTGCCGCCGGATTTGTAGCCGGTGCCATAAGAGGCGTAGACCATAGTATTCTCATCGACCAACCAACTGAGTTTAATGGTACCGGTTACTTGTTCATCGCTCAGATCGGCATCAATATCCGCTCGAGGTGTGAGCCCTGAGAACAAGTATCCACCCCAGCCGGCCTGAGTAAACGGATCAAAGAAGTTTGGATCAGCCGCCAATAGGTTATCGTAAGGCACTGATGTGGTGGGAGCACCGGGAACCAATCCCGCGTCAAGAAGAAGAGCGGTTAAACCCGCCACATAGGCGTCTTCTGAAGTTGGGTCCGCTGCGGTCCAGTTTTCAGAAAAGACCGTATTCATTTCTTTGTCTTCTTCGGTGTAACGGAGACCCGCCGTTAGCGTCAAGCTGTCCGTTAGCTGATAATCGAATTGACCGAAGATGGCCCAGCTTTCATGCTCTTGCTTAGCCGTGTGGCTCGCTTCCATACCTGGAATGAAGACATCATTGGTGGGAATTTGTGCGCCACCGGTTTTCAGCGCCAGTAGACCTTGAAAGTCGTTGTAATCAACACCGTTTCTGCCCAGACCTGGTTTGGCGAATTCACTCAACCAATCGCCACCCGTGAGTGCGTAATCCAAATCCAAATCTTGCCGGAAATAGTAGGCACCAATCACAAAATTCAATTGATCACCGATGTAGTCAAGACGAATCTCTTGCGAGAAGGTCGTGGATTCCACTTCTTCTTGTGTGGTCAACAGATCTACGTTGGTAAAATCAGCATCCACGAGAGAGCTGGCATTGAATTGTCGATAACCGGTGACGAAGTTCAAGGTGTACTCGTTGTTGAGATCCCAGCTGGTATCAATCGCAATGCCGCGATCGCGGGAGTTTGACTCCGGAAGAAAGTTCAAACTGGTTTCGAAATCGCCTTTATTATCGCCGTAATAAACTGTGCCGCCCAAAGCTTCTAGAATTTGATCAGAACCAGGGGCACCACCGGCCACAGTGTAGTTGTCTTGCGTCACTAATACGCCACAGCAAGTCTCATCGATTTCGGAATAGTCGGCGATTACACGAATGGTCAAATCGTCATATGGGGTAAACAACGCCTGCAGACGAGCGCCTTCGCGATTGCGATCGTTCAGCTCTTCATTGCCAAACCCTTCAACATCGATCGTGCCATCACGTTGACTGCTAAATACCGTACCGCGTACCGCTAGCACATCATCGATCAACGACAAGTTACCTGCCGCTGATGCATTGAGCTGACCGTAGTTGCCGCCGGTCACTGACACAAAGCTGTCTGACTCGTGGCTGGGTGCGACCGTGCGAAACAGAATGGCGCCGGCGGGTGTGTTTTTGCCAAACAAAGTACCTTGCGGTCCGCGCAGAATTTCAACCGCTTCGATATCGATCATTTCACTGATCATAGAGCTCTGCCGAGCGCGGTAGATACCATCGACATACATACCGACGGAAGATTCCAAACCGTAGTTTTGTCCCGATGTACCTATGCCTCGAATACTAAAACCCGAGCTGCTGTTACTTTGTTCCTGTACAGCTTGTAGGCCTGGAGCGCTGTTTTTGAGGTCATAAATATCTTTGATCACTGCCTCTTGCAACTGTTCGCCATTAAACGCCGATACCGCAATGGGAACATCTTGCAGATTCTGAGAGCGCTTCTGCGCCGTTACCACAATTTCTTCTAGAAAGAAGGTGTCCGCTGTCTCTTCAGCGTTAGCGCCAAAGGTTGCCAAACAAACGGCAGCTGTCAGTAGGGATGGTGAGGTTTTTAGACCTCCCAATGAGGTAGTTCTCGCTCTAGAGTGAAGTTTTGAATTCACGATCTCGTCTCCAAGTCATAGTATTTATAATTTTGTCGCAGGTTAGAAATTGCAATCGAAAGGTCGCAATCTTGACCAGACACTCGAATAAAAACCCTATTGAAAACGACAGACAAAGAGGTTGATCGCTCTATTCAAGCGAACTCTTTGACGCGAACTTTCAATCAAGAAATTTTTCGAACGAAGACATACTAGAAGAATCCCGTCTCTTTAACTTGGTAAGCGGAGACATAAAAAATACAATTTGTGACAGACAAAGGCACAGCCCATAAACAGTTATACTCCGATGTAAAGCAGGTAAAAGAATACCAAGATAAATCGAGATTAGCGGTGGTTGATACGGAAACTCAGGCAGGGTGAAGCCGTTTCTAACATAACGAGATCTTCAAAAAAACAATGGACGTTAATCAGTTAACACTCGCCGAGTAGAGACGTCAGCGAGGGCTTAGCGGCAACACAGAACACTCAAAATCGTCACTGAGAACTTGCAATCTTGGTCGACGATTTCGATACCCCAGATCGACGCATAGGGATCAACACCAAACCTAAGAGCATCTGAACAGCACCATAGAGTAGCAGCGAGAATAACGCCATATTTCCCAACTGTAGTTGCTCACCGATCAGTGCGGGAAACATCGCCACTTTTAGCATGATGCCAAGATTGACACTGCGCACGACCACTTCCATTTCAACGGCGATAGAATCGGCAACGGATAACCCTAATGCCCGTGGTGCTAACCAGCCGACAATGACGATAAGACCCACAAAAGACAACACCAATGCGACATTGAGCAAACCAAAGGCCTCTACATCCAATCGCCCCGCTAAGGAAGCTCCGACAAAAATAAGTATCAGTCCCAACACCGAACCTCGTATGCACCATTGAGACAGATGTCGGGCAAATACGGGAAAGTAGTGAAGCACCAACATGCCAATACCGAGAGGCAGTAGCAGATTAAAAAAGATCTCCTTCATAATTTGCACGGTGGGCATGACAAAATCGTCTGGCATATAGGATGCAACTAGGAACTCAAGAATCAAAGGCGTCGTCAACAAACACGCCAGTGTGGTGATGGCCGTTATACTGATCGACAAAGCCACATTGCCGTGGGCAAAGTGAGTGAAAATATTTGAGCTGGTACCGCCCGGTATCGCCGCAATCAAGGCAATGCCTATGGCCACTCCGGCCGGTAGAGACAACAGGCCGATAAATACACAGGCCAACAGAGGAATCAGCAACAGTTGAATTAAGGTGCCCAAAATTACCGCGTAGGGCTCACGGACGATCTCGTTGAAGTCACTTAACTTGAGTGTGGCGCCCATACCCAGCATCGCCAAGACCAATTGAAAAACAGCAAAGCCGTACTCATGTTGAATGTAAAAATCGGCCATAGGAAACACTCGCGGTAAGAAGAATACTATTGGTAAATGGGGGGATGGGATTAGAAGACAAGACCACAAAATCACTGTCGGTAGAAACTGGTTCCGACAATGATCAATAGCGGTACATCAAAAACAACGGCGCGGCTAGAGAGGTTTCAATCGCTCCTCAGTGTCAAACTGGCGTCATAACATTCATGAAGGGCTTCAACATTAAGCTGCGATAAAAATCTCCAGGGAAGGGCGCTAAGCCTTTTTCACCGGTTAAGAAGCGTAGGTCCTGATCCTCTTCACCGACGATATTGCACGCCGTTAAGTAACCATTATTGTGGCTGGGCATAATACCCAAGCCATTGTAAGCCGCGCTGACATGGATATTGCCATCACCCACGGGACCCATGATCGGCTGCATCAATGGTGTGTGTCCTGTCACTCCGTGCCAACCGTGCTTCAAACCAATATCCGCGACAGAAGGATAGCGCTGCTCGAACACTCGTTGGGCCAACTGCTGCGCTCCAGCAATGTCTTTCCAGTTCCCCGAATCATGACTGGCATAACCCAACACCATGCGAACAAAAAAATGGCCCGATGACATCAAGCGAAAGGTGACCGGTAGCATCACGTCTTCGAAACGAATGTCCCACTGATCTAACCCTAAGCTTTGAATTTCTTTATCGCTCAGTTTGCGTGTCGCAAACGTATATTGGTGTACAGGAAACATTTTTGAACTGAGCCAACCCAAACGAGGGGTGTAGGCGTTGGTGGCGATACACACATGTTTGGCGGTGATTTCTCCGCCGGGGGTGAGCAACCGAGCTGGCTTACCCGGTTGAACATCTAACACGGGTGACTGCTCAAACAATTCCACCCCTTGGTTGAGTGCCGCTTGCGCCTGACCGTGCACCAACTTTGCCGGGTGTACCTTGTAGTTACCGTGGGACTCGATGGCGCCGCCTTGGTAGTAATCGCTGTTAATGCGCTCTGTCAGTTCACCGGCGGCAATCCACGTCTCTCCCGCTTGCAGACCCGCCTGGGCGTCATCACCTTCTGATTTTGAGGTAAACACTCGCAAATTTGTCGCTGGTGAAAAGTCGCAATCTATGTTCTCGGTAGCAATGAATTGCTTTAATCGATCAAGACCTCGCAAGGGCATATCGACGTCATCGATGCCCACATAGCGTGGAGAAATAGCGCCTGAGTTACGAGAGCTGGCTCCGGAACCAATAGCGTGTGAATCCAACACCACCACCGACCAATCTGGGCGGAGTTTTTTCAAGTAGTACGCACAAGACAGACCGGTATAGCCGCCGCCAACGATAGCAACATCCACATGACGATCCCCTTGGTAGCGCGGTTGCGGGGCGAAGGCAGCAATTTGATCACTCCACAGGCTCGGGTCTCGGTGACTGTCCACTTCAACGCCAACCTTTCCAACGGCCAAGTTCGCTATACCCGGCGCGGCAATAGCGCCGGCGCCTGCTCCAAGTAAGAATTTTCTACGCGATATACTCATGCAATGTCTCTCAGAAGATCTCTATCGGCCAACGCAGCCCAGTCATTCGTCTTATTGAATCTGCCATCAGTCTATCCCAGCAGTGAAACATCGCCTTGGCTGTCGGAGTCTAAATATGTGCATTTTGTGCCAAAAATGAGTCCAACAGGTTGAATCCATCCTCTCACTCAAGAATCCATGTTGCTGACACATAATGGTAATTTATTGGCTTCAGCGGCCAAGTCGACGTGCAGGCCCCTGAGCTAAGATGACGGCAAGAATTAAATCTTTGCCAAAGAGAACAACAATGACCCCCATGACTCGTGGATTAAGATCGCTCCAACACACCCAAACCCTGTGGCTGTTAGGTATTGCTTCCCTATTGATGATTGCACTATCGGACTACCTGAAGTGGCACTGGCAACTGCAGCTACTGGACGGCATCTGGAATCCGCTGGAAGCGCGTGAACTCGTGGCTCAACTCAATCTCGAACAAAAAAACCATCATCTATGGTTCACCACCACCGTGGATGTCATATTACCGCTGGTGGTTGCAGCGTTTATGGCAGCCGCAACGCTCCGGGCGTTTCCCCGATGGGGACGCTATTTGGCGATAGCCCCCTTGTTGGCCGTTCCTCTGGATCTCAGTGAAGGGGTCATTCAAGTGCTGGTGTTGACGGACACCGCCGATTGGCTGGCCATAAAGGCCTACACCAGTCCGGTAAAATCCAGCGGTTATCTGATTGGTCTGTTCGCAGTTGGACTGAGCTTGTGCAAGTGGTTGTTTACCCTTGTTCGCTCGAAATTTCTCGGGCGTGCCATTGACGACAGTTCCACATCGCAGCCATAGAAAAACACAAAATCAGGAGACAGCAAGAATAAATGCTACCCGCGGCTTCTGGAGGCATCCGCGGATAGCTGCTCAAGGCGAGCAATAATGGCCGGCAGTCATTCTTAATGGTCGTTTCAATGCGCTGAAACGACGAGATTAAGCCCGGTCAAGACAGGGAGAACAGATCAACCAATCGCTTGTTGCCACTATTGGTCTATAACTATGACCGATGAGAACAGAATTCCCTCAAGTCAGCATTCTTACATTTCTAATTTTAGTTGCGCTGAAAGGCGTAATAGCTGCCCAACTGCAACAACTGCGTCAAATCATCAAAAGCCGTGTAACACTCGTTAAGGAAGTCGGGATCTTTTAGATCATCCGGCGACAACTGATCGCGATAGTGTTTGTTGACCCAAGCTTGCAAACGATCGATGGACGAGTCATTCAACAAAAAATCTGGATTAACGGCAGCGATTTCAGTCTCATTTAACACCACTCGCAACCGCAAACAGGCGGGGCCGCCGCCGTTGCTCATACTTTGTCGCACATCGACAAACTCGACATCGCGAATGGGTTGCGTGAGATCTTCCACCAGCTCGGCCAAATAGCTGCGTACCGCGTCATTGTCATGGCACTCAGTGGGTGCGATTAGCCGCATGCGGGAAAAATCTCCATCACTGCTGGCCAATAGTTGGCTGTTAAATAGATAGCTGGCTATGGCGTCGCCTAATGGAACACGCTCTTCAGACACACACACCGGTTTAAAATCCATGCGCTGCGATAACTGAGAAAAAGCGTGCCGCTGTGAATTCGACTCAAACGCTCGCTGATGGAAAAACAATACCGGACCATTACCCACGGCGACCACATCATTGTGGAAGGCTCCCGCGTTGATCGCTTCAGTGCTCTGCTGTAAGTACACCGCTTCCTCACCCATGCCATGTTGACGTGCCACGGCTTGGCTTGCCTCTAGCGATTGCCGAGCCGGAAAATCCAATTGATTGAGATGGGTTTGAGCGTCGCGACCGTAAACGAATAAACCACAACCCTTTTGGCCATAGTGGTCTGTCAAACGAGTATGATTTGCCGCGCCTTCATCGGCAAAACGATCTTGCGAGGGCAAAGCCTGGTGAACGGTGAAATGCTCAGCCTTGTGAAAAATCGTTTCTAAGCAACGCTGAGTTTGTGGATGCTCAATGGCGCGATGCGCCGTAGTGACCAAATTAGCCGGGGTAAAATGCACCTTGCCATCATGGCTGTCGGCAGAAGGTGTTACCGTCGCGGCATTGGCGGCCCACATGCTCGAGGCCGAATACACCATCGACAATAACTCAGGGGCCTGGCGCGCTACCTTATTGATGATGGTGCGATCACCACCTCGAAAGCCCAAGCGTCGCAAGGTGTCAATATCGGGCCGTAACTGGGGCAGTAAAAATCCCTGACGATAACCCAACTTATGCAAGCTGCGCATTTTTTCCAACCCTTGCAGGGCTGCCAATTTCGGCTGAGAGCGATTTTTCGCATTTCTCGATGACGCCAAATTACCGAACGCTAAACCACTGTAGTTATGGTTGGGGCCAATCAACCCGTCAAAATTAACCTCGGTGCTATTCATTAACGCAGCCCTCTCGCCAACGGTTGGATTTGATGTTCCGTATCGTCACCGAGACTTTGTGCCTGAGGCCAAGCGCAATAGTCCGCCGCATAAAACGCACTGGGTCGATGATTGCCGCTGGCGCCAATACCGCCAAAGGGCATTTCACTGGATGCGCCTGCAGTGGGTTTGTTGACACTCACCACACCGGCTTTTATCAACGCTAGAAAGTCCCGTTGATGAGAGGGATGATCACTGATTAATCCAGCGGCCAAACCAAAGCGGGTTCGATTAGCTTGTTCAATCGCCTCAGTAAAGGAACTGACTTTCTGCACTTGCAACAGAGGGCCGAACCACTCGTCGTCTTGAATATTCTCGACTAGGCTGACATCCACTAAGCCGGGCTTTAACAAATTACTGCCATCGGTGTCGGGCGTCATCGAACGAATGACCTCGCCCCCTTGTTGGCTCAAATGTGTTTCAAAACTGAGTAAACTCTTCGCCGTTTTGTTATTGATCACGGGCCCCATAAACGCTTCTGGTTGAGCATCGTGGGCGTCGACAATGATTCGGTCGATGGCCTCTGCCAACGCAGTCGTCAACAACGCATACTGCGCATCGCCAACGACAATGAGTCGACGAGCACAGGTACAACGCTGCCCAGCACTGAGGTAGGCACTTTGTAGAATAATGTTCACCGCCGCCGCGACATTGATATTCTCATCCACAATCAAGGGATTATTGCCGCCCATCTCTAGAGCCAACAGCACTTCAGGTCTTCCTGCTAGTTTTTTATGCAAAAGGCTGCCCACGCGAGAAGAACCGGTAAATAGCAAACCCTCAATGTCTGCATCAGCCAGTGCTTCGCCAACCGCTGGTCCGCCTTGCACCAGATTGATCACGCCTTCCGGTAAACCGGCTTCTATCCATAACTCCACGGTTTTCTCCGCAACCCAAGGTGTTTGCTCACTGGGCTTAAACACGATCGAGTTGCCTGCCAACAACGCCGGCACAATGTGACCATTGGGAAGATGACCAGGGAAATTGTAAGGGCCAAACACCGCCATCACGCCATGAGCACGATGCTGCAATTGCAGATGTTGCTTTTTCCAGTGGCCGGCGCGCTCTTGCTGCGCACGAATACTAATCGCCACCTTGTTGCTCATAGCGGTGACTTCAGTGGCGGCTTCCCAATCGGGTTTACCGGTTTCCAGCGAAATAATCTTCGCTAATGATTCTGCATTTTTTGTCAGCAATGCTGCAAAGCGCTCGACCACGGCAATGCGTTCATCCAAAGACCTTAGCGCCCAAGCCGGTTGTGCGTTTTTTGCAGCGGTTACTGCCCCTAGCACTTGCTCACGACTGGCGCTCGGCTTCTGCCACAGGGGCTGATTGTTAAGCGGATTCAAAGACGTCACACGCTCACCTGCGCCCTCGAACCATTGATTGTTGATACACACACTGTTCATTGTCATCAGCCTATCGTTGAAGAAATCGTAAAAGTGCACCGTCACTGATCGCTAGCGCGTCGAGATCCTTCCCTTTGAGTTTCAAACTACCGTCACCACTGCGGGCTACTTGGGTATAGATCACACGAAAATCTTTGAGACTAGAGGTGGCCACCAAAGTTGGCTCGGTAATGATTTTTTCGCTGGACTGTTTGGCCATACCTTGTTCGATTCGCCGTACACTGCGCAAATTTGAGACTTTGGCTTTTAGCAGCGGACCGCCATCAAAAATATCAACCACCTTGTCATAGACAAAACCTTCTTCTTCCAGCAACTCCATTGCTCGCAAACCCGCGGCGTTGGGCTTGCCAATAACCTCTCTGGCTTGCTTCGGTAACATGCAGGTATAGATCGGATGCTTAGGCATCAGTTCAGTAATGAATTGATTCGAACCAGTACCGCAGAGTTTGTCGGCGGTATCAAAATCCATATCAAAAAACTGTTGCCCGATGGCATTCCAAAAAGGGCTCTGCTCATTGTCATCGACCCAGCCTCGCAGTTCGGCGATCACATGGGATTGGAAGCGATTTTGAAACTGACCCATTAGCAGATAGCGCGCTTTCGATAGCCAGTGGCCATTGCCACGGTAGTCGGGATCAAGAAATAAGGTGCCCACTTCTGAACAATCGGTGTAGTCATTGGTGAGGTGCAAAGTCTCGCTGCGAGTTTGTTTATCCAGTGAGTGGGAGTAGTGTGTCAGCGACATCAAACGATAGGCATAGAAAGCTTGCCGAGCGCCTGTTTGTGAATAGACTCCAGCCGTTCCTACCACTTTNTTTTTTTCCAGATCACACATCGCCAATAGAAAATAGTCATCGGCATGAGGTTGATTTCGAGCAAAACTCTCAATGGATAACTGAATACTCTTCCCTAATGCCTCTGGACAAGTTGGCAGAGATGTCATGCCTTTTCCGGCCTTTTTTGCTAACTCCAACAGATCATCGAGATCACTCAAGGTAACAGGTCTGATCACCAACATGGCAGGCTCCGATATTATTTAGGTGTCGATTTCTGAAAATCGATTAACTGAGTGATAAACAACGCCGACAGCTGTGCGCGCTCAACAAAACTATCAATACAGGCGTACTCATCATGGCTATGAATATTCGCACCGCGAACACCGAGCGTATCGATATTAAGCAATCCCGCAGCGGCTAAGTTGTTGCCTTCGCAGCAGCCACCCGTTGCTCGCCATTGCACTTCCATGCCCAATTTTCCGCCACAACTTTTTAGCAGTTCAAACATCGATTGCTGTTCTGGTGTCATGGGTTTAGGCGGGCGATTGAAGTGACCGTGTAATTGAAGTTCACAATCACTGTCGTCAGATACCTGATGGATAATTCGCTCAATGGCGTCTAGGACTTGTTGCTGTTGTTGTGTTTCAGTAACTCGCACATTGAAACGACACACACATTGATCCGGTACNACATTGACTGGACCACCGCCGATCATCTCGCCNACATTGACGGTGATGNCGCTGGTCTGATCGCTCAATTCACTCAGCGCCACCGCCGCTCTCGCCATGGCGATCACCGCATTGCGGCCGGAAAAATAGTCGCGCCCAGCGTGAGTGCTAAAGCCCTTGGCGGTAATGGCGAAGTTACCACTGCCCTTGCGAGCTCCAGCCAAAGTACCGTCCGCCAAGGCCGGCTCATAGGTCAAACCGAAATCGGCGTCTTTCGCCAGTCTCGTCAAAACAGCCGCCGAGCTGGGAGAACCAATTTCCTCGTCGGGAGAAATTGCCACGGTAAAACCAAATTGATCTCGATAAGGGGATTGCCCTAGCGCACGAAGCGCTTCATAGAGTGTGACCAAGCCACCTTTCATATCCGCGGTGCCGGGACCTCGCAAGTGATTGTCCTCAATCCAACAGTGATCAAAATCGGAGTTCTCCGGAAACACGGTGTCGGAATGCCCTGTACACAGAAGCTGCAGAGGTGCCTGCGGTCGTGATCGAAAAACTTGCATNGCCGGTGGCTGGTAGTATTCTGCGAGACCCTGATCGTTGATCTTTTTTATGGGTTCGAGCTCTAGTTCTTCATAGTCATCGGATATCGTGTCGAATAGAGTTCGAAAATGCAGTTGAACGGCTTTAATTCCCTTTGAGTTATAACTGCCAGAATTAATATTACTCAACTCTATAGTTTGTTTGAGCATCTCTGGCTCGCGGGCATCGAGTGTTTGTAGCAACTCCAGTTCTTGATTCGAAATCGTCTTGTGTTTCATTCGTCACTCTGTCGAGGCTTGCGCCTTTGATCATTCATTGATGACCGCTAGTGTGACCGCTTGCTGCCCGAACTTGGTGTCGAACTTGTGGGGGTTTTTCGAATTTTATTCGGCTAACCTCGCGAATGCTTGTCACAATCGCCAGATCCTGTCGCCCGACACCGCCTAAAAGACATTCNCCGGCAGCAACTCAACCCGCCTCAAGAGGCATGACGAATTTAATCCCGTCAAGATCGAACAATTCAGGATTTCATTTTGCGGTGAGTGCCTACAATAGACGGTATCCCAAAGTCCGCCTAACGAGATTATTGCCATGACCATCACCGATATTAACGCCTTAGTCGAACGCGACGCCGAAGTCGTATTGCACCCAGCTTCTTCTGTGAGCGCCTTACTGGAAAACGGCCCAGATATGATTGTCTCGGCCAGNGGCTGTCATGTCACTGATGCCAAGGGCAATAAACTGCTCGACGCAGTGGGGGGCTTGTGGTGCGTTAATGCCGGTTATGGTCGCCAAGAACTGGCGCAAGTCATGAAAGAGGCGACAGAGCAGNTGGCTTACTATCACACCTTTTCNAATGCNTCCAACCCTTGGCAAGTGCAACTTGCTGAAAANCTNCTACAGCACGCTCCCGACAATATGGGCAAGGTNTTTTTTGGCAACGGCGGCAGNGACGCCAACGACACNCTNATTAANATTGCGTGGCACTATCACGCGCTGCGNGGTAATCACGGTAAAACCAAAGTCATTGCCCGGCAGCAGGCNTATCACGGCACCTCGATAAGCACTGCCAGTCTTACCGGTCTCGGTGGCTTTCACANNGAATTCCCGCTGCCACTGGACTTTGTGCTGCGAGTCGAGTGNCCNCATTTTTATACACGAGCCAAAGATGGTGAAANCGAAAGNCAGTTNTGTGATCGNTTNATTGCAGAGATAGAACAGCTGATTNAAACAGAAGGTGCGGATACAATCGCCGCCTTCTTTGCTGAACCCATTCAAGCGGCGGGAGGTATCATNGANCCACCCNCCGGTTACTACNCCAAGTTAAAAGCNCTATTGAATNCCCATGATATNTTGTTGGTCGCCGATGAAGTGGTGTGTGGCTACGGCCGAGTCGGCACTTGGTTTGGNTCGCAATTGCTGGATATCGANCCNGATATGATTGCCACGGCCAAAGGTTTGACCAGNGGTTATTTTCCTATGTCCGCGGCCTTGATGACCGATGACATCTGGCAAGTAATGAAAAGTGGATCAGAAAAGTTGGGCGCTTTCTCTCACGGCTACACTTATAGCGGTCACCCAGTAGGCTGCGCTGTCGCACTGACGAACATTTTGCTCATCGAAAACGAAGGCCTCGTCGACAAAGCCAAAGACAACGGCGCCTATCTACACCGCCAACTGAACGAGCGCTTCCAGGATCATGCTCATGTGGGAGAGATACGTGGCCGAGGCCTGTTAGCCGGTGTACAACTGGTTGCCGACAAGGCCAATAGAGAACTGCCCAATCCCGCAGACAAATGGCCACTTAAAGTTAGCCAAGCCTGTCGCAAGCTAGGTGTTATTGTTCGCCCGCTACCGAGCGTGGGAACCTTGGCGATCTCGCCACCGCTAACCATCAGCCGCAGTGAAATTGATCAACTGGTGTCTGCTTTGGAAAGTGCCATTAACGAGGTTATCAGCTAATCATCGGTCTAATCGATGAACAGTAAACCGTGACGATATTTGGCATATATGACTATAGTTGTAGTATCGAGCCCCACATCGCAACAGCCTTTGACGCAAGTAATTCAGCGATCGGGGTTGAGACAAAAGCTCAACCGTTCGTCTAGAGGCAAACCGGCGCTTTTATGGGCTCTTTATCAGACTAGGGAATTTTAATGTCGTCATCCAATCATGCGCTTGATCGCACGGATCTCAAAATCTTACAAACCCTGCAAGCCGACGGGCGCATGACCAACAAAGAATTGGCCGATCAGGTTAATTTGTCTCCGAGCGCTTGCCATCAACGCCTGCAAAAACTGATCGATGATGATTGGTTACAGGGTTTTATGGGGCAGGTAAACATCGAGCGCTTGTGTGCACCGGTTCAGTGTATTGCCACTATTTCTCTGGGCACTCACGCCCCCGATGCGTTTCGCTTTCTCGAGAAGCGGGTGGAGGCCATGCCCGAGGCTTTGGAAGCCTTTACCGTGAGTGGCGGCTGCGATTTTATTGTGCGCTTTGCCTGCACCCATATGAGCGATTACATGACGCTAACCAACTCGCTGATTCAGGAATGTCCCGAGATATCCAACATCGTCACTCATGTGATTATGAAGCACAGTAAGGTTTTTAGGGGCTATCCGGTTAAGGAGCTATTGAGTCAGCATCCGAAGATTTCTTAGGAACAGTTCGGCAACAGAGACATGCTGTGGAACGAAATACAGGTAGAGATGATCGAAGAACAACAGCGAGAAAAGAACTCTGGGGCTGTTCTTCGATATCGGTTAACTTAACTATTCAGCCAACGCCGATTTTTGCAGGCCATTCAATTCTTGAATGCCTTTTTTCGCCAAGCCCATCATGGATGCAAATTCCGCCTCGCTGAAAGGTTCGCCCTCAGCGGTGCCTTGAATTTCGATAATGCCGCCGTCGTCAGCCATAACGATATTCATATCCGTTTCTGCATTGGAGTCTTCTGGGTAATCCAGATCCAATACCGCTTCGCCTTGGTAGATACCCACTGAGATAGAGGCAATCATACGCTTCAGCGGTTCACCCTTTACCTTGCCATTGTCCTTTAAGAACTGAATCGCATCGGCTAGCGCCACACAGGCTCCGGTGATAGAGGCGGTGCGAGTTCCGCCATCGGCTTGAATCACATCACAATCGATTTTGATGGTGTTTTCACCCAGCGCTTCCATATCCATCGCGGCACGCAGAGAACGACCAATTAGACGCTGAATCTCAACGGTGCGGCCACCTTGTTTGCCCGCAGTCGCTTCACGACGCATGCGAGAGTTGGTGGAGCGGGGCAACATGCCGTATTCAGCCGTTACCCAACCGCGGCCTTCACCGCGCATAAAACCTGGTACGCCTTCTTCAACACTGGCGGTACAGATCACCTTGGTGTTACCAAATTCAATGAGTACCGAACCCTCGGCATGGCAGGTGAAATTACGGGTAATACGAATGTCGCGCAGGCTGTCGGGGGTGCGGCCACTGGGTCGTTGCATAGGGGAAAACCTCAAGCTGATAAAAAGGATCGGCATCGCCGAACATCGAAAACCGGCTATTATAGCGAAAGCTGGGGGCGGCGTCCGAATCAGCTCGGCGTCTGTGGTACCATTTGCTCAGCCTTTAGAGGCCAACGTACCGTTATAGGACAGAAGACAGGACAGACCTGGCTTCAACTTCATTCCAACACCGTATTCTATGCGGTCTTACACTTAAGGAATCACTATGCCTTGCAGTATGACCGGCTTTGCCCGCCAAGAAGCCAAACACCCTTGGGGAACCCTGATTTGGGAAGTCCGCAGCGTCAATCATCGCTATCTCGAGCCCCATTTCCGCCTGCCCGAATTCATCCGTGAACTGGAGCCCTCTCTGCGTGAACAGATGCGTAAATCTCTGTCACGGGGAAAGGTTGAAGCGTCATTCACCTACCAATTGGGCAATAGCGACGGCAGCCAATCGCTCACCCTCAACACCTCGTTGTTGCAACAAATCACCGACGCCGTAGAGCAAGTCAGCCAAGCCACCGATAACACCGCACCACTCAACCCCTTAGAGTTGCTGCGCTGGCCCGGCATGATCGCCGATCACGACATCGAACGCGAAACCATTCTTAGCGCCGCGCTGGATCTGTTCAAACAAGCCTTGAAATCTCTAGTGGAACATCGCGCTCGCGAAGGCGATGAGCTCAAACTGCTGATAGAGCAACGCCTCGATGGCATCACCGAGCAGGTCAAGCTGGTGCGCGATATCCTGCCCTCGATTCTCCAAGGCCAGCGCGAGCGTTTGCTGGAAAAGCTAGAAGCGCTAAAAGCGGAACCCGATCAAGATCGACTGGAACAAGAAATGGTCTATCTGGCACAGAAGACCGACGTGGATGAGGAACTGGATCGTCTCGACACTCACGTCACAGAGGTGCGTCGCACACTCAAGCAAAAAGGCAGTGTTGGGCGCCGACTGGATTTCTTGATGCAAGAGCTCAATCGCGAAGCCAATACCCTGTCGTCTAAGTCGATTGTCAGCGATACCACGCAGGCGGCGATTGAGCTGAAGGTGTTTATTGAGCAGATGCGTGAGCAGATTCAGAATATGGAATAATTGAATAACTAGGAGGGATTGATTCATTAACCGCGCTCTGAATCAATCCTTTGCTAGTGAGATACGAGATAGAGATCGATTGATCTCTACCTTAAAGTGGTATCTAACTAAACCACTTTTTCTATACGCGCTGGCACCCGTTTATGCCAAGGTGTACCTGCAAAAAAGTCTTTATCGGCGGACGAAGTTAGTTCATTGGCCGATACGCCGACTCTCGAGACCTCGCCTTTCTCGTTGACATAATCCAGACCCAATCCATTGGGCAAGCTCACGAAGCCTGTCGGCTGATGATCGGTCACCTCGACGTAGGTTTGTGCAGCTCCAACCTTAGTAACAATACGAATATTATCACCGTCGTTGATCGCAAGAGCCTCGGCGTCGGAAGGGCTAATGTACAAGCTCGCCACCTTGTTCTTTTTATCCCAAGAGCTGTCACGAATAATGGTGTTGGCGGTTTCTGATCGTCTTTGTCCCGCGGTCAAAATAAACGGAAACTCTTCGGAACCGGACAACAAGCTAGCATCCAACGAATCAAGCTTTGGAAAAAGTTCTTCAAGGTACAAGCTAATCCGCTTGTCTGGCGTCTTCATACGATTCCAAGTATCGGCATAGTCGTCGCCCGAATCGGTAAACACAATGCCGGATTTTTTGGTGATCAGGTCGTTGAATAGCTTCTCTCCCGCTTGCCAAGCAGAACCGTCATATCCAGCTCGAGCAGCACTTTTTTTATGGCTGCGAACAAATTGATGAGCCAAGGGCCAAAACACCGCCGTCGGCGCCAATTTTCCACCATCTAGGGTTTCACCTAAGGAGCGATAGAGCAAGGAAGGTGCCACTGAAAATAGATTTGAATTAATCGCCATCATTGACATAAACGTAGCGGCAAATACTTTTCGCCCTAACTTAGCCGCCGTTTTCAGTACTCGAACTTGATTCTTAGAATAGCCTCCCAGAGCTTCAATCAACCGAGTATGAATTTCTGCTTCCGGTAAGGTGCCCGCCAAAGGTTTAACCGCCGGATGGCGAATCTGAAAGGTATTTTTCGGAAAATCCAGTTGGAAGAAAACACACTCATATTTTTCGAAGGAACTAGACGCCGGCAATACATAGCTGGCTTCTCTAGCAGTTTCTGTCATCGCCACATCGATAACCACAGAAAACTCCAGAGCTTTGATCGCTTCGCGCATCCGTTCGCTGTCGGCGTAAGAGTGAATCGGATTTGAGCTTTCAATAATCGCAGCCCGAAAGCGGTTGGGATGGTCAGTCAATATTTCGTCAGCAATTTCATTGCAGGGAAGAAGCCCGGCAATGACGCGAGAACCAAGCACTGGGCTAACTTTTTTGGGTTTCTTGATTCCTTTAGCGGATCCTGAAACTTTACCTTTACCCGCGTCGGTAATCAGCAACAACGGTATGCCCAAATTAGCTGTGCCTTTTTTACCGAAGTTCCCAGTAATCACAAACATGATTTTTTGCAAGTAGCTCACCAGGGTGCTGTTGATATTCTGCTGCACACCCAAATCTTCAAACACAGCCACAGATGAGGCACTGGCGATTCGTCTTGCAGTATCCCTGACAAGCTTCTCGTCGAGCCCGGCTAGCTTCGAACACTCTGCAACGGATATCTGTAAGAAATGCTCTTTGATCTGTTCAAAGCCAGTCGTATGACGACCGATAAACTCGTCATCCTGTAAATTCTCTTGAACAATGAGCCCAACGATGGCGGTCAACGCCCAAGCATCTCCACCGGGCACCACTTGCAAATGATAATCTGCCATCTCGGCAGTCTTGGTTTTGCAAGGATCGAACACCACCATTGATCGAGAGCTGTCTTTCTTTATTTCTCTCAGCACTTTTCTCGATTGTGGAAAGCCGTGGGTGTGCCATGGATTTTTGCCAAGAAAGACACTCACTTCTGCGTGTTCAAATCCACCATGGGGAGGCCCACCAAACATTTTTCCGTTGACCCAAAACTCACCGGTTTTTTCTTGAGCTAGAGCGTTACTTTTGTATTTCACACCCAGTACTTTTTGCAGACCTTGGCTGTACATTCCGCCTAAATGATTCCCTTGACCGCCGCCACCGAGAAACACAATCTTGTCGCCACCGTATTGTTGCTTAATACGACTAAGTCCATCTGCCACTTCTCGAATGGCGACATCCCAACTGACTTTTTCATAAGATCCGTCGGGTTTTCTTCGCAGAGGGGAATCAATTCTATCCGCACCCATCTGATAGTGATTCAAACGCGCCGATTTTTCACACACGTAGCCTTGGGATGAGGGATTGTCTTTATCACCTCGAATTTTTAGAAGCTCTCGGTTATCTCGCCCGCCAGTGGATACTTCAATACCGCAATTGATGCTGCATAAAATACAAGCTGTCTTCTTATAGTCACTGTTATTTGTTGAGTTCATAGAGAGTCTTCCACTGTTGGCTGAGAAGTTTTGAATCACGCTATCTTTTGAAGGCCTAAACTTGAATAAAGAACTGGGCAATAAACCCCTTGTAAGACGATAAGTCTCGAGTTTCTTTACCGTGAACACCATCGAGAGAATATTTGTCGACGGCCTTTTGAAAGAGCTTTTCACTGTAGAAGAAATCTTCTGCGAAGCTTTTGTCGGCGTGGTGCTTGGCGAGATAAGCTGAAATCAAAGTCCCCGCATGTAAGGGTATGGGGTTATCCAATACTTCAGTGATTTTTCCCTGATCATCGCGAACCAATATAAGAAATCCATCACTGACGACTAAGCCATTTCTAAGGCGGCCGTTGTATAGCAGATAGGTTCTGTTGTTGTAATTCGCCTGAGCCGTAAAGGTACAATGTTCGTAAAAACTTGCCATGAGCTGCAGACATTCCGACACCGCCTCACGCCCCACCACAGTATCCACAACGTAGCTAGACGAGAGAATAACGTCATCGGCTAAGATATCGAAAAAAGACTTAGTCGATGCTAAACGAAGAGCATTGACGTAAGGGGCTTCGCTCACAGAAGCAACCGCATTAAAGCCTGCGGGGTTTCTCGGGTAACGTAATTCCAAACCATACTTCTTCACCGCTTTTTTATGAAACAGTGACACTATGCCTTTGCCTTTAGGCCCTTTCACAAAATGATCTGGGAAGATTACGGTTTCCATCAAATTCCGATGCCCGTTGAACACCTTAATCACTTTGCCCTGNTCGTCTTTTGTCAGCACGGTCATGCCGGTCATCAGCATGTTGTTGGCCGTAGTCAACTCCCACTCTAGAAATTCTAGCGAGTCNGTAGAAGCTTGATAGATAAAATCACAACGTTGATAAAAATTNCTGGCCCAACCAAAGGTTGTCGCCACTTCGTCACGACCAAAGTTTACGTAAGGNCTGGTAGAGGCAGACTGAGTCACGTCGGGGTGAAACATCGCAAGAAACTGTTTGCTGTCTTGATTATAGAAAGCATCGGCCCAGGCGTATTCATGAAAGTCGCCAAAGCAATTGGGGCGGTTGTCATGAGGCAGAGCATGATCTTCCGAGTTTTTAATTCGATGAGAATATCCGCGGGCGATGTTGTTCATGACGACTCCGTAATAGTCTTTGTGCACAGGCTAGGGGGTGCGATCACATCATCTCTGATGTCAAAATGGCTATGATTTAAACAATCATTAAACCTCCGAAGGTTTCATAATGCAACCATAATTTCAGCGGGAAAGCTGAATTACCTGTCGCAAAAGATCTTGAGCCAATCCTCAACACCCCGAAACACGATCCAATTACGGCGCCAAAGCTGTTATTGAGCTCTACAGGACGCAGAAGCTGCTTCCCAGCGCTACGCACGTGAGCCACTCTTGCAAAATGGCGTCGTTCTAGCACGGAAAGCCGTTGATGTTTAACCCTTGGCTGGTACCATGCATAGGATCTAAGTTCTCTCTACACAAGGCCTGGAGTTCATGAGTTCACGCGGTACTTTATACACAGTGTCAGCCCCGTCTGGCGCCGGTAAAACAAGTCTGGTTAAAGCCCTGATCGACACTACCGACAATGTTCGCGTTTCTGTGTCTCATACCACGCGCGCCATGCGCCCTGGGGAAGAAGATGGGGTGAACTACCACTTCACCGAGCGCGATGCCTTTACCCAAATGATTGGTGACAGTGCCTTTCTCGAGCACGCCGAAGTGTTTGGCAATCTCTATGGAACCTCGACCCAGTGGGTGAAAGACACCCTAGCCGGCGGCACCGACGTGATTTTGGAGATCGACTGGCAGGGTGCCCAGCAGGTGCGCCACCTGATTCCAGAAACCAAAAGTGTGTTCATCTTGCCGCCCTCGCGGGAAGAGCTGACCCGTCGCCTCACTGGTCGCGGCCAGGACGACAACAGCATTATTGATGCTCGCATGCAGGAAGCCATCAATGAGATGTCGCACTATGTAGAGGGACACTATGTTATTATCAATGACGATTTCGACGTCGCATTGAACGAATTTCGAGCCATTTTGGTCAGCCAACGCCTGACCCTCGACAATCAGCAACAAAGGCACGAGCAATTACTGTCTTCGCTATTGTCCTGATTGGTCGTTTTGCGTACACTGGCCGACTTTTTCCGACCTCAGTCTATGAGGTTTAGGGTTCCGAGCTGACAAGCACCCGGAAATGCCCTATATAAAGGAAACACTGCGACAACCCGCCCGTTGATGGGCACAGCAAAAGGTAAAGACACACATGGCTCGTATTACTGTAGAAGATTGTCTCGATCACGTAGACAACCGTTTTGAACTGGTTTTGGTCAGCAGCAAGCGCGCCCGTCAATTGGCGGTTGGCGGTAAAGAGCCAATGGTTCCCGAAGAAAACGACAAGCCAACCGTATTGGCTCTGCGTGAAATCGAGGAAGGCTATATTGATGCCAGCATCCTGACTCAAAAAGAAGAGCAGGACGACTTTGAAGAGCTGGTCATCGACACCTCTGCTCCTCAGTTGTAATGACACTCTAAAATCGGGGCTCTGAATCACTTCCTTCAAGCCCCGATTTTTTACTCAAGCAAACAGGACCCCGATGCATACACTTGAGTCCTTGGGCCACCGGCTCTCCTCTTATCTCGAACCCCAGCAGATCAATGGCGTCAAACGCGCTTATTACTACGCCGAGCAGGCCCACGAAGGGCAAAAGCGTCGCAGCGGCGAACCTTACGTTACCCACCCATTAGAAGTTGCCAACATCCTCGCTGGCATGCACATGGATCATCAGAGCCTAATGGCCGCCATGCTGCACGATGTTATCGAAGACACCACCATCTCCAAAGAAGCCCTCACCGAGCAGTTCGGTGAACCGGTGGCGGAACTGGTAGACGGCGTCAGCAAGCTGACCCAGTTCGAATTTGAAACCCAGGCGCAAAAACAGGCAGAGAACTTCCAGAAGATGGCTCTGGCCATGGCCAAGGACATTCGCGTCATTCTGGTAAAGCTTGCCGACCGGCTGCACAACATGCGCACGCTCGGCGCTCTTAAGCCCGAAAAGAAACGCCGCATTGCCAAAGAAACCCTTGAGATCTATGCCCCCATTGCCCAGCGACTGGGCATGAACAACATTCGTTTAGAGCTCGAGAACCGTGGCTTTGCCGCCATGTACCCGCTGCGCAGCGAGCGCTTACAGACCGCCCTGAAAACCGCGCGCGGCAATCGCAAAGAGCTGGTCGAGAAAATTCAAAACGCCATTGAGTTGCGCCTTGAGCGTGAGAACATCAACTCGCTGGTGATCGGACGGGAAAAACACCTGTTCAGCATTTATCAGAAGATGCGCAACAAGAAAAAGTCGTTCAATGAAATCATGGACGTCTACGCCTTTCGCATCATTGTCGACAGTGTCGACACCTGCTACCGAGTCTTGGGAGCGGTGCACAACCTCTACAAGCCAGTGATTACCGAGTTTAAAGACTACATTGCCATCCCCAAGGCCAATGGCTACCAGTCGCTGCACACGGTATTGGTGGGTATGCACGGTGTCCCCATCGAAGTGCAGATCCGCACCAAAGAAATGGACGAGATGGCCAACTCCGGCATTGCCGCCCACTGGCTGTATAAATCCGACGGCAGCGACAATGTACCCAACGGTACCAACGCTCGCACCCGCCAATGGATTCAAGGGTTGCTGGAAATGCAGCAGCGCGCCGGTGATTCACTCGAGTTTATCGAAAACGTTAAAGTCGATTTGTTCCCCGATGAAATTTACGTGTTTACCCCGAAGGGCCGCATTGTTGAGCTACCCTCCGGGGCCACACCGGTTGATTTCGCCTACGCCGTGCATACCGATGTTGGCAACCGCTGTGTCGCTTGTCGTATTAACGATCGTTTGGCGCCTCTGTCGCAGACGTTACAGAGCGGGCAAAAGATTTCGATCATCACCTCGCCCGGTGCACAGCCCAATCCCAACTGGCTCAATTTTGTCACCTCGGGACGCGCGCGCTCTGGCATTCGTCATTTCTTGAAAAACCAGCGTCATCACGAATCCATCGAGCTAGGTCGGCGCATGCTCGGTCGTGCGCTGCAGGATGAAAAAGTCGATCTCAATAAGCTCACCGATGAGCAGACTGAGATGCTGTTGGGTTCCACCAACTGCGCCACCCTTGACGCGCTCTTGGAAGACATTGGTCTCGGTAATCGCATTGCTCACGCAGTGGCGAAAATTCTGTCCACCGACGAAGGCGGTGAGGGCAACAGTGCCAACATCTACTCNCCACTGATGATCGACTCTACCGANGGNCTGATGATCAGTTTNGCTCGNTGTTGCAGACCCATTCCCGGCGATCCCATTATTGGCCATATCAGNGCCGGTAAAGGCTTAGTCGTNCATCGCGATACCTGTCGCAATATCGGTGATCTGCGTGACAACCCAGAAAAAATCAGCAATGTAAATTGGGCNCCCACTGTGACCGGTGAGTTCCTCGCCGACATTCGCGTCGAAGTGCAATCCGAGCGCGGTATTATTGCCTCGCTTGCCACACGCATTGCNGAACTGGGCGGCAATATTGAGCAGGTCAATGTGGACGAGCGAGACGCNCACAANTCNGTGATTAANTTTTGCCTCGGAGTACACAACCGAGTGCACTTAGCCACCATCATGCGCCGCTTAAAATTGCTCTCCGCTGTGATCAAAATCAGCCGCAGTAAAAACTAACATTGAACTTAAGCGCCTGAGTTGGCCAGCCGTACAGTGGCTNGCCAAGCTCTTACCATTTAAAGGAGTTTTCCATGAGTACCAACAAAGCCATTATATCCACTACCAACGCGCCCGCCGCCATTGGTACTTATTCACAAGCGGTAAAGGTTAACAACACAGTCTACCTATCCGGACAAATNCCATTGGACCCACAGACCATGGAATTGGTCGACGGTGACTTTGCCGTGCAGGCTCACCAGATGTTTAAAAACCTAAAAGCGGTTTGCGAAGAGGCCGGTGGTAGCCTCAACGATATCGTTAAGCTGGGCATCTTTATGGAAGACCTGGCCAACTTTCCCACCGTTAATGAAGTGATGGCAGAATACTTCGAGCAACCTTACCCGGCCCGTGCTGCGGTGGGTGTAAAACAACTGCCCAAAGGCGCCATGGTTGAAGCCGACGGCATTATGGTCATTTGATTGAATCAGCTTGTTGAATCAATCAACGAGGCGCAGAGGTTTGTGCGCCTCGTTTGTTTTACCTAGCTCAGCCTCCCGACAGAAATCTCTCTTCTGAGAAGCTCGTCACAGCCCCCAGCAACGAACAATAACCCCAACTTTAGACTGATACTCTTTGCGCTATCCATGCACTAGAATAGTCGTCCCCTTCATGGATGACTGACAGGCCCAGTAACGATGTTTTTCCAACGTCTCTTCGCCTCCCGAAAAAACCCCTACCTGCCCGGTGACAAACACTGGGAAGAACACCAATTTGATTTGGCGGGGAATATGCTTTCGTTCAAGTTACCGCCTTGTACCGATCTAGGGTTGACGGGTGAAGATATTGATAGAAAAGTCGATTTTTATCGACGAGATTTGTATAGCGAAGACCAACAACTAGAATCACCCAGCAAGCAGAACTCCTATTTAAAAGTTCTTTCTGGTGTTTTTAACCTTAAAGGAAAACCTTGGGAAAAAGATCATTTAGGATCCATATATCTCACAATCAACATCTGCAGAGTTAACTCTTTATCGTCGACGATGTCTTGCTGGAATCAAAAACACCTTAACATCATATTAAAACACCACAGATATTACGCATACGGCCCAGGAAGCGGCCTAAACACACCAACCTATAAGTCCCCTCTCGATCTGCAGATTAATCAAGACTCCAGAGACGTTGATTGGTGGAGCTTCGAATCTCGACAAAATGTATCAGAAACGAAAGGATCAAAAGTTGAGTCAGGGAACTATGAATACGAAATCTTCACTCCACTAGATGATCAGTATTTTTTGACTCTTCACTTCAGTATTCATGGGTATACACCAGCACATTACAGCAATCGCTCAACGCATCATTTTCTAGAAGAGTTTTCCAAGCACCTAAAGCTGGATCTAAGAGAAGCGTCGAAAAATAAAACTCTAAGAATGACTGCGGAAGAACTTCTTTCTACTACTAGTTCAATCCAACCGGACAGCTGGATCTATCATAAATGGCAATTTATCTTAGATAAAAATGGTGACCCTCATGAAACTCTAACCCAGGCCGGAACCCCACCGCCGGCATTAACAGATTAGCTTTTCTTTTATTCGCTGAAGCATTACAAGGACATGTTATGAACGCATATAGAAATGGATGGAAAATCATCGCGGAAAAATCTATAGGAGGACGAGTTTGCGGTAGAAATGTATATGTCAAAGATGAAATCTTCCCATTCTATGAAAACTTAAAGAGAACCTACATAACCAATTACCACCTGACGAGTTTATTTCGAAGCTTGATGCTCTTAAACGCTCAACCACACCAAACGCCGGTCAACCATACTCAAACATTTCAGAGCATTAACGGACGTGGATACTGTTTAAAATACAGCTTAGACAATGGCGATGTGCTAATCGAAGAACTGATTATCGATTTGTCCATTGAGCCAGGAGATATCTGCCCAACAACTGGTCTTTATCAAACCAAACTCAACAACGAAAATTTGTGGAAGACTTCAGACAAACCCAGTCCAGCAATGAAAACCAGTCATAAATGGGGAGATGCTCACTACGCCTCCGTAGCCGGTTCGTTCAATAGTAAAGATGAAGCTGGTTCAAAACTAATCGGTCACATCACTAAAGCCTATGGAGGGAAAGAGGTTCTCTCTCGTGATATACAAAAAAAGGGACAACACTACTCTTTGTATTGGATTTCAAAGAAGAAGCACAAAGAGGAAGAGAGCATCAAAGGCCTTGCTTCCCTAATTCAGCAAGCCGCCGACAAAAAGGCATCCGTCAATTGGCTGATTCACGGAGAAGGCGCGGGAACTTTGGTGCGCAGTCTAGAGGTTTTACAA
>PANW01000028.1 GCA_002707785.1 Cellvibrionaceae bacterium | reverse complement strand
GCGGCCGGACTCCACCGCTAATAGAACGAAATCTAGCTCGTTCATCCCCAAGCCACCTTGTGCTTCCGGCACCAGCATCGCCATCAAACCCAAATCAACCATCTGTTGCCACAGCTCATCACTGCGGCCAGTCTCTGTATCCCAACTTGCACGAATACGTTCGGCACTGATCTCTGTTTGTAAGAAATCTTTGACGCTGTCGCGAAACAGCTGTTGATCTTCAGTGAAGGTAAAATCCATAGTTATCTCCGCCTTTACTTACGCGGCATTCCGAGCAGGCGCTCGGCAATGATATTGCGTTGAATTTCATTGGTTCCCGCGTAGATAGGACCAGATTGTGAAAACAGAAACCCATCGAGCCAACTACCCACATCTCCAGCGGCCGATGCGCTAGGCAGCAACTCAGACCTTGCCGCCAAAATACTCATGGCAGTTTCGTGCATCTTCTGATCCAGCTCTGACCAAAAGATCTTATTCAAGGAAGACTCAGCTCCTATTTTTCCGCCTTTCATTAAACGTGACGCTGTCTGATAGGTAGACAAGGCATAAGCCTCCGCATCTAGATAGGATTTTACAACCGCATCCTCGATAGACAAATCCAATATATCGCCCTGATGATTGCGATAAAGCTCCACCAGACGCTTGGCGGTTTCTTGAAAACGCGCGGGACTGCGCAGCATTAAACCGCGTTCAAATCCGGCCGTCGCCATCGCAATATGCCAGCCTTGCCCCTCGTCTCCCAAACGATTCTCGACCGGCACCCGGACGTCGTCAAAAAAGATTTCGGCAAATCCCGGCAGGCCATCGAGCTGAGGAATCGGGCGCACAGTCACCCCGGGAGCGTCTAAGGGTACGAAAATAAATGACAAGCCATGATGTCGCTCTGATTCGGGATCGGTACGGAAAATACAAAACACCCAATCGGCAAATACGGCGCGGGTTGACCACACCTTCTGCCCATTGGTGACATACTCATCACCTTCGCGAACCGCTTTAGAGCGTATTGCCGCCATATCACTGCCAGCTCCGGGCTCGGACCAACCCTGCGCCCACATTTCTTCACCATTAGCCATCTGAGTGATAAAGCGCTGTTTCTGAGCATCGGTACCGAACTCCATCAAGGTAGGCCCTAATAGAAAGATACCGTTTTGATTGACGCGTAAGGGTGCCTTTGCGCGATAATATTCCTCTTCAAATATCAGCCACTCAATTAGGTTACAACCACGACCACCGTATTCTTTTGGCCAAGTCACCATGCCCCAATTACCTTCGGCCAGAGTTTTTTCCCATTGCCGGTGTTGCTCAAAACCCTCCGCCGTATCGAAAGATTTCAATGGCTCGGCCGGCACATGAGCATGCAACCAATCGCGAACCTCCTGTCTGAAGGCTATCTGCTGTGGTGTATAATTCAGATCCATAATGACTAACTCTTATTGGTTTCGCAGTTGGCGAGTCAAACTAAGCTTGCTCGGAAAATTCAGCATCACGCTTTTCGACAAAGGCGTCACGCGCTTCCTGTGAATCGCCTTCAGTATAGGCCTGCAAAGTGAAGCCTTGCTCCCAGCGATATTTTTCTTCTAGGTTTCCATCTTCAATTCCGGTTAGCGCTTCTTTTGCCAANTGAATCATTGNCGAACTCTTCTGAGCAATCTTTGTGGCNATATCCAGTGCGGTTTGACGCAACTGACTTTTCGCCACAACTCGCTCTACTGCACCTAAGCGATAGGCTTCCTGAGCATCAATAAACTCACCGGTATAGTACATATAGCGGACTTTTTGTACNGGGAACATTCGNTGCANATGAGCTCCACCCCCCATTGCACCGCGATCAACTTCGGGCACACCAAATCNCGCACAATCGGAGGCTACAATGATGTCAGCCGCTCCTGATATGCCGATNCCGCCGCCCAAAACAAAACCGTGAAGTGCCACTATTACCGGTTTCGGGTTGCGGTGAATGGCCTCGAAGGCATCATAGTTTCCTTTNTTCACGGNAACGATTTTGTTGCTGTCAGCGGCCAACTCCTTNATGTCGACACCGGCNCAAAACCCCTTACCTTCAGCGCGAATAACAATAACGTGCACGTCGATGTTTTTCCCTAAACGCTTTAGCTCTTCCGCGATAGAGAACCACCCTTTACTGTCGAATGCGTTAACCGGTGGGTTGTTAAACACCAGTTCAGCAATGCCTTTATCTATCGAAAGTTCGTATACCATGTGAAGACCTTAAACGTCGTCCGCCATCGCGGTGAGTGTTTGTAGCGCAGAACGCGCCTCGAGTATGATGCGCTGCATCAGTTCGTCGCCAGTGGGCAAATCGGTGATAGCACCAGCAATCTGGCCGCTAGGCAAAATACCGCGATCTGGATGCCCTAAAACCATCGCCTCTTGAATCATCATCGGTGCATTGGCAGCCATGAGTGTTTGAGCGAAACTCAAACCATTGGACTGCTTCATCTTCCAACCAGAGCCCAACATACCGATTAGTGTTCCACCGGTAAGCTTGGTAAACGCCAAACCATTCTTTATCGCCATCCACAACATCCCNAGAGAAGAGGTTTTTTCCAAACGTTGCAGACACGGATTCATAATCATCCGCTGAGGCATGCCATCAAGCTTATGACTGACGATGATTTTCTCGGTGGGTGCTTTCAGGTATTGCGCTTTGGTAAGCTCCGGCACAGGGCTTTCTTGGGTCAACAGGAATCGTGTTCCCATCGCAACACCTGCAGCACCATAGGACAGCGCCGCAACCAAACCGCGACCATCTTTAAAACCTCCGGCCGCAACCACAGGCACGTCNAGAGCATCCACNACTTGAGGCANNAAGATATTGCTCGCTACGGCNCCGGTGTGACCGCCNCCTTCGCCGCCNTGAACNACCACGGCATCGGCTCCCATCTCGACAGCTTTTTGNGCGTGTTTGAGAGCGCCGACCGTAGGTATGCAAACGATACCGGCGTCTTTTAGCTTTTGAATCATCGACTTCGCAGGCGAACGACTATAACTCACAGCTCTCACACCCTGTGCAATGCAAATATCTATGATTTCCATAGCTCCTGGTGTGTACATATGAAAATTCACACCAAACGGATTGTTCGTGAGCTGCTTGATCGATTTTATACCCTGTTCGACTTCGGCAGGTGTCATTACCGCTCCAGCTAGAAAACCAAAACCGCCGGCATTACAGGTAGCAGCCACTAGCTTTGCGTCAGCGACCCAACCCATTGCCGTCTGCAGCACCGGATAGCGGCATCCTAAGAGTTCAGTCAATGGCGTAGATATCTTGTTCATGCTGTTACTTCTGTGTTCGTGAGTCTGGAAAAATACTAAGATTTGACTTCCGCTTGTTTCTTGTTTTCTTCGGCCATTTTCTTTGCATCAAAGCCACCGAGTTTATCCCCTGACATCAAATCATTATGAGTGTGCGCAAAGTGATGCCAGGCGAATGCCGCTTCCATTCCATTGCGCTTACCCTGAAGGTCTTCCACATGATTGATCGCTTGTTTGGTTAACGCCAAGCCCAAACGCGGCATAGTTGCGACCTTTTCCGCAAGCTGCTGCACATCGTCATTTAGAGTGTCACGAGTCGAGATGCGATTGACCATACCCATTTGATGGGCGCGTTCGGCACTCATTCGATCACCGGTAAAGAGAAACTCTTTGGCAATACGCGGATTCAATTCATAGGGATGAGCGAAGTACTCAACACCGGGAATCCCCATGCGAACCACAGGATCGGAGAAGAAGGCATCGTCAGTGGCAACGATCAGATCGCAGACCCACGCCAACATTAGTCCGCCCGCAATACAGGCGCCCTGTACAGCCGCGATTGTCGGCTTTGGTACATCGCGCCAACGCCGACACATCCCTAAATAGGCCTCAGCTTCGCGTACATAGAGAAACTCGCCGCCCTCTTTATTGGCGTGGTCGTACCACATGGAGGTACGATCTTGACTCAAGTGAATGTCGCGACCAGGGGTACCTATATCGTGCCCTGCTGAGAAGTGCTTTCCCTCCCCCTTCAGTACAATAACCTTGACTTCATCGTCCGCTACCGCGCGTTTAAAAGCGTCATCCAGCTCATAGGTCATGCGTCCGTTTTGCGCATTGTTGTACTTAGGTCGATTCATTGTGATGGTCGCCACGCCCTGGTCGGCGTGATACAACACAATGTCATGTTCCTGTTCAGCTGCCGCGTTAGTTGTTTCACTCATGTCGTCACCGCTGTTTTTTGAAAATGGGAGAAAGTGCGCGAACCGTTTCTATAGGTTCAAGCAATGTTTGCTTTACCGAATACCGGATGGATTGTCTTTCAATTGTTTAGCTCGCCAATCCTGCGGATCCAATTGACGAATAAGTTGCAATTGTTCTTCGGTAGGTGCTGGAGTAACAACGATGGTTTCCGGTACATGAACCTCAAAACCTGTGTTATCGAGCACCTGTTCGAGAGTAATACCTGGGTGCAAACTCACTAGGCGCAACATATTCTTTGGCCCCTTCCAATCCATGACGCAAAGATCGGTAACCACCAGACGTATATCGATATCCTCGAGCTGATAACCTTTAGGAAGCCGTGCGGGGTTGTAGCCGATAGAGCCCACCATATCGCACTCGCCGTGGACGAAAACGCGGGTATTGTGCGACGGCACAAAAAAGGAGTTAGCGTGACTGATGGAGTTGCCGGGAAAGCCTCGCACGCCCAACATTTGCACCTTAGGNTGTTCATAGGTACCACCNAGTGCAGAAATATTNGCTTGGCCAAAACGGTCGATCTGAGTAGGACCCACCATCGCGTGACGCTTTCCGCTCCACACATTGTCAAAGATTCGTGAAAAACCCATCCAGGTTTCCTGGGCCTGCCCTTCATGAGAAGAGCGGCCACTGACGGGGTTGGGCTCACTCAAAATAAAGGCTTCTGAATCCGTCATCATCAAATCACGATTAAATGTCTTCATCGCCAAACTAGCGGCTAATCGCGGTATCAAGCCAATACCAGTCGCCAACACTTCACCGTCGTGACGAAAGGCTTCNGCNCCGGCGGTAATCATCAATTCAGCTAANGTAAATTCTTTTGCGGGAGTACTCATTCGTTTGTTTCCTAAATCGTCGCTGTTACTCACGGGATGTCCGTTGTTGATCAATAGATCAGTAAACCGGTAACGGCAAAGCCTTAATTGCATTTAAACCACCAATCTCTTGCTGGTATTGATCCTCGTTCTTATCGGCTATGTATTTTTGGAAATAGCTCTCAAAACCGCCTTCTTTGGCCGAGGCGTTGTAGGTTTTAAAATGCGGAACATCAAAACCGTAAAGAGGACTACAAGAAGTGGGATGGGCACCACCGGGAATATGCACAACCGAAGAGGTTTGAGAGCGCTCCCAAAAAACTGATCGAGCCTGTTGACCCTGATGGAAGAATTCGGTATCGACCAATTCATCACAACTGACAATGGTAGTTTCGGCAGCGCGAGCGAACCAATCATCCATATACAAGTCCGGCCCTTTGATTTGACAAACACCTCGCTCATCGGATCGATCGGCGTGAATCAGTGCTACGTCCAAGGCTAGTGCGGGCATTGCCACCCACTCTTTAGCATCGTAAGGACTGTCGATGACTTTTAGATCTGCATTGACCTTGATGACATCGGTTCCCAAACCTAGGTTGGTGGGAATAAAGGGGATTTTCCACGCTGCNGCTCGCAGACCGAGCAACATCATGCCTTCGTCAATTTCCATTGTTTCAATGTCACCGGATTGACGAGCTTGACGAAAATAGGGTTCCAACGGAATAAAATCGAGCGAAACGAAGGCAAAGACAACTTTTTTCACTTTCCCTGCAGCGCACAACATCCCCACGTCTGCCCCGCCGTAGGCAACAACCGTCAAGTCTTTTACATCGGAGCGCAGCAACTCACGAATCAACGCCATCGGTTTGCGACGAGGCCCCCAACCACCAATCCCGATGGTCATACCACTTTTAATCTGAGCCACTGCCTCTTGAGCGGTTTGCACTTTACTCATTTAGAACCTCACACATTGTCGGATGATGCCGATTGCTGTCGCCTACGAAAAAAGCGAACTAGAGCGCTAAAAATGAAGCGCGTCTAGCGTCGGCAGCGTATGACAGATTATCCTCAGGGGGCTGACAACACTCATCGTCCATCGGGACTATCGCACCCTGCCGCCATCGTCTCAGCGGCTACTGATGATCGGAATCGGATAAACACCCTATTAGGAGGGTCAGTACAAAGAGATCTCACACTAGATCTCCAACCGGAAAATAATAGATAGCAAGAAGTGAGCTCGCTCTATCAATGCCACCCCTCGTCCATGGAGACTAGGACAAGCGGCTGCG
Source organism: Cellvibrionaceae bacterium (assembly GCA_002707785.1). GTDB lineage: Bacteria > Pseudomonadota > Gammaproteobacteria > Pseudomonadales > Cellvibrionaceae > Pseudomaricurvus. Next base: position 38,008 of record PANW01000028.1, on the reverse strand, counting down.
TAAACCGCTACTTTGTCAGGCATGAAAAATCTGCGTGGACGCCAACTATCAACATGACTCACCCCAGCCAAACGACGACAATTGCGCAATTGATCGATGCCGCCGCTCAACACTATGGCGATCGGATATTCTTGCAGCAAAATCAACAGTCCTTCACCTTCGAACAGCTTGCCGAACAATGCCGACAAGTCGCTGCCAGCCTTATTGCGGCAGGCATCAAAGCCGGTGATCGAATTGCCATATGGGCGCCCAACACCTGTGAATGGATACTGTCTGCGCTGGGCGCACAATATGCCGGCGTTATAGTCGTCACTATGAACACCCGCTATAAAGGTGCTGAGGCAGGTTATACGCTGCGCAAAAGCCGCGCTCGACTACTGTTTTGTGCGGGTGAATTTCTCGGCAACTACTACCCCGACTTGCTCCGACAAGAACAACTTCCCGACCTTGAACGTATCGTTGTTCACGCCGACAGCAATAGCGCACACTGCGGCTGGAAGGCGTTTCTTGAGCTCGGCAACACAATCTCCAGTGCCGACATCGATCGTCAACGCGATAGCATTCAAGGCGACGACACCTCCGACATACTCTTTACATCAGGCACTACTGGTGAACCCAAAGGAGTGATGACCGGACACCAACAGAACATTCGAACCTTCGCCAACTGGAGCAAGTTGGTGGGACTGCAAGAGGGAGATCGCTACTTAGTGGTCAGCCCTTTCTTTCACAGCTTCGGTTACAAAGCGGGAATCTTGGCGAGCCTTATGCGCGGTGCGACCTTGCTACCTCACGACGTTTTCGATCCCGTAAAGATTCTTCAACGTATCGAGAACGAGAAAATTACCGTGATGCCTGGACCGCCGACACTGTTCCAATCGTTGCTGGCGAGTCCAGAATTATCGAGTTTCGACATCAGCAGCCTAAAACGCGCCACCACCGGTGCGGCATCGATTCCAGTAGAAATGATACGAGCCATGAAGACCACTCTCGGTTTCGAAACGGTTCTAACAGCCTACGGCTTGACCGAAAGCTGTGGCGTTTCCACCATGTGCCGCGCCGGAGACGACGCTGAAACCGTCGCCACAACCTCTGGCCGAGCCATAGACGGTGTAGAAATTCGCTGCGTCGACCAACACAACCAACCCGTCGCCAATGGAGAGGCCGGTGAGATCGTCGTTCGAGGCTATAACGTCATGCAGGGCTATTTCGAAAACGAAAACGCCACCAAGGAGGCCATCGACAGTGATGGCTGGCTGCATACCGGGGATGTTGGCGTTCTCGATCATCAAGGTAATCTAAAGATCACCGACCGGCTAAAAGACATGTTCATCACCGGCGGATTTAACTGCTACCCCGCTGAGATTGAGAACATCCTTGCCAATCACCAGGGAATTACGATGAGTGCGGTAGTGGGCATTCCCGATGAACGTATGGGAGAAGTCGCAGCTGCCTTTATCGTTTCCCACACGCATAGCTCAGACCTGAACGAGGCCGCATTAATCGCCTGGTGTCGAGACCATATGGCCAACTATAAAGTGCCACGCAAAGTCATTTTCGTCGACGAACTGCCCATAAACGCCTCTGGAAAAGTGCAGAAGAACCAGTTGCGCGACACGCTCATGAGCGTGGAATCATGATCTCTATACCCCACCAAACATCAACAACAATATTCGTAAATGCTACTCAACAGGAGCACCACAATGACTATTCATAGCCTTGGCTACATTGGCGTTAATTGTACCAACCCAAGTCGTTGGGCTGATTATGGCACCAAGGTGCTTGGCATGATGGACGTTAGCGACAAACTCGCCGATGACTCGGACAGTGTTTTTCTTAAGATGGATGATCGCCCCTATCGAATCGTGGTCAATAGGGCGGACGAAGACGGCTACGGCTTCAGTGGCTGGGAGGTGAACGGCCCTGCCGCCTTTGCTGAAACCGTTAAAAAACTCACCGATGCCGGCATCAACTTTGAACAAGGCAGTGCAGAACTCGTGCAAGCGCGACAAGTTCAACAACTGGTAAGTTTCAGCGATCCCGACGGCAACCGTCATGAGATCTACTGGGGGCCGGTTTCCGACTTTGCACAGTTTGCGTCACCGGTTGGCATCAAGGAGTTTGTCACTGGTGATCAAGGGTTTGGCCATATCGTGCTACCCGCGCCCAACTTTGATAATACCGTTGAATTCTTTCAAGAGGTGCTAGGCTTCGGCTTATCCGATCTAATGAAAGTACGCTTTACTCCCGATCCCGCCGAGCCAGAAAAACGCCTCTATTTTATGCATTGCAACAGTCGCCATCACAGTCTCGCACTGCTCGAATGTCCGATGGCTAGCGGGTGCGTACACGTCATGGTGGAAGTGGATCAAGTGGACGAAGTGGGCCGCGCCATGGACCGAATGAAAGCCGAAGGTATAAAACTCACGGGAACATTGGGACGTCACGCCAATGACCATATGGTGAGCTTCTATATGGCTTCACCGTCTGGATTTATGGTTGAGTATGGCGCCGAAGGTCGCACCGTTGAAGACTGGGATCGCTACTCCAGCTTCCAAAGTACAGTGAACAGCTTTTGGGGACACGACTTTAGCGTTGGCCAAGAATAATTGGATCGCTCCCACCGATAAAAGACCAGTCTACCGCTCCTGTCGGTGACTGGTTTTTCGGCCTTGATCGCTATCTCCCCCTTCTTGCCTCTCACACTAGATCACTTTCAATCTCGCCCGCCTCTTAGATCGATTTCTAATTCNTTTGCAGTATGTAAAGGCTATGTCGGTTTGACACCATAGACCTCACTCAGCAATTCCCTGCTGGCAGGCAACAAAGAGATTTTTTGGACATGGCAGTAATCGATCCCAAACATTTTCGCAACGCGCTCGGCAGTTTCCCCACTGGGGTCACGGTAGTGACCGCACTGGACACCCATGGTAATAAAGTCGGTATGACCGCAAACAGCTTTAATTCGGTTTCCCTTGAACCGATGTTGGTCCTTTGGAGCATCGCCAAAAACGCCAACGCTTTTGATGCTTTTAACGAGTGCCAGCACTTTGCCATTCACATTTTGAACGAAGAGCAACAACAGGTCTCCAATCAATTCGCCACCAAGGGTATTGATCGATTCGAGGGTATCGACTATCACCAAGGGCTCGGTGGCATCCCCGTATTGGACGACTACTGCGCCGTATTTGAGTGCGAAATCGAACACCGCTATGACGGCGGCGACCACGTCATCCTAGTCGGTCGCGTAAAGGCTTTTGACCAAAAAGAACTGTCCCCGCTGGTATTTCATGCTGGCCGTTATACCCAGCTAGCACTTGCTGAAGCTGTCTAATACAACCCATTGAGTGAAATGACTATGACCGTACAAGAAACCAGTATCGATCAAGAAATCACCCGTGAGCTTTTGGTTAAACGCGCTCGTGATATGGTGCCTTTTCTTGCGGAACAAGCGGCTAACGCGGAAGCGGCCCGAAAGATCCCTGAGCAGACCATTGCAAAAATGCACGAAGCCGGTTTTTTTCGAGTACTGCAACCCAAACGTTGGGGTGGCTTTGAGATGGACCCGCAGGTCTTTTTCGACGTACAGATGACCTTGGCTGAGGGTTGCATGTCAACAGCTTGGATCTATGGAGTCATCGCCGTACACAACTGGCAAATCGCGCTCTTTGACCTGCAAGCTCAGGAAGATGTCTGGAAGGATGACAGTAGCATTTTAATCGCTTCATCCTATATGCCGGTAGGCAAAGTAACCCCGGTAGAAGGCGGATTCAAATTCAGTGGTCGGTGGGCATTCTCCAGTGGTTGTGATCACTGTGAGTGGGTATTTCTCGGCGGCGTCGTACCGCCGACAGCAGACAACCCTGCCCCAGATTTTCGTACCTTTCTCGTTCCCAAAGCAGATTTTGAAATCAAAGACACATGGCATACCTTTGGTCTTAAAGGTACGGGCAGTAACGACATTGTTGTCGAAGATGCTTTTGTTCCAGAGTACCGCACCCACAGCTCAATGGACGGTTTCCGCGGTACCAACCCCGGTATCGATTCGAAAACCGTTCCGCTCTATAAAATCCCCTTCGGACAACTGTTTCCTCGAGCGGTCTCTGGTTCGACCATTGGCGCAACCCAAGGTGCAATTAACGCATATCTTCAAGTGGCCTCAAAACGCGTAGGGACCAACGACGGCTCTAAGACCGCGGAAGACAGCAATGCTCAAATGGCAGTAGCACGAGCTCAAGTACTGGTTGATCAACTGAAGATGAAACTCTATAGCAACTTTGATCAACTGATGACCGATGCGCGCAATGGTCAAAGCACCGATATGAGTCAACGAATTCAATACCGCTACGAGTCGGCCGCCGTTCCTGAAAGTTGTTTGGCCGAGGTTTTGGAACTACAAAAAATGTGCGGCGGTCGTGCCATTTTCACCAATAGTCCACTACAGCGTTTTGTCCTAGATATACTCGCTGGCCGTGCACACGTGGCAAATAATCCCTTTAAGTTCGGACAGAACTTTGGTGGCGTTCAGCTGGGATTAGAGAGTAACGACATCTTTCTCTAGCGAAAAGCGCGCGGGGTTTCCAGCCTTTGATTTGCGGAAACCCTATTGCCCCGAACAGAGCGCGCGCCTCGGCGCCCTAACATTCGTTGATTCCTACAGGGGAATAAACGATCACGCAGTTAATCCACCCATGAGTTACAACATGATGCAAAAGAGATCCAGAGTAGCCCTCGTCACCGGAGCCAGTCGTGGCGCCGGNAAAGGTATCGCTCGAGCTTTGGCAGCATGTGGCGACACTGTCTACGTCACCGGACGCACTCGCTCAGAAGGCGATGCCCCGCTTCCGGGTACAGTGTTCGAAACCGTGCGTGAAATTGAAGCGGCTGGCGGCAANGCCGTCGGAGTGATTTGCGACCATCANAACGACCAACAGGTTGAAGCTCTGTTTAAAAAGATCATGAAAGAACAAGGTCAGCTGGATATTTTGGTCAATAACGCCGCTCACGTTCATGACGATCTGATTAAGCCCGGAGGTTTCTGGACTAAATCCATGGATCTTGTGGGCATTCTCGATGTTGGTCTACGTTCGGCCTACATTGCCAGCTACCACGCGGCTCAGATAATGAGCCAACAAGGTCAGGGATTAATCGTCAACACCAGTTCATTCGGTGCGCGNTGCTACATGCACGGCCCAGCCTACGGCGCNCAAAAGGCCGGGCTCGATAAAATGACTTGGGACATGGCACATGATTTAAAGCCCTTCGGAGTTAGTTGCGTATCGCTATGGATGGGTATGCTCAATACCGAGCGCACGGCACAAGCCATCGCTGCCGATCCCGACAAGTACGCGCACTTTTCCGACCTGTGTGAAAGCCCAGACTTTACCGGCAGAGTCATTGATGCTCTCCATAACGACCCTCAACGTCTAAAGCGCAGCGGGNGAGCCATGATCNGTGCTGATCTCGCGGTTGAATTCAACATTCATGATGTCGATGGTCGACAGCCGCCTTCACACGCTTCGATGCTGGGTCAACCCAGTGAGTTTAACCCGGCGATCGTGGAGTAACGGCGATCCCCCTTTACAGAAATCACTAAGTACTCGATGTTTTAGCGGCAAGAACATCCCCCAAGTAAACGCCAATCAGTCAACCACAAGGATTCACAATGCAAGCGCCTACCAAACCTACTAGTCAGCAGGTCCGTGTTAATCCCTCCTCGGCGGATGCTCCTATTACTGTCGATTATGTCTCCTTGGGCTGCGGCAAACCGATTGTCTTTCTGCAAGGCAGTGGCCCCGGCGCCAGTGGTTGGATGAACTTTCGATACAACGCACAGTATTTTGTCGACCAGGGATTTCAGGTCATCATTCCTGATTTACCCGGATTTGGCGACAGTGACAAACCTGATTTGGATTACACGTTAGATTTTTTTGTCGAGTGTATGGCCGATTTCATAAATCAGATCGATATTCCCAAAGCGTCCTTTGTAGGTAACTCCCTCGGCGGTGCAATCAGTCTTGGAATTGCGCTCGCAGAGCCCCAGCGAGTCGAAAAACTCATTCTTATGGGATGTGGTGGCCTAGAGGAGGTCGATGTTTACTTTCAAACGATGAAAGGTATTCAAGCGATGACCAAGGTGCCTTTGGGATCACCGGAGTTTACCCCAGAGTATCTCACAGAAGTATTGAAGCTGATTGTGTTCGATCCTCGTCACATCACTGATGAGTTGATTGAAGAACGTTTTCGTATTCTCAAAACGCAAAATGGCAGCGTCTTCGGTCGTATGAGAATTCCAAATTTAAGTCGCCGCTTGGCAGAGATAGAAGCTCCCGTACTCGGCTTCTGGGGAGCCAACGATAACTTTTGCCCGATCAGCGGCGCCGAGACCATTGCCACAGGCTGTCGCGAAGCCAAAATGATTACCCTCAGCCAATGTGGTCACTGGGTGATGATTGAACACCCCTCTGTTTTTAACGAAGAGTCCGTGCGTTTCCTAAGGGACGCATAGATAGAAAACTCAACGTCACACGACTCAGCTAAACAACAACTTAGAATTTCTACAACGGATAAGAAAATGAGCCTATCGGATCAACAACGACAGACGCTGGGAAAAAAGCTTTACCAGGCCTTGCGCAGCAGCCAGTCCATCCCTCCATTGACTGACCGCTTCGAAAATATCGACATCGAAGACGCTTACCGGATTTCTGAGCAGATGCTCAAACTGAGACAAGAAAACGATGGTGAGCGCGTTGTCGGTAAGAAAATTGGCGTAACCTCTGCCGCAGTGCAAGAAATGCTCGGCGTATTCCAGCCAGACTTTGGTTTCTTAACCGATGCCATGACTCTCAAAAATGGCGGACAAGCAAAAATTGATGGCCAACTGATTGCGCCTAAGGCGGAAGCAGAAATCGCTTTTCTACTGAGCAGCGACCTGCAGGGCCCGGGAGTGACAGAGGCCGATGTACTCGCGGCTACCGACTGCATCATGCCCTGTTTCGAAATCGTGGACTCACGCATCGACGATTGGAAAATCAAAATCCAAGACACCGTTGCCGACAACGCCTCCTGCGGAGTTTATGTCTGCGGCGAAGAAAAAATCGATCCCAACTCGGTAGACCTTCCTGAGTTAGCCGTCAAAGTCTACAAAAACTCCGAACTCATCAGCTCCGGTAAAGGTTCCGCCGTTCAAGGCAACCCTCTCACCGCAGTGGCGTGGCTAGCAAATACGCTCGGTGAATTTGGCATCCCATTTAGAGCTGGTGAAGTGATCTTGTCGGGCTCTCTCGTTCCTCTAGAAGCTGTCATCGCAGGCGACAAAATGCACATGGAACTGGAAGACCAAGGCCGCATCATCGGCACTGCCACCATTCAATTTACATAAGACGGGTATCCACTCCAGATACCCTGTAATTCGAGGACATTGTGTATGCCTAACAAACTAAGAGCGGCCATTATTGGACCGGGTAATATTGGAACCGATCTACTCATGAAAGCCATGCGTAGTGAATGGATTGAGCCCGTATGGATGGTGGGCATTGAAGAATCCGAAGGGATCAAGCGAGCTCGTGAATTTGGCATGAAAACGTCCACTAGTGGCGTTGACGGTCTGGTTCCCCATATGAAAGAAGACAAAATCGATTTTGTCTTCGATGCCACATCGGCCTATGTACATGCCGAGAACTCTCGCAAGGTCAACGAACAAGGTGCCATCATGGTCGACCTGACTCCCGCCGCGATTGGCCCTTTCTGTGTTCCACCGGTGAATCTGCAGACGCTGCTTGAGGAAGGTCGCAAAGAAAATGTCAACATGGTCACCTGTGGCGGCCAAGCCACTATTCCTATGGTCAACGCGGTGAGCCGAGTACAAGCGGTTGAGTACGGTGAAATTGTTGCGACCGTATCCTCAAAATCTATTGGACCGGGAACCCGCAAGAATATTGATGAGTTCACCCGCACCACTGCAGCGGCCATAGAACAAGTTGGTGGCGCCGATAAAGGTAAAGCCATTATTGTGGTCAACCCCGCTGAACCACCACTCATTATGCGTGACACGATTCACTGTCTCACCAAAGAGCAGCCCAACCAAGAGCGTATCACTGAATCCGTTCAAGACATGGTGAAAGAAGTACAAAAGTATGTACCCGGATACACCCTCAAGAACGGCCCAATTTTTGATGGCAATCGCGTTACCATTTTTATGGAAGTAGAAGGCCTCGGGGATTTCTTGCCCAAATACTCAGGCAATTTGGACATTATGACCGCAGCCGCTCTGCGAACAGCAGAGATGTACGCTGAAGCCATGGCCAATGGCGACATTTAATCGATTGGAGACAACAATGAACTATCTAGGTAAAAAAATCACGCTGCACGATATGTGTCTCCGCGATGGTATGCATCCGAAACGCCACCAAATTTCCCTCGATGAAATGATCGACATTGCCACGGGGCTTGATGACGCCGGTGTCCCCCTTATAGAAGTTACACACGGCGATGGCTTAGGCGGCACGTCGGTCAACTATGGCTTTCCCGCTCACAGTGATGAAGAATACCTCAGCGCCGTGGTGCCCAAGATGAAAAACGCCAAGGTGTCGGCGTTGCTTCTGCCCGGGATTGGAACCGTCGACCACTTAAAAATGGCCGCTGATTTGGGAGTGTCTACCATTCGTGTGGCTACACACTGCACCGAGGCCGATGTCTCGGAACAACACATTGGTATGGCCAGCCAAATGGGGTTGGACACGGTGGGCTTTCTGATGATGGCTCACATGATCAGCACTGAAGACTTGCTGGAGCAGGCATTGTTGATGGAATCCTACGGCGCTAACTGCATCTACTGCACCGACTCAGCCGGCTACATGATGCCACACGACGTCACCGAGCGGGTGAGTCTGCTGCGCAACCGTCTAAAACCGACCACCGAGCTGGGCTTTCATGGCCATCACAATTTGGGGCTCGGTGTTGCCAACTCCATGGCCGCCGTTGAAGCCGGCGCGAATCGTATTGACGGTTCAGCGGCAGGCTTGGGAGCTGGTGCAGGAAACACTCCACTGGAAGTTTTCGCGGCGGTTCTCCATCGTATGCAAGCCGACACCGGCGTCGATATCTTTAAATTGATGGCCGTCGCCGAAGAAAAAGTAATTCCACTCATGGACGAACTGGTTCGAGTGGATCGAGACTCTCTGACGCTCGGTTACGCCGGTGTTTACTCTTCGTTTCTATTGTTTGCCAAACGAGCGGGCAAAAAATACGGCGTACCCTCGCAGGACATTTTACTTGAAATGGCGAAACGTAAAGCCATTGGCGGTCAGGAAGACCTGATCGAAGATGTGGCCATGGAAATGGCGAAAGCTCAACAGTCTTAATCGTGTGTGCTCTATTGGTTCGAGGGAACGACGCCAATAGAGCACTTTTCCCGCATGCATCTTCACAACTTTTAAACGTGTGAGATTGAAGCGTAGTACTTGCCGTTAGCCCCTCGCTCGATAACCTTTTCACGACGAAACTCTATCTGCGGTTGATAGCCAAAATGCTGGCTGAATTCAACCACGGCCGCATGTCGCAAAGCTTCGTCATACTCATCAGAGGTTACATAGCGCAATTCAAAGCGTTCAAGCTCGTGCTGAATCACTTGATACTGTCGCATGCCTTTAATCTCACGCAGCGCCACCGATAGATTGGTGAAAGGGACTCGCTCACCATTGCGATGTACTAAAGCGCCACGAACCTTACCCACCACTCGAGAAAACGCTGGCAAGGGAATTTTTCCACAATCGCATTCCCCCCATGCCGCCAGATCCCCTATTTCGTAGCGAATGAGCGGCATATGCGTGTTGAAGTAGTCGGTAATCACCAGTCTGCCTAATTCATTCTTTTCGCAAGGCTTCCCGTCTTTGTTCAAAATTTCAACACCTAACTTACCGGCAAAAACATGATGAAAATCTGGGTTATGAGGGCAGCGCGCGGCGATCATGCCAAACTCAGTGGAGCTGTAGGTCGTCCAGATTTGAGCATTGGGGAACGCCTGTTGAATCAATCGCTCGTGATTGGGCTCAAACACTTCAGCATAGCAACCCACACGCTGAACAAAACTCATATCCAGCTTGCGCTCTAGAATAGCCAGACACAAACGCTCGGCATTGGTGGGGTAGGTGGTAATGGCATCCGCGCCCTGCTCTGCGTACCTCTTTTGTAGGTATTCCAACTGCACATCAACGGCTGAATTAACGTCCAAAAACTGGTCGCCTTGGTCTTTCTCTCCCAAGTGAATCATCTTGGTGACATTGCGTCGCCCACCCAACCAGCCGACAAACTTATTGGTTACCTTACCTTCGAGTTCGTGGCGTTGTTGCGACCATGAAATTTGCACTGGCACGCCGGTTGAGCCAGAGGTTTTCCCGGTAACTTCATGACCGTTCAACAGCATTTGGTTGTTGTCTAATATCTGTTCGCGGGTCAAAATAGGCACTTGGTCGCAGTCAGCCAAACTGCGCTGATAATAGGGGTGGTTGTCTTTCGCCCATTGGCAAATCTCTTTGAAGCGCTGCTGCGCATATGAGTCAGATAGAAAACTCTCAGGACAGGACATGGAACGCGGCATAAGAATGGAACACTCATGAATATATTGGATTACGAGACTATCTTCGACTATCGCGGAGAATCCTACAACAGTGCCTGCGATAAATTTCCCGAGGCTCGTCACTTCGAACGACAAGCACTGATTGATCTTATCGATCTACGCTCTGATCTACAGATCGTAGATGCACCGGCCGGCGGCGGTTATCTCGCCGATGGCATTCGAGAAATCGGAGATGACAGCCTCACCATCTCCTGCATCGAACCAGCGGCCAATTTTGGCAAACGTATTCACTCCTCCTTCGCCGTCATCAACAGTCCAATCGATAATATTCCCTTGGCCGACAGCAGTATCGATTTGGTCGCCAGCCTCGCGGGTCTACATCATATTCCCGACCGCGCCCCGGTTTTTAAAGAGTGGGCGCGGCTGTTAAAACCAGGCGGCCAGATAGCCGTTGCCGATGTTGCGGCAGGCAGTGGGCCCGACGANTTCCTCAATGGCTTTGTCGACCAATACACGCCNCAGGGCCACGATGGCATCTTNATTGAAAATCACGAATTCTCAACGCTATTCCAAAAGCACGGATTNGAGCCTCAACAAGACAAANTCGTCTCTGTACCTTGGCTGTTNGACTCTCACCAAGATCTGGCNGAGTTCTGTACCAAGCTGTTCTATTTAGTCCAAGTAGAACCCGAGCAGGTGCTCACCGCGGTGGACAAGTGCGTGGGCATCAAAAACTTCGGCGATAAAGTTGGGATGGAGTGGGAACTGCGTTACGCCAGTGGCATTAGAACTGAGAATGTTTGACACCAGGAAGTAACGAGCGCTGGCAACGTTCTAGCGAGCGCAGCGAACCGCTCGCTTTGATAATGTTGGCCACGACTCAGCCCAGCCTCGAACGTGTGAAGCCGCTTGCAGGCTGGACGAAACACAACGAGTACTCACAGAGTGTTGACGATAACTTGCATAGATTTCAGGCAAGATCACGCGATCATCCCGACCAATAAAGTGTAGCTGCGGAATATGGTTGATTGNCGCCGCTATATCCGCCGCATTGAGTGACCCGCTCATGGGAATCAATGCTAGCTGTTTAGTCCATAAGCGGTGATCCAAATTACCCGCTACCGTGCGTAAGTCGACCACTGAGCAACAATTGCTCAAGCGACTGGCTAGCAGCGCAGCAATTGCCCCTCCCCCTGAAAAACCCACCAATCGAACGCCGGAGAATTCACCCTCTCGCATTTCGTTTTCGATTAACTGCTGATAAGCGTCCACCACCTCGCTTGCCATTCGATGCGACGTCCAGTACTTCACCTCGCAGGATTGACGAGTGTATTGGCAGGGCCTCGCCAAATACAGTCGGTTGCTGGCGTCATCAGCAGCCGCTAACCGCAACGCTAAAGGGTTAATAGGCGTTGGGTTATCAGACGGACCATAGCGCTCCCAAGCGTGACCATCGCCTTCAATGTAAACCACCAAAGGCTCTTTACTGGCTTGATAGCGTCGGAATCCCTGCATTTGAAAACCAGCCACTGAATACCAATGAGGAACTAATTTCGCTTCTCGTGCTATCTCTGTGGCAATGATGCGACGCTCTTCCACACTGGGAATCTCTCTCGGTGCCAAACTGCTACACGCCGTTAAGACAAGTAAACTAAAAGCTAGACCGAGAACGCGAATCCACATTTTGAAACTCAAATAACTTAAGCTATTGACAGGCGTTGTCACCCAGACGAATCCACTTGCGAACCTCGGTTCCCTGCAAACCCACCAACATCGGCGCTTGCGTATTGGGCATCACCCCCACATCATAAATCTCTTCTACCGAGCCGGTGATCGTCAGCTTATGAACTATCTCACCATCACTGAGACGAACCACATAAACCCCACACACCGGTTCTGCGTTGCGCTTTTTCAGTTCGTCATCCAACGGCAGACCTTGAAAGGTGCTATGACGGGGTTTGGATATTCCGACAATAGCGTAATCACCGTGAAAACGTAGCCCACGAGTAAAACCCGGACACCAGGTCATGGGCACGAACTCGCCTTTGTCACGATCCACATAGCCGAAGTAACCGGTTCCCGCCTCGAGAATCCAGAGCTTATCGCGATACAAGCGCGGCGAATGTGGCATCGANAAACCACCGGCTACCACTTCGTTGTTNCGCGCATCGATGATCATNCCNCCGTCGGCNCGATGATCTCGCCATCCTTGCACCACATTGGTTTCACCGATCACTGAGACGTAGGCGATCTCTTCATTTTCCATGCAGAAACCATTGAGGTGGCAGCGGTCTTCACCAACAATGCCATCAATAAAGCTCGGTTTCCAAACCGGTGAGAAACAACCATTATCATCGATTCTTGCTAAGCAGTTATANAGAGTAATGGCAGCTATTAAATTACCGNCTTTGTCATAGGCAAAATCGTGANTATCCACCGCACCCGTCACATGGCATTTGCGAGGCAATAGAATTTTGTCCCAATTCTCGTACATCCGGCCTTTATCGAGACCGTCTTCAAAGCGCCAAATTTGGTACTCGGTACTCAGCAGTAAACCATCATCAGTGGGCAGCATGGCCATGGCGCGACCGAAATTTCGCTCCGACACCGTCAAACGACCGTGATTGGGCCCCGCCAAAACCACCTTGCCGGCGGTATAGGTGGTAAAGATCACAGCAGCGTTCAATTGCGTCATCCAGGCGATCATGCCATCAGAGAAATTCAGGTGGAATGGATTCACCATTTCATCTTTGACGTCATCACCGATCACTCGTGGCTGTTGCTGTTCGGACATTGCCAATTCCTTTTCTAATCTACAGAGTACCAAATGAGATAACACTCCCAGCGGCGAAAAGTACATGCAGCATTCATCGCGAGAAACAACAATGTACTCCTAACTTCTTACCAGTAGCTGTGGCAAGAAAACTGTCCTTTACAATATTAGGAACTAACCCGCAAAAAAAACAACTAAGGCAGCGGCGCTCCTTCGATAAAATGCGCGTGATATACACCAAAATAGGACTGGCTTTCCTTCGCTGTTAACCACCGCGTGAGATAGCTTTTCGAACGGTCGTGCACCGAGGGAGAAATGCTGTCGACTGCATCGACGATACGTTTGCCAAAAGCCGTATCCGCACAGGCTATGTAAGCAGCTTCATATTGAGGAACATCGTTCAATTCGACTTTGACCAAGTCTGCACGAATATCCAACAGCTCGGTCGCATAGTTAACCACCCACGGGAATCCCAGCACCAGCTCCATGCGATTGGCCGCTAGCATCTTTATCAGGGCTCGCTGATCGGCAAAACTTTTCACTAGCTCCACTCGATTGACGTAGCGAGCGATGATCTCATCACGTTCCGCACCATAGGATTGCCCTGGTGTTACAGCCATCTTTAGCCCACGGCTCTTTGACAATAGCTGATCAAAGCTAGCGGGCGCACCGTCCCATCCGGTTTGCTGCTTAAAACGCGTTAGACCTTTGACGCTCACATAGAGTTGGTAGCTCGGGGTAATCACCACCGGCTGACTGAACACCATGAACGTGTCCCGCTCAGGCGTCCAATGCAATATGGCGCAAACATCGCTGCCTCTGCGCAACTCTTCTAATAGGCGCGGGTAGTTGAGGCGCAAGTTCACGTGATGAAACTGAGGCATTAAGGCTTGTACATCACCAAACATTTGATCGCCAATACCGCGTCCCGCATCAGCCCCCTCATGAACGAACAATGGAGCGAGACCGGGCTTAGCCCAATGAATCACCGGTTTACCCTCATAAACCTCGGACAGGAGGGCATCTATGCCTTCATCGCTATCGAACGATACTGTTTCACTTGCGTCTGCGCTTTTTGAAGGTGGCTTAGTCGTCGAAACAGTCGTTTCCGTGGACTGAGAATCTTCCGAAGACTTCATCTCACATCCGACAATAGAGACGGCACAAGCCAATAGGATCAAAACCAAAGATACGAATTGCAACAGAACCAGCCTCTCAAATAGGTCATCATCACCTTTTGATGAAAATCGGCATCGTGAGGCAACGGGAGTAACGAAAGTATAGATGATCGACTTAGTGGTCGCACCTAGTAGAGAAGCATAGCAAGGCGGGAGTTGAGTAAAACCACCGGAGTAGTAGGCCTAAACCGACGANAAATAGNAGAAGAGCAATACTCAGGCGAGAGCAGTTTATAGTCCTTAATAAAGTCACAATTGCAGCGCTTGATTGAAGGCGGCCAACCTATTACAGGAGGCCGCTTACACATAGCGTCTAGCTCATGCTAGCTAGAGCATGAAATAGGCTTAATGCACGGCAACCGCTTTAGCGTCCAACTGACGCTGCCGCGCTTCAGTCATCAGCTCTAGATAAGCCAGCATCTCCATGGTATTGGAGCGTTCATCTTCAATTCGCTGCTTGTACACCTCAATGACCAGCGCTTGAACCGCGGGGTTTTGCGGGTGTCCGTACCAAGCCCAATCCGTCAGATGAGAGGCCATAACAATATCAGTTTTGGCTACTTCACGGGCGCGAGCCACCAAACGATCAATGCCACCGGCGAGTTGAGCGATCTCCTGACTGCGCGCCTCAAACAATGCCGGCGTCCAGTGAGAGGGGATTTCATCCCACCAACCGGTATAGCGTTTGATGACCATTTTGGAAATATCCGCGGGCGAGACATACTGCACGTTCATGGTCGGGTGATCGGCCAACTGCTCTGGCAACGTCAAGGTGTGAGGAATCAATCCTTTGCGAGTCCCTTTGTTCAGCTCGGCAATGGTGTGATCGACAATGTATTGCAAGGTATCGGCCAACACCGTGAAATTCTCTTTGATTTCCGCGGGGTTGCTGATGAACTTTCCGTGAGCTGGCAACAACAGTTCTGGGTTCCAATCAGCCATTTCCCGCAAGGCATCGGCCCACTCTTCCGGATAGCGTTGGTAGCGTTTACCGTTGCCCGCATTGGGCAAGAAACCCTGATAATAGTCGGCTGACGCGATGGCTTTACGGCTGGGAATCCATACATAGAGTTGATCATCGGTTTCACCGCGGTGATGACGAAGCACAAAATCCTCGCCCCCAATGGTTAGCACCAATTCGTCACGAAAAACTTGAGTTGGATACACCAAATCATCTTTAGAGGCCGGCATACTCGCCTCTTGCTGAGTCATAGATTTCGCCAGCGAGCCTCGCAAACGAATATAGCGATCAAAGCGATTCACCAATTCTTCGTGGGCAACAACTCGGGGATTGTCTTCCATCAATGCCCAAGTTCCATAGGCATGATCTACGTGTCCGTGAGTGTAGATAATAGTGTGCAACGGCTTATCGCTCACCGAACGGATAGCCTCCATAATGGCCGGTCCAGCAGGAGCCATACCCGTATCAATCAGCACCAAACCTTCGTCGGTTTCCAGCAGTATCGCGTTGACGATAGGCATATAGATCATCCACGTACGGGGCGCCACTTCGACAATTTCAGTAATATCTCTGGCGTCTTCTATCGCTTCGTGATTGTGTTGGCCAAACATATCCTCAGCCACGGCCTTGGAAAAGTCGCCACCAAATGCCCCGCCTTTCATGATGCGCTTAAGTAACGAAGGATACTCCAGTAACACCAACTCTCTCGCGCCTAGATTGTCACTACTGGCAACCACCGTTTCCAGCGCAGACTGCTTAACAGCGACCGCTTTTTCACTGACGGCGTTAGCCACATTTGAGCCCAAATCGGTCTTGGCAAGCCCCATCCCAACAGCGGTGAATACCGCGGCAATCACTAGATTGGTGGGTCGAAACACTTTNGCTAACGACATCTGACATCCTCTTTAAGTTACTTCTTCAGACAGGCGCCAGAAGAAATTTTACACAACTGTATACTATTTTATTTTCACGCTAGTTTTGAGCGTTATTAACTAACTTTACACAAGCTTAGATCAGCACAGCGCCCTTCAAATGAAGTAAACGAAAATACTTTTCTTCGGCCATAAAAAAACGACCAACCGCAGATGCGNTCGATCGTCTTTTCGGTTTAGGGCACNATACTCACGNGCCCTTTAGCTANTGATTGACGCTGACTGAGCCGTCAAATCGAACNGNGTATTTACAAGCTAAAGTTATAACGCAAGGTTGCGCCAATGCTTCGCTCGCGAATACTGTCCACGGNGTTGTAGCCGGTTGCCAGAACCCCCTGACGGCTTTCTTCGGCGTAGATACGCGTAACCGCTTCTTTATCGGTGAGGTTCTTCGCCCACACACTGATTTCCCAGTTGTTGTCTTTGCTGCGAATACCGGTATACAGATCAATCACTCCGTAGCCACCCACACTGGAGTCGTCAACAAAGCGGTTTTCACTGCCGCTGCGGTAGTTATACAAACCGCGCATAAACCAATCCACCGACTCCATAGGTACAAAGTACTCGCTGTGCACATTGAACTGCCAGTTGGGCTCAACACCCACTCGCGAATCACTGATGTCACACTCGGCGACGATGATGTTATCAGCTCCAGCTGGCGTGTTTCCGGCGAACTGAGCAGAGTCACTACAAGGGCCGGTTTCACCGCTCTCGTACTTGAAATCCACGTAGCTCACAGAAGCGCCCATCTTCCAAAACTCGGTGACTAGACCGGTAACCTCCAATTCAGCACCAAATGATGTCGCATCGGCGTTATAGGCAAACGCCGCAGCGGCAGCATCCGGAGCGCCGTTGCCATCACTGTCTACCGGCACCTCAGTGGCGAAACCAATGAAACCATCAAACTCTTGATAGAAAACAGCACCATTCAACTGAATGCGACCATCAAACAAGGTGGATTTAAAACCGATCTCTAAAGAATCACTGGTTTCACTGTCATAAAGTAAAGTATCCGGATCACTTACCTCAGGGCTCACAGACATACCACCAGGTCGCCATGACCGATCCACGGACGCGTAGGCCATCAAATCTTCACTAAAATTATGCAAGTATTTGATACCGCCGGTNACCGCTTCTTCATCGTCAAATTGCAGATCGTCNGGAATAAACTGCTGAGCTAACTGACTGTTGAAACCGGCAAGAATTGGATTCAGCGCTTCACCTCGCTCCCCACCAAGAAAACACGGCAGGCTGAAACCCGGTTGCATATCGACCGTTCCCGCACAGTCCCAACCGTTGCCATAGAACTGATCAACCGCGACACTGCGCCGGCTCTTAATCCAACGTAAACCTACCTGCAGCTCAGAGTCTTCTGTTATCTCTATACGATTGTGGGTAAACACACCAAACTCTTCGGTGTCGATTGGTATCTCTTGTAACAGACTGATGGCGCCGCTGTTGGGATAGGTATCCGCCTCAAAGAATGTAAAAGAGTTAGTCTTTTGATAGTAAACACCGCCTAGATACTCCCACCAATCCGGCTCTACCGAACCAATGCGAAACTCTTGAATCGTCGTATACACTTGGTTGTCGTTATTGCGATTTTGAACCGTGTCAGGCACGTAATTGGCAAAGTCCATATCACGCACTTCATTCCAACCAGCATCCCAGTAACCGGTCAGCGAGGTGAGCTCGTGATTACCCACCTCCCAATTCATTTCCAAGGTCGTGATGGTTTGACGCATTTCGATATCGTTGGCGCCATCGGAGAGCCCTTTGAAGTCCGACGCCTCTAGACCTGGGTAAGTCGAAGGATCAACCCCACTGGGAATGTAGGCACCAAAGAATGTTGCATTAGCACTGCCTTCTAACTCTTCAATAGTTCGAGTTTCGCTTTCAAAGTACTCGGCACTTAACGTTGCCGAAAAGGTATCACTGGGTTCCCAAGCAATTGTGATTCGACCACCCTCTGCATCGTAGTCATCTTCTTGCCCACTGGTAAGGCTCTCTGCTTGATTGAGTTCACTGGATTCAGTAACACCGGCAATTCGAACGGCCAGTGTTTCGCTAATAGGAATGCTCATGCCGAACTGTANATTACTGCTATTGGCATCATCCATCGTGGCTTGTACTTGCCCCTCAATGGATTCGAAACTGGACTTGCGGGTGACCAATTTAATAGCGCCTGCAGGAGATGTTTTTCCCTGCAAGGTTCCTTGGGGACCGCGCAAAACTTCAAGACGCTCTACATCAAACATACTGTTGAACATAGAGGTCGCACGGTAGTTCACATCGTTCCAATAGACATCCACTGCCGGGTTAGTACCGGATTGGCGATTGTAGGTAATACCACGCAAACTGATTTCTGAAGAGGACGCCGAACTCTGGCGGTTCATGCTCAAACCCGCCGTCATCTTGGCGACATCATCGAATTGCACAATGTTAAAATCATCTAGCGCTTCACCAGACACCGCATTCACAGTGGCGCCAATATCTTGAATATTCTCGGATCGTTTCTGTGCTGTTACGACAACTTCTTCCAGCACAAGTCCCGAACTGTCTGCTAGAGTTTGCTGGCCACATAACATCAAGGCCGCCGCTGATACTGAGAGGTATAAAGGATTTTTTAGAAATGTCTTGCTGATCAAACGCCCTGTTTTATGAGTGCTACTATCCATACTCGTTCTCCAATCGTAGTTATTATTTTGTTGAAGTATTCTTGTAGGCTTGAATGTCTCGATGCTTCGCGAGCTACCACTCAGCACCCCCTCCCAAAGGTATCTTTCGTTTCTGAGAGCTTACTCAGAGACTTAACATTCACCGTGCATTCATTATATGAGCGGTGCTTTCAATATGACTGGTTCGAGCAGGCCTCAATTAGGGTTTGTCGCGGTCAGCTCGCACCATTATTGAGTCCTACTCATCTATTTGTAGTAGTTAAAGATAAAGAACTGTAAGCGGCCACCTCACACCCCTCTCGCGTCCTTTCACCACCAGATTCCTTGTAGGGCGATACCTATAATCGACCCAACTGCTGATACTCGGAGTCAGGTAACAGCCAAAAAACCAATAACATTCGGAATCTATCCACATGCCAACAACCCGCTATTTTAAGTCGCCAGAACAACTGGCTAGTGGTACCTCTCAGAATCAAGATGTCACCAAGAGTCTCGTCACCAGTATCATCGTCGACTATAAAACAGATCCTGAAGCGGCCGCAGAGTGTATTCCTCCTCACCTGAATCCAAACGCAGAAGGCCTTGTCCGCGCCACCCTTTCAAACGTCGACGTGCAATTGGGCGCTATGAACTTTGAGTTTGGCGCGGTTAACGTGGCCATTCCCTGCGATCACGAGGGTGAACAAGGCAGCTATTGCCTACACATGTATATGAATCAGGAAACACCGGTGGTGGCCGGTCGTGAAATCTACGGCGAACCCAAGAAGATCGCCGATATTGACTTTCAACGCCTAGACAGAGACGTGACTTTTACGGCCACCCGCCACTTCTGCCCTTTTATTCAATTCAAAGGCCAAATTGTGGGTGACGCATTGCCGGTAACCACCACTCAATACCCTATGTTCGTTTACAAGGCTTTTCCGTCGATCGATGGCAAAGGCTTCGAATGGCCGCCGCGCTTAAACCGATTGAAAATCGAAAACGAACAAAAAGAACTCTACAGAATGGAAGGAGAATTGGTTCTCAACGAATCCCCTCTGGATCCCATTGCCGATCTTCCTGTGCGAGAGATCGTTGGCATTTACTTTGAAGTGGGCACGGCCAAATCCACTGGCGAATTTATCAAAGAAGTGGATGGCGATGCTCTCGCAGGCTATTTCCATCAGCGTAATGACGACCTAGATGCACTGCTGGGTGGATAACTCTCCCTCTCCACTTTAAACACCTTCAACCAAGAAATAGGTAACACTATGCAAGATTTTAATAACAAAGTTGCGGTCATTACTGGCGGCGCCGGCGGCGTAGGCCGAGCTATCAGTTTGGCACTGGCAAAAGAAGGCGCCAAGATTTTTGTTTCAGACATTGAAGATGGCGCTATCGAAAAAACCGTTAACGACATCAAGGCTCTGGGCGCTGAAGCTATTGGTGTAAAAGCCGACGTTTCCAATATGGAAAGTATGCAAGGTTTGTGCACGCAAACGATTGAAACCTTCGGCGATATTCACCTAGTCTTTGCCAATGCAGGCATTGGCGCCGGCGAGTTCGGCAACCTATGGGATTACAGCGACAGCGACTGGAAATGGTCTTTCAATGTTAACGTATGGGGCGTGATCAACACCATTCGCGCTTTCATGCCACGCCTGACCGAGCAGAACATAGAAGCATCAATGATCATCACTGGTTCCGCCAATGGCGCTGTCGTGAAGCTTCCTTACACACCAATCTACACTTGTACAAAAGCTGCGGTGCAGTCCATTACCGAGAACCTCTTCTTCCAAATGGAAATGATGGGATCGCCGGTGAAAGTTCACGGCCTTTTCCCTGGCCCACATACAGTGGCGACAGGTATCTTTGATTCGGGTCGCAATCGTCCAGAGGACCTACCCAATGACCCCAACAAGCCTGACTTTGGCATGAAAAACGCCGATGACATGAAGCGCATGATGGAAGAAGCCGGTATCAAAGTCGAAATCACTCAACCGGAAGAAGTGGCGGAAACCGCACTGCAGGGCATACGCGATGGTAAGTTTTGGATCTTACCGCTCACAGAAGATATCGAGAGCGCTATTCAAGCTCGTCATGACTCGATCATGAATCGAACCAATCCGCCCATCGTTCAGCTGGATGGCTAGAACGTAAATGTCCGCGAGATTCGCTAGATCAAATGTTTATGACACTTTTGAATATAGCAATCGAGCGGACTGAGTATGTGTGGCAATCGCCGCTTCACCCATCGGTCTATCACGATGACAGATTCATCGAGGAGTAGAAACCTACTTCATCAAAGGCGCCGCCACTATACACACTTTCAAGTCGCCACAGAGTCAATCGCCATCTCCATCGCCGGCACAGTGAAGCCATCTCTCTGCGATAACCAACAAAGAAAGACTATCAGCCGGCTAAGGCTGCCCCCAATCAATATCTGCCTACCGCTAACACTAGAAAGCAAATACTAACGCCGGAAACTCTACCTCAGCGCGACCTACCTTAGAGCTATACAGCTCCCTATGACAAGTTACTTATAGAGGTGAAAATTTTTGTTAATAGCACTGGTTTCCTCTCACTAGGCAACATACTATTAGTTGCATTAGCATCAATAACAGAAACGCTGACAAGCGTTCAATCAACCCCTAATATAAGTGCCAATTGCATGCCTGAGAGACTAACAGTTGTCGCCACTTGGGGAAGAGCTATCGCCAACACCCTAGAGTTTTACGGCTGCGATAGCTCATCCATCTTTGCCGACGTGGGACTTGACTCACAGCTCAGCTACGACCCGAGCGCTCACTACCCCATCGGAAAAATTACCGAGCTCTTACAACATGCGGTAAACATCACCGGCGATGACGCCTTTGGCTTAAAAATCTCACAGTTCTTACCAAATACCTATATGCCCGCTCTAGGCATGCTGGTTTCTGGCAGCGAAAACATGCTGATAGGCTTTGAGTCAATTTGCCGCTACTTCAAAGCGGTCAACGATGTCGCTGAGCTCAAGCTAAGACAAAGCAACGACAGCGTCTACCTCGAATATCAACTGATCAAAGATATCGGAAAACTCTTACCCGCCGAGTTAAACCACAGCATTCCAACAGAAATTGTCGACGCTACTTTTGGTGGCCTAGTGGGCAATGTACGCGACAATCTCGATCCTGACTTCTGCGTTAAAAATGTCTTTTTTACGCGTTCAAAACCTGAGAATGCAGCGGCCTTTGAACAGTTATTCAAGGCCCCTATCCACTACAATCAGGCGGTCAATAGATTAGAGTTTGACTACAGCGTACTGACCAGACCACTAATCACTGCCAATCCAGAAATGGCACGGGTAAACGAGCAGATCATGAAATCTCTGCTAGAAAACTCTCACCAAAACCAAATGGCGACGGATATTCAGCTACATATATTGGAACAACTGCCCAATGGCGAACCCAGCCAAGAGGACATCGCCAGCGCACTGCACTTATCGGCCCGCCAACTGAGAAGAAAGCTACAAAAATCTGGTACTAGCTATGCTCAACTACTGCAAAACACACGACACGATCTAGCAAAAAAGTACTTGCTACAAGCAGGGCTGCCCATATGTGACATAGCCCACTTATTGGGTTTTAACGATCAAAGCAACTTTTCCAAAGCCTTTAAGCGCTGGGAAGGCTGCTCACCGGCAGCCTTTCGCAAACAATAACTCCAGCTACTGTGCCCTAGCCGGTGACTATACTCATAGTTCGCTGACACTGGACGCAAAAGCGCGATGCAGAACGAGAACCTCCCATGCCTAGCAATGTTGACTTAAAAGCCTTTAGTCATCTACTGGATGATCTTTATATTGGTGCCTCAGAACACGACAAGTGGCAAACGTTTTTATCACATATTAAAGAACTCCTGCAGCTTCAGTTTGCCTCTCTCGTGCTGCGTCAACCAACCCCGAACGATCCTGGCCTGTTGTTTAATAGTGGTGCTTCTGACGAGCTCACTATTCTTGATAGTGCGGACAATGATTACACCAGCGAGTTTTTCGCCCAAGACCCATTGATTAACCTGCCCCTCAATCAAGTGGTCACTCTATCGGATATCATGACCCAAGATGAGCTGCGCAAGAGTGAATATTACAAGCTATTTTTGAAGCCCATGGGTATCGAGCAGATAGCAGGCATAGATTGGTTGGCGAGCAACGGCAGCCGTGTCTCCATTCGCTTTACTCGGGATGATGTCGAAAAACCGTTTACCGCGGAGGATCAAGAACTGTTAGAGCTTCTTATTCCTCATCTAGAGCATGCCGTGTCATTTTCACTGGAAAAACAGCAGTTAATGTCTGAAAGGCAGGTTTATGCGCAGTTTATTTCCAAGCGTTCAATTGGCATCGTCACGCTCGATAAACAAGGTGAGATTGTGCAACTGAACAATACCGCCGAGCAGTACATCAACAAAGAAGATGGTTTGATTCGTTCACGTAATCAGTTACTCACCACCAGCAACGCTCTTAACGATAACCTTAAAGGTTTCATTACAGATGCCTTAGAGGCTAAACGCAACAAACAGAGAATCCCAATTAACGCCCTATCTGTACCTCGCTCCTCCGGTGAAATGGATTATCAACTTGTGATTAAACCCATTCCATCGGATCGACACATCGAGTCAGAATCAGCCCCTTGCTTGATGATTTTTCTTCAAGACCCAGAAAAAAATCTGGAGATTTCCGTGCGCCTGTTAATGAACCTCTACCAACTCACCCTATCGGAGGCAACCATCGCTATCCTCTTGTCGGAAGGCAACACCATGGACGACGTGGCCGAAGAGCTAGATGTTAAAAAGAACACTGTGCGGGCTCACTTGCGATCAATATTTGCCAAGACTGGTGTTACACAGCAGTCGATGTTGGTTTCATTAGTGCTCACCAGTCTAGCGTCAAGCTCTTAAAGGAATCTCTCTTGCATGAAGGCTAAATTTTGCAGCCAATGTGGTAGCGGGCTCACACTGGCAGAGGTAAAAGGCGATCATCGTCCGCGATTACAGTGCGGCAGTTGTGGTTTTGTAGTCTACGAGAATCCCAAAATTCTGGTTTCCTGCTTCGCCACATGGGAGAAGAAGATATTGTGGATGCGACGCGGAACGGCACCTTACATGGGAGCCTGGGCAATCCCTTCAGGCTTTTTAGAAGAAGATGAGTCACTGCAGGCCGGCGCCGCTCGTGAACTCTATGAGGAAACTCGAGCACAAGTCGACACAGATGCCATGACTCTCTATACCGTCGGCAGCCTAGTTAGAATGAATCAGATTTACATGGTATTCCGAGCACCACTGTTAACTCCGCATTTCGAAACTACCGACGAAGCCAGCGAGATAAAGCTGTTCAACCAACAAGAATTTCCCTGGCAAGACTTTGCCTTTCCCGAAGTGGATATCAATGTTCGCCAATTCTATGATGAATTAGAACAGGGAAAATTTGGCGTTTATCTTGGTAAACTTGAGAATGGCGAGAACATCATCTCTCAAGTACAGTAGCCACACATTGGCTCGGTATAGTCGACAACAACCCACAAAAAAAGCCGCATTTTGCGGCTTTTTCTATTTTTGAATTGAGCGCTGAGCTTATGCCATAACATCGGGCAATGCCGTCGCGAGCTTATCCTTTTGACTGGTTGCTTTACCTGTTAACGCGAACCCCAACAGTTCACCTCGCTCACTCAAGAACTCCGCTTTGACACTCTGCTCGTCCAATTGCTGAATTTCCCATTCACCTGTAGCATCGCGCGGTGGCGGAGAAACAGTGACCGGACACAAAGTCGTCTTCACCGCGACAGGCATGACACCATAGCGAACCTCACTGGGTTGGCCAGTAAGCGTTTTCGCCAACGCACGAGCCCCCACCATTAAAGGTGCAATGTAGTAAAGTAAATGTCCGTCTACCTGTGCACAATCGCCCAACGCATAGATATTTTTTGCCGAGGTCTGCAGATGTCTATCCACCACAATACCTCGATCAACTTCAACGCCAGCTAACTCCGCCAATTGTGTTCGAGCTCTTACGCCAATAGCAGATAGAACAATATCCGCCTCTATTTGAGTTCCGTCTTTCAGTGTGGCTAAAACGCCCTGCCCTCGACTCTCAAGCTGATCAACGACTGTGCCAAAATGGAAACGCACACCCGCTTTTTGTAATGACGCTTGCAAAGCCTTGCCTGCAGCCTCTGGCAGTAGAGTCGCCAAAGGTGTTGCCATAGGGTCGACCACATCAACCTCAAGACCGGATTGAATTAGATCATTGGCATACTCACTACCAATCAACCCTGCACCAATGACCAATACTTTTTTGCACTGTGCCGCAGCCGTTCTAAAGCGCGCATAATCCATTAAATCGTTGACCGTATAAATCTGAGCAGCCGCATCCCCCTTCAGTGGTGCTTGAATGCATTGCGCACCCGTCGCTAGTACCAACTTACCATAGGAGAGCGTACGACCAGAAAAGCTAACGGTCTGCGTTTTTGCGTCAACGGCCGTTACACGACTGAATATGTGTATACGCAGCTGAAGCTCTCTTGCCATTTTTTCTGCGGAGTTCGTCACCAGTGCGGCCGCAGATTTGTTGTTGGCAAAGCCTGTGGACAATTGTGGCTTGGAGTAGAAGTCTCCATCGTCTGAGGTAATCATGGTGATGGGCGTCACTTGATCCTGCTTGCGGAGTTCGCGTGCCAAATTGTAGCCGGCCAACCCGGAACCAATAATCACGATGGGCGCCAAAGAGTCATCGATGGTCGATCTCACATCATTCAACTCTCGCTGCGGCTCGCAGATTTCGTTCACCGGCGTCGCGCTCGCTGTATTGGCCTGAGCAACTTCAATCATTTCAAAATCGCTCTTACCCACGCCGCAATCTGGACACAACCAATCTTCGGGCACTTCCTCCCAGAGAGTACCAGCAGCAATACCTTCGTCGGGCCAACCCTGCGCCTCATCATAGATAATGCCACAGACAATGCATTCCCACTGACGATAGGAACTGGTTGATGTTGGCGAGGCTTCAACCGCTGCAGCTTGCGCTTGGATATTGGTTTTTACAGCGGGGGTTGGAGCCAATCCCGGCATTCCTGAGGGTTGCTCCAATGAGATTTCGATCATCTCGAAATCGTCTTTTCCTACGCCGCAATCAGGACATAGCCAATCGTCAGGAACGTCAGCCCAGCGTGTGCCTGGAGCTAAGCCCTCTTCTGGCCAACCTAACTTTTCGTTATAGATCACCCCGCAGACGACACACTCCCACGCCTTGTATTCAACGCTTGTAACCTTGCCCATAACTATCCCAGCAGCCTCTTGCAGATACACATAAGATAAAACTTACACAGATGTTACCAATTATACAAAGAGGCGTAGAGATGTACATATCTCATTTAGACTAGAAAGGGATAAGAAAAAGACGGAACTGCAATCGAGGGGCCACAGAACAGTGGTGGGTGAACCTAGCAACAGATAGAGTCAGCCAGGTAATCAGCAATGGAGGACAAACGCTCATTCACGGGATAAGCTTCGTGTGCCATCCAAGCCGTCATAGAGCCGTTGATCACTGACAAGATCACTTCGGCATAGAAGTCAGAGGTAAAATCTTTTTTTACATCACCGGCACTTTGGCCGCGAGCAATAAGTTCTGAAAACATACCCATTAACTGCGTAAAGTGTTGTGTCGCTCGACTGTCGGGCGATGCATCCAACATAGCTTCACGGATTAGGATTCGATCGATCTTGCCGTAGTGACTGAGATCTTCCTGTAACTGCTCTAAATAAGCATGAATACTTTTGGAGGTGGGCAACTGTCGATCCACGACGTCTCGCAACACGGCTTCAGTACGACTAAAAAGCTGAGTATCACAGAGGGCACGAATCAATTCTTGCTTGGAGGGGTAGTAATTATAAAAAGTCTTACGCGCGACATCCGCTCGCTCACAGATTTCTTCAACGGTGGTGTCTTCTACGCCAATACTCTCAAAAAGTTCAACCGCAGCTTTGCAGATTTTGTTTTGAACTTCGAGTTTACGACGCTCTCTTCGGGTTAAAGCTTGGCCGTTTTCAGGCTCGTGTGGATCGCGCAATAACACCATGAAAAGACCGCCCCAAAGAAATTAACATCAGGCGCAAAGGTTACACATGTGTTACCGAAACATCAAGAAATGACTCTCTTCTAACTACAGAATTACAAATTCACAGCTACAAAAAAAGAACCGCAACACTGTGTCTATTGCGGTTCTTTTTTGAAGAGCATTTCTTAAGGAGTTATTGTGCGTCGGTCACCTGTTGATCCGCGGGTAAACGAGGATTCAATCGAACTCGTCCCCATGGCGTGCCATAGTGAACTCGCCCCTCCTCATCCAATAAAGTCCCGGCAAAAAAAACATTGTATCTCTGCCCACCGATAACGTAGTGGAACTCTGATTCCCCCGAATCCCAATCCATCGCCTCCAGTGTCCATTCATTATCACGTGCACCGATCAAGTAAACCATGTTACTGCCGTGACTGACGATGGGAACACAACTCGGCGAACTGATATCGTTATTCACCCAGGCCACATTGAGCTTGCGATCATCACTGTCCCACAAGAATTTTTGCACACCGTAGGGTTGAAAATTTGGATTACTGCCTAAGTAGCTCAGCAGAAGATTACTGGCTTTTTCTGGCAGATACCACGGCATGTTGCGAGGGTTATTATTCACCACCAGTGCGCCATAGCCACCCACAACCACGGATTGCTGCGACTGAATCGCCGGTAGATTCTGCTTGCCCATAGTCACGGGTTGAATGCCGGCAACTCGACGCGGCTGACCTTCAATGCCTTGCCAGTCCTCAGGAATGTCGTTGCGCCAATAGAGCACAAGATTCATACGAGGATTGCCGTCGGTTATTACGACAAGATTGTCCTCATCCTCGCCGAAGCCCATCAGCGATGGTGTCGCGCCAGTGCCATGCCCCCAACTATTATCATAGGGAACCGCCCAGGCACCATCGGCCTCAGCAGTGCTAAAGCCGTCTCCGGTCCACACGATTTTGTGCATATGCTCTTGCGAGGCAATATAGATGCCGCCATCCTTATCGATCGCCGAGGCATTGCGAACCCAACCGTGCCCTGTCGGTGCAGTGGCCTTATCTGCAGCGCCTTCGGAGTGTTTCATCAAACCGATGCGATATTCACTGAAATCCGGTTTCAGCGCTAGTAGGTAGCCGTGCTCGGTGACCAATACCAACCATCCGTCATAGGTCATATTGATGCCCATGGCGTAACCACTAACTTCTTCTGGAAACTCAAAAGTGCGTTTCAACTCGATAGCCGAATCCCGCACACCGTCTTTAGCGTCACCGAATGCGCTGATAGAACCGTGCTTATCAGCAATGAAATAAGTATTGGTATTATCCAACAAGGTATAAATACTGGACAGTGACTTGAGCTTCATGGCTTCTTTAAAGGCTTTTGCCAAAGCCGCTACGCCTTCGTTTTTCTCATCAAAGTAGGCAATTGCCGCATCGGCTTCTTCGGCGCTGTAGCGTTTTTCAGCCTCAGGAAGAAAATAAGTCGAAAGCACTTGATGGGTGTCGTGATCAATTTTGACGATTCTATCGAGTCCGTTGCCCCAAAAAACCCGTTTACCGTCGGCGTACTCGCCCGAGGTGTAAGTACCGAAAAATGCAGGGCCGGTGTGAATATAATCAATTTCGTCATCTTCGAGACGGCGACTGCGATCAACGGGGCCGACCATTGGCAGGCTATCTTGCTGAGCGGCATCGCCATGACCCAGCGCGTAGTGAGAATTGGCCAAGAAGGCGTTCACCGGAGGCAAGTTAGCGGCTTGTACCGACAAAGATACACAAACGGCGGCGGAGGTCACCAATAGTCGTCGCAATGAAATCATAATGCACCTAATTATAGTGGTTTTTTAGGCTCCGTAACGATCAAAGATCATCATGGGTTCCCAGTGGCTAAACAGTCGTAACGGCAACAGGGTTTCATCTTCGACAATGCAACTCTGCCCTCCCATCCGTTACCAACTGTCATCACAAAGCTGTTATGCAATTGAACTACACAAGTTATGTATTTACCCTGCACAAGTCAATCAAGAGAGCGCTATGAACCGATCATTAAACAATTCTTTACCTCGTCGAACACAAGCGGAACGCCGAGCCGAAACACAAGCTGCCGTATTAGCCAGTGCCTGCAAACTGTTTGGACTAAACGGTTATAACGACACAGCACTGGAGGACATTGCCCAAGACTGTGGCGTTACTATCCGCCCCATATACCACTACTTTGAAAGCAAGCAGAACTTGTTCAAAGCTGTGGTCGAAGAAACCGAAAAACGAATACTCGACACCTATGACAGCGAACTCGACGATGACAAAACTCATCCTCTGATTGTGCGCTGGCGCGCGTTTTTGGATCTGTGTACAGATTCTAGCTTCTGCCAAATCGTACTGATCGACAGCCCCGGCGTTTTGGGTCGAGATCACTGGGAGACAAACGCAGTGACCTCCGCAGCGCAAATCACGCTAGAATCCTATTTCGAGCACCTTCCCAAAACCCAAGCGCAATTAGCCGCTCGCATGATCATGGCCGCGCTCTCTGAGGCTGGGTTGATGATTGCCCGCTCCAACAAACCCAAACAAGCCAGAAAACAGGCCGACGATTTGGTAACAAATTTGGTAGAAAAGTTCACCCAATAGTCATTCTCGAGCGACCTAGAAAAACGGCACCGCCAATGACGGTGCCGCTGCACTTACTAGTAATACTCGCGATTTCTCGAGACTTTACATGTCGAAATTGTAGCTAGCACTGATACCCAGCGTACGCTCTTCTTCCAAGTTAACTAGACGAACATCAGAACCCACTTCGTAGCTATTGATGACGGTTTCAGTCGTTTTATCGAAAACATTCTTGGCAAACAATGAAATTTCCCAAGTGTAATCCGCTGAACGGATACCCGCATACAGGTTAGTCACACCGTATCGGCCGAGCTCTTCATCCAAAGTATCGTTTACGCGTTTACCCGTGAACTTGTACAAGCCGCGCAGGTAGCCCTCGTAATCACCAATGGGCTGAACATACTCTCCCGTAAGACTGGCAGACCAATCCGGTTCTTGACCAATATGATTGCCGCCGATATCACATTTGGCAACATTCTCACCATCGGCAATCACGCCATTGCAAGGCCCTTTTTCGCCGTCTTCAAATACCGCATGGTTGTATGAAACACTGCCGCTCAATGTAAACTGCTCGGACAGCAAGGCAATGAACTCAACCTCGGCACCGGTAACTTTGGCATCGGCATTGAACGTCAGACCGCTGTGGCGTTTGTAATTAGCTGGATTGTTGCCAAATTGAGGCGCAACGTTCACATAAACACCGGTTGCACGCGCAATATAGTCTTTGAATTCTTGGTGATAAACCGCACCATTCAACTGTAGACGACCATCCCACAAGGTGCTTTTCATACCGACCTCGAAGGCATTACTGGTTTCTTCGTCATACAAAATCTCATCGGCGGGCAGAGGATAGAAACCAATTGAAATCCCACCTGGGCGATAGCTTTGCTCAAAGCCTGCGTACAACATCATGTCATCGTTAACGTCATACTGATACTTTAAGGACGATGTCCAAGCCTCACCCGTATCGCTGTCTTGATCATCAGAAACAAAGGCAACATCGCCAAAGTCCATGCGGTTATAGTTATCCACTTTCTGATATCGCAAACCGACTTGCACTTGAGATTGCTCACCAACATAAAAGATATTGTGGAAAAAGGCCGCGTACTCTTCACGTACGACAGGAGCATCAAACTCCAACAGACTGACACCAAAACCTGGTGTAAATATCTCGGTTTCGGTTGTGGTTGCTGCGTCTTCTTTGGCGTAGTAAAGACCAAACACATAGTCCCAAACATCCGCATCTAGCGGTGCAAGACGAATTTCTTGAGTAACCGTGCTCAACTCAGTGAATACCGCACTACCAAAGGGCACGCCAGGCAGAAGATTGGCATGATCTAAATCGTTGGCGGTTTTACTGTCTGACTCGATATAGCCGGAAACTGATGTAAGCGTAAAATCGCCTAAATCGAGATTCATTTCCAGATTAGTGAGTTTGCTACGACGCAAGCTATAGGTGTCACCATCGGCAATCGCAATTCGATCTTCTGGATCAATGCCTCGCGATATACTTTCTACCGCTTGCAGTAGATCCGCCTCGCGATCAGCGTATTCCATGATCAGCGTCGCATCAAAAACATCGCTCGGCTGCCAGGATACCGTGAGACGAGCAGACTCAGTGCTGTTGTCTTGATCTTGGCCAGAGGTAATATTCTCAATTTGCTGTGCCTCACCTTCCACGTAGTTCGCAGCAAAACGCACCGCCAACTGGTCTTCAATCAACGGTAAGCTGGCACCGACTTCGGTATTAAAGCCGCCGTGTTCCGTGAAAGTGGTTTTGACCGTGGCGTTAGTGGAATCCAGCTCTGGGCGCTTGGTGTAAACTGCAATGGCTCCGGCAGGAGACGTGCGACCTTGCAGTGTACCTTGAGCGCCACGCATGATTTCTACGCGATCAATATCGTACATTTGTTGAAACACAACACCGGGTTGAACTGCAGAACCATTCCAATAGGAATCGACCACTGCGCGCGCATTGCCGTCTGGGTCCGTACTCATGCCACGCAAGCTCACACTCGGATTGCGACGATTGGCATCCAGCGTTAAACCGGCGGTGAGTTTTTCTAGATCTTTAAAATCGGTAATTTCAGCACTCTTTAGCGCATCGCCACCGACGGATGATACCGATGCGGGAACATCTTGAATAGATTGTTCACGCTTCTGCGCGGTAACCACTAACTCTTCAATAACAAAACCCTGCGCGAGTGGATCTTGCGCTAAGGTATGCTGGCACGCCATGGCCAACACCAAACTGCTTAAGCGAAGTTTCATCACTTCTCTCCTATAACTCTCTAGCTACCAAGGTAAATTCTAGACGTAGCGCAATGGATACATCTTGTTTACAGCCATGCCTTCTGTGGGCACATTGATCAGTAGGCGGCTCACTCGCGCAAGCCACCCCTTTTCTTCGTATTCTCTTTTTTTCAATCAACAGGGAGTTTATTTCGCTTCCATGTCGTAGAACTGCTGAGTCCATTTACGATGTTTATTGATAGGACCATCACCGTCGCACAACACTGGGTTGGCGCGGTAGATTTTTTCACGCCAAATGGGGATATCGTCATCAACGCCGGTTTTAAATCCGTAGAGGATAGAGGGACCCAAATCGTCTTCATCGGCAATGTTCTTCGACACGCCCATAGTCCAACGCAAAACGGTCGTATTATCGTCAATCGGTGTGGCGATATTAAGCAACAGGAATTCACCCATCTCACCGTTTTTCATCGATTGAAAACCAGTACCATGTACTACGGTCACACCTGGGCCATAGCTGGTACGCTCCAACTGGTGACGGGCGCCGTGAGCATCGGCAACGGCATCGGCTAAAAAGTCATCGGGCATATCCATGTGCGAGACGCTGTTTTTGATCGGGCCATCAATTACCGTTTCAGTCTCTGAAAAGGCTGGCATACGGTGCAAATAGGTAAAGTGCGCCTGATCCACATCGTTTTCTGCAATTTCTTGGATACAGGTAGGGAGCTCAAGATCCATAAATTCAAGCTCGTTCCATTTCTCATCACCATTTAAGCCATCAACTTTGGGCAACTCAAAATAAGGTTCACGACCTTCCGGGTGATACCACCCCATAACCATGCCGTTAATCTCTTGGATAGGAATGGTTTCAGCAACAGCGCGAGTTGGAATTCGATTGGCGTAAGGAATATCCGTGCATTCACCTTCGCCATTGAACTGCCAGTGATGGAACGGACAACGAATACTCTCGCCGACAACACAACCTTGATCGAGAGGCGAGCCTAGATGCGGGCAATAGTTATCAAGAATGGCGGCTTCGCCACTCTCTGTACGAAACACTGCAAAGTCACGACCAGCTAAGGTCACCTTCTTTACTTGACCGGCTTCGAGTTCATGACTGAGGCACAGACCAAACCATCCATGAGGAATGGGAAATGGAAAACGGGACATTCTCTACCTCCAACAGGTATTTTCTCGGTTATTGCGCTTGGTGGTGCCATTCAGAAAGACGCTCATAGAAGCCTCTTCTCGCACTCTCGGCTCTGACTTTTGCCCACCAAACTTTGTTGTCTTTTCGCCAGAGCATCCAAAAATCTACCACCGACCCCGACTGGAATTTAAGGTAACATATGTGTAATTTATTACACAAGTATATATTTACATATAAGAGTTAATATTAATAACCAGATGCCACCCCCAAGTTAAGGGCGATTAAAATAAAGTAGTTATGCGGTTTGAAAGAAGGCCGCGCGGGAGGTTTGGCAAGACACCGAACCACAATCGCATGTGAGAGAGACGCAATATTTCGATCCGCGCGGCAAAAACGACTGCGAACAGCCGCTGAGAGATGAGAGTAGCAGGGGCCCCTAAGCACCCTGCCGCACCCCAGGAACAATCGATCGAAGGACAACCGGCGCACCCGGTTATCACTCAACCCACCGTTCCGAAGCGATTACTGCGCCATAGGGAACAGAGTATTAAGCTTTTGAGCCAACATCATGTTGCCTTTCGCTTTGAGCTTGCCTGTCATAAAGGCCTGCATGCCATTTACCGTACCGCTAACCACCCCCAACAAGGTGGCAGTATCGGTAGAAACGGTCACGGTTGGTGTTTCGTGATCGCCTTTTTGGATGTCCTTGTCACTGTCTTTGATAACAATGTGATAGTTATCAGCGTCGCTGAATTGAAATTGAAATACAGCATTGATTCCTGCCGCAGCGCTGGCATTAAAGTTGTCATTCATTGATGCGAATAGTTCATCTACCGTCATGTTGTTGCCTCTATCGGTTATTGTTTGTCGTTACTCATAATGCGACCGGAGTCACCTCGCGGCCTCGTTTAAAAAAACACGCTTAAATTGGGCGATCGCAACACCGTATCGTTCAAAATGACTCGGCGTTGCAACAACTCAAATCCAGCACCTTTGCGTCGCAAAACATCTTCACGGCGCCCAGTAAAGCGATCGCGTTGATTCTGCAATCGCGAACGCTGCAAATTAAAAACGGAATCAACTCGATAACAATCGTCCTGTTCGTGACGATGCACCTCAACATTGCTAATAACACGTGTCGTTCTCGAGGGCGGCACCTCAGAGAAAGAGCGGTTACCGGTCAACCGCATCACTCGCGCGGTCAACGTCATCTTGTTGTTCTCACTCAAGTGCAGATCTAGAGCCGTTTGAGAAAGTTCCTCGTCAATTTTCCAGCTCTCATTTCTACCTTGCGGTTTGCGATCAAATCGCGATGGCACGCAATACGCAACATCATCGGCCAACCAATCTAACCACTGCTGAAAATTGCGTTTATCCAACCATCGAGCCTCTTGGTAGAGCGCCTGCTCGATGTAAAAATGTTCTTCCATTGTGACGGCTGACATCATTCTTGCCCTCCGCCAT
This sequence comes from Cellvibrionaceae bacterium, assembly GCA_002707785.1. Taxonomy (GTDB): domain Bacteria; phylum Pseudomonadota; class Gammaproteobacteria; order Pseudomonadales; family Cellvibrionaceae; genus Pseudomaricurvus. The sequence goes on along the minus strand of PANW01000028.1, from coordinate 3,374 downwards.
ATTGACTAGTTAACACCTGATGCCAATGCCGATAGAAATTGCGTTGCGGGTGCTCGCTGCGAGTGGTCGCAACCAAACCGGGGAGTTCAACACACTGATCCTCAACTTCACTCTGACCCTTCATTCCCATCGACAAATGAAAAGGATGGCGACTGGCCTGGACGCCATGACTCCCCTGAGTCACCTGTTCCCAGTTTTCATCGTCGTCCTGCTCGAGCATGCCTTCTGGGCCAAACAGGAAATAATAATTCTGCTTGATTGCATCTCTGACGCTCTCGGGCATGTCTTTTTCAACAATGATCCAATTCCAGATCTCAGTTTCATCGGCAGAAACTGGATGCCCAACCCGAATGCAGTAGGTGGTACTCAGCAGATGTAGATTTGGAAACACCGCACTAGTCGCAGGTTTTATCCGCGTGCGCAGCTCTCCCATGTATTTTTTCGTCTGTTGATCGTGCTGCTCGTAGTAAGCCAACACATCCGCTGACAACATCAATAATTGTTGCTCACAGGGCACACGATCCTGTATCGGAGTGCCTTCGGTAAAATATCGAGCGGTTAAACCGTGGCCGCCTTCGATCGCCACGTTGAGAGACGACTCAATTTCGGCATATGCCTGTTTGGCATCTGGATGCATATCGAATACAGAGCGATGACTGAAACCCGCGTGATATACATCACCCACCATGTTTTCGGTGGGCATTTTCCAGTTCGTTTTAACCCGCCATTTCTGCACACCGATGACCTCAGTGCCCTGCCCTCGACGATCAACCAAAGTATCCAGATAGAAACGCGAGTCTCCCAGATATTGCTCAAGCCCCACCTGTGTTTCGCTAAACGTTGCAAAAATCAGCCCTTTGTAGAGCTCGACTCGCGCCTGCACCAACCCCCAATCGGTTTTGATGATATCGGGGTAGTAACTCTCTTGCCCTGGCATTCCGGTCAAGGCGCCATCGCAGCTATAGGTCCAACCGTGGTAAGGACAACTAAACGTATTCGCTCTGCCTTTGTCGGCACGACAGACAGGTAAACCACGATGGCGACATGAATTCAGACTCACGTGAACCTGCCCTTCGCGACTTCGAGCCACAATCACAGACTCTTCACCCATCCGCGACAGAACGAAATCTCCCGCTTGCGAGACTTGGCTTTCATGCCCAACGAACAGCCAACTTTCCGCGAAAACAGTTTCCTGCTCCCGTCGATAAACGTCTTCATCGGAGAATATTCGTCGATCCACTCGACTGCCGTCATCGGAGACCAATGCATTCAGTAATTCTGATTTCATACCCACGACTCGTTATTATTTATTGGGCGGCGGGATCGATCACTTCCCGTATCACTGAAACTGATTCTAGGGGGCATCAATATGCGGGTCTGGTGCTAGGGGGTCAAAGGATTGGTGCGAGGTGGACAGCAAGGGGAAAGAAAGGTTAAGCAAAATCAGTAAATGGGCTTGTGAGCTACAACACGACCAGAACAAATAGAGTGCAGCACGCTATCAACAGGGGAAAAGAGCAAGATAGCAAAGAAAGAGAGGATAAAACTCTGGCCGTAATTTGGTAATGCCTAGCACTCACTGCCGACTAGCGAACGAGAACCGACTCGATGTAACTATCTCTCTGATACAAAAAAACAGGAGCTTGGGAGAGCTTTCAATGAAGAAACTCCCCCCAGGTTCATCACCAATGATGGATTACATCAGACTCTATGAAATCGAATACTGGTTGGCATTCTTCAAAGAAGCGGCGCAATCATCAACCATTTTGGTGAGCAATTCTTCGCAGGTTGGAATCTCGTCGCTGAAGTTGTCATCACCATCCCCTTCCTTAAAGCTGGTACCGATGATCCCGACACTTTGTGAGCAACTGAACATGGCATCTTCCGTGTCACCATTTTCTTGCCACATCGCTTTGGCTCTTTTTCCGCTAGCCAGAGGGGCTAGCTCTTCGAAACTTAGATCCTTTCCTTGTTCGCTCTTACTTTCAATATCAAGAATCTCTTCTGAGACTTGATTGCGGAAAACTCGCGTTGAATTGTTCAGCTTACTGAGGACAACACACGTGCTGCGCTCATCCGTTTTGGGATCATTGAGTCTCTGCTTGATGGAATCTTTGATAGGACACTCTTTAGTGACCAAAAATCGAGTCGCCATAGTAACGCCTACAGCACCTAAGGTGAGTGCGGCACCCAGCTGAGATCCGTGAGCGGTAGCGCCGGCTGCGACTACCGGTGTCGGATGTAGTGTTTTTGCAACCAGCGGTAGTTGCACCCAAAGACCCACTTCATCGCCCGGTTGCCCGCCGGCAATGGAGGCTTCGTAGCCGACGATTTCGACCAAATCAACACCGGCAGCCTTTGCTTTCATTGCATGCCGCAGCGTTGCAGACTTGTGCAGAATTTTTGGCCATTGGCTGCTGGTATCACGCTGTGCAACGGTTTCTTTAATGATTTTTATCCAAGGCTTTGGGTTGCCTCCGGCCATTTCCACTAGGCTCACACCGTAGGGGTTTTCGTCGGTTCTCGCTTCCTCGCCGCAGACACGAGCAAACCCTTCATAATCAGCCGGAATTAACATGGGAAGGATGGTGAGATTCACACCAAACTTGCCAATTCGAAATCCCTCAGGCTTGCTTTTCATCCCCTCTGCAATGAGCGCCTTACACTTTTCGATTTCATTTCGTAGTGCTTCGGGTGTTTCCTGCGTCAACCCAGTCAAAATCCCAACCCCACCAGCGAGCGCAACGGCGGCTGCCATTTCGGCATAACCCACATATTGCATCCCGCCTTGAATAATGGGGTGCTCTATCTCTAGCATTTCTGTTAATGGCGTGCGAACGCGAGCATGATCTGTTGCATTGGGCATAGATACTTCCTTAGCTAAGTTGAACTTTCGAACCCTAAGTGTAGAGAAAGCGCTCAAATAAAAAATTGACCAAACCGGTCAAATCATAGCACTCAATGATTCGTTATAGCGGGCGTCCAGTTTAGAAACTCACTATGGATTTATCGATCATTACAGCACCAATGGATTTAATGGAGACGATGAGTAACGGCAGATTTCAATGCGAGAAAGAAGCCAGCCTTACATTGGCTTGGAGCCTAAGTAGAGAGATTGAGGGCTAACACTCGACCCATCCCAGCGTCAACGACTAGCTGGCACACTAAGAATGAAATCAGCCATGAAGAGTGCTCGGTACACTAGTGCCACACAGCTTGTCGGACAAGAAGATATTGTGGAACTGAAGAGAGGTATCGTTGAACGACAAAAGCTAAGCTTACAGCCGGTAATCCGCACCGTTCAACCTTCTGCCGATAAAAACGCCTAGCCCTAACGGTTAAGCTGTCTTCAATATGGCACACTCGGAAGGGTG
>PANW01000027.1 GCA_002707785.1 Cellvibrionaceae bacterium | reverse complement strand
TCTGGCTCGGTACCGACCAAAAAACCCGTCGTGTTGGTCAAGAACAACAACGGCGTTCCCGACTGCTCACACAACTGAATGAACTGAGCCGCTTTGGCGGCACCCTTTGCAGTGATCGGGCTGTTATTGCCAATCACGCCACACGGCTGACCTTCGATTTCCGCATGACCACACAAGGTGCCATTGTCAAAGTCGCTCTTGAACTCGAGAAAATCCGAGCCATCGGCAATTCGAGCAATCACTTCTCGCATATCGAAAGGCGTTTTAGAATCTTCTGGCACAATACCGCGCAGCTCTTCAGCGGCGTACAAAGGCTCTTGGTAGGACACTTCAGCTCGAACCGACTGATTGCGATTCCAGCCGAGTTTTTTGGTCACATCGCGGGCGATACGAATACCGTCGGCGTCGTTTTCTGCCAAATAATCATTGGTACCGGCGATTTCACTGTGCATCTCAGCACCACCCAACTCTTCATCGGTGGCGATTTCACCGGTGGCCGCTTTCAATAGCGGCGGACCGGCCAAGTACATCGTCGATTGTTTGCGAACCAAAATAAGGTAATCAGACAATGTTGGCTGATAAGCGCCACCTGCGGTTGCGCTACCGTGTACCACAGTAATTTGTGGAATGCCCGCGGCGGACAGACGACACTGACGAGCAAACATTTCACCGGATTCGCCGAAGGTATCACCCACTAATTTCAAATTACCGCCACCGCTTTGTGACAGGTTGACCATCGGTAGTTTGTTGATCAAGGCAATATCCAGAGCACGGTTGCGTTTCTTGCCGCCGGTCGGGCCGATACTGCCACCTTTCGTGAGATAATCGTCAATGGCGACCATGCAGCGCACACCGGCGATATAACCAATACCGGCAATATAGCTGCCGCCGGCGCCGGAACCATCTGTGTCTTCATCTTGCATGTAGCCACACAATGTCGACAGCTCCAAAAATGGCGCCCCAGCATCGAGCAAGAGATTCAAACGCTCTCTCGGTGGAATAAACCCTTTCTTGATGTAGCGCGGTGCCTTCGCTTGCGCCGCCTCAATAACTCGGCGTTCAATCCCGCGAAACTCATCAACCGCCGCAGCCATCACTTTGAGGTTGTTTTGATAGGCATCTGATTGCGTATCAAGCTGTGATTCAATAACAGCCATAACAAATCCTTCCTAATATTCTTGATTCAATAATTCGAAATTCTCGAAGAAGATCGAAGCTTCATGACTAATGACAGGCTTATTTACGTCCCGGTGCAATACCCATTTTTTTGCAAATGATACCGAGCATGACTTCATCGGCACCGCCACCAATAGAGCACAAACGCTGATCGCGATAAGCTCGCGACACCGGGTTATCCCACATGAAACCCATGCCGCCCCAATACTGCAAACAAGAATCTGTCACTTCGCGAACTAACCGACCGGTTTTAAGTTTTGCCATGGACGCCTTCAGGGTGACATCCACCCCATTAATATAGCCGTCCACTGCGTCGTAGGTGAGCGCCCGCAGGGCTTCCACTTCGGTTTGCAATTCTGCCAGACGGAAGTGAACCACTTGGTTGTCCAGTAAGGATTGTCCAAACGCTTTACGTTCACGTGTGTATTCGATGGTAGTATCAATGCAGTATTCCATGGCCTTCAGGGCGCCGGCCGCGCAATACAAACGCTCTTCCTGGAATTGCAACATTTGATAGGTAAAGCCCATCCCCTCTTCACCAATTAAGTTGGATTGCGGTACACGCACGTCATCAAAGAAGACTTGGGCGGTATCGGATGATCGCATCCCCAATTTGTCGAGTTTTTCAGAGAAAGAGACTCCTGGTGTATTGGTCGGTACAACAATCAGAGATTTGTTCAGATGGGGCTTGTCGTCGCTGGTGTTGGCCAACAAACACAGATAGTCGGCTTGAGTGGAGTTGGTAATCCACATCTTGGTGCCATTGATGACGTAATCATCACCATCTTTCACGGCGGTGGTTTTGATGGCGGCCACGTCGGAGCCGGCATGAGGCTCACTCACTGCGATGGAGAAAACCGCTTCACCAGAAATGGCTTTGGTAAGGTATTTTTCTTTCAACTCTTTGCTGCCAAACTTGGCCAACGCGGGGGTGGACATGTCGGTTTGAACACCGATCCCCATGGAGACACCGCCGCTCTTTATTCGACCCAGTTCTTCTGAAAAAACGATTTGATAGCTGTAATCCAGCCCCATACCACCGTATTCGGTAGGTTTGGCGATACCTAGTAAACCGAGATCCCCCATTTTCTTAAACAGTTCGTGGGCAGGAAAAATGCCGTCTTTTTCCCATTGATCGCAATAGGGATTGATCTCTTTGTCAATAAACGCGGCAATGGTCTGGCGTATTGCATTGTGTTCTTCAGTAAATTTCATTTTTTCACCTATCTAATTCTTTCGTATTCATGGCTTGGCGCTATTGATAGATCACTCGCCTGGCCCTATTTTCTCGAATGCTTGATTCGCTAACTACTTACCCAAGCCTTTAAAGTTGCTGTCTTCTTCTCCTATCACAACAACTTTTTGGAACGCTGGGCGCGCTTTCATACGCTGTAAATAGTCATTGATGTGCGGTTCGTAATCCTTGCTGAAACCTAAGAGTTCTCCTAAGTACAAGGCATAAGCAATATCGATATCGGCAACGGTAAAACGACCGTCCACCAGATACTCTCGGTCTTTAATGTGGGCACTTAAACGGCGCAAACGCGCTAGAAACCACTTCCGGTAATCATCAGCAGCTTGAGGTAGCTGACGCTCTTTGGGTTCCAAAATGGTATAGCGAATGGCAATGGTTTGGGGAAAGGTCAGTGTCGCATCACTGTGGAACAACCAATTGAGATAGTCACCGTATTCGGGATGATCCGCTTTTAAACCGAAATCGTACTTGCCGTAACGTTCAACCAAATACAACGGAATACCGGACGACTCNGTCATGTGAGTTTCGCCGTCAACCATATAGGGAACCGTCCCCAGTGCATTAACGTCTAAATAGTCTTTTTGGAAAAAACGCGGTGGAAACGGCAACACTTCCAACTCGTAATCCAGTCCCATTTCCTCCATTGCCCAAAGGGCGCGCAGTGAACGGGAATTGTGACAATGCCAAAGTTTAATCGTCATTTTTTATACTCCGTATTGACGCGATGCCAGATCGCGCAGGATTTCTTCGGAACCGCCACCAATGGCGTTCACACGTACTTCTCGATAAATTCGTTCCACCCGACTGCCACGCATATAGGATATTCCACCCATGATTTGCATGGCTTCGCGTGCGCAGTACTCCATGGTCTGACTGCTCTGAACTTTCAGCATGGCAATATCGCCAGCGTTCGGTTGGCCCTGCATGATCTGGTGTGAACAAGCTTGAATATAGGCTTGAGTGGCATTGATGCGCTGTTTCATTTCAGCGATCTTNTGACGAATCACTTGATGCTCTGACAAACACTTGCCAAAGGTTTTGCGCTGCTGGGCCCACTCAACCGCCTCTTCCAGACACACACGGGAATAGGCTTCCATCGAGGCGGCCATGGTCATACGCTCGGCGTTAAAGTTGTTCATTATCACTTTAAAGCCCTGGTTTTCTTCGCCCAATAGATGGGTAGCTGGAACACGCACATTGTCAAAATAGATAGTCGCAGTATCGCCCGCCCACCAACCTTGCTTGCGATCCAACGAGGTGCGACTCACGCCTTCGAGATCTGCTGGGATCAACAAACAAGACACACCCTTACCACCTTCTCCACCGGTACGAACGGCAGTGGTAAACCAGTTGGCGTTCATACCGCCGGTGATGTAGGTCTTGGAGCCATTCACCACATAGTGATCACCATCGCGAACCGCAGTGGTCGACAACTGGGCAACGTCGGAACCCGCTCCTGGCTCTGTGATCCCCAGTGAAATACGTTTCTCTCCCGCCAGTACCGCCGGTACGACTGCTTGCTTGATCGCATCTGAACCAAACTTGGCCACCGGCGGCAAACCAATACAATGAACCAGCAAGGTGGAACTCACCCCACCCGCACCGATGCGAGACATTTCCTCATTGAGAATGTTGTGATGCCAAATATCGATGCCTTCTTCAAGGCCGCCGAGCGCTTCGGGATAACCCAAACCAAACATGCCGGTTTCGGCGGCTTTTGGCCATAGTGCATCGGGAATGCTTCCCGCTTCATCCCACTCTTCTGCGTAGGGCATGATTTCTTTATCGATAAAACGGCGCAATTGCGAACGCCACTCTTCATGCTCTGCGGTTACGTATGGGTTACTGAGTCTCGCACTGTCAAAGTCTAGAGCCATGGTATTTCCTTGTTTTCACTAAAACTAACTACGATGATTAACGCTCAAATAGATTAGAGCTGAAATTGTCGCGCGGCCAAATCTCGCATGATTTCTTCAGAGCCTCCGCCAATCGCATTGACTCGCACTTCGCGATAGAGACGCTCGATTTTTCCGCCGCGCATATAGCCAATACCGCCCATGATTTGCATNCCNTCTCGCGCACAATATTCCATGGTTTGACTGGCTTGAACNTTCANCANCGCAATATCACCGGCATTGGCATTGCCNTCCTGCAACTGCTTCGAGCACACTTGAAGATAGGCTTGTGTGGCGTTGATGCGCTGTTTCATTTCGGCGATTTTATGTCGGATGACTTGATGCTCAGATAGGCACTTACCGAAGGTCTTGCGCTGTTGTGCCCACTGCACGGCCTCCTCAAGACAAACCCGAGCGTAGGCTTCCATATCCACCACCAACCCCAAACGTTCGAGATTGAAATTCGCCATGATGGCTTTGAANCCNTGATTNTCTTCGCCNATGAGNTANTGNCAAGGCACCCTGACATTGTCGAAATAGAGGGTTGCGGTATCCGATGCCCACCAACCCTGCTTGCGATCCAACGCAGTACAGCTAAAGCCCGGTAGATCCGTTGGGATCAGCAGCATGGACACGCCTTGCGCCCCTGCACCCCCCGTTCTTACCGCTGTTGATACCCAACTAGCATTCATACCACCGGTAATAAAAGTTTTGGAACCGTTCACCACGTAGTGATCGCCATCTCTTACCGCTGTAGTTGCCAGTTGCGCCACATCGGAGCCCGCTCCAGGCTCGGTAATCCCGAGTGAGATACGTTTTTGACCGCTGAGAACTGCAGGGCCAACCATCTGTCGCACCTCTTCTTTTGCACACTTCAGCACTGTGGGCAGAGATATACCGTGAGCCGTCAGCGACGCAGTCACACCGCCAACGCCAACGCGGCACAGCTCTTCATGCACGATATGGCCATGCCAAATATCCAGCCCTTCTGAGATCCCACCGTAGGCTTCGGGGTAACCGGCGGCGAAGATTCCTACCTCTCCCGCTTTGGGCCAGAGCTCGTCTGGGATTTTGCCGGCCTCATCCCATTCGGCCGCAAAAGNGGCAATCTCNTGCTCCACAAAGCGACGTAATTGCGCTCGCCAAGCATCATGATCGGCGGTTAAGTATGGGTTGGGTAATCGCGCACTATCGAAATCTAATGACATGAAAGAAGCCTCTTTGGGTATTAATAACCTTATACCTAGAGTCTATGAGGAACAGAATTTGGTGCTTGGGATTTAGTGCCAGCCATTCGGGCAACGGTGCCAAATTTCCATCTTTTTGACACCTGANTCCCATTGAGCCAAAAGCGAGCTCCTACTGAAGAAGCTCCTGAATCAACTTGATTCAGCTGAAGCGCTCTTTTAATTGATATTTGAGGACTTTCCCCGCTGGATTGCGCGGNAAAAGATCNAGGGTGCGCAGCTGACTGGGCAGTTTGTAGCGCGCTAGATTGGTCTCGGCAAACGCCCGTAAGTCTTCCAGCTCGAGGGTCTGGCCATCATTAAGCGCTACGATAGCAGTAACGGCTTCGCCCCATTTGTCATCGGGNAAGCCAATCACCGCCACTTCCTTAATCGCAGGATGGGCGTAGAGCACGCTTTCCACCTCTGCGGGATAGACGTTTTCACCGCCAGAGATGACCATATCCTTCAATCGATCGCAGAGAAACAAATAGCCATCCTCATCCAAATACCCCATGTCACCGCTGTGGAACCAGCCTTCGAGATCAATGGCTTCGGCAGTGGCATCTGAACGATTCCAGTAGCCTTTCATCACGTTGGGCCCCTGTATGCACACCTCGCCAATCTCTCCGGCGGGCAGCACTTTATTGTCGCCATCCACTACCCGTACATAGGTGAACAAAGGCGCGGTGCCCGCAGATCCCACCTTCTCCATGGCCATATCACCGGTCAACAAGCTGGCAAAAGGCGCCGTTTCTGTAAGACCGTAACCCTGATTAAATTGCACCCCGCGCTCACCATAGAGCTCAATCAAGGGCACTGGCACGGGTGCGCCACCGCAAACCAGCGCTCGAATGCTGCTAAGATCGGCCTCAGCGAATGACTCATGCTGGCTCATCATCAAAAACATGGTAGGCGCACCAAACATACTGGCGACCTTGTAGCGCTGTAAGTCTTCCAATACCTGACCGGCATCGAAATGCCTCAACAACACCACTTCGACGCCCTTGGCGAGCGACTGCAGAGTAGTGACATTGAGCCCGCCAATATGAAACAGAGGGGCGCAGGTTAAGGTCGCCTGCCCCATGAGCTCCTCGCCAAAACAACTGTTAATGGTGTTCCAGAAGAAATTGCCGTGGGTCAACATCGCCCCCTTGGGCAAACCTGTCGTGCCGCTGGTGTACATGATGACCGCGACATCCTCACTGAGAACCGTTTCTATGGCTGACAGTGCCGGCTGGTTGGTGATGCTGGTTTCTAAGGCGTCCCAATGGCGAGGGGCGTTGGCATCGATCTCTGCGGTAATAAACCGACGACAACACAGATTCTCTGCCTCCGACTCAATCACCGACTGCATTTCATTGTCGACAACCAAGGTATGAATACCTGCATCGTTTGCGATAAATCGAATTTCTGGGCCGCTCAAACGAAAATTCAGAGGAACAAAAATTGCGCCTAGAGAAGAGGCGGCGAATAGTGTTTCCAAAAAGGCTGGATGATTGAAGCCGATGTAACCCACACGATCTCCGCGACAAATACCATTGGCACGCAAATTGGCGGCGAGCCCCATGACTCGTTCGCTGAACTGTTTGAATGTCAGTGTTTTGTCTTCAAACGTCAGAGCACGCCTCTGTGGCGTTAATTGCGCTCGACGAAACAACAAGTTTCCCAAACCAATATCGGGGACAGTGGCTAGAGTCATTGATGGCCTCTCTGAGTTTATTGTTATGTTTCGAGATTAAAGCTCTCTCGTTATAGCAACAATAGTAAACACAGAAAAGTACAAAAACATGCTTAGAGGTGTCAGCGACTTAAGCGTTCGTGCCAACTTGATGAAGTTGTTCGAGGCGCTACCGTAAAGTACGCGAGCGGCGTCAGGCTTAGAGGTACTAGATACTAGGTACTAGGTACTAGGTACTAGGTACTAGGTACTAGGTACTAGATGCTAGGTACTAGTTACTATTGCAACAGCATTTGGCGGCGGCGCTAGTTCTGTCGAAACTCTCTCGGTGACACACCATGCCAAGACTTAAACGCGCTGGAAAACGAGCTTTGATCGGAATAACCCAACAAGAAAGCGATGTCAGTGATACCTAGGCGATCATCGGACAGGTAGCGCAAAGACAAGTTCTGGCGTACCGACTGCAACACTTGCACAAATTGAGTGTCTCGATCGGACAGTCGACGCTGTAAGGTACGGCGAGAGACATTCAGCTGTGCCGCGACTAGATCAATGGTCATTTCACCGGCCGGCAATAGCTGCAAAATCGTCGTGCGCAGTTCCGACAGAAAGGCATCTTTCACCGCCCCCTCGTCCACAAGACTGCGAAATGAACCGGGCATGGTGCGGGTTAGGTCCACGTGCATTTGAGTCAGAGGATAGTCTAGGCTCTCACGGGTAAAGTAGAGGCAACTGATGGGCTGATCAAAACTCAAATCATCGCCAAACAGAGATCGTAACAAAGCGGTGTCTTCTGGCTCAGAATACGTAAAGTGTGCTTTGAGTACAGGGATTGGGCGAATGCATAGGGAATTGACAATGTTAGCCGAGGTCACCAACAACTCATCGGTTAAAAAACGATGCTGGCGACTCTCTTCATATAAGGGGTGCCACTGCAATCGAATGTAATCGCCCTCAGCCCTGATTTTCACCTCACCAATATCGCCCGCAAAGCGCAACACGCTGGGCATGAGATTCAAGTACTCCCGAAAGGTTTTACACACGGTCGACATATACAACTGCAGATTCAACCGATTGATGTGAGAAATCCTGCCGGTATACAAACCCAAATCGGGACACTCCCCCGCCAGTGCCACAGATTCATACAAATTTAGCAGTGAGATAACAGAGTATCGGCTGTCGGGGTTTTCCAGTGCCGCGCGATCGATGCCCTCTCTCGCCAAAAAGCGATCCATCGGCACTTGTAACATATCCCCGGTCTGGACCAGTGCATTGATCGATGCACTGTAAACAGACCATTCAGGGTTCAAGGCTGGCGCTTTATCGACCGAGTCCGCTTCCATACTATGCCTGCGAAGATTTTAGACGGGTAATTTGATCACGTAAGGCTGCGGCTTCTTCAAACTCGAGATTTTTAGCCGCTTGAAACATTTTTTCTTCCAGTTCTGCCACGTGTTTCCAGACATCGCCGGTCGACATTTCTGCTTCGTATTTACCTTTTTTATCCGCAGCTCTTCGATTCTTGCCTTTGGCGCCAGGAATATAGGTGCCATCCATAATGTCGGTAACGTTCTTGTTGATGCCTTGTGGGGTAATACCGTGTTTTAAGTTGTGTGCTTGCTGTTTTTCTCGGCGACGTTCGGTCTCATCGATAGAACGGCGCATGGAACCGGTGATTTTGTCCGCATACAAAATGGCTTTGCCGTTGACATTACGGGCGGCACGACCAATGGTTTGAATCAAAGAACGATCCGAGCGTAGGAAACCTTCTTTATCAGCGTCGAAGATTGCTACCAAAGATACCTCGGGCATATCCAAGCCTTCACGCAATAGGTTGATACCGACCAACACATCGAATTCGCCCAAACGCAAATCGCGAATAATCTCTACCCGCTCAACCGTATCAATATCGGAATGAAGATAGCGCACGCGCACACCGTGATCGGCGAGATAATCGGTCAAGTCTTCCGCCATGCGTTTGGTCAGCACCGTAATCAGTACCCGCTCTTCCAATTCCACTCGTTTGTGAATTTCTGAGAGAGCATCGTCGACTTGAGTTCCCGCTGGCCGCACTTCAATTTCCGGATCCACCAAGCCCGTCGGCCTAACCACCTGTTCGACAACTTGACCTTGATGTTCGGCCTCGTAAGGGCCAGGCGTCGCCGAGACAAAAATCATTTGCGGAGCCAAACGTTCCCACTCATCAAAGCGCATTGGACGATTATCCAATGCCGAAGGCAGACGAAAGCCGTATTCAACCAACGTTTCCTTACGGGAGCGGTCACCGCGATACATGCCACCAATTTGCGGCACCCCCACATGTGATTCATCGAGCACCAATAGTGCATCATCGGGTAAATAATCAAACAGAGTCGGTGGAGCGTCACCGGGCGGGCGACCGGAAAGGTAACGCGAGTAATTTTCGATGCCATTGCAGTAACCCAGCTCCTGCATCATCTCCACGTCGTATTTGACCCGCTGTTCCAGGCGCTGAGCTTCGACTAACTTGTCGACGCTGCGCAATTGCTCTAAGCGCTCTTTCAGTTCTTGTTTAATATCATCAATCGCACCGACGATGGTTTCGCGAGGAGTGACATAGTGAGACTTTGGGTACACGGTAATACGGTTGAGTTTCTGCAGTACTTCTCCGGTGAGAGGATCAAACAGTGATAGCTGCTCTACCTCTTCATCAAACAGCTCCACTCGCAAGGCTTCGGCTTCGGAGTCGGCCGGAAAAATATCAATAACATCACCGCGCACCCGATAGGTAGCGCGATGAAAGTCGACATCGTTACGGGTGTACTGCAACTCCGCCAAACGTCGCAGTAACTGACGCTGATCAATCTGATCGCCCGTCACCAGATGCAAGACCATTTTCAAGTAGGCATCAGGATCACCCAAACCATAGATAGCCGATACCGTCGCTACGACAATGGCATCTTTGCGCTCCATCAGTGCTTTTGTGGCTGAGAGTCGCATCTGCTCAATATGTTCGTTAACCGAGGCATCCTTTTCAATGAAGGTATCAGACGAAGGCACATAGGCTTCAGGCTGGTAGTAATCGTAGTAGGAAACGAAGTACTCAACCGCGTTATTGGGGAAGAACTCTTTAAACTCGCCGTAGAGCTGGGCTGCCAGTGTCTTGTTGGGCGCCATGATCATGGTGGGGCGTTGAGTCTGGGCAATGACATTGGCGATGGTGAAAGTCTTACCTGAACCTGTCACCCCGAGCAGTGTTTGATGAGCGAGACCGGCCTCAATACCCGTTACCAAGCCCTTGATGGCCGTCGGCTGGTCGCCGGAGGGATTGAACGGACTATCGACTACAAATGCTTTACTCATGAATACACCCAACAACTCAAATTCAGCCGGCTATATTCTCAGTTTCGCGCGGGGGCGGCAAGGGTTAAGGCGCTATCAACACGACTAGTCTGCAGCGCGTATTGGGAACAGAGACTCCTGCGTGCTGAGCCACTTTCTTTGCGGATTGCGTTTAAGCACAGGACAGAAGCTGTTGATCATAGAAGCTCATGATCAACCGCCTGTATATGGTGACATAGAGGCGTCCCAGCAGAATGATAAACCCAGTCATCGCGAGGAGCCGTTAGATGACGCGGCGATCTCCGCGTTTAGAACGCTATAAATCAACGGGTTGACGGATAGAGATTGCCGCGCTGCGCTCGCAATGACTGACTTTCAGAGTTTGTCAGCAGTCTGAGGCGCCCAGTTGCGCACCGCGTTCAAGGCAACTGTCATTTTGCGGTTTGGTTCAACAACTACCTCTTCATATCACCGATAACGCCCTTTACTTAAGCGGCCGTAATTAACCAGCACTGATGGATTTTGGCGTTGCGCTTAAAATCTGGATCCAGTGTTTTCTGGGTAATGTTCTCGATCTGATACTTGTCCAACGCCTCTTCATCCAACTTAAATGAGCGCAAGTTGTTGGAGAACACCAAGGTGCCGCCAGGAGTGAGCAACTCCATACAGCGAGTAATCATTTCTACATGGTCACGCTGCACATCCAACACTCCTTCCATCCGCTTGGAATTGGAAAAGCTCGGCGGGTCCAACATGATGACATCAAACCCTTCACGGCAGTCTTTCAACCACTGCAGACAATCGCCCTGCTCCAAACGGTGTTTGTCGGTGGAGAGATTGTTGGCTAAGAAGTTCTTCTCTGCCCATTTTAGGTAAGTCTTGGACATGTCCACGCTGACCGATTCTCTAGCCCCGCCGAGCCCCGCGTGCACTGTGGCCGAGGCGGTGTAGCAAAATAGGTTGAGAAAGCGTTTACCGCGCACCATTTGCGAAATCCGCTGGCGCACTGGTCGGTGATCCAAGAACAGACCGGTATCGAGATACTCCCACAGGTTTACCAGAATAGTGGCCGGCCCTTCCTTCACAGGAATCAGCGGATAGGCCCGCTCACTTTGGCGCTGGTATTGATCTTTGCCGCGGTTGCGTCGACGCTGCTTGAAGCTCACATGATCCGGTGATACGCCCAAAGCCACAGGCACAGCGGCTTCAATGTCTTCAAATCGAGCAACGGCTTTGGCTTCATCGACCGTTTTAGGCGCGGCGTATTCCTGCACATGCACGTAGTCACCATAGATATCGATAGCCGCAGAGTACTCGGGCATATCGGCATCATAGAGGCGGTAGCACTCGATTCCCTCTCGCGTGACCCATTTAGCCAGTTGCTTTTGGTTTTTGCGCAAGCGATTAAGCAGCATCTCTGCGCCGGCGGTGAGTGGTTTAGGTTTATCCAACTCGGCTGGAGGCGCATTCACAAACTGCTCTTCTTGCACACGAATTAAGATCAGTTCGCTGGGCAAAGCGCCATTAAACAGTTTGTAGCGCTTATGGGCGCGCAGCCCGACGCTTTTACCCAACGCTGGGTTGCCGGTGAAGATGCCCAATACCCAACCTTCGAAGTGCTCTCGGCACTTATCGCCCAACTGTCGATACAAGCCCTTCAATTGCTCCTGTTCTCCCAAACGCTCACCATAGGGAGGATTGGTCAGAACTAGACCGTGCTCCATTACCGTGTGGGTCGGCTTCACAACATCCTTTAACGGCTTGTGGATGACACGCACATACTCATCCATACCGGCCATGCTGATATTGGACTCTGCCGCAAACAGCACCTTGCGATCGGCGTCATAGCCACGAATTTCAGGAATGGAGCGCTCGCGAGCTTGTCGATAGCGCTCCAATGCCTCTTGTCTGAGTTCCAACCAGATATCATTTTGATGATTGAGCCAGCGCTCGAACCCAAAGCTGCCTCTATCCAAACCTGGCGCATAATCGAGCGCCATCAATGCCGCTTCGATCAAGATGGTGGCTGAACCACACATCGGATCGATGAGTGCCCCGCCTTGCTCACAAATAGCTGGCCAACCGGCACGAATCAACAGCGCCGCCGCCAGGTTCTCTTTTAGCGGCGCCGCACCCTGCTTGGTGCGATAACCACGGCGGTGCAAGCTGTCACCACACAGATCAATACTTAAAGTCACTTGACCGCGATTGAGTCGTGCATTGACGCGCAAATCTGGATCTTGCTTGGAAACGCTGGGGCGAGCATTGGCGTAGTCGCGCAAGTAGTCAACAATGGCGTCCTTCACCTTCACCGCACCAAATTGAGTGTTGCGAATTGCACCATTGGTGCCGGAAAAATCCACCAGCAAAGTCCCTTGAGGGTTTAGATGCTCTTGCCAAGGAATGGCTCTGGCCCCTTCGTAGAGGTCATCAGCATCTTTGACATCAAACTTCGCCAAAGGCAGAAACACCTTATTGGCCAGTCGCGACCACAGGCAGGCGCGGTAAGCCCCCTTCAAATCAGTGGTGAAATACACCCCACCGACAGTTTCACGGACTTCTGACGCGCCAAGTGCAGACATTTCGTCAAGTAGTAGCGCCTCTATACCCTTAGGGCAGGTGGCAAAAAATTGTTGCTCTGTCATTACAGCCTTTTTGGAAAAGTATTACTTTTCAATTGGTTAACCGTACTAATGCAGGTAGATCCTGTGGGGCTATTCCCCAACACACTAACCAGCTCTTCCAGTATAAGAAATAAATCGTTCACACAACGGTCACTATTTTGCTGTACTGCAGCTTCGTGACATGGAACTTGGGGCACAGCATTAACGCTTTAACTCGACTCACTGGCTCGGCATTCGAGCTTGGATTTCCCCTGTCTTCTATCGCGAGTTCTACATCTCAGACGCATCAGGAACGGATCGTTCGCAGGAGCTTGACTGGTCCAGATAGCGTAGACAACAAAATCACCCTGAGAGGTACTCTTACTGATGAAAACCCAAAAACGCAATCAAATTGAACGCGCTTTTAGCAAAGGATATCAAGCTGGCATTGATGGACGTTCCCGCAGTCTATGCCCTCACGAAAACGGTAACGCCCGCCAAACTTGGCTCAGTGGATGGCGAGAAGGTCGCACCGACCACTGGGATGGCTTCAATCGAGCCGCCCAAGCTCAAAAACTCAGTAACTTGTAACCTGTAACCTTTATTTCCCACATCTTCGGAAACGCCACCCTTGCTGTCCTTGCAGCGATTCGACCTAACGGGCGAGAATCGGGTGGCAGAACATCGCTTTAGTTCAACAATGTTGCTGCCTGCTCGCGCGCACTACAGCCAATAAGTTGTTAGGACGACATTCCAGCAATAGCGCGAGCGGACTCGCCAACGAGTTCCGGGCCGCGATAAATAAAGCCACTATAAACCTGAACCAGACTTGCCCCTGCTTCGATCTTCTCCGCCGCATCGCGACCACTGGTAATTCCACCGACACCAATAATGGGCAGCTTGCCTTGTAGAGCCTGCGCCAGCATCTTAATAACCTCAGTAGACTTATCGCGCACTGGAGCACCGCTTAAACCGCCCGCTTCTTGAGATACCGGTGAATCTTCAACCCCCTCTCTTGAAATCGTGGTATTAGTGGCGATAACACCATCGAGCCCACTGTTCAGCAGCACCTCAGCGACTTGCTCTACCGCGACTTGATCCATATCGGGGGCAATCTTGACCGCCACAGGTACATACTTTCCATGCGCCTGCTCTTGTGCCAGCTGCTCTTCTTTCACTTCTGCCAACAGATCTTTCAGGGTATCGCCAAACTGCAGATCACGCAGTCCTGGAGTATTTGGCGAAGAAATATTCACAGTGATGTAGTCCGCGTATTGATACACCGCTTGCATGCACAAACGGTAGTCCTGAGCGGCATTTTCCACGGGCGTATCAAAGTTCTTACCAATATTGATACCCAGGACACCTTGAAATTTGCGCCCTTTCACTTGTTCTACCAAATGCTCAACGCCCTTATTGTTGAATCCCATGCGGTTAATGACGCCCTGATATTCCGGCAATCGGAACAAGCGAGGCTTCGGATTGCCCGGCTGCGGACGCGGAGTGATGGTGCCGATCTCGACAAAACCAAAACCCAATTGACCAAGCGCGTTGAAGTAATCGCCATTCTTATCCAGCCCAGCCGCCAAGCCTACAGGGTTTGGAAAGTTCAGCCCCATCACAGAAACGGGATTGTTGGCCACGGGCTTAACAAAGGGCTTTAGCAAACCCAAGCGCCCCCCCGCCCCCAATAGATCTAGGGTCAATTCATGGGAAGTTTCTGCATCAAAACAAAACAGCGCTTTACGGACCAAATTGTACATGGGGCGATCACCTGAAAAGGGGTTGAAATTTGGCCGCAAGGATACTGGAAAGCCGCTATTTATGCGAGGTATAAGGGGGATTGTGGCACTGGAATGTTAGCTAGCGTGAGATCCGCATAAGTCCGCGCATGCGCTCTTCCTCTGACATCTGAGGTAACGAAGACTAATAGCAGTTGCATCGAAAGGGAACGGCATTTCTAAACGCGTGACTCAGAGCAAAAATTAGGGTTATGGCAATGTAGCCTACAGCCTCTTAATAGACTCAAAACGGCTCTGGGCATCAAACCGAATCATAAAACGCCCCCGAATGCCTTCGCGAGTCACAAACTGGCGCAATATATGGGCGGGAAACTGTATTCTGCGGCCATCGGCGGCGATAGTGGATACGTTACTGGCTTCACCTCGGTACATACGCTGATACTCATCAGGAGAAATGACCAAATTGACTACGACGGCTTGCATGACTCGATAAGTTCTTTCTAGTTTGGGATAACGGATTGAATGCCTTCATTATGAAGCGAATAAAAGCAGGTGTGAATGTTATAACGAGAGCCCTGTCTCATCAAACTCATCACGCCCTGCCGATCGCCAATTCANTTCTCGCGGCAGCTGCTATTGTCGTCTAATTCAGCCCCTGCATTCAAGTAACTCAGTACGGTTTATTGGTTATCGCTTCCGCCTTTTGACAAGCTGTAGATCATCCACGCAGTTTTCACCGAACAACAATTGGTGACGAGAGCTAACGATGTGGCTTCTTGTCCAAACGTATATTGAAGGCAATCGAGACACGCTCACCAGCGCCCTCATAGGGATGTACAAAGTGAGTCAACCAGCCAGGGAACAACACCAACATCCCCTCTTTGGGCGCCACACGAATACGCTCGCCGAAATCAAAATTATCAACCGGCAACAAACCGGCCGCCGCGCGCGGGTCGGAAAACTCGAGCACTCCACTGAGAGGTTTATCTGCATCACTGTCAGACACACGGACATAATAAACCCCCGCCCACTGATGCCCTGGGTGCGTATGCGCAACATTGTAGGCGCCACGTCGATTGACATTCGCCCATGCGTACATGTGTACCAAATTCTTCGCTCTTGGGGGAGTTTTTTCAGGGTTAGCGCTATCCATAACCCCATTGACTACCTCTGACACTCTAGTCGCTAATTGAGAAAATTCATTCATTTTAGCAAACAAGAGGTCTTCCCCAGAGCGCCAACCAGACACATTACTGTTGTGCGCTGCCCCATGACTATAGTCGCGATCTTTCGACTCAAGTTCTAGCAGGTAATTTGCTAGCCGCGTGTTAAACGCGCGGTCAAATCTCAAGTGTGTTTTGAGAATGGGCGTCGAAAAAAAATAATTGGGTTCAAATTTATTTTCACTTTTCATGTCAGATTATTTTACAAACCTCGATTTTTTGTCGCGTCACTCTTCATAAAATAGCATTACCGTGAATATGTTATAAGAACATTTTTTTTATATGAATAAGCCGTCTTTCGCTTAAGTATTAATACTGTACTCTTGCCTTACAGATTCTTTACATTCATTTTTAATGAACACTCGAACTCTAATTGAGACTAAAAAGAAGCTTCAATAGCTAATTATCTAACAGGCGTTGACAAAACCTGTTGCACTCAACATCTGCTTTTGAGCGCTTAATGATTAGGTTCGACCAAAGAAATTACAACAATAGAAAACTGCTCACAAAAATAGGGAGATTATTGTGAAAAAGCCAACAACACTCTGCCAGTCTGTCCTTTTCCTTTCTCTAGCCTCTAGTCCTGCATTCGCCAATACCGATACCACCTCTCAAGAAGAGTGGGAGCAAGCCTACCAAAAAGCGCTTGAGCTAAGAGCTGGAGGCGATCTATTTGGCGCCATTGACTCACTTAACAATATTTTGAGCAGTCGACCGACTTCTCACCGTGCAAGACTGGAGCTTGCCGTGAGTTACTACCGAGCCGCCCGCTACGAGGAGGCCTTAGAGCACGCTCGAGAAGTATTGGCAGACCCGAGCACGCCGCCTGAAGTGCGAGACACCATCGAGCTATTTTTAGATCAAGTTGCCGCCATCAAAAGCGCCGACGAGTCAGGCGCGCCATCGCTACAGCGCTTCAATCAGTATCGGTGCCGGTCATGACGACAATGTCAACGTCGGCCCAAGCCAAGACACTTTCGACATCAACGGCTCCGAGTTCCGTTTGATCGCCGGCGGCGGCGAGCAAACCGACGCTTTCACTAGTATCAATTTGCGAGGAGAACATACCTACCGGATGGCAGGAAGCGTCGGCATTGGTGAGCGCCCTGTACAAATNCTGTGGCAAAGTAATGCGTCGATCTATCGCAAGGAATACCAAGACGAACACCCCTACACCACCGATGTGGTGAGTTTTAGCACCGGTCCCGCTTGGGTTTCTCGCACCAATTGGCGAGCGGCCATCAACCTGCAAGCTGACTATCTTCGTTTGGGTGATGATGCTCTCGCCCTTTACACCAGCCTGAACCCCTCTTACACATTGATCAGTGGCGCCAACGAATACAATTTTCGAGGCCAATGGCTGTATCGCGAATTCATGACCAACGATAACGAAGACCGCGAAGGCGACCGCTTCGGATTAGGTTTCGATTTCCTACATAGAATCAGCTCAACCTTAACCTTCCAAAGCGGAATCGGGGGCCACACCCAAGAAGCCCGAGAAGACCACCAAGAGTATGACGCCTATGAAGGCTACGCCAGTCTCTATTGGCTAGGCTGGTCCGGCGGTGCGGCTTACGCGCAAGTGAACTACGAAGAAACCGATTATGACGGCAAAGAGATTCTGTTCGGCACCGGCCGAGAAGAAAGAGAGCAACGTTATGTACTGGGCCTAACTCACAACTTCAAAGACGGCACCATGGGTGGCTGGGGGCTAGGCGCCCGTCTGGCTTATAGCGATACCCATGCCAATATCGACATCTATGAATACGATCGCACCGAATTCACTGTCGACGTTACCCGTCGCTTTTAATCAGCGCCAAGATCAAGGAGAGCAGGCATGAATAAATCATTCACTTTACGGACCTTGAGCCTAGCGATTGTCATCGCCTCAGGTTCAGTCANTGCAGAAACACCCAAAGATTGTGTGTCNGACAACGGCACNGGAGAAACTCTTAAGGAATGGGGGATTTGGTGTGGTGTCGAAACTTTCTTAACCACTCTTACAGAACAAGCGCCACCGGCAGCNGGTCCGGCCGAGACAGAGGTCGATGTTGCATTGGATGAAATTGGACGTGGAGACGCCGAAGAATTTGATCCAGATGCAGTGCCCACAGCGACCGAACCACCGCCAACACCTGAGCCACCTCCTATACCTGAGCCCGAACCCGAACCCGAACTAGTCGAGCCACACATCGTTCTAAACGACGAAGGCCAAGGCTATATTGTTAGCTATGACATGGACTTCAGTGAAAACGGTGGCTCTGTTCCTCAAGTTGCTACGCGCGCTGTGTATGACGAAGGTGGTGGCAACACTCTCGTAAACCCCCGAGTTGGCTCACTGTCACTTAGCGTCGCTGACGTTCCCTGCAGTGAGGACTGTTACGAGCTCTCTATCAGCGATTATGGCGAAGGTCAGGATACGGCCAACTATGTCATCTTTAATCAACAGGGAGACGAAGTTGAGCGCGATGATTACGAGGGCCACAGCCAAGAGTCAGGCCCTACTAGCAGCTCTTCAAAAGGCGCGGATGTCTATACCTATGACGACGATGGCGAACAATTTACCGATTTCTATCTCTATCAGAACTTCTATCAATCCGAAGAATTAGACGATGGCGGCAACAGAGAAACCAATCAGAGATTCTACGCGAATGGTCTGAGTCTCAGCAGTGATTTCGAGCACTTCAAAGCTCGAGGCGAAAGGAGCTATTTCAATGACTTCCTCCTCACCCTCTGGGAGCAAAATGACTCGATCAACACCTCTCAGCTAGTGCCAGATACCGATTTCTTCGAATACACCCGTGAAAACACAGGACTAAGGCGACGCAGCGTAAGCGGCAGCTTTACTCCGCTGGCAGAACTTGCCTCACTCAACAGCGGCAATGTACAGGCGTACTTCGGCGGATTCACATCCTTTTTGGCCCAATCGGTTGCCATTACTGTGGACTTTGGAGCCGCCACTTTCGAAAGCCAGTTTGGCGATCGGCCCAATTTCTTCCTAGGCTTCAACATGGGAGAGCCTGAAGACTTCGACTTTAGTTTTGAAGCGTCTGGGGTGATTCAAGGAACCGAGCTGATTTCCACTTCCGTATCCACTGACTCTGGTTTCGTGCAGGGTTCTTTTTTTGAACCTAGAGCCGATCTTATAGGCGGCGCCTACCAAGTCACAAAAGCGGGCTTCGAATATGCCGATGTTTTTGCGGCCATTCGCAATTTCGTCGAACCCCATATTGATGATCCCTATTATGGCGGCAATCAATTCATAGGCTACTACGCCGGCTTTGATTTCGACGATGATGTAGTTGAAGACTATGAAACCGGCCCCTTTGAACTGAGCGTTCGAGTCGATGAACAGGAGAGTTTTAATGGCTACGCCGGAAGCCAGAACTTTAGTGAGTCGACCTTCGACGATTCTGTTGGTTGCCCCAATGACGAAGGCTGTAACAGAACAAATGTATTTCTTCCATCAGAAGAAGCTAAATACTTCACACACGAAGAACAATCCAGAGCACCAGTAGAAACCAACACCTGGGAAGGCTATGAAGCCACTGCCGACAACGGAGACACCGAACAACTGCTCGTGGATTACTGGAACGGCTACCACGTAGAAACCCAAAATGATGACACCAGCACCGACTCACAAGAGCGAGCGTTTATAGCGGGCGTTATCACGCCTTTGGTCGAGATCAATCAACTGATCAGTGACCAACGAACACTCATCTATACCGGTAATTCACTCAATCTATTGCAATCGGCGCGCGTGGAGGTTGATTTTGGCAATGAGCTATTTGAAGCGCAGTTTGGCGATGTGGACGGGGCTAAAAAGGCTAGATTGGGAATCGACGCCAGCAAAGACATGAGTTTCGACGCAGCCGGCGTGGTCAGTGGCGCCAAGCTCATCTCTACATCTGTTTCGGCTGACTCAGGATTTGTGGAAGCGTCTTTCTTTGGGCCGCAAGCCGAAGTAGTCGGTGGTGTGTACGATGTTACCAAAGGTGGTGATCGCATTGTAGATGTCTTCAGCGCAGCTCAAGGTGCGGGCAATGCCATCAAGAAAGTGATCATACCTCAATAAAAGCACGCCAGAAATTAGTCGATGTTTTAGCGGTGAAAGCAAAACCTGCTTTCACCGTGTTTCATTTTTGAGTATCGCAGTAATGCACAGGAATACAGAATTACATCCCGAGCAGTTGGTACTCCTGTGCAATTGCCATTCGTGCCGAGGGACTCTCAAGAGGCTCGACTCTCGGCTTAGAATTTGAGGCTGGTTGCAACAAATAGAGCTTCCTAATGGCGCCAGAATAATCTTCGAGATTGGGTCGAATAATAACGCCCTTCCCTGCTTGTTTTACTCTCATCGCCATTAGCATCTGTTCACGTTGCAATGGGATAATCATCTGCGGAAGACCTACTCTAAGTGCTTGCGCGCTAGTTCCATGATTACCATTAGTAATAAAGTAATCTGCGCTTTTGAGCAACAAAGTCATGTCCAGGGGTTGCTCGCTGAACGCCACCGCTCCTCTTAAGTTCTTCATCATATTTGGCGACACATTTTTACAATATACAATGACATCAGCGGATTGACTCAGCGCCTCTAATAGTCGCTGAAGACCTTCGAACCTATTCACGTAGACAAACACTTTGGGCTTGCGGGCTCGTTGCTTTTCATCCTGCCCCTTAAGGGGTGACTCCCAGTGAGGTTGCGCCCCTCTCATACTCACATCTACGCCGAGATAGCGACCGTAATCCCTCGCCCCCAGATGATCCGCCTCAGGCCACGTAGTGAGCAACTGTGAATCACACTGCTGAAACCAGTACGACAGGCTCTGCCACTGCGGCAAGCTCCGCGTTTCCAACACTGAATTAATAATAGACAAAACCTGTTTGTCGATGGTTTTTAAGCGTTGGGTATTCTGAGTATTCTTAGGGACATCTGGAAAGACACCAAAAAAAGGCAGGTCAGTGCGAGGAATCAGAAATCCACTGCCAACCGCCCACTTCTTCCACTTTTGACCTACCGAGGCAATCAGTGCGCTTGGGGCATGATCGTAAACGACTAAATCAGGATTCAAGCGGGAGAATATATTATCCCATGCTTTGACTAGCGCATGAAGCTGATCACTGTTCGCGAAGCCTTGTGTCAGTATCATCTCTGGGTAGCTGACCAAGGGCCCGAGCCCCTCATCAAACGGCAGAGTTAAAAAAGGTGCCTGCCACAGATCAATATCTTGATCACGAAACAGCGTAGACACATGCTGCAACTGCCGCGCAACCAAGGATACGCGATGTCCGCGAACTAGAGCTTCGTCAATAAAGAACTTTAGATTGGCGAGGTGCCCTAGATTCCCCCCCATTTCCCAAACACAAACAATACGTTTGTATTCTGTGGAGTGCTCTGGTCGTTTTATTAGAGTATCCATCCCCTTGTTTACGCCCCTACAATGCAGACTCGTCCTTCGCCAGCTTAATAGCTACTATCGAAATAGACTTTATCCTTGTTGATCAACCTGCGTCGGATGCGCCTTCAAGCTCTCAATCTAATCTTCAATCAAAGTTGAAGGCGCAGAATGACGATTTCTCCGATTATACCCCCAAGACACATAGACTGCTGTCATCATCTAAGGAAGTACGATGCTGGCTTGCCTGAGCCAAATCCAACAGTTCTCGCAGAGCCACTGAGAACATCGCAAAATCAGTGCCCGGGGCGCCTTGTAGTTCATTGATCATCGCGCGCCAACGATCGACCAGCAAGGCATGCTGCTTCGCCCAAAGTTCGATAGTGCCATTAATATCCATAGCATCTCCGGCGAGTCGGATAATGGAGACCGCCAAGGTACGCATCTGAGATTCAAGATCATCCATAAAGGCTTCTCGAGCCATGGCTTGCCAAAAGTTCTCCACCGTCACTTCGGACACCTGATTGCTAAACCAGGCCAAACCTAATTGATCTCCCAGAGCAAAATACACCTTGGCGACGTCAATGGGATTCGCCTCAGTGGCTCGTGCCGCACCGACAATATTCAACGCGGAGTAAAGTGTAGCCGGCAATGATGCACGCGAGGCGAGCTCCTCAGGTATTCCCTGCTCAATCAGCTTTTGCGAATCTTCAGCCCACTCCTCTTTGGGTGTGCCGCACATAAGATCCGGTAGCGCTTGGTTAAGTTCTTCCACTTGGGATTGAAACGCCGACACCTCAACCTCCGGCGACAAATAACCTCGTCGATTGCGCAAAAACCAACGCGTTGCCCGTCGAATTTTACGCATCATCTTAGATTGCATGCTGTATTGCAGAGCAGAGTCTACTTTGTAATCCAGTGTTTCCACCGCTGCAAAGAAGTCGTGCAATTGATAGATGTCTCTCGCGGTGACGTAAGCTTTTGCCACGTCAATGGCACTGGCGCCGGTCGCTTCAACCAGGCGATGGGAGAAATTAATACCCATGTGATTGATCATGTCATTGGCCACTTGGGTGGCGACAATCTCTTTGCGCAATCGATGGCTGTAGATCTGCTCTCGATATTTGGTACGCAACGCCGGCGGAAAAGCACACTCTACTGCTTTAGCCATATACTCATCGTTGGTCAACGATTCATCGGCCAGCGATTCTTTTAGCTGTACTTTGGCATAGGAGATCAATACCGATAACTCTGGCCGACTCAGCGATTTACCTTGCTGCTGACGCTCAACAATTTCTTCGTCTTCGGGCAAAAATTCCAACTCTCGATCAAGACGACCAGATTCCACCATGTGATTGATAAAACGGCGATACTCTCCCACTCGAAGCGAGGCCTGTTGTTCCGCCAAGGAGATCGCTTGAGTTTGTTTATAGTTATTGCTCAAAACAAGATCTGACACTGTATCGGTCATTTTCTCTAGCAAGGCGTTGCGCTGCTTTTCAGTCATATCGCCATTGCCGACCACGCCGTCGAGCAAAATCTTGATATTCACTTCGTGGTCCGAGCAATCAACCCCCGCAGCATTGTCAATAAAGTCGGTATTACACGCCCCGCCATTGAGACAAAACTCGATACGACCGAGCTGCGTCATCCCTAGGTTTCCGCCTTCACCAAACACCTGACATCGCAGCTCATCTCCGTTGACTCGCAAGACATCGTTGGCTTTATCTCCGACATCGCTATGGCTTTCATCGGTACTTTTCACATAGGTTCCAATACCGCCATTCCAGATGAGGTCGACAGGCGCTTTGAGCAAGGCATTCAACAGCTCATTGGGCGTCAGCTTATCGGCCTTAATATCAAAGCGTGCTTTCATTTCCTTGCTGATTGCAATCGATTTGGCCGCACGAGAAAAAACACCCCCGCCTTTGGAAATGAGTTTCTTTTCGTAGTCTTCCCAGGTTATGCCTGGGGTATTGAACATTCGCTCACGCTCTTTAAAGCTCTTCGCTGAATCAGGATTGGGATCGATGAAAATATGTAAATGGTTGAAAGCCGCCGTGAGACAAATATGCTCGGACATCAGCATGCCATTGCCAAACACATCGCCGGCCATATCACCGACCGCGACTACGGTAAAATCTTCTTTTTGTACATCAATACCTTTTTCTTTGAAGTGTCGCTGTACAGACACCCAGGCGCCACGGGCGGTAATCCCCATTCCTTTGTGGTCGTAACCTTGACTACCACCAGAGGCAAAGGCATCGCCCAACCAGTGATTGTATTCATTAGATATTTCATTGGCGATGTCGGAAAAGGTTGCCGTACCTTTGTCTGCGGCAACCACCAAATAGGGAT
Organism: Cellvibrionaceae bacterium; assembly: GCA_002707785.1. GTDB lineage: Bacteria > Pseudomonadota > Gammaproteobacteria > Pseudomonadales > Cellvibrionaceae > Pseudomaricurvus. The sequence continues at coordinate 23,700 of PANW01000027.1, read as the reverse complement.
CGTCATCGTCGCGACGTACAACGTTTTGAGGAAGCTTGATTGCCCCTTCCACAATATTGTCGGTAATGTCCAACAAGCCACGAATGAAAATCTTATAACAAGCAATACCTTCCTTAAGAAACGCTTCTCGACCACCTGACGTTGGAGGATTTTTTGCGACAAACCCGCCTTTCGCACCGCTGGGGACAATTACCGCATTTTTTACTTGTTGAGCTTTGACCAACCCTAGCACTTCTGTTCGGTAATCTTGCAGTCGATCCGACCAACGAAGACCACCACGAGCTACCGTTCCGCCGCGCAGGTGCACCCCTTCAATACGAGGAGAATAGACAAAAATTTCATATAACGGTCGAGGCTCAGGAATATCCGCGATAGACTGCGGGCTAAACTTAAAGGAAATATAACTCTTACTATCGCCGTTGTTATCGGGCTGAAAAAAGTTAGTGCGCAAAGTGCCTTTTATGAAATCCAAATAACGACGAATAATTCTATCTTCATTGAGATTATCTACGCGATCCAAACTATCAATAATCTTGTTGCCTAAGCGCTCAATTCGCTCGATATCTTTGTCGCTGCCTTGATTCACCCGAGGATCAAAGGTTGATTTAAACAGAGCCACTAGATTTCGAGTAATATCCAAATGGTTTGCAAGAGTATTGGCAATATAGGTTTTACTGAAATTGAACATAGTTTGTTTCATGTAGCTGGCATAGGCTCTAAGCACCGCCACTTCTCGCCAATTCAAGCGCGCGCCCAACACCAACCGATTAAAAGCATCACTGTCGGATTTTTTACGCCAAATAGCTTCAAACGCTTCCTGGAAATTATTGCGTGCAGAATGAACATCGATCTCAGCCTTGAGATCAAAGCGCAAATCAAAATCGTGCATCCAGATACGTGCGCCGCTATCAACTTTGATTTTGTAGGGGTGCTCACCGATAACTCGTAAGCCCAGATTCTCCAAAACGGGGATAACATCTGAAAGTTCCAGAACATTCTGATAATGAAAAATCTTAAAACTCATGACATTTTTGGCTGAGCCTATGCTTTGATAGAAGCTCATCGCCAGATTGTTTTCGTTACTTAGACGATCAATGATTTTAATGTCTTGTACCGCAGACCGCGCTTCGAAATCCTCTTTATAGGCAGAGGAAAAAGCGTCATCGTAGCGAGAGAAAAGTCGCGTCCCTTTCGCCTCACCGTGAAAGTCACACAGTGATTCCAACAATCTATCCTCCCAAGAGCGGGTAAGATCAACGATTTGTCTCTGCAAACGCTCAACGTCCAAATCAAACTCTCGATCTGGATCAACTTTGAAAACAATATGGGCGCGAGCCAATACCGACTCGGAGAAATAGGTGGTAAACTCGTGTTCTTCCGTATCAAGAAGACCACCCAGTAAATTCTGTATTTTGATGCGAATGTGAGTACTGAACTCATCGCGCGGCACATAGACTAAACAGTTAACAAACTTACCGTAGGGATCTCGACGCAAGAACAAGCGCACCATATGACGCTCTTTAATACGTGCCACCCCCGTCACGGTTTCAAACAACTCTGACTCATTGCTTTGAAAGAGCTCGTCGCGGGGGAAGGTTTCCAGAACTTGCCTTAGAGCCTTGCCATCGTGAGAGCCCAAATCCAATTGCGAACGCGCTAGGACATTGTCGACCTTGGTGTTGATCAGAGGGATTTTGCTAGGAGAGAGGGTGTACACCGGCGAGGTGTATAACCCCAGAAAGCGAGCTTCACCGCAGACTTCGCCCTGCTCATCAAACAACTTCACTACCACATAGTCAGAATAGGCCTGACGATGAACTCGTGATCGCACCGCTGACTTAGTAAAAGAGATCACCTGAGGGGTGAGATGAAAGCGAGTCATGCCCCGGTTAAACTCACTCTCAGACACACTGGCGGCTTTAGTGCCATGCATGCGAAAAAGACCGAGACGAGAATCGGTCTTCTCAGTCAGACAACGGGAATCGCCCTTGCCCTCGAACTGATATTCGACATAGCCCAATAAGGTAAAGTGACCATCTGCCAACCATTTTAGAAAGGCATCCGCTTCCTTGGCGTTGTCTTTGAGGAGATCTTTATTAGAGTTCTTGAGGTTTTTGCGTGTCTGTTCAATTTGATCCAATAGCGGGCGGTAGTCTGCAACAACCACATCCACATCTCGCAAGACCGAGCGTAAGGACTCCGCCAAATCCTGCATGACAGACTCGTCCATATGGAGTGTTATCTCCAAATACACCATGGCTTCTTGGTGATATTGTTTGTTTTTACTGTTGCGAACTTTCGCACCCTTATCGACCACATCTTGCAGCTTGCCGTTCTTGTCTCGGCAGACACTCACCACGGTACTCTTTACCGCGTGGATATCGATGTTGCGACGATTCACTTCGATACGAATTGAATCGACTAGAAACGGCATATCTCTCTGCAATACCGCCACCACGGTATGACCACAAAGCCAGCCATCTTCTTCTAAACTGGGGTTAAAGACACGGACCTTTGGACCGGAGATGTCGCTTTGCTGAATATAGTTCCACCAACCAAATGCACTTCCAAAAACATCATTGAGAGCCTTCCCCTCTAAGTCCTCAAGATCTGACTGATCATAATAAAGCGCAGCAAAATTCCTCACTTTGTCGGCTTGCGAATTGGACAATTTTTCATCAATACAATCCGACAATTGATGAAAGAAGGCTTCTTTTGTATCTGCAGCAACCAAACTTATATCCACTCTCTATCCCTCTGGTGATCCGAATCATTAATTATTGGTATAAGAACCTCCCCATAGCATAGACCATGGCTTTCCACATGGCATAAGCAGGTAAGGTCATAGATCTATCATCATTCCCGTATTCAGCTTGGAACCGATCCCTTGGAATGTGGTCTACTTTCACGGCAATGGAATAATGACTTGATCAATATTGATCAAGCAGTAAAATCCCAAGCTAATTCAGAGACTTACTTATATGTGCTGACTCTATTACAGCACTCAGGGGATCCCAATAAAAACCATGAATACCCAGTCTTCGCTCTATGCCCTAAAAGAGTGGCTACAATCCCAAATTGTCGGCCAAAGTCACCTAGTCGATAGCCTTCTCATCGCCATATTGGCCGATGGGCATCTCTTGGTGGAAGGCGCCCCGGGCCTAGCCAAAACCAAAGCGATTAAAACCCTATCAGATGGAATCGACGGCGACTTTCATCGCATTCAGTTCACACCAGACTTATTGCCCTCTGACGTCACGGGTACAGACATCTATCGGCCGGAAAATGGAACCTTTGAATTTCAGTCTGGGCCGATCTTCCACAACTTGGTGTTGGCCGATGAAATCAACCGCGCGCCCGCGAAAGTACAGTCAGCGTTATTGGAAGCCATGGCGGAGCGCCAAATCAGTGTTGGCCGTAACACCTACCCATTGCCAGAACTGTTCTTAGTCATGGCGACGCAAAACCCGATTGAACAAGAAGGCACCTACCCGCTGCCTGAAGCCCAACTTGACCGTTTTCTCATGCACGTGACCGTGCAATACCCCAATGCCGCCGCGGAAAAACAGATTCTGCAGCTGGCACGCAATGAAGCCGCAGATGTCACGGTGCAGCAACCACGCGCCGTCACTCAAGATGAGCTGTTTGCCATGCGCCAACAGGTCTTGTCTCTGCACATGGCACCGGCCGTCGAGGATTACATTGTTAATTTGACCGTTGCCAGCCGCTGGCCCGGTGATTACAGCGAAGAACTGGCTAAATGGATCGAGTTCGGCGTCAGTCCTCGAGGCACTATCGCCTTAGACCGCTGCGCCCGCGCCCATGCCTGGCTCAATGGTAAAGACTTTGTCAGCCCCGACGATGTGCAGGCCATCTTGCCGGATGTTTTCCGCCATCGCTTGCTGCTGAGTTTCGAAGCCGAAGCTTCAGGGATTGACGCCAATCGGGTTATTCGAGAGTTAATTGCCAAGGTCCCTGTTGCTTGATGAAAGTTGCCTGATGAAAGCTGCCAGTCGTACAAATTTCAAACAGCCTGCCAGTGGCGCCTACGTTGATCTCGATGAGCTCTTAGCGCTGCGATTTGCCGCTCGTGAATTGACACTAACACCACGACAATTGAGCCAATCGCAGTTAGCAGGCGGAGTACGCACTCGCTTTCGGGGTCGCGGCATGGAGTTTGAAGAAGTTCGCCACTATCAACCGGGCGATGACATTCGCAGTATCGATTGGCGTGTCACCGCCCGCACTCAGGTCACCCACACCAAGCTCTTCCGCGAAGAGCGAGAGCGCCCCGTCATCGTCATGCTCGATCAGCGTTCTTCCATGTTTTTTGGCAGCCAGCACTGTTTCAAATCTGTTGCTGCCGCCAATGTTGCTGCACTAATGAGCTGGACGGCACTTGCGAATAATGATCGCATTGGTGCTTTAATCTTCAATGACTTGGAAGAGCGAGATATACGCCCCAAGCGCAGCCGGCACACACTGCTCAATATTCTGCAAGAGACTCAGCGTTTTAATCGAGGGCTCACATCGCCTGTAGCCCCTGACAATCAAGTCAGTTTGACCCAACGTCTTAGTGATCTTAGGCGCATCGCCAAACCCGGGAGCGCGGTCATCATCATCAGCGACTTTCGCGGTCTAGACGGGTCCTCAGACGAACAACTCTATCAGTTGGCGCGCCACACCGACGTGTCTTTACTGCACATCTCCGACCCGCTGGAAGCACAGCTGCCCGACAAGCTCAGACTAACCATCACTAACGGACGTCAGCGGCGTACTCTAGACACCGCCAATCGCAGCATCCGCGACCACTATCAGAGAGAGTTCGGCAATCACCTCCAGCACGTGCAAACACTGGCAGCCCAAATGGCACTGCCTCTGCTGAATATCAGCACCGCTCAATCACCGCTGTTGCAATTGCAAACTCTGTTTGGGAAACATTCATGCCAACGTTAGATCCCTCACAATCAATGACACAAGCCCTGCCTAGACCTACAGGTGTGCCAACTACTTCGCCGGTACCTACACAGATGGCTCCGGATTCCTTGGCGAACCTTCGTGACATTCACCTGCCATCGGATGTCTCTGCAGTCCCCGCTTTTGGTTGGTGGCTCTTGGCTGCGCTCATGTTAGTGGTGATCATCGGTGCCGCACGAATCTTTTGGAAACGCCATCAAGCCAGACGTTATCGTCGTCAGGCCCAACAAATCCTGAAACAGATTGAGGCGGCAGAGAAAACGCCAAGAGAACAATTACAGCAGCTCACCGAATTGCTTAAACGCATTGCCTTGCACGCCTACCCTCTTCTATCAATTGCGAGCTTAAACGGTCGTGAATGGACAGATTTTTTGCATCAGAGTGCGCCAAACATTCGTTCACTCGAGACCGTCAGATCATTGCTAGAGCAAGGTATCTACGACGCCCGAGAAATAAGTCCAGCGGACATCGACCAGCTGATGAGTTTTGCTGCACAGTGGATACAAGAGCACGGCGCTCTTTCCTCAGCGCCCGAGTCGCAACCTGATGAACAAGACGAGGTTGCAGATGCTCACGTTTGAATGGCCTTGGTTGTTTGCTCTGCTGCCATTACCTTGGTTGGCGTATCGGTTATTGCCCGCCAGCAAGCAAGAAGACGCGGCCTTAATGGTTCCTTTCTTCGAGCAACTTGGCGATAGCCAATCCAGCACCCGTGGCGCTAATTCACAGCGCTGGTGGAGATTGGCGCTGCTTTGTCTTATGTGGCTTGCTCTGCTGACCGCCAGTGCTCGCCCTATGTGGATTGGCGATCCTATTTCACTGCCCGCCAGCGGTAGAGACCTGTTACTCGCTGTGGACATTTCCGGCAGCATGGAAACCCGCGACATGTTTTGGGAGGGCGAGAACTACGATCGCCTCGCCATTGTCAAAGTGGTGGTGGGTGATTTCGTCGAGCGCCGACAAAGTGATCGCTTGGGTCTGATACTATTTGGCACACGCGCCTATTTGCAGGCTCCATTAACGTTTGATCGCAAAACCGTCAATCAGTTATTGCAAGAAGCGCAGCTGGGATTCGCTGGAGAAAAAACCGCCATTGGTGATGCCATCGGCATGGGGGTCAAACGCTTGCGAGATCGACCTCAAGACAGCCGTGTGATGATTCTTCTAACTGACGGTGCCAACACGGCGGGCCAAGTTAAACCCCTCAAAGCCGCCGAACTTGCCGCCCAGTCCAACGTCAAAATTTACACCATTGGTGTAGGCGCTGACCAAATGCAAACCCGTGGCTTTCTCGGTTTTGGTAAACGCACCATCAATCCCTCGGCTGATCTTGATGAGCCGACCTTACGCGCCATTGCTCAACAAACCGGCGGCCAGTATTTTCGGGCAAGATCCCCTGAAGAACTGCACAAGGTGTACGAAATTCTCGACACCCTGGAGCCCATCGAACAAGAAGCCGAGGTCTTTCGCCCTACCCTCGCACTGTTTTTCTGGCCCTTGGGACTTGCTCTAGCAGTGTTGACCGTGCTGTTTGTGCAAAAGCTCCTCACTGATGTTTGGATACATCTGCGCGCAGCCAATCGCAAGGTCGAAGTGTCAAAGCATAGGAGTAGCCAAAACCGTGGATGAGTTAACGCTGCTGCAAACTTTCAACAATGGACTCAGTGATTTTCACTGGCAGCGACCACTGTGGCTATTGGGCATACCAGCGGCAATTTTCGCAGCTTGGTATCTATTGCGAGGTCAAGCACAGAACAACAATTGGAAACAGGTTATCAGTGCAGAGCTACTGCCGCACCTACTACAGGGATCGCTCAGTCAACAGCAAAAATGGCCACTCGGTCTTCTTGCTGTTGCCCTGATTCTCGCCAGCCTCTCGATGGCGGGTCCCAGCTGGGAGAAGCTGCCTCAACCGATCCACAAGACCGAGAGCGCGCTGATTGTATTGCTCGATCTTTCGCCGTCGATGATGGCTGAAGATGTCAAACCCTCGCGCTTGGTTCGCGCTCGCCTCAAGCTTATGGACTTGTTAAAACAGCGCCAGGAAGGTTTATCGGCACTTATCGCTTACGCCGGAGAAGCTTACACTGTAACGCCCTTAACCGATGACACCGACACCATCATTAGTCTTATTCCCTCACTTTCACCGGGTGTCATGCCATTGGGCGGCAGCAATACCGAAATGGCCGTCAAGCAGGCGCTGACCTTGTTTAAAGATGCAGGCTTAATGCAAGGCGAAATACTGCTGGTTACCGATGGCGTTACCGAAGACGCTATCGACGATATTGATAATCAGCTCTCCAGCAACTTTCGGCTCTCCATTCTCGGTGTTGGCAGCAAGGACGGAGCGCCCATTCCTATTCGCAATGGCGGTTTCGCCAAAGATCGCAGTGGCTCTATTGTGTTGGCCAAGCTCAATCGCGGCGAACTTGATGATCTCGCACAGCGCCACGGAGGCCGCTATCGCACACTCACCAGCAGTGACCGAGACATCAGCGCCCTCGCCTCGCAACCAGAATTACTCAGCGAACAAACTCGGCAACTGGAACGCGAGTTCGATACGTGGATTGATAGAGGCGCATGGCTCTGCCTGCTGCTGATTCCCTTTGCGGCACTATCGTTCCGACGAGGTTGGTTGCTGGTGCTGCCATTGATGCTGATCGAGCCGCAACACAGCTACGCATTGGGCTGGGATGACCTCTGGACGACCAAAGATCAACAAGGCGAAGCCTTGCTACAGAACGACCAAGCGAAACAAGCGGCCGAGACCTTTCAGCGACAGGACTGGAAGGCCGCGGCACAATACCGAGCCGGTGATTTTAAGGCCGCGGCCGAAGGTTTCGCCGCGGACGATAGCGCCCAAGGCCACTTCAATCGCGGCAACGCTTTAGCCAAGGCGGGTGATTTACCCGCGGCGATTAAGGCTTATCAACAAGCCTTACAGAAAGACCCCAACTTTGATGACGCCGAAGCCAACAAGCAAGTGGTTGAAGAGCTACTGGAACAACAGGAGCAGCAGCAACAACAAAACCAAGATCAAAACCAAGACGGTGACTCTGACCAGCAACAAGATCAGCAGAGTGGTGATTCGCAATCCAACTCAGATCAAAAAAATAATCAGGATTCGGATTCGCAACAAGATTCACAGCAAGATTCTGAGAACAACGAGCCGTCGAATTCTGATTCCTCACAAGAACCGGACTCCCCGACTGACAGTGAAGAACAAAACGATAAAGACAGCGAACAATCCGATTCAAATACTCCTGCTGAAGATGAACAAGCGAACAATCAATCGCCACAAGAGAGCGGTGAAGAAGCGCAAGAATCTGCAGCTGAACAAGCCGCACAAAGAATGCAAGAGTCAGACTTGAGCGAAGAGGAACAACAAGCCATGGAGCAATGGCTGCGCAAGATTCCCGATGATCCTAGCGGCTTGATGCGTAAAAAATTCGAACATCAGTATCGACAGCGACGCCAAGAGTATCAACAAGGCACTTGGCAACCACCGGCCAATGACGCCAACAATCGCTGGTAATGGCAGGGTATTGATGATGGACACCATGGTTTGTTGAAAGAGTAACTTCTGTGACTCCCAAATAGTGATTGAGCACCACAGATAAGCTGAACCCTATAAACAAAAAGACTGTACGCTCTGATTGCGTACCAACTGTCGAATGAAAACTATGAAGACACACCTTAGCTCTACCACAAACACTCTCAACCGTCGCTTGACGCTATTGCTGACGCTAGTCACAGCCGTGAGTACATTGTTGTTCAGCTCGCTCAGTCTAGCCTCAGGAAAACTGGACGCTACAGTTGACCGCACACAGGTAAGCTTAGAAGAAACGTTCAAGCTGACGCTGAAATACAACGAGCAAGTCATGTTCGGCGAGCCTGATTTTTCTGGGCTGGAAAAAAACTTCGACATACTTGGCAATCACCGCAGCAATAAGTACCGCAGCATCAATGGACGCGCAGAATCCTGGACACAATGGTCCCTCACTCTTGCCCCAAAGCGGGAAGGAAAGCTATTGATTCCCTCGTTTGAATACGAAGCGGTATTCAGCGAAGCCATTGAAATTACCGTGAAAAAAGCGCCAAGCTACAATGCCAGTGCCACCAACAAGCCGGTTTACATCGAGACCGAGATTTCTAAACCCAAAGCCTTCGTGCAGGAGCAGTTGCTGTATACCATTCGACTGTTCACCTCGGTGGACTTAAGTGGTCTCAATCGAGGCGATTTCGCCATTGAAAACGCCCTACTGAAACAAGTCTCAGAGAATCAGTACCAGCGCACCATTGATGGCAAGGCCTACGGCATTATCGAAATGACCTACGCCATCTTTCCGCAGCAAAGTGGCACACTGAGTATCCCGGCTCACACCTGGGACGTCACCATTCAAAACCGCCAAGGTTATCGCTATGATCCATTCCTAACCCGAGGGGGGCAGCGACTGCGACTGCGCATTGATAGCCGTGACGTAGACGTCCTGCCTAAGCCGAGTAACTATTCCGGTCAGCACTGGCTACCGGCGAGCGACCTTCGCTTATCACAAAACTGGAGCCAACCGGCGACCGCGTTCAAAGTCGGCGAACCTATTACCCGCACCGTATCGATCACCGCCAAGGGATTGATGGGGTCACAGCTCCCACCACTAAATCTCGAAACAACCCAAGGTGTTAAATACTACCCAGATCAGCCCCAATCGGAAGAGAGCATTGGCCAAGATGGGATTACCACCGTCAACACTCAAAGCTACGCCATCGTTCCCAACAAACCCGGTCGCTTCACGTTGCCGGCAATCACGCTGAGCTGGTGGGACACCCACAGTCATCGTATGCGCGAAGCCAGTTTGCCGGTACAAGTTATCGAAGTCGCCGGAGAGATCACTACACCTATCATCGACGAGGCCGCCGAACTGCCGGTCAACGCAGAAAACGCACCAACACCCACCACTGATCTCGGTGTGAGCTCCATTTGGAGTCTGGTCAGTGCCTGGCTGGCACTCTTGTGCCTCATGCTAGCAACACTCTGGTGGCGAGCGAGACGCGCCCTACGACAAGCCGGCGGCGACATCACTCTTCCCGCAAAAAACACTCCTCCCAGCGACAGCGAAAAGGCGTGTTTCAACACCCTCAAGACTGCGCTCAAGAATGGTCAAAACAGTGCTATCCGAGCTGCCTTGCTGCCTTGGGGACAGAGTTTTTGTGCGGCTCATGAACTTGATCATCCTAATTCTTTGGGACAATTAGCAGCCCTATCGCAACCACTGGCCCAAGCTATATCGCAGCTGGAAGCTCAACTGTACGGCACTGACAGCACACAATTCGACGCCGCAGGCCTAGCACAAGCAGTTGACGCGCTGCGTAAGCAACCGCCTCGCCGAGCAAGCCAAGATGGGGTTATTGCGCCGCTTTACCACGCCCGATAATGTGACTTCTAACCACCTATTTTCGTAAGACTCGTTACACTAGAGAGTGTGGGTGGGTAAAAGAGGCAATGGCGATGGAGGGGGCACTAGACATTCATTACGATCGCTTGGTCGGTCAATCTGTGCGCCTGGAACCCATCCACAAGGCGCACATTCCTGGTCTTTTCGATGTCGGCCAGCACGCTGAAGACTGGACTTATCTGCCCATTCCCGGATTTGAAGTCATTCGCGACGCCGAAGAATGGGTCCATCAAGCCATCGATTTGGCCGAGGCCAAACAGCAGTACACCTACGTCCTGATCGAGCCTCTGCATCAACGAATTATGGGGAGCAGTCGCTACCTCAACATCCGCGCTAAACATCGCGGACTGGAGATAGGATACTCTTGGTTAGGGAGCGAGTTTCAGCGCTCACCGGTCAATACGGAAACTAAGCTCCTGATGTTAAGACACGCCTTCGAAACCATGCACGCTATCCGCGTTGAACTCAAAACGGACAGTCGCAACCTGCGCTCTCAACTGGCTATCGAGCGCTTAGGCGCCACCCGCGAAGGCGTATTGCGCAATCACATGCTGGCGCAAAACAACTATCGCCGCGACTCGATTCTCTACAGCATTATCNACGAAGACTGGCCTGAAATTAGATTTGAACTAAAACAGCGGCTGAACAATTTCCCACCGCCGGCGGTAGAATAGCAAGCTCAACCTAAACCACTGCCTGGGGGAAATTGTTATTGAGTTATCGGGGTAGCGCGCTCGATAATCGCCGCGCAATCAATGCCCTCCGGTAGAGTCCCGTAAACCCACCCACCATTGACAGACAATCGCGACTGACAAAACGCTTTTGCAATCATTGAATCGCCATACTGCACCAACGACGACGCTTGAAGAACTAACGCCATGCGCTCGACCACCGCACGCGCTCGATATTCCAGCGTCGACATATCGGCGAACAACGGCAATAGATCATCGATAGCCTGATCGAGGACCGAATCTACTCCTCGCGCGCCGTTCACTTCAGCCATAAAGGCATCCAGCGATTGTGGTGTTTTTGCCAAGGCGCGCATCATATCTAGNCATTGCACATTACCGCTGCCCTCCCAAATGGAATTGATNGGCGCTTCTCGATACAGNCGCGGCATAATGCCGTCTTCCATCACCCCCATGCCACCAATACACTCCATCGCCTCGTAGGCATGACCGGGTGTGCGTTTACAGATCCAGTATTTCCCTACCGCGGTTCCTAAACGCACTAGCAACTTTTCTTGCTCGTTGCTCTCGCTGAGATCTAACGCGCGCGCCATGCGCATGGTCATTGCGAGCGCGGCCTCACTTTCGATAATCAAATCAGCAAGAACATTTTGCATCAATGGCTGCTCTACTAACCGATGGCCAAACGCACTGCGTTGAGAACAGTGATGGGTAATCTGTGATACCGCTTGGCGCATACCTGCGGAAGACCCCACCATGCAATCAAAACGCGTCATGGCGACCATCTCCAATATAGCGGCCACACCGCGGCCTTCAGCGCCAACCATCCAGCCAAGAGCCCCGCGAAGCTCAGTCTCACTGGAGGCATTGGAGATGTTGCCCATCTTGTTTTTTAACTTCTGGATTTGCAGCGGATTTTTGCTGCCATCAGGGCGCCATCGAGGCACTAAGAAACATGACACCCCAGACTCGGTTTGCGCCAATACCAAGAACGCATCACACATAGGCGCGGAGACAAAGTACTTGTGCCCCACTAGCTCGTAGGCTTTTCCTGGCCCGCCTTCACTTACAGGGTAGGCTCGTGTGGAGTTGGTGCGAACGTCCGANCCGCCCTGCTTTTCCGTCATCGCCATNCCNATGGTGACNCCGGTTTTTTGATCATGGGGAAGATTGCGGGCATCNTATTNNGAGGACAATATCTTAGGCGCCCACTGGGCNTAGAGATCCGGTTGATTCTTCANCGCAGGGATTGCCGCTGATGTCATGGTAATGGGGCAACCATGGCCNGCCTCTACCTGACACANCAAATAGTATTTGGCGGCGCGCAATAGGTGCCCACTGCAGTTGTCATCGCCATCAGAGCTTTGCCAATGAGAGCTGTGCAGCCCCTCTTTTATAGCTAACCCCATCAAGTCATGATAAGCGGGATGGAATTTGACCTCGTCGACACGGGCGCCATGTCGATTGTGTGTATGCAACTGGGGCTTGTTATCGTTGGCCTGAAAACCCCATTCAATGACTTCTGCCGAGCCCGCCAGTGCGCCAAAATGCTCTAGATCAGCAACACCTTTGTCTCCGCCATGGGCCAGGACGCTTTCCTGTAACGCAATATCTTGCAGATAGAGATTGTAGTTCTCCAGCGCCGGTGGCTGATTCTCCACCTCGTGGGTTTCTGCCCAATAGGCCGTGCTCGGCTCAAACATCGTATCTGCTGACATAAGCTTGCTTCCATCCAAAACAATAAAATGAACTATAGTTCACAGCTTTAATAAAGTGAACCATGATTCATTACTATAGTCAATCGCCATGAAGCCGGCTAAAATAGCGCTCTACTGCTTGCGCCTATAGAGAANTCTATGCCCTATCGCCCCACAGAAAAAACCAAAGCCCATAAAGCGGCACAGTACTCACACCTGCTGAGCCAGGCGGTAAAACTGGTTGCCCAGCAAGGTTTTCAGGGGTTGACCATCAGCAAGCTAGCACGCCAAGCTGATCTGGCCACAGGAAGCGTCTACAAGTACTTTGATTCTAAGGCACAACTCTGTGCAGAAGTATTCAAGAGCGCCACAGAGAGAGAGGTCGAGCAGGTTAGATTAGCGGCCTTGAGCGATACTTCTCGCCCCTGCCGATTACGTTTGATTCAAGCAATACAAGTGTTTTCGGAACGGGCATTGGAAAGTGACCGCTTGGCCTACGCGCTGATTGCTGAACCAGTCGACCCCACAGTGGAAGCGCAGAGATTGATCTACCGACAAGCCTATGCTGATATCTACGCCAAATTGATTGCCGAGGGGATTAGCAACAAAGAGTTTCCACACCAAAATGTTGAGATCACCGCCACGGCACTGGTGGGCGTGATTGCAGAAACCCTAATCGCACCACTGGGCCGAAAAATGGACGGGCAACTNGACAACCCAGATGGCACTGTAGACTCAATGATCAACAAAGAGTCGCAGGCGGAGATACTCAAAGACATTCAGCAATTCTGTTTACGCGCCGTTACTGGGATGCCCTGCTAACAAGGTTCCCGCTCGTAGAAATAACGAATTGCACCATCAACACTTTCGATCGACATCAGCCCTATAGTTTTCGATACGGGTGTTTAGTTTCGCCTCGGTATGGATCTTTATGCCCGCGCGCTTGCGCGCTTTCAATTCTCTTTCAGCATCTTCAAGCTTGTAGCGTGCCTTGTTACAAGTTTCTCGTTTTTTGCCTAACGCCTTGTTGCGCTTTGCCTGCTGCTTGCGACGCTCTCGCTCCTGCTTTTCACGNTCTTGGGTGCGCCGCTGAAACCAACGGCTGTTTTCCTGTTGCTGTGACAAATCTCGGGCAGCATCGGATTGCCGCGGAGGCCCTGTGATTTCCACCTCTTGCAGTTGTCCAACCGCTTGCTTGTTAGTCTCAGGCATTGCCTCATCACTGAAATGGACCTTGCCATGCTCATCAACCCAGCGATACACGGTGGCGCCAAAGAGCTGGGGCGTGAACAGACACAACGGAAATAGGCTGACGATCACAGCTCTCTTCATGCCTGTCACCAGCCAACACTGGCGGTAACTATTGTTCATAAACCCATCCCATCCCCGACCTAGGTATGATTGCGAAACAAGGATTGCCAGCTTAGCGCTCCAGAGGCCAAAAAACCAAGCCCCGCAGGGCGATTAACACTGCTACAATGCCGCCTCTTTCACCCATATCACCGGTAAGTATGAATCTCGTCAATGCGGAACAACTGCTTCAAACCACCTATGGCTACGACGCCTTTCGTGGACAACAGGCCGAGGCGATTGAAGCCGCTCTCAACGGGCGAGATGCATTAGTGCTGATGCCCACCGGTGGTGGGAAATCCCTCTGCTACCAAATCCCCGCGCAACTCAGGGCGGGTACTGGCATTGTGATTTCGCCATTGATCGCGCTCATGCAAGATCAGGTGACGGCACTGCGAGAGTTAGGCGTTGCCGCCGCTTACCTCAACTCCACCTTGACCATCGAAGAGCAGCGTCAAGTCACGCGGCAGTTCGCGAACGGAGAACTGCAGATGCTCTATATCGCGCCGGAACGCTTGTTGCAGCCGAAGACGCTCAGTTATCTGTCCCAGCAAACCATTTCACTGATTGCGGTGGATGAAGCTCATTGCGTATCGCAATGGGGGCATGATTTCCGCCAAGATTATCTCGGTTTGAGCGTGCTGAAACAGCACTTTCCGGACACCCCGCTGTTAGCCTTGACCGCCACCGCCGACCAGCGCACTCAAGAAGAGATCGAGCAGCGCCTGCAACTGCAAAACCCTGTGCGTCTGAGCGGCAGCTTTGATCGCGCCAATATTCGCTACCACGTCAGCGTCAGACAAGACGCCCGCAAACAATTGATCAAGTTTCTGGCCCAACACAAACAAGAAGCCGGTATTGTCTACTGCTTGTCACGCAAGAAAGTTGAGAGTACCGCCGAGTGGTTGGTCAGCCGCGGGATCAATGCCTTGCCTTATCACGCGGGCTTGCCGGCACAGTTAAGAAACACTCATCAACAACGTTTTCTGCGTGAAGACGACGTGGTGATCGTCGCCACNATTGCATTTGGTATGGGCATCGACAAACCCGATGTACGCTTTGTCTTTCACATGGATTTGCCGAAAAGCCTAGAAGCCTACTATCAAGAAACTGGGCGCGCCGGTCGCGATGGCGAAACCTCGGAAGTGCACATGGTGTACGGACTTCAAGATGTCGTCCGACTCAATCAAATGCTCAACGAATCGCAGATGAATGAGCAACAAAAACAGGTAGAGCGACACAAACTGAACGCACTCTTGGGTTGGTGTGAGATCACCCACTGCCGCCGTCAGGGCCTACTGAATTACTTTGAAGAACAAGCNCCNGCCTACTGCGGCAATTGTGACGTGTGCCTGTCNCCACCGCAAACTCGNGAAGCCACCGTCGAAGCGCAAAAATTCCTATCGACGGTTTACCGAACCGGTCAGCGCTTTGGTACCGCTCACATCGTTGACGTACTGCGCGGCTTGGATACCGACAAGATACGCCAACACAATCATCAACAACTGAGCACCTATGGGCTAGGTGCCGATGTCAGCGCCAATCACTGGCAATCCATTGCGCGGCAATTGATCGTGCAAGGCTATCTGAGCAATGATTTTGAACGCTTTGGCGCGCTGACACTCACCGAGAACAGCCGCCCNCTGCTGCGNGGAGAGAAAGACTTCCACTACCGCGANCAGCTGGCAGAGCCCAAACAGAGAAAAACATCCGCCAGTAAAAACGGTGTCTCGCAGGAAGATCGAAATCTGTGGGAAGCGCTGCGCGAATGCCGCAAGCGACTGGCCGACGAGCACGATTTAGCACCCTACATGATCTTTCACGACGCCACCCTTATGCAAATGATGGAAGAGCAACCCTCCACGCTGGACGCGCTGAGCTTTGTTCACGGTGTCGGTGCCAGCAAGTTGGATAAGTATGGCGAAGCATTTTTGGAAGTGATTGATACTCACGCCAGCTGATCTAACCTTGGCACCCACAAGCTGTTAATCCGCTCTTCAATCATTTAGGGCACCCATCTGTCGATTAGCCAGTCGCTATCCATTGCCCCCCCTACCGAGGAGGGGGTAAACCTCTCCCTAAAACCTCTAGAATCTCGACAAGTTAAAGCGGAGCGATTTACACTGTTTCCATGTCAGTGAAGGCGTTACTGTGATGATTACAGACAAATAGCCTCGCGCTATCATCCCATGCACAGTCTGCGCCGCTCGCTCTGCCCCACAAAAATAACGAGAATAACTATGACAGACACGACCACTTCCACANCTAAGCGCACTAAGGTTGTCATCATTGGCAGCGGTTTCTCCGGCATGAGCCTTGCGATTCACCTGCAAAAAGCGGCCATCCACGATTTCATTATTCTCGAAAAAGCTGACGAAGTTGGCGGCACTTGGCGTGAGAACACCTACCCGGGTGCTGAGTGTGACATTCCCTCAGCGCTTTACAGCTATTCCTTCGAACATAACTCCGACTGGGAATACAAATGGTCAGAGCAGCCGCAAATATTTGCCTATCAAAAAAACGTGGCCAGCAAGAATCATCTCTACAAACACATCCGCTTTGGCCAGGAAGTTGTCACCGCCGACTATGATGCAGACAACCAGCAATGGGATCTGGTTACCCAAACCGGTGAGCGCTTCCAAGCTCAATACCTTGTTAGTGCCGTAGGCCAGCTCCATCACCCGGCCACTCCCAATTTTGACAACCAAGATCAATATCAAGGCATCCATTTTCACTCCGCCCGCTGGGACCATAGTGCGGACCTGAAAGGTAAGAAGGTGGCCGTCATCGGCAACGCGGCCAGCGCACTGCAGTTCATTCCGCAAATTGCCAAAGANGTTGAAAAGCTCACCGTGTTTCAACGCAGTGCAAACTGGGTGTTGCCCAAGCAAGATCGCCCCTATCAACCTTGGGAGCAGTGGCTCTCCAAAAAAGTCCCCGCGATTACCAAACTCTATCGCCTGAAATTGTGGCTGCGTGGAGAACTGCTACTGTTCAAAATGATGACCGGCAATAAGCTGGCGCAGAAAATCGGCCAACGCATGAGTCAAAAATATCTGCACGACACCATTGCCGATCCGCAACTGCGTGCCCAGCTCACCCCCGACTACCCCATTGGNGCAAAGCGGGTCCTCTTCTCTGATGACTACTACGATGCACTAGCCAGAAACAACGTCGAGCTGGTCACTGAATCGATTGAGACCTTTACCGAAACCGGTATTACACGAACTGACGGCACTCATGAAGATTACGATGCGATTATCTACGGCACTGGTTTTAAAACCAATCCGTTTTTAGCGCCAATGGATATTCGCGGTCTCAATGGCTTAGCCCTCAAAGACCACTGGAGCCAAGGTGCTCAAGCGTATTTGGGTATCACCACCAGCGAATTCCCTAACTTGTTTATGATGTATGGCCCCAACACCAACCTTGGCCATAACTCCATTATCACCATGAGTGAAAGCCAGTCGCGCTACATTGTGCAGTGCATCGAAACCATGGACCGAAACAACTGGCGACAACTGAGCGTAAAACCCTCGGCAGAAGCGCACTACAACCAAGAGCTGCAAACAAGATTGAACAATACGGTATGGAGTCAAGCCGCCGCTAGCTGGTACAAGGATGGTGACAAGATCACTAACAACTGGGCCGGTACAACCTTCGAATACATCCGTCGCACCAAAACCATCGACTGGGACGCCTTCGACTGCTCTTGAGTGATTCACCATTCACAACCGTTGATGAGCGCCTAAAAGGGGCTCATCAATGCACTCCCTAGCGCCAAGGCCACTCAAGGCCTTGGCTCATTTTTTCTCAGGTGAATGGGCCTTGCACAAACACTCCATAAACGTCGCAACGATACGTGATGGCTTGGGGGACAAGCGATGAATAGCGACAAAGTCACATTCATAGTGATAGCGTTGCGGCACCAATGACCGAATCAAGCCTTTCTGCTCCAGTTCTCTGGCATAGTGGTCCGGCAAATAACCAATGTAACGACCGGACAACAAACAGTGCACGATCGCTTCTTGGTCGTTCACCGTCACATCCCGCTGCAGCCCCAATTGATTGCCCACCTCCATATTGGGTGAGTGATACCCCAAACCGGCGTACTTGGAATCAAGAATGAGCTCATCGCTAATTTCTTCATCGTCAAGCGCATAGAAGCGATGCTTGGCGCCGCAATAGAGATACATCTGCTCATAGAACAAATGCTCATAGGCCAGGCTCGATGAGCTGCGATGGGCGGGAATCACCCCCAATTGAAAGCGACCTTCCATGAGTCCGCGTTCGACTTCGTTGATGGGCTCAATATGAATATCCAAAGTGACCTCTGGGGCTAGACGATCGAATTCCGCTAAGGCTTCGTGAATACGAGATTCTGGATTGGTGGTCATTTTATCAAACAGTGCAATGGATACATGGCCGGTCATGCGCTTATGAACGTCTGAAATTTCACCGCGGAAGGTTTCCAGAGACCCCAGCAATCGCAGTGTCGCCTGATAGATCTGTCGCCCTTCTTCAGTCAGAGCAAAACCACCGCGACCACGCCGACACAAGGTAATGCCCAAACGTACCTCAAGATCTTTAATATGGCGGCTAATCGTCGATCGCCCTACATTGAGCTCAAGCTCAGCCGCGGAAAAGCCCCCTGCTTCAGCCACCGCACGGAATACCCGCAACAGGCGTAAATCAATATCGCTCAACTGTCCCAGCATTGCTTGACTGCGTGCCATAGCTACCCCCTCCAATCATCTAGACCGTGAGTGTGACACCCGCCATATGTTTCATCAAGATGAAACTAAAGATAGATAAGTAGCAATTTATGAAACGAACAATAGGCTTTACACTGGCTCCATAATTCATCGACTGGCGACAGATACAGTCTAAACACACTTCTGAAGGAATCCTCTTATGAGTGACAAGCGCGCAGGCCTCAGCCAAGCCCAACTCGACGCCCACTGGATGTCATACACAGCTAACCGTCAGTTTAAAAAAGATCCGCGAATCATTACTTCAGCCAAGGGCTCCTACTACACCAATGCTGAAGGGCGTCAGATCTTTGATGGATTGTCCGGTCTCTGGACCAGCGGTGCTGGGCATTGCCGACCAGAAATCACCGAAGCNGTGAGCNAACAAATAGCCACGCTGGACTACTCGCCGGCCTTTCAGCACGGCCACCCGAAGTCCTTTGAGCTGGCNCACAGAATCACTGAGTTCATGCCAGAAGGNCTAAACCGAGTGTTCTTTACCGGTTCCGGCTCTGAGTCGGTGGAAACCTCACTCAAAATTGCTCGAGCTTACTGGCGCAANAANGGCATGGCCTCAAAAACCAAACTGGTAGGNCGAATGAAGGGCTATCACGGCGTGAACTTCGGTGGAATTAGCGTCGGCGGCATTGGCGCCAATCGCGTACTCTACGGCAGNGCGGTAGAAGCCACCCACATTCCGCACACCATGTTGCCNGAAAACAAATTCGTNAAAGGCATGCCCGAGACCGGTGCTCACTTAGCCGACGCACTGCTGGACCAAATTGCCCTGCATGATGCCTCCAACATTGCCGCGGTGATTGTCGAGCCTATGGCCGGTTCAGCGGGTGTTATTCCTCCCCCAGTTGGCTACTTGCAGCGTCTGAGAGAGATTTGTGACCAGCACAACATCCTGCTCATTTTTGATGAAGTTATCACCGCGTTTGGACGCATGGGAGCCAATACCGGCGCCGAGGCATTTGGTGTGGTGCCGGATATGATCAACACCGCAAAACAGTTAACCAACGGCGCGGTGCCGATGGGTGCCACCATCGCCAAACAGAAAATCTACGATACGTTCATGGAGCACGGAGGCCCAGAATACGCCCTAGAAATTCCCCACGGATACACTTACGCCGCTCACCCGGTGGCCTGTGCAGCCGGACTCGCCTCACTCGACATTCTGCAGAATGATCGACTGATTGAGCGCGCTAAGGAAATGGCTCCGGTTCTTGAAGATCGCGTACACCAGTTGAAAGGCCTGCCGATGATCAGTGACATTCGCAATTGCGGATTGGCGGCAGCGTTAACCATCGAAGCAGTACCTGGAGAACCACTGCTGCGCCCTTATCAAATCGCCATGAAAATGTGGGATAAAGGATTTTACGTACGCTATGGTGGCGACACCATCCAAATGGGCTTGCCGTTTATCGTTGAGTCGGAAGAAATCGACTCGCTCATCAGCGCGCTGGGCGACAGTGTTAATGAAGTCGCCGCTGGCAACTAACACAGCAGCCATCAACACTCAGCAACGCTTGCGGTAAAATGACCGGCAAGCGTTGCACAAACAATACAGCCACTTAATTCCACTTTTCAAATAATGAGGTACAGCATGACTCTGGTAGGCCACCTGATCAACGGCGAGAAAAACCTAGACGCCGAACGACAACAAGATGTGTTCAACCCTGCAACCGGCGAAGCTACCAAACAAGTCGCCCTCGCCAGCCAAGCANCCGTTGAGCAAGCCATTGCCGCCGCTCACGCCGCCTACCCTGAATGGCGCAACACTCCGCCAGCTAAGCGTGCAAAAATTATGTTTCGCTTTAAGCAGCTGCTCGAGGAAAATGCTGACAAGATCTGCGAGCTGATCGGTGAAGAGCACGGTAAGATTTCCCACGATGCCATGGGCGAACTGAGCCGCGGTATCGAAAATGTTGAGTACGCCTGCTACGCCCCAGAACTGCTGAAAGGCGAACACAGCCGTAATGTCGGTCCTAACATCGATTCCTGGAGCGAAATGCAACCGCTGGGCGTCGTCGCTGGCATCACGCCCTTCAACTTCCCGGCGATGGTTCCTTTGTGGATGTATCCATTGGCCATCGTTTGCGGCAACACCTTTGTACTCAAACCTTCAGAAAGAGATCCTTCGTCGACACTGTTTCTAGCAGAACTGCTGCTTGAAGCGGGCCTGCCGAAAGGTGTGCTTAATGTTGTTAACGGTGACAAGGTTGCGGTTGACACCTTGCTGACTGACGAGCGCGTACAAGCGGTGAGTTTCGTAGGCTCTACCCCAATTGCTGAGTATGTTTACGCCACGGCGAGCGCCAACGGTAAGCGTTGCCAAGCCTTGGGCGGTGCTAAAAACCACGCCATCATTATGCCTGATGCCGATATGGACAACGCGGTTGCCGCCATGACGGGCGCTGCATTTGGCTCCTCCGGTGAGCGCTGCATGGCGTTATCGGTTGCCGTGTGTGTTGGCGATGATGCCGCCGATGCGTTGATCGAAAAAATGACNNCGGCNATGCAAGACCTGAAAGTCGGCGCTTATAGCGACAGCAAAAACGATTTTGGTCCAGTCATCACCGAAGNCCACAAGAACAAAGTGGTCGGCTACATTGACAGTGCTGAAGCGCAGGGCGCCACCATTGTCGTCGATGGTCGCAATCCACAAGTGGACGGATACGACAACGGCTTCTTCGTTGGCGGCACTCTAATCGATCAGGTCAAGCCCGGTATGACCTGTTACGACGAAGAGATTTTTGGTCCAGTCTTGCTGGTGGTACGTGCAGAATCGATGGATGAAGCCATGCAACTGATCAACGATCACGAGTACGGCAATGGAACTTGCATCTTTACTCGCGACGGCGAAGCGGCACGCTACTTTAGTGACAACATTTTGGTCGGTATGGTCGGCATCAATGTTCCGTTGCCGGTGCCTGTTTCCTACCACAGCTTTGGCGGTTGGAAACGCTCTTTGTTCGGCAACCTAAGTGCTTACGGCCCAGATGGTGTTCGTTTTTACACCAACCGTAAAACCATCACTCAGCGCTGGCCATCCAGTGGTGTGCGAGAAGGCGTTCAGTTCTCTTTCCCGAGCTAAAACTGCTCTCAAAATTGCGCAGCGATAGTGACTATCGTTGCGCAATGATTTCAACTGACTCTCTCAGCCCAATCCCTCGACCGCCCCCTCTCAACTAACCGCCTCAACGAAACCATCAAAGCCCTACTCAGTTACAACTCGCCCTACACGATCGGCGGTATTTTGTAGTAATAGTTCGCGCGGTAGGCACACACGAAAATCACTGCCTTTACCCATTTTAGTTTTAACCTCAATGGTGCCGCGATGTAGTTCGACCAATTTACTGCACAAAGACAATCCTAATCCGGTCGATTGCACGGGTTTATTCACCCGACTCGACAAATTGCTATACACATCAAATAGATTTTCCAGACTATCGGGCTCAATACCCACACCGCTATCTCTAACCCCAATTACAATATGCTGTTGGTTTAATTCCAGATAGACACTGACCTCGCCTTCTTCAGTGTATTTGAGGCCGTTACTGATCAGATTATTGACCACTTGGCGCAATCTCACACCATCGCCTTCAATGGAAATTGTTTCCGGAAAAGCTAACGAACGCAGAGACAAGCTCTGCTCTATCGCCATACCTTGCATGTCTCTTACACAGGAATCCAGCAGCTCATTCAGGCACACTCTCGAAAAATCCATTTTCAGCGCCCCTGACTCTAACTTAGAGAGATCCAACAGCTCATTAATAAGATTGAGTAATATTTGTCCATTGTTATGGATACTATCTAGTGCAGCTGCTCTGCGCTCCATGGATTCAGCGCTCGGCTCACTTTTCTGATTTCTCTGACGAATCAGGTGACTGCTAAAACCAATAATAGAGTTCAAGGGAGTGCGCAATTCATGGCTCATGCTGGCGAGGAATTCACTTTTCGCCTGATTGGCGCTGAAAGCGTCCTGTTGTGCCTGCTGGCGAACCTCGACCTCTTGATCCAATTGATGAATATGATCGTCAGCCACTTGATCGGACTGAGCCACGTGCCGAAGAAATGACAGGGTTATGACCGCCATCAGAATCAGCTGCCCCATTAACTGAATCCGATTTTGCCAAAATTGCAGATGTTCGGGTGTTAAGTCTTGCGGTGCCCCATAGCGGTGTTCGTAGAAAGCCATACCGACAACCAATACAGCAGCATAAGCAAACCAAACCAATCCCGCACTGCGCCCGCCCAACAAACCTGATACCGCGGCCAATATAAAGACCCAACCAATACCGGCCCCCATCAAACCGCCGCTACTGTAGAAAGAAAAAGTCGCCGCTACCATAACGCCAACCATGGCCACGTGAGTAACAACAAGCTTCGACACCTGCTGATGCAGTAAATACAAACTCACAAGGCAGGCGACTGCACCGGTTCCGAGAGAAATGACACGCAACCAAATGTCCCACTGCCAAGCGCGAAAGGCAAAGAACATGCAGATACACGCCATGGTAATCAGCGATACTTTTAGCACACGAAAGCTTCTTTCCGCGCGGGCTTCGAGTAGTGCCTGTTCGTGATCGGTAAAGGACGGAGACATAGTTTTGACGTGTAAAACAACCAGTAGTAGGAATAAGTGTAGCCCTAAAACCATAAAAAAGGGGAGCATAACGCCACTGCTGTCCCACAGTTTGAGATAAATAAAAAAGCCTGAGCTCCAGCAAGTACAATGTGAGTGCGAACAAACGTTGTATTTAAAGGACCTCAGGCT
>PANW01000026.1 GCA_002707785.1 Cellvibrionaceae bacterium | reverse complement strand
GCTCATCAGCGCTGTCAGTAAATTACGTTTTCCCCGCTTAGCCGGCTATCTTCCCTGGTTGTTACAGCCACTGATTCGCCTTGTGCTCAAGAAACAGCTCAAAGGCGTTAACTCGGTCAAGCAGTTGCAGGATATTATTGCTAAATATCTGAGCGATATGGTTGATGAACGCGTCACTGAGTTCACTGTATCGGGACTGGAAAAGCTAGACCCCAATAAATCCTACCTATTTATATCCAATCACCGTGACATCGCCATGGATCCTGCCTTTGTCAATTGGGTGCTCAATGAAAACGGCCACGACACTGTTCGTATTGCCATTGGTGATAATCTACTGACCAAGCCTTATGTTTCAGACCTGATGCGTCTGAATAAGAGTTTTATCGTGGTGCGTTCAGCCGTTGGGGCGAGAGAGAAATATAAAGCGGCCAAACACTTGTCCGCCTATATCCATCATTCGATTGTGGAAGAAAACAGCAGTATCTGGATTGCACAGCGTGAAGGGCGCGCCAAAGACGGATTGGACGCAACTAACTCTGCCATTGTCAGTATGATCGCCTTGAGCAAGCCCAAGAAGGTCGAATTTTCGGACTTTATCAATGAGCTGAATATCGTGCCAGTCGCCTTGTCCTATGAGTGGGATCCCTGCGATGCCTCCAAGAGCAATGAGCTCTATCATCAGGCGGAACACGGCAGTTATGAAAAAGATGAACACGAAGATGTCGCCAGTATTGCCGCTGGAATTGCCGGAGAGAAGGGNCATGTGCACGTCGCTTTTGGCGATGTTCTTAACAGTGATTTTCAGAGCGCCGATGACGTNGCCGCTGAAATTGATCGTCAGGTTTGGGGCAAGTATGTACAGCACCCCAGTAATCACGCGGCCTATCAGATGTTGCACGGCAAGGCGGCAGATTTGCCTGTGTCAGCTCAGCAGCACGCTTATCAAGCGCAACAACACTCGCCAGAGAAACAAGAGCTCGAACGTCGTTTGGCAGAGATTCCTCAGGAGCAGCGGGATATCTTTCTTGGAATTTACGCCAATCCGGTGGTCAGTCANTTGAAGTTGGTCGGCAAGTGAAACCGCAGTCCCGTTGGTTGCGGCAATGGCTCTGTCTAGTCATTAGGTAAGATCGTTATTGGGTGAGGATCTTGCTGAACAATAATCATAACAATACAGTTTAGGAGAAGCGTGTGAAGGGATTAGTGGTATTAGTGACCTTGTGTCTGTCGGCGATGAGCGCTTGGGGGCAAGCTTTTCAGGTGCCAGAAAATGGCCTCTTACGGTTGCCAAATTTGGGGCAGCAGGCGCAGTTGCAAAAACTCGATATCGCCAAGGGTGGCAAGCTGTTGGTGCCGGCTAGCATTGAGCAATTGACACTAACGGATCTCATCATGGGCGAAGACGCGAGAATCAGCGTGGCGCCTAGAACTACCGAATTTATATTGATCCTGAAGAAGGCGCAGTTTGCCGATGGCAGTGTCTTAGCCGCCGTCGGGTCTCACGGAGATGTTGGTGTGCCCGGTGGCAGAGGTACCGACCTTAGAGTGGTCATTGAATCCACCAATATTGAAAATCTCGTCATCGATACTCGTGGTGGTCAAGGTGGCGATGGCTGGCCCGGTGCGGCCGGTGAGCAGGGGAAAAATGCGGCCTGCTGGGGGTTTGGATCTTCTGCTGGAAGCGACGGTGGAGATGGTAGCAACGGCCTTCCTGGCGGCGATGGTGGGAATATCATTCTGTCTCTGGCGGAGTCTCATTGGTTGGAAGTCATCGACATTCGTCAGCAGGGCGGTGTTGGTGGTCAAGCAGGCGCTGCCGGCNCGGGCGGTCAGGGTGGTAGCGAAGCTCGCTGCTGGCTCTACTCTCTGGGTGAAAACGCTAACAGCGGCCAAGCGGGACAAGCGGGCCAGCCCGCTCAAGCTGGGCGAGCAGGTATTCTTAGCGTTCAGTAGTGCTCTCTCTTCTCCCTTTGGGGGTGTTCGTTTCAAGAGCCCCCCTACCTCTATATTCTTCAAATGATAGAAATAGACAGAAAGCTTGAAAGCTCTCGTCCTCTAGCCGCACTTTCAAACACTGCTATTCTACCAATTACTAGCGACAAACAGCCCCCTTTTTCTGGAACTCCGAGGCAGGCGAAAGCGGCTTCGGCAGTGACCATTTTGTTCATTCTCGTCAGTATGGCGGCGTTTTTTAGGCTAAATGGATATTGTCCATATGGCATTTTTAGCGAGATGATAGGGCCGCTGGTCACCACAGAAACTTTGCTGTAAACACGCACTGTTTTTGTTTCAAAACATATAGCAACTAAAGAGAGAGAATTGTGGATACGACTTTTTCTACTGAAGACTTAGCTTTCCGTGACGAAGTGAGAGCGTTTTTGTCTGAAGCTTACGATGCAGATTTACAAGCTCGGCTTGCGAATAAGAGCACCTACAAACAGGCACAAATTGAATGGCAGCAGCGTTTGAACGCTAAAGGTTGGGCTGCTCCAGGATGGCCTGCTGAACACGGTGGTTGTGGTTGGAGTGCGACTCAGAGTTTCATTTATGAAAATGAACGCTCCGTTGTTGGTGCGCCCGACGTTATTCCTTTTGGTCTCAAAATGGTCGCCCCAGTTATCTACACTTTCGGTAATGACGAGCAGAAAAAACGCTTTTTGCCTCGCATCTTGAACAGTGANGATTGGTGGTGTCAGGGCTATTCCGAACCCGGTGCTGGTTCTGACCTCGCGGCTCTGAAAACCAAAGCCGAATTGGATGGCGACGACTACGTTGTTAACGGCGCAAAAATCTGGACGACCTACGCACAGTACGCCGATTGGATTTTCTGTCTAGTTCGCACCGACTCTTCCGGCAAGCGACAAGATGGTATCAGCTTTTTGTTGATTGATATGAAAACGCCGGGCATTAAAGTGAACCCCATTATTGGTATCGATAATCGTCATACCTTGAATGAAGTGGAATTCAACAATGTGCGCGTCCCGAAAGAAAATCTAATCGGTGAGCAGGATAAGGGCTGGACTTACGCCAAGGCNCTGTTGGCTCACGAGCGTACAGCGATTGCTGCGGTCGCACACTCCAAGCGTTGCCTGGCAGAAATCAAAGATTACGCCAAGCAAGAGGTTTCAGCGGGTGAATGCCTTGCCGATGATCCGATGTTCCGCAAAAACCTCACCGACATTGAAGTCGAGCTGATGGCGTTGGAATACACCGAGTTACGAGTATTGGCGAAAGCCGCTGCGGGAGCACATCCCGGTGCAGAGTCTTCACTGCTTAAAATCAAAGGCACGGAGATTCAGCAAGCCATTCAAAAGCTTCGCCTTGATGTTGCCGGCTACTATGCAGGTATTCAAACCGAAGAGAATGTTGGTCATGAGTTTGCTGATGGCGCACGTGTTGAATACATGTACGGTCGAGCGGCCACGGTTTACGGTGGCTCCAACGAAGTACAAAAGAACATTATTGCCAAATATGTATTAGGTCTGAAGTAAGCAGATACGGAGTTTTGACCATGAATTTTGATTACACTGAAGAACAAAACATGCTCAAGGACAGCGTTGCTCGCTTTGTGCAGGACCAATATGATTTTGATTCTCGCACCAAAGTTGCAGCCCTTGAGGACGGATTTAAGCGTGAGAACTGGGGTACCTTTGCCGAGCTGGGTTGGTTGTCTGTGCCCTTTGCCGAAGAGCAAGGCGGCTTTGGCGGNAGCGTCGTCGACAACATGATGTTGATGGAAGAGTTTGGTAAAGGTCTGGTGCTAGAGCCGTTTCTGGCGACTGTGGTATTGTTTGGCGGACTGCTGAACAAAGCAGGTAGCGCTGCGCAAAAAGACGCGCATATCGGCGCCATTATCGAAGGCAGTTTGCAGGGGGCAGTTGCATTCAACGAACGCCAAAGTCGTTATTCGCTTCAGGACGTAAAGACCACCGCTGTTAAAAGTGCTGAAGGTTATGTGCTGAATGGCGAAAAAACCGTTGTATTAAACGGTATGAGTGCGGACCAACTGATTGTTTCTGCTCGTACGGCCGGTGAGCAATCCGATCAGCAGGGGGTGACCTTGTTGTTGGTTGATGCATCGTCAGCAGGTATCGAGAAAACCGGTTATCGTATGATGGACGGCCAGGTGGTGGCCAATATTCGATTCAATGATGTATCGGTAAGTGCCGATGCAGTCGTTGGCGAAGAGGCACAGGGCGTGTTGGCTCTGCAGTCGGCTATTGGCGAAGCTATTGTCGCCATTGGCGGAGAAGCTGTCGGTATCATGGATAAGTTGCACACGACGACGGTGGAATACACCAAAACTCGCGAACAGTTTGGCGTTGCCATCTCATCGTTTCAGGCACTGCAGCACCGTATGGTCGACATGTTTATGGCCTGCGAGCAAACCCGTTCACTGGTATACCGTGCCGCGTGCTCTGTTGCCGGTGACAGCGAAGAAGCGGCCAAGGATATTCTGGCACTGAAAGTTATGATCGGTCGCGCTGGAAAGCTGGTGGGTGATGAAGCCTTTCAGATCCACGGCGGTATCGGTATGACTGATGAGTTGGATATTGGTCACTACGTGAAGCGCTTGATGATGATCAATACGCTGTTTGGTGACGCCGACTTTTCTCAGCAAAAATTGGCACAGTTGTCTGTCGCTTAATCGTTTCAATGACGACAAGTTCAGCGGCGCTATAGCCGCTGATACCCTAGAAAAACCAGCAACTATGCTGGTTTTTTTTATTAAGAATTCTAGATTATTTTTCGGTGGATAATGTTTGATGAGCGCGCGCAGTTATTGGACTGGTTATGCACATGTTGATCTGACTATATAACGTCACTGTCCGTGGTACAGCGATTGCGACCATTTTCCTTTGAGTAGTAAAGCAATTGATCAGCTCGGCGCAGCATATCGTTCAGGCTTTTGTCATCCTCTTGTATGGAGGTTACACCCATGCTGGCGGTGTAGTTCAGAGTGCTGCCGTCGTAGTCTAGGGTGCTTTCTTCAATGCTCGTGCGCAGACGCTCAGCCAGTGCCATGGCGCCAGTTTGATCGGTATCTGGACAGCAGAGTACAAACTCCTCTCCGCCAAAGCGGCCGACGATTTCTGAGGAGCGCCCCGCATTTTGGCACAGTTGCGTAAGTTGCTTGAGTGCAGCATCACCGGTGGGATGACCGTAGGTATCATTGATGGCTTTAAATTTATCGACATCGAGCATGATGACTGAAAGGGGGCGATGAAAACGCTGTGCCTTGGCAAACTCGGTATTGCCCAGCTCTAAAAAGTGCCGACGATTGTAAGCTTCTGTTAGCGGATCTAGGGAGGCAAGTTTCGACAAGCGTTTGTTTAGTGCCTGTAATTCACGTTGGTTCTCTCGCAATCGCAAAGCGGTTCTCATGCGCGCCGCAAGCACCGGGTATATGAACGGCTTGGCGACATAGTCCAAGGCGCCTATATCTAAAGCTTCAATGATGAAATCATCGGCATCATTGGCCGATACCATGATCACCGGAATATCCCTAAGGCTGCTATCTTGTTGCAGGCGGGCGAGTGTTTCTGTGCCGCTAATGCCCGGCATCATCATGTCCAACAGAATCAAATCGGGGCAGTGCTCAGCAGCTTTATCGAGGCACTCGTAACCGTTAGCGGCGGTGATTACCTCGTGGTGGTCGTCTTCTAAGTTGAAGCACAATAGACTGATATTGTCTTGAATATCGTCAACAACAAGAATTTTGGCCATCCCTTTTTAGGTATCCATGCAGCGGTAAATGAGAGCGTATACGGAGGAAGTATAGTGGCCAAAATGGTGTTTTTCCATTACCACCAATATTTCCCCCAGTTTTCAGGATTGGCCCAATGTTTGGGGCTGTTCCACTCTCTTTTGTGATTGTAATTGTCGAGGTTGTAGCCGTAGCTGGTTAATTGCTGTGGTGTAAACTGTTGTTCTCGGCGAAATCCTAGCCCC
The DNA here is from genome assembly GCA_002707785.1 of Cellvibrionaceae bacterium. Taxonomy (GTDB): domain Bacteria; phylum Pseudomonadota; class Gammaproteobacteria; order Pseudomonadales; family Cellvibrionaceae; genus Pseudomaricurvus. The sequence goes on along the minus strand of PANW01000026.1, from coordinate 53,484 downwards.
AATAGTTCGATATTGGGTTGTTTGTTTACCGCGGGGGCTAATAACCAAATTTTGTGGCTGTGTAGATTTCGAATACGGGCGAGTAGTTCTGTGTGCTGTTGCGAGTGAGGTTGCCAGTCCAAAACTAGGGCTAATTCAAAACGCCCCAAATTGTTTAAATCGGTGGCCGATTTGATGTGAACAACCTGACACTGATGCTCGATTCCCCACTGTTCGATCGCGGGAATAGGGCTGTCAGTGATCAGTAGCAATGATTGTGGGAGTTGCTGTTGGAGTCGGTTCCAGAGGGCGTCTTGCGGCAGCATAGAGGGCTCGATTGTCTGATCTAATAATNTCGCTAGTGTAAGAGATTTCTTATACGGAGCCTATAGCGTTGTCTTAACGGCTCACGGAGGGCCTTGCTGTTGCTCAAGAGCAATTGCTGGGGCGCTGAAGTGCTCTATATTTACCGAATGGGCGATGAGCTTATAGATGTTCACAGTGCGTCATTCGCCGCTCTTGTAGAGTGTCTGTTGCTGTTGGTTCAGTAGAGCTTTGGCAAACACGAAGGCATCCTGAGGATCAAACAGCTCCTCATTGGGAAAGAGTGCACTATTTGAGTCGGTGCGGATGAAGATATCTTCTTGGTAGTAGCTTGGGTGGAGATGTTTCAACAGGTAGTGTAAGACATCTTCAATAATACGCTGCCAATCTTCCCCTTGTAGTAATGAGAGCGGACAGTTGAATACTAGGTGCTCAATCATCGCGGAGGTGGGCTTTGCCAATCGAGGCTGATGCTCGTGAAGTTCATCACGCAGATGTCGAAAAATCCGTGCGAGTTGTTTGTAACGATGATTGGCAGAGTAGGTGACGACGTCAACGGATGAAGTGGTTTGCCTAGCTCTGATGTTGGTACCGCTCACGGTGGCTCTCTCCATAGTTCAGTCTCGCCCTGGAGTTTTTTCGGACGATGGGGTTATTCTTCTGGCATAGACCGGTTTTCTTGCGATGATTGTCGGCACAGTAAGAATCTCTGTTCGCAATAAAATCAGTGCAGATTACTCTCTATTGTTTGGTCCGCAGTCGCATCAACGCTCACGTCTGTATGCAGCAGCGAATTTGAGTGAGCTTCTTGGGGGCGGTTGATGGCCGATTGGGAGCTGGTCGGTTGATCGATGGATTGCTTGAGGCGTCGAATTATTTGGCTCATGACTTCAACGGTCTGATCGAGTTGATCAAGTGCGATGAGCATGTCTTCGTGAGACAAAGAGTGTTGCTGGTTCATAGTGATATCCCTTGGTTTTGTTATCGTTAGAATATCGATGCGTTCGAATGTGATGGCATCGTTACTTTATAAAACGGTAAACCTTAATGAGTGCATGTGTGGCACTCGACGGGATTAACTGCTGCAAATCATCACGGCCTTGTGATTTGGTCTCAAGCCTTGATGTTGCATAATCCCAGCGCGTATTGCTGGGGTAATAATGGTTGAGTGCTTTCCCGTTACTGTTGCAATAACGTGAAAGCACTCACAGCGTCTTAATACCGCGCCGGGATTAATCCCAGCTCAACGCACCACCTGTTTGATACTCAATGACTCGAGTTTCAAAGAAGTTCTTCTCTTTACGCAAGTCCATGATTTCACTCATCCATGGGAATGGATTTTGAGCGTTCGGGAATTGCTCGGCCAAACCTAGCTGTGCAAGGCGGCGGTTGGCAATAAACTGCAAGTACTCTTCCATCATCGCAGCATTCATGCCCAGTACGCCACGAGGCATGGAGTCGCGCGCGTAAGCGATTTCCAGCTCGGTACCTTCAAGAATCATCTGGGTGACTTCTTCCTGGAATTCAGGAGACCACAAGTGCGGATTCTCAAGCTTGATTTGGTTAATAACATCGATGCCAAAGTTCAAGTGCATGGATTCATCACGCAGGATGTATTGGAATTGCTCGGCAACACCGGTCATCTTGTTGCGGCGGCCCATGGACAAGATTTGAGTAAATCCGCAATAGAAGAAAATGCCTTCGGTAACGCAGTAGAAGCCAATAAGGTTGCGCAGCAGTTCTTGATCGGTTTCTGGCGTGCCGGTCTGGAATCCAGGGTTCGAAATGCCTTGGGTGTGGTTGATGCTCCACGCAGCTTTCTTAGCAACGGAAGGCACTTCGCGGTACATATTGAAGACTTCACCTTCATCCATGCCCAATGATTCTACACAGTACTGGTAAGCGTGAGTGTGAATGGCTTCTTCAAACGCCTGACGCAACAAATACTGGCGAGCCTCTGGGTTGGTGATGTGACGGTAGATCGCTAGAATCAGGTTGTTGGCCACCAGACTGTCGGCGGTAGAGAAATAACCCAGAGAGCGCATGACGATACGGCGCTCGTCGTCGGTCAACCCTTCAGGGTTCTTCCACAGGGCGATATCGGCGGTCATGTTGACTTCTTGTGGCATCCAGTGGTTTGCGCAACCATCCAGATATTTCTGCCATGCCCAGTCGTATTTAAATGGCACNAATTGGTTGAGGTCGGCGCGACAGTTGATCATGCGNTTTTCATCAACTTCAATACGTTCGGCACCCATTTCTAAGTCTTCGAGACCTGGAGCTGCGTCTAAGTTTTCAATAGCTTTCTGAGCGCGTTCAACGGCGCTGCCAGCCGGTGCAGCTGCGCGTGGCGCCGGTGCATCTGTCGCTTCTGCAGTTACAGCAGGAGCTTCAGNCGCTGCGGTTGGCGCTGCTGGCGCGGGTTCACGCACGGCTAGCTCTGGCTCGGCGGCTTGGGTGGCAGCGGGTGCTGCAGGGGCTTCTTCTTTGTAATCATCCCAGTTCAGCATGATGTCATTCCTATGGTTCAGATTTTGTTGTTTTTGTTATGTTCTGTAATTAATGTCTTGGCTATTCACNGTCTATATCGACTTCAGTGATAGGCACTTCAAATGACGCCTGACGGGAGACGCGTCGGCAGGATACGTCTCCAGTCGAGCGTCAGGCGTTTACTGGCAGGCTTCGCAATCTGGATCATCCAGAGAGCAGGCTTGCGGTACTGGTGCGGCGGTTGGTGCTGCACTAGCGGCCGGCGCTGCNGAGGTAGCAGATACGGCGTTAAGTGCGTCACTTTCTACAGTGGACTTTTCTGTAGAAGTGGCAGCCAATGCGCGCAAGTAGTAAGTGGTTTTCAGACCGTGATACCAAGCCATGCGGTAGGTAATGTCGAGTTTCTTNCCGTTAGCGCCGGCAATGTAGAGATTCAANCTCTGTGCCTGATCGATCCACTTCTGACGACGACTAGCGGCATCGACGATCCAGCGTGGCTCTACTTCAAACGCGGTGGAGTAGCGCGCTTTTAAGTCAGCTGGGATGCGGTCAATTTTTTGTACCGATCCTTCGTAGTATTTCAGGTCGTTAACCATAACGCTGTCCCACAAACCGCGATCTTTCAGATCGTGAACTAGGTAGGGGTTTACGACAGTGAACTCACCAGAGAGATTCGATTTCACGTACAGGTTTTGATAGGTCGGTTCGATTGACTGAGACACGCCGGTAATGTTGGCAATGGTCGCGGTCGGAGCAATGGCCATGACGTTAGAGTTGCGTATGCCGCCGGTCTTCACCTTTTCGCGTAAATGGTCCCAGTCCATAGTCTGGCTGCGATCCACTTGGATGTACTTTTCGCCACGGTTTTTCGCCAACAACTCGATAGAGTCGATGGGCAGAATACCTTTGCTCCACAGAGATCCGTCAAAGGTCTGGTAAGCACCGCGCTCTTTCGCTAATTCGGCAGAGGCGTCGATCGCGAAGTAGCTGATGGCTTCCATTGAGCGATCGGCAAATTCAACCGCTTCTTTGGAGCTGTAGGCATAACCCACTTTATAGAGCGCATCTTGGAAACCCATCAAACCCAAACCGACAGGACGATGACGCATGTTTGAGGTGCGAGCCGCTTCAACCGAGTAGTAGTTGATGTCGATAACGTTATCGAGCATACGCACCGCAACGCGAACGGTTTCTTCGAGCTTCTTAACATCCAGCTCGCCATCAACGATGTGTTGAGACAGGTTAACGGAACCTAAGTTACACACAGCGATTTCGTCACCAGCCGTGGTGTTGAGAGTAATCTCAGTACACAAGTTAGAGGAGTGAACCACGCCGACGTGTTGTTGCGGGCTGCGCAAGTTACAGGCGTCTTTGAACGTCACCCACGGGTGGCCGGTTTCAAACAACATGCCCAGCATTTTGCGCCACAGATCCAAGGCTTTTACAGTTTTGGCGAGTTTGATTTCGCCGGCTGCCGCTTTGCGCTCGTACTCTTCGTATTTGTCTTGGAATGCTTGACCGTAAAGATCATGCAGATCCGGTACGTCGTTGGGAGAGAACAGCGTCCACTCTTTGTCATCGAAGACGCGTTTCATGAACAGGTCTGGAACCCAGTTGGCAGTGTTCATATCGTGGGTACGACGACGGTCATCACCGGTGTTCTTGCGCAGCTCGAGGAATTCTTCGATGTCGATGTGCCAAGTTTCCAAATAGGCACATACCGCGCCTTTGCGCTTGCCGCCTTGGTTAACGGCAACAGCCGTATCATTAGCAACTTTTAGGAAAGGTACAACACCCTGTGACTTGCCGTTGGTGCCTTTGATGTATGAACCTAGGCCACGAACCGGAGTCCAGTCGTTACCTAAGCCGCCGGCCCATTTAGACAGCATGGCGTTGTCTTGCATGGCGCCGTAGATGCCGTGCAGATCGTCTGGCACGGTGGTTAGGTAGCAAGAAGACAATTGTGGACGCAAGGTGCCGGCGTTAAACAGTGTTGGTGTTGAACTCATGTAATCAAAGGAAGACAACAGTTTGTAGAACTCAATCGCACGCTCTTCCTTATTCTCTTCCTCGATCGCCAGACCCATGGCCACACGCATGAAGAAAATCTGCGGCAATTCGATACGAACTTCCTCTTCTGTGTGAATGAAGTAGCGGTCGTAAAGGGTTTGCAGGCCGAGGTAGGTAAATTGTAGGTCGCGCTCAGGCAATAGGGCCTGACCGAGTTTTTCCAGATCGTATTCAAGCAGATTAGGAGCCAGTAATTCCAAACGCACACCCAGTTTGATATAGGCATCTAGAGCTTTTGGATAGAGTGCCGTCATTTCTTCTTGAGTGGCACTGGTCGCAGTACCCAGGCGATTAAGTGCTTCAGCACGCAGTTTGTCTAGCAGTAGACGAGCGGTGGCAAAAGAATAGTTGGGCTCTTGCTCAACCAAAGTACGCGCGGTGATCACCAATGAAGTGTTTACATCATCCAGTGACACGCCGTCGTAAAGGTTGCGCATGGCTTCGTCGAGAATGGTCTTAGCGTCAACGTNTTTTAAGCCNGCACAAGCTTCTTGAACGATGGTGCGAATACGGCGTACATCGAGAGGTTGCTTGCTGCCGTCAGCCGCAATCACTTGGATGGTGGGGTACTCGTCATCTGCAACGCTATCTTCTTGGNTGTTGCCACGCAGTCGAGCATGTTCTTCGCGGTAAAGAACGTAATCACGAGCGACTTTTTGTTCGCCTGAGCGCATTAAAATCAGTTCGACCTGATCTTGAATATCTTCGATGTGGACCGTGCCGCCAGAAGGCATACGACGTTTAAAGGTTGCGCTGATCTGAGTGGATAGCGATGCAACTGTCTCATGCACGCGGCTGGAGGCCGCTGCAGTGCCACCTTCGACGGCGAGAAAGGCCTTGGTCATGGCGACTGAAATTTTACTCTCGTCGTAAGGAACCACGGTACCGTTGCGTTTAATAACACGCAATTGGCCTGGGGTGGTTGCGGCGACAGTGGTATTACTGCCGGTTGCTTGAGGTGTGCTTGCTGTTGCTGGGGTTGCTGTCACATCAGTGTCCGTATGCATGTACGTCTCCGCGCATTGTGCTGATTTAATGGTTATTTGGTTATACAGCTGATCTGTTGTGATCTGCTCACATGAAAGATCTCGCTGGATTGTGTTCTGGTGGCTATCGTTTTGCTGGAAATGGCAGGTTTTGGGCACAGGCGTCAGCGAAATACTGTCGGTGTGGCTTGTCCATCTGCTACTTCCGAATATCGTTGTTATGTCAGTATTAATGTGAGGGTCGCAGCCTTGTGTGTCGCTGTCTGTCGCTTCGCTCACATTGTCTATCGTGTAACTGCTGTTTTCCTGGGCGCCAAGTGTAGAGACTGAGCGGTCGGTGAAGCTGTGGTCACGTCTTGGTCACATAATTTGTTTAAAACCCAATATATAGGGGTCTCTCAAACGATCAGTACAAGATAATGCGGTGGGGCATGGAATGCAAGACGATAAGATTGGTGATTTCTTGTGGATAAAATGTGGGTAAGCCAATTTGTCAGTAGCCACTAATCTGCAATCCTAGCGGGGGTATGGAGGCAGGTGCCGTTTCAGGTTATACACACCCTTATATAACTTTTATTTCTATTGTGAGCCGTTTCATATAGCGTCTCATCTAGTGTGCATTCTTGAGCCTACCACTAGATGTTGTGCTTTGTTTTGGTGCGGGCCCATAATCACTGATTCTTATGATGTCAGTTCCACGTCATAATTGGAGCGGCTTTTCGAGTGATATTAGGGGCGAATTGTGAGTGGTTTACGACAATAACCACAGAAAAAGGCGGTTGGTGTGATATTTGTGGATAAATCCATCCGACAGAGGCTAGACCCGCTCAGCTATTTGCCTGCCTTTCACATTAATGTAGTGCCGAAGTCGGCAAAACGACCGACTAGTTAGTGGTATTATCTGTCGGTCTCAATGAGGGGTCAGCAATGGGTGATGTGGTTCAATTTAAAAAGAAGAGCGCGGCTGAAAAGCACAAAGGTAAGACGCTGTGTCGATCTGGATTTCACAAGTGGGAAGTGGTCACGGAAAAGCAGTTCGACGTCAAGCAGGGGCGCTTGGTTACGGCTTATCGCTGCAGTCGCTGTGGAGAGAAAAAGGTTAAGGCTCACTAGGCCGCTCCCCATAAGTACTCGAAGTGAGGCCGCCTGATCAGGTTCTTATCGTGATGATAAGCAACTCTGAACAGGCTGTAGGTCGCTTTTAATGCTCGTGTCCGCAGCCGCCTTCGCCGTGTACGTGTCCGTGTTGCAACTCTTCTTCGGTGGCGTCGCGGATTTCAAGGACTTCTACATCGAAGTGCAGATCCATACCCGCTAGCGGGTGGTTACCATTGATGGTGACGGTGTCTTCTTCAACTTCAACCACTTCGACAACTTGAGGGCCATCGGCTGTCTCTGCGTGAAACTCCATGCCCACTTCAATTTGGTCGATACCGCCAAACATATCTTTGGGCAGTTCTTGAAACAGTTGAGGATCAGTTTCGCCATAGCCTTCCTCGGGCGGTACAACCACAGAGAGCTTGTCGCCAACGGCTTTACCTTCCAGTTCTTTCTCTAGGCCAGGTACAAGGTTTTGGTAACCTTGCAAGTACACCAGAGGCTCTTGACCTTCGGAGCTGTCGAGAACTTCCCCTTGTTCGTTCTTAAGGGTGTAGTGAATGGTTGCAACTTTCTTGGCGCTAATGGTCATGTGATGCCTTTGCCTTACGGCAGTTGAGGGTTAAAAGCCTGTGACGGGTTCGCCGTTAAGGTCGGCGGAGGCTATGTTGATTTCGTAGTGCTTACCGTCTTTTTCGGTTTGGCGGATCTTTACGACTAAGTGATTCCAGTCTTTTGCCAGCCATAAATGGGTGGTGCGTTTGGCGTTCTTGCGAATGCGCTCGACTTTAACAGCGTTTAATTGACCGAGGGGAGTCGAAAGCGTCTCCTCGCCCAGTATTCTAAAGTCATAAGTTTTTAAGCGACCGCCATCGGCAATCTTATAGCTCATATCTTGCTTGGCATTGATCAAGTCATGGCGCAATTGCAGCTGATAGCTGAGTTTATCGAGCGCTGCCTGCGGAAGATCCATGCTCCAAGGCTTGTTTTGAACGTTATTGACGACCTTTTGATTTTGCCAATCGAAGTTCAACAGTGCCTGCCGGTCTCGGCCCAGTCCAGTTCTCTGATAATGGTACTTTGTCGGGACCAATTGTCCTTCGGAATCCCATTGAAAATGGCTGACTTCTTCGATNCGGGCGAGCCAGGACTTGGCCGCGAAGCGCAATTCCATCGAGTCGTCACTGAGCTTTTGCAGTGAGCGAGTCGCGGTAATCGTTAGGCTGCCATATTCAGCCTTATAGACGGCGTTAAATGGCTTAGGCAATTCTGCACTCTGGACATTGAGCCCAAACGTCAGCAAAACGCCGGCAATGATGCGTTTCATGTACTACTCCTTGGCGCCTGAGCGCTTACTTCATCCGTGTGTCTAAAACATAGCCGCTGGGCGGCAGGACTTCATTGTCCAAAACGCTCTGATGGTTGTCCATCGATAATCTCTTTTCTGCAAACCAGCTCACAGCCATGGGGTAAATGACGTGTTCCTGAGCTTGTACTCGTTGGGCCAGTGATTCAACTGTATCGCCTTCGACAATGGCAACAACGGCTTGAATCACGTTGGGGCCACCATCGAGTTCTGGGGTGACAAAGTGTACGGTCACGCCGTGTTCGGTGTCGCCAGCTTCCAGCGCCCGTTGATGGGTGTGCAAACCTTGGTACTTGGGCAGCAAGGACGGGTGAATGTTCAACATACGGGCCGAATAATGACGAGTAAAGCCTTCGGTCAAGATGCGCATAAACCCAGCGAGAACCACGAGATGCGGATCGAACTCATCGATACGCGCCTGCAGCTCAGCATCAAACAGCTCTCGAGATGCATAGTCTTTGTGATCAATGACCAGAGTCTCAATGCCAGCGGCCTGAGCTCGCTCTAGGCCTTTGACGTTGGGGCGGTTGCTGATCACGGCACTAATGGTGACCGGCAATTCGCCCTTTTGCTTGGCATCAATCAACGCTTGTAGATTGGTCCCACTGCCCGAAATAAGTACAACAACGTTGGTCATGATTAGGCGTTTAGACCTTTCAATTCAACGCGCTCTTCGTCGCCCACAGCTTTGGCCACAGAGCCAACGACGAATGCGTTTTCGCCCGCTTGTTGCAGAATGTCCAATGCGTTGTCTTTCTCGCTAGCTGGTACCGCGATGATCATGCCCACACCACAGTTAAAGGTGCGGTACATTTCGTAGGCTTCGACGTTACCTTGCTCTTGCAGCCACTTGAATACGGGTGGGAAAGTCCAAGNTTGGGTGTCAATAACCGCTTTGCAATCGTCGGGCAGTACGCGCGGAATGTTCTCTTGCAAGCCACCGCCAGTAATATGTGACATGGCGTTGACTTGAGATTCTTTGATGAGTTTGAGCAGTGGTTTCACGTAAATACGAGTGGGCTCCAGCAGAGCCTTGCCCAAGTTTTGCTCACCCACATTGTCGTTGAGATCAGCATTGCTGACTTCGATGATCTTGCGGATCAGAGAGTAGCCGTTGGAGTGGGGACCACTGGACGCCAAACCAATTAACACATCTCCGTCGGCCACTTTGCTGCCATCGATGAGTTCGGACTTTTCGGCTATACCGACACAAAATCCCGCCAAATCGTAATCGTCGCCTTCGTACATGCCAGGCATTTCAGCGGTTTCACCACCGACCAATGCACAGCCTGACAATTCACAGCCATCGCCAATGCCCGATACAACATCAGCTGCCACGTCGACATTGAGTTTGCCGGTGGCGTAATAATCGAGAAAGAACAGCGGCTCGGCGCCGGCAACCACCAGATCGTTGACGCACATGGCGACCAAATCAATGCCGATGGTGTCGTGTAGATTGAGATCNATGGCCAAACGCAGCTTGGTGCCAACACCATCGGTACCAGAGACCAGTACCGGCTCCTTATAGCCTGTAGGCAGCTCAAAAAGAGCGCCAAAGCCGCCCAGACCGGCCATTACCCCGGGGCGTGAAGTGCGCTTGGCAACGCCTTTAATTCGTTCAACCAATGCATTACCTGCATCGATATCAACACCAGCATCTTTGTAACTCAGGGAGGGGGACTGTTTGTCGCTCATGGATTGCACGGCTCGTCTGAAATGGGTGGATCGGAAAAAGGCGCGTATTCTATCAGCTAATGGAGGCGTCTGTTAGGTGTGCAGACACAATTTATTTACTATAGCGGATCCTTGTCGATGCTGGGGGAAAATTGACTCTTGGCCACGGGTGTCGGGCGTTGCGCGGGGGGCTGCTGTTTGTCGTTTCGCAGCTCTTTGGTCAATCTGCTGCCTAGCTTATAGCAGTGGCAGGAAGGCAAAGGCATAATGCCGCTTCAGAATTGCGCTAGAGCGCCAGTTATTCATCGTTATTGAAGCCGCTATTCGCGCTTGGGAATCGGTGGGAAGGTGGCACTGAAAAGTGCTGCGGGCGCTTTACTTTCAAGTATGAAACTCACAGGTATGAAGGTTTACATGGCAGTAAAGTGGAAATGGCTTTCGAGGTCAGCGGGCGAGTGGTTGAGTAGAGCGTTATGGGCTAAGCCGGAGATTTCTGGGTTAGGCTGTTCTAGAGCCAGCGCGTCACTAGGAATTGTTTTGGCTGTGTTGATCGTATCGCCGTCGATCAAGGCGGAAGTGGTGGGGCAGCTCTATCAGCAGAGCGAATTGGTCACCGGGCAATCTCAAGCGGAGCGTAAACAGGCGGCACAAAGCGCCTTGGAGAAGGTGCTGGTGCGTGTCTCGGGTCGTGATTTTGTCTTGCAGGAGAACGGCGTTCAAACAGCCCTCAAGCGCGCTGAGCGCTTTATTGAGGCCTATCGCTATGAGTCGACCGATGAAACCGTGCAGCAAGAGGGGCTTGCCGTTGCGGCGTCGCGTTTGATTTTCAATTTTTCTCGCGCGGGTGTTGAGCAACTTTTGCGCGATCAGCAGGCGCCCTTGTGGCCCTCCAATCGCCCCAGTGTGCTGGTGTGGTTGGTGAAAGACGACTTAAATCAGGGGCGCGAGCTGGTATCGCTGCAGGACGGAAGCCCGCTGGCCAAGGCTGCTGCAGAGTTGTCTCAACTGCGCGGTATTCCCCTTGTTATGCCTATGCTCGATCTCGAAGATCGTTTGCAGATCAACCCGAATCAAATTTGGGGTCTCGATCAGGCGGCAATCATCGAGGCTTCCGCTCGTTATAACGCCGATGTGCTATTGGTTGGGCGTTACAGCCAGACCTCCAGTGGCCAGTGGTTGTCGGCGTGGACCTTGTTGCACAAACAGCATCAGCAAGTGTTTGATAGCGAGGCCACAGATGAACCGATGTTGGTAACCCAAGGGCTTAATGATGCCACCGACTTTTTGGCCAGTATCTACAGCATCGGCAGTTTTGGAGGGGCGACCGATTCCGTTATTGTACAGGTGGAGCAGGTCAACGGCTTTCGTGACTACGTCAAAGCGATAAACTATCTTGACTCCCTGGAAGTGGTTCGACACGTGAATTTGGCGGCGCTTAAGGCTCAGAGTATTCAGCTGAGCGTGAAATTGGAAGGCGATATCACCGCCTTGACCGACGCCTTAGCATTGGATCGACGATTGGGGGCCTTGGGTGAATCTATCGAGGCTACACCCGCAGCGATGAACGGTGTGAAACTCCCCGCCACAGCTGAGCCGCTGGGCTCTCAAGGCAATCCGCTGCGCTATCGTTGGCCGGGATAATTCGGTTGTCCGCTAAGGCGTGTCGATTTTTATTGGAGTCTGATAAACTATCACGCCAACGCTGGGCGGTAATTGGCAGGTGTTCCGGAATCTAGGAGCTTCGGCAAGCGAACCGATGATTCTGTGATCTCAATAATATGAGAATCTTTCCTACACTGCCCCGCCCAAACTAGAATTGTCATGACTCCTCGATGGTTTGACGAGTCACACACAGGGCCGTAGCGGGCGGTTGCCCGCATCGAAAGACAAAGCACTTCAGAATGGTTTCAGCGACGTCCAAATCTTCCCCTCAGCAGCTTTCTTTAGGTGTGCATCTCAATGATGACGCAACCTTTGAGAACTACTTCGCGCAGGAAGGACAGAGCAACGCCTTGGTGGTGTCCGCATTAGGACATCAGCTCGAGGTGTATGGTGAGCAGTTTATCTTTCTGTCGGGAGCCCCCGGTGTCGGTGTTACCCATCTGTTGCAGGCTGCCTGCCACCTCGCGGGTGAACGCGGTAAACGTGCCCAGTACTTGCCCTTAGAAGAGTTACAGCACCACGAGCCGAGCCAGTTATTGGATGGTTTAGAAAGCCTAGATCTCGTCTGCCTCGATGGTTTGCAGCATGTACTAGGCAAATCAGAGTGGGAGCGCGCCTTATTTAACTTCTTTAACAGTATGCGTGACACCGGTCGTCGTGTGGTCATGGCCGCAACTAAAGGNCCGCGAGAATTAAAGGTGGCCTTACCCGATTTACAATCTCGTCTCAATTGGGGCTTGGTTTTTCAAGTGCAGCCGCTGGATGATCTGTCTAAGCAAGTGGCTCTGCAAAATCGCGCCAAAGCTCGGGGTATGGAGCTTACCGACGAAGTTGCGCAATTCATTATGCACCGCTCGCCACGCAATACCCACGAACTGTTCACCTCGCTGCAGCGATTGGATGACGCCTCTTTGGCCGAGCAGCGCCGCTTAACCATCCCCTTTATTAAGCAAACCCTCGGTTACTGAGCCTGCGTATAGGTATCAGTGCCCTATCTAGCTCTGTATCTCTTTAGTCCTGCGTTCGTGTCTCTCAGTTGCCCGCATCTATCATTCTGTATCTGGCGACCTTCATGGATTGCGTGCACCGACTTGATGCGGTGATGCCTTGATGGGGTTCGTTTTTTCGTTTGTCTGAAACTAGGGGAGTGTTTTTGTTGGGTGATATTGGTGCATTCATGCCTTTGTATGGTGCTTCTAGTGTGTCAGGTTTATTTCAGAAAATTGTAACTGATTGTTCTTAAAGGAATTTTCGTAATTGGCACGGCTCCTGCTATGACGGGGTAAGTTTGATTTTTTTACTTCAGGGGAAAGGCGCTATGAGTTCTGCCGATAAGTTCAATCTCTTTTCGTTTACCGGAAAGATGAAAATACTTCACTTAAGCTGGATGGCTTTTTTTATCACCTTCGCAGTTTGGTTTAACTTCGCGCCTTTACTGATCGCAGTAAAGGAATCGCTGGGGCTGACCACTGCCGAAATCAAAACACTGTTGATTCTAAACGTTGCCTTTACGATTCCGGCGCGAGTTTTGATCGGTATGCTAACCGACAAATATGGTCCACGCATTGTTTACTCTGCTTTGTTGGCCGTCTGTTCCATTCCTTGTTTTATGTTTGCCGTTTCCGATAGCTTCGTGCAGGCCGCGATTGCGCGGTTTGCCTTGGGTTTCATTGGTGCCGGGTTTGTTATCGGTATTCGTTTGGTGTCTGAATGGTTCCCGCACAATGAGCTAGGTACCGCTGAAGGTATCTATGGTGGTTGGGGTAACTTCGGTTCAGCTGCAGCCGCGTTTACTTTGCCGACTGTTGCTTTGATGTTTGGTGGTGATGATGGCTGGCGTTATGCCATGGGTGTCACTGGCGCGATGAGCTTGGCGTTTGCCTTCATCTTTTACGCCAACGTTTCGGATACTCCAAAAGGCTCTACTTATTTCCGTCCTAAGAATTTGGGTGCGATGGAAGTTACCTCAAAAGGTGACTTTTTCTTCTTACTCTTCATGAAAATTCCAATGTATGCGGCACTGGCTTTGCTGGCCTGGAAGCTCTCACCTGCTGGCGTGAGCATGCTGTCTGATTTCGTAGTTAACGGTATTTACGCTGGATTGACCGCGCTCTACTTCTACGAAGTGTCACAAGTTTGGAAGGTCAACAAAAATGTATTTGTTGAGCCTGTTCCTGAGATTCATCAGTACAAATTTAAGCAAGTAGCCGTACTGAATGTTCTGTATTTCGCCACCTTTGGCTCAGAGCTTGCGGTAATCTCAATGTTGCCTTTGTTCTTCTCCGATACCTTCGAGTTGACGCCGGTTATGGCTGGTATGGTTGCGTCTGCCTACGCCTTCATGAACTTGATGTCTCGTCCAGGTGGCGGTTGGTTGTCAGATAAGTTTGGTCGTAAACCAACACTACTGATTTTGACCGCGGGTTTGGCTATGGGTTATTTCCTAATGGGCCAAGTCGATAGCTCTTGGGCGCTCTGGTTGGCCGTGGTTGCGGCGATGGCTTGTTCTTTCTTTGTTCAAGCGGGTGAAGGTGCAGTATTTGCAGCCGTGCCGTTGATTAAACGTCGTATGACGGGGCAGATTGCCGGTATGACGGGTGCATACGGTAACGTGGGTGCGGTAGTGTATCTGACCGTTCTATCGATGGTTGATTACAGTACTTTCTTCTATGTGATTGCCGCGACTGCAGTCGGTGGTTTCATCACCTTGTTGTTTATGTCTGAGCCTTCTGGCCAAATCGCCGAAGTGAACGAAGATGGTAGTGTCGAGTTGATCGATGTGGCTAAAGCATAAACGATCAACACTCGACTGTTGTGAAGTTTAATAACCCAATGATTATTGAACTCTAATGTAAAACTCAAACGGCCGTCTGTTGATGGCCGTTTGTCGTTTGATCCGCGAGTGTTGTTGTGCGGTGAGGAACTACTGCATACTGTTTGAGAATAAANCGTGAGTGAAATCGCACATGCCTGAAGGTGAGAAACTGGAAATTCTTGATGTCGATGTCGGTGGTTATACCTGCGCCGGTATTAAAGAGCGCAATGAAGATGCGTTTGCGGCAAGGCTTCCCGAGAGCCAAGGAGTGGTGAATTACAAAGGCATTGTTGCCTGTGTCGCCGATGGTGTCAGTTGCAGTGAAAATGCACAGCAGGCTAGTCTCACCAGTGTGACGCAATTTATCGAGGACTATTACAGTACGCCGGACAGTTGGAGTGTGAAAAAGTCCGCAGCTCGCGTGCTTACCTCTCTCAATTCATGGTTGTTTCATCACGGACAACAAAGTGATCTTCGCCACAATGGACTGGTAACGACTTTTTCAGGTGTCATTCTTAAATCCACAACGGCTCACCTATTGCATGCGGGCGACAGTCGTATCTATCGTTTTCGAGAGGGTCGTCTCAAACAGTTGACCCGCGATCACGCTCATAAACAATACGGCCGTAAGAGTTTCTTGACGCGAGCGCTGGGAATGGACAGCCGTCTCGAGGTGGATTATCACCAAGTCTCATTGCAGGTGGGTGATCTGCTGGTGATGACATCAGATGGCGTGCACGAGTATCTCAATCTAGAAGAATCCATTGAGCTGTTGAGCGATACCCAAGGCGGGCTTGAAGCCACTGCTAAAGCATCGGTTGAGCGGGCCTTGGCCAACGGCAGTGACGACAATCTTTCCTGTTTATTGGTGCGTATTACCTCCTTACCACAGGCCGATGTCAACGAAGTGCATCGACAACTGACAGCGCTGACCATTCCTCCGGTGATGGATGTGGGCAATAAGATTGATCAATTTGAGGTGCTGCGCGTGTTGTATAGCGGCACTCGCAGTCATTTGTATGTGGTTAAAGATACTCACACCGGCAAAGAGTTTGTGCTCAAAGCACCCTCGGAGAACTTTGCCGAAGACCCACAGTATCTCGAGGGATTCATTCGCGAGCAGTGGGTGGGACGCCGCCTAAACAGCCCCTGGGTGATGAAGATTTTTGAACGCCCCCATGAGTCTCCGTTCTTGTATCACCTGTGTGAATACGTTCAAGGCATCACCTTGCGCCAATGGATGCATGATAATCCCAATCCAAGTTTCGACGCCGTGCGTGAAATGACCGATTCCATTATTCGTGGCGTGCGTGTGTTTCAGCGTATGGGTATGGTGCATCGAGATTTAAAGCCTGAAAACGTGATGATCACGCCGCAAAAGAAAGCGGTTATTATGGATTTTGGTACCGTGCAAGTGGACGGATTGGAAGAAATCTCGACTTCTCTAAGTGAAGAAGTACCTGTGGGCTCAGTGGATTACATTGCTCCGGAATACTTGCGCGGGGAAAAAGGTCTGTACTACTCGGATATTTTTTCTGTGGGGGTGATGGTGTATGAAATGCTCACCGGAAAACTGCCCTACAAAACCTCTGCCGCGCAACAGCGCAATCCTCAGCGCTATCAAGATTGGCAATACGGTTCGGCGAGGATGCATCGCAAGGATATTCCTCTGTGGTTGGATTTGGCATTAGAGAAGGCTTGTGCGGAATCTCCCTCGCAACGCTATCATGTGATGTCGGAGTTTTTGTCCGATCTCACCACGCCTAATAGCCAGTTGCTTGCCGAGCGCGAAAACGCACCGCTAATGCAGAGAAATCCATTGCTCTTTTGGCAGTGGGTGTCGGCAATATTATTTGTGGCAGTTTTAGTCGAAGCTTGGTTTTTGGTGCGTTGAGTCTGAGNCTGAGTCGAGGAGCGCGTTAGGCTCTATTCCTCATTGCCAAACAATCCAAACAGCGCATCTTTTTCATCTCGAGTGACAGTGGTTTCGGCCTGAATATCGTGCCGCGAGCCACTGCGCACTTGATTGCGACCATTGTGTTTGGCCTCGTACAAGAGCGCATCCACCCGTTTAATGAAGTCTTCTTGAGTTTCCTGATGGCCGGCGCTGTAGACGTCTATACCGAGACTGGCAGTGAGGGATATTTCCTGTTGTTCGGTGACCAGTGGTGAGACTTCAATTTGCGCTCGTAGCCGCTCGGCCACTTGGGTGCCAGTGAGTAAGTCGGTGGAGGGCAGAATGATGACAAACTCCTCGCCGCCATAGCGACAGGGAATGTCGAGTTTACGGGTGGCTCGTTTGAGCAGGTCTGCCGTTTGAATCAGCGCTTGATTGCCAATTTCATGACCCCAAGTATCGTTCACTTTTTTGAAAAAATCGAGATCGACAATGATAAGGGCAGTGGCTTGACCGGTGCGCTGGGTACGCTCCATTTCATAGTCTAACGCTTTGGTGAAATGGCGATAATTGTTGAGCCCAGTGAGGGTATCGGTGTGAACTTGTTCGGTCAGTTCGGCAACTTCTTGGCGCAGACTGATGAGCTCATCAATGATATTGCAATGGCGTTCGCCGACAGGGCAGTCTGGGGTGGTTGGCGGCGGTGTCGATGTCGTCACTGTGGCGTCCTGATCGAAAGTCGTAATAATGATTCTAACGCAATATTGATTGGCGTCGAGGGGCTTAGTGAGCCCCGTTGCTCAGTTTTACATTCCTCTACGGCTTATTATCGGCCCAATCAGCCTTGCCGTGAGCTTTTATTGTTTTCTAGCGTCCGAGTGATCAGTGCGGTAGCCGCTTAGATAGTGTTCAGTGAGTGCGAGATCATCTGGCGTATTAATGTTGGTAAAGGGATCGACAGCATTTTGGGCTCGGTCTTCCGCGGCTTCGCCCGTCGGTGTCAAATCGCAATAATGAGTGGTTTGTTGTTGCAGCCAAGCGCCCATACGGTAGTTCTGTTCGGTGATAAGCCAGTGGCGCAGTAGCTCGGCTTGATCAATACGCCAGAGACAGAAGGTCGGCTGTTTATTGCCCGCGTAGGTGGGGCAGACAATCGCAGTGTCCTTTGGAGCAGTCTCTAAGCTCTCCAGTAGCGTATGTACCAGATCGGTGGGGAATAGCGGGCTGTCCACCGCGAAACTGGCTAGCCATCGGCTTTGAGAGTTTTGTTGTGCCCATTCCATGGCGGTAAGAATGCCCGCCAAAGGGCCTAAATAGCCGTCCAAACTGTCGGCAATTATGGGTACGGGCTCGCCACTAATAGCTCTGGGCGTATCTATTTCTTGATTGATGTTGAGCAATAATTGATCGACCTGCGGTGCCGCTCGCTCAATCACGTGGTCTAACAAGGGCTTTCCGTGTAGCTGGATGCCGTGCTTGGCTCTACCGCCCATGCGTCTTGCCAATCCGCCCGCTAAAACAACGCCGCAGCCGAGTGTATTCATAACGATTGATGATCACTTTGGTTGATTTCCCGCATTATGTGCTGGATCGGATTAAAGTTACAATGAGCCTTTTGTGGGCGAATGGGTAGAACCATGGAATTAGAGAATTTTCGACGGGAGTATCTGCAGGGCGGTTTGCAGCGAGATGATCTGCATACAGACCCGATTGCGCAGTTTGAGATCTGGTTAAAACAAGCCATCGAGGCGGGTCTTCACGATCCTACCGCGATGACGGTAGCGACGGTAGATGCTCAGGGACAGCCCAGTCAGCGCATTGTGTTACTCAAGCATGTGGATGAGCGTGGTTTTGTGTTTTACACCAACTACGAGAGCCACAAGGCCCAAGATTTGGCTCAAAACCCGCGCATCAGTTTGCACTTTCCCTGGCACATGTTGGAGCGACAGGTAAAAATCTGTGGCCAAGTTGAGAAAGTCAGCGCCGCAGAATCTTTGGCGTATTTCAGCTCTCGTCCGCAGGAGAGCCAATTGGCAGCTTGGGCCTCAGCGCAAAGCCGTCCGGTATCGTCTCGCCAGCTGTTGATGCAGCAATTCAACGCCATGAAAGACAAGTTCAAGCAGGGCAAGATTCCTCTGCCGGATTTCTGGGGCGGATTTCGCGTACAGGTATCGAGTATCGAGTTTTGGCAGGGTGGTGCCAATCGGCTTCACGATCGTTTTCATTACACGCGACAAGGCAGCGGTTGGGAGATTAAGCGTTTGGCGCCTTAATTGGGGCGGATGCGAGATGACGAGATACGAGATACCCGTGAAAAATGGGCACGAGTGCGGGATTAAAAGACAAAAAAATGTTCAGGGGAGACTAATAAGCAGTCGTCATTGAGAGCGAAGCACGGCAATCTCTTCAACCAACCACTTTTGCGGCGACTGATATTGGTAATGGCCCTAGTGGATGGTCGGTGTAGAAGCCCTTCTTCAGGCTTCTACACAGTTCTTTAGCTCTACTCTAGCGAATCGCTATGAGCCAATCAGTGAGCTGTCGCGCACTGACCACCATCGAGAATGATGGTCTCGCCAATTACCCACGCCGATGCTCGTGAGCTGAGGTAAATCGCCGTGCCGGCTGCATCTTCTGGTGAGCCAATGCGTCCACGTGGATTGGCCGCAGCCACTTCCGCTTCGTGATTTTCCAGTGCAAAAGCCGTCATCTTGCTGGGGAAGAATCCCGGCGCGATACCATTCACGTTAATGTGATCTTTCACCAAATCCGCCGACAAATGCTTAGTGAGATGAACCACCGCCGCTTTACTGGACGAGTAAGAATAGGTGTTCATTCCGGGGCCCGGGTAGAAGAAACCGTTAACGGAAGCAATGTTAATCACACGTGCTGGATCTTCGGCATCACCCGCATTGCGCATGGCCGGTAGCAATTGCTGAGTGAGAAAGAACAGGGATTTGACGTTCAAATCCATGACTTTGTCCCAGCCCGCTTCTGGGAACTCATCAATCTGCGCTCCCCAAGTGGCGCCGGCGTTGTTCACCAGAATGTCTACTTTTTCTTCGCGAGATTTGATCTCATCGGCAAACGCCGTCACACCTTCCAGAGTAGAGAGGTCTGACGCTATGGCGATACATTCACCCAGCTTGCTCAGTTCAGCTGCGGTTGCGTCTAGCTCGACCTGCTTGCGGGCAGTGATGTAGGTTTTTACGCCGTTCTCAACAAAACCACGGGCGATCATGGCGCCAATACCACGTGAACCACCGGTTACTACGGCGACCTTGCCGCTCACATCAAATAGATTTTTCATCGCATCCTCTCCTCAGCTTGTTTTAGAATGATTCATTGCATGTAAGACTAAGAGCACATACCACGACTGTCCATGTCATCTGATGTCCGGTTGTTGGCCCCTTAAGGAATGAGTAAAAATAATTATGACGACTAACTCAACTGAATCTACTATCCCTGAATCCATGCTCTATGTGGCCATGTCTGAGCCCGGTGGCCCCGAGGTGCTTGGTACAGAGAGCACCCAGACGCCAGAACCAGCAGCCGATGAGGTGCTCATCAAAGTGGCTTACGCCGGCGTCAATCGACCCGATGTGGTCCAGCGCCAAGGTTTGTATCCGCCGCCGCCGGGGGCATCTCCCATCTTAGGGCTGGAAGCCTCAGGGGAAGTCGTCGCAGTGGGTACCCAAGTGTCAAAATTCCAAGTCGGCGACAGAGTGTGTGCGCTAACCAATGGGGGGGCCTACGCTCAATACGTGGTGGCGCCCGAAGGCCAGTGTTTACAGGTGCCCAGTGGCCTTTCTATGGACCAGGCTGCCGCACTGCCAGAGACCTGCTTCACTGTGTGGACCAACGTCTTTGATCGCGGTGCATTACAACCTGGTGAAACCCTGTTGATTCATGGCGGTGCCAGCGGCATTGGTACCAGCGCTATTCAAATGGCAAAAGCTTGGGGCGCAAGAGTCTTGGTCACGGTTAGCTCTGAGGAAAAACGTCAAGCCTGTTTGGAACTGGGTGCCGATGTTGCCATCAACTATCAGCAAGATGATTTTGTGGAGGTGGTGGCTCGCGAAACCGACGGCCGCGGAGTCGATGTGATTCTCGATATGGTTGGCGGCGATTACATTCAACGCAACATAACCGCGGCTGCCGTTGATGGTCGCATTGTCAACATCGCTTTCTTACGTGGCCCTCAAAACGACATCAATCTACTGCCGATGATGCTCAAGCGCTTAACGCTGACCGGCTCTACCTTGCGCCCGCAATCAGCAGAAGCCAAAGCCCATATTGCCGAACAATTGCAGACGCACATTTGGCCGCTGTTAGAAGCGAAAACGATGCTGCCTAAGTTGGCTCAGGTTTTTCCAGCAACGGAGGCAACGGCCGCCCATCAATTGATGGAGTCTCATGATCTGATTGGCAAGGTGGTTTTGGAATTGGCGACAATCTAGTTGCTAGTTGTGCATGTGCATGTGCAAGAGGAGAGGAAAAGTATAGCTTGTCGCGTCGCAAGGATCTGCTCGCCATGACCGAGTCACGAAAAATCCTCGTTGGATATTGCGTCATTGCGAGCATAGCGAAGCAATCCTCGGAGCATCAATCGGACTAGGTCATTGCGAGCATAGCGAGCACAGCGAAGCAATCCATCTTGCCGATCAAGAGAATGTCGAAAGAAACTCAGCCTTAACCATCGGCAAAGATCATTGAGTAAAAAAGACTAAAATACCAATTGATAGAGTAAGCACCATGAACCAAATTCAAACACACACTGGCCCATTAAACGGCTACCGCGTTATTGAATTGGGCCAGCTGTTAGCTGGCCCGTTTACCGGTTGCATGTTGGGGTACTTCGGTGCTGAAATCATAAAAATTGAATCACCAGAAGGCGGAGATCCGATTCGCGGCTGGCGTGAAGTACAGGATGGGACTTCACTGTGGTGGCACTCGCTGGGGCGCAATAAAAAATCCGTCACCATCGATTTAAAAAGCGATCGTGGCATCGAGTTGGCGAAACAACTGATTAACAGTGCCGATGTAGTGATCGAGAATTTTCGACCGGGCGTGGTAGAGAAATGGGGTATAGGCCCTGAGCAATTCACCGACAGCAATCCGAAGTTAGTGTACGCCCGTATTTCTGGCTATGGCCAAACTGGTCCCTATGCTAAGAAAGCAGGCTTCGCGTCGGTGTGCGAAGGCATGAGTGGTTTTCGTTATGTGAACGGTTTCGACGGTGGTCCACCGGTGCGACCGAACTTGAGCATCGGCGATACCATCGCCGGTATTCACACCGCTCTGGGGATTACCATGGCGTTGCTCGAGCGAGAAAAAAGCGGCCAAGGCCAAGTGGTCGACGTGGCACTCTACGAAGCCATGTTTAATTTAATGGAAGCGGTGGTGCCGGAATACGATGGCGCCGGGGTAATTCGCGAGCCCAGTGGAAGTACCGTCACAGGTATTGCTCCCACCAATACGTATCTGTGCGCCGACGGCAAATACGTTGTCATTGGCGGCAATGGGGATTCTATTTTTCAGCGTCTAATGATGGGTATCGGTCATCCCGACTTAGCTGAAGATTCCAGGCTGGCCAATAATGCGGGGCGGGTCGAACACGAAGACGAAATCGATCAAATCATTGGCGGCTGGTGTTCAGCGAGATCGGTTGCTGACGTGCTCAGCGTGATGGAACAACAGCGAGTACCCGCCGGCCCGATCTACAATGTTGAAGACATGTTCAACGACGAGCACTTTCAAGCTCGCGGCCTGTTTGAGCAGGTGGAGATCAATGGTAAACCCTTGAAGATTCCAGCCATCTTGCCAAAACTCACTCGCACCGAAGGCAAAACCCAATGGCCGGGGCCGGAATTGGGACAGCACAATGATGAAGTTCTAAAGGGCGTACTTGGTCTATCAGATCAAGACATGGAAACGCTGCAAGACAATCAGGTGATATAGCTGTATCGGAAATGGTAATCTACCGCTAAGCTCGAATCACAAAAAAATATAATAAACATCTAATCATTAGGAACAACATCATGTCGAAAACCGTATTGGCCACGGCTGGCCGCAGTTTACTCGCCTTGTACTTTTTACTGCCCGGCGTACTCAAATTTTTTGCCTGGGATACCCATGTTGCTTTGATGGAAAAACACGGAATGATGCTGATACCCTTTTTCTTAGCGGCAGCAGGCATTGTGCAAATTATTTGTAGTTTAGGCCTTCTGCTTAATTGCTATACACAGTGGTTTGCGCTGACACTGGCGTTGATGGTGCTGGCGATTAACTTTCAGCTACATGACTTTTGGAATTACACCGATATTGAAGGCGCCCATGAAATGCAGAATTTTGTAAAGAACCTAGGGATCTTTGCCGGGTTGTTGGTCTTGAGTGCGTATAGTTGGAAAGACAGAGATCAGCAGCAGACTTAAATTCTCAATCTCACTGCTTGTCGTGGGTGTTGCTCGGCGGCAGCTGGATTCGTTTGACGAGCTATCCATATAGGCCGAACAAGGATGGGATGGTGTTATGAAAGGCAAACTTGCAAGAATTCTGTTGATGCTGTTGCTGGCTGTAGGTGTCGTAATCTATGGCTACAGCTGGAAGCTCAGTCAGCCTAAATTCGATGAGAGGCTTGAAACCAATCCGCTGGCTGCGAGTCAGATCGCACCAATTGAAGAGGCATTAACGTTCGCCCGACTGAGCAGTGGTGAAGTGCTGTTAGTCTTGTCCTCAGATATCGATGGCGTCACTGCCATTGATCTTAGTGACACCGAGTATTTCACTGGAGTCGATGGTATTGATGCCTATCAAACACTCGGCCGAGATCAGTTGCTCCGCCTGACAGAGAGTTTGTCTTCACAGCAATTCAGTTGGCAGTCTCTCTCTACGCCGTTATCGGTACAGAGCAAGATCGTGGCGGCGGGCACTAATTTCAAAGCTCACGCGGAAGAAGTAAGCCACACCGGCGATCCTTTTCTATTCCCCAAATTGTCTACAATCACGCCTTGGAATGCGGCGGTAACGGCGGGCGCACGCTTGGATCATGAGGTTGAAATCTGCGCGGTATCTCTCGAAGACTATCCTCAAGCCGAAGTTGCTCACTCCAGAAAAGTAACGTTAGGTTATCTGTTGTGTGGTGACTACACCGATCGTTGGTTGTTGGTAAAAGAAATCGACTTGGATGCAGAGATGGGAACAACCGGTTTTGCAGCAGGCAAAGGAGGAGCAACTCGTTTGCCCGTAGGGCCATTTTTGGTGATTCCTCAATCTCATGAGTTCTATAAAAAAATAGATATGAAGCTCTATGTGAATAACGAGCTAAGGCAGAGCAGTAACGCGGGACTGATGAACTGGAACCCGTGGACCATCATGTCCAAAGCTCTAGAGAAGTGCGATGCAAATTATCTCAACGGCGAGGGGGTTGTAAAATTACTGGATAACTGCGAACGGATTCCTGCCAAAACGCTCGTCTTAACAGGGACCCCAGAAGGGGTAATGTTTTCACCTTTAACGCTTTGGAGTTCGGGTTTCTATCTCAAATCTGGCGACCTTGTGACGAGCCAAGCGAGTTATTTGGGGGTTCTTAGCAATACCATTGATTAATGACTCTGACCCTATTGATTCTAAATAAGCACGACTATATTTGTGAGCTTATTAGTGGTGCAGTTACTGCTATAGTCTTTAAGCAGCCTCAGGATTTATCTTCCCGACTATAGAGACCAAGAGCATAAGCTTAATAGTGGCCTAGTTAGGATGTTGAGTATCACTCTTATGGAGAGGCACGAATGGCAGTGCTAGAGTACGAAAGTAATATTGAGTTAATAGGTAATATTCTACATACCCATCCACAGGGTGACTTTGACCTTATTGCTCTGAAAGAGCACGCCGAGAAGGTCATTGCCATGACCGAAACCTTGGATCGCTGGGCGCTATTTGAACATACAATGGAGGACGCTGGTCTCTCAACGACATCGATGACCTATTTGTTTGAAACGTACAGAAGTTTCTCAGAGCATGGTTGCCAAGGCATTGCGATTGGGGGGGAGTCTTTGTTTGTGGATATCATTCCCAGCTATGTTGTCGATGGTTTTTCAGTTCCGCTAAAAATCAGCCATTGCGATCAGGAGTTGCAGTCTTTTCTTCAGGGGTTGATTTAGAATCAAAATTAATAGGGTCAAATCAATGGGGTCAGAGTCATTGATTCTATGAAATCAAAAAAATGATCAGGTAAGAGCAAACCTATTGATTAAACATGCTCACGAAATGCAGAACTGTATTAAGAACGTGGGGATGGCCGGCCTATTGGTCTTGAATGCCTATAGTTGGAACGATGAGAGAGAAATCTCTGCTGGATGATCTTTACGCCAAAGGGTTTTTGCGTGAACAGCTAATCGTCGTCGGTGTGAAACATCAGTACTGAGACGGACGTTGTTTTTCACTATGCCCAAGGGCTTAGTCTTTCCATTCACTCCCCATCCGCACAACACTCCGCCTGCAAAAATCCAATGACAGCATCCAGCTGTTCATACTGCGGCACACAAAACAGCGTTCGTCCTTCGCGTCGTTGCACAATAAGGCCGGCGGAGGCCAGCCCTGTCAGGTGGTGGGACAGAGTCGAACCGGGAATACCCAACTCCTCTTGAACAATCCCTACCGCGACGCCCTCCGCGCCGGCTCTTACTAAGCGTTTGTACACCGCCAGCCGAGTGGGGTGACCCAGTTCCTTCAGTGCCTTAGCGGCCATTTCAAGTTCCATGAGAGTGTTCTCGTAATAGGTAATATTTCGATATTACTAGAAATATATTGACGGCGGCAAGGGGTGAGTATATATTTCGAATATTCTAGAAATATAGGTTCGGAGATTGATAGTGTCTTACGAGATGGTGCACGAGAGTTTGGGCATGTTTGCTTTTTTGGCGGTTGAGCTAACGGTATTGTTTTTGGCCATCAGTTATCTAGTCGGTGTTTTACAGCTGTATATCCCACCGGCGAAGATTCAGAGCATCCTCAGCAGTCACAATGGCAAGGGCTATGTGGTGGCGGGATTTTTGGGGGCGATAACGCCTTTTTGTTCCTGTTCGACCATTCCGTTCCTGAAAGGGCTATTGCGTGCCAATGCCGGTTTTGGTTCGATGATGGTGTTTTTGCTGGCCAGTCCGTTGTTGAATCCGATCATCATCGGCCTGTTCGCGGTGACCTTTGGGCTTAAAGTGGCCGCTTTCTATTTTGTCATGGCCATGGGCGTGTCGGTGCTTGGGGGCTACATGTTGGAAAAACTGGGTTTCGAGAGGTTCATTAAAGACGAAGCCTACATTGACCCGCAAGCGTCTAGCTGTGGATCGAGCTGCGGCGGCGCAGGGGCTCCAGTGGTGAGCAAGTGGCGCGTGATTTGGCAGGTAACTTGGGACGACTTTAAGACAGTGTTGCCCTACTTGATGGGCGGCATAGCCTTGGGGTCATTGATTTATGGCTCTATGCCGACCGAGTTCGTGTCCAGCGTTGCCAGTGACGACAATCCTTGGGCCGTGCCTGTGGCCGCCATCATCGGTATTCCGCTGTACATTCGCGCGGAGGCTGTGATTCCCTTGAGTGCAGCTCTAGCGGCGAAAGGCATGAGCTTAGGAGCGGTAATGGCGTTAATTATTGGCAGTGCTGGGGCGAGTTTGACTGAGGTGATTTTGCTGAAGTCGATTTTCAAGAATCCAATGATTGTGGCGTTCTTGGTGATCATTATTGGTATGGCGATCAGCGCTGGGTACCTTTATGGTTTTCTATTTTAGTGAATGGTGTTCACTGCTAGACGAGCGAAAGAGGGCACAGGTTAGTGCTCTCTTTCGCATTGCTTTTATTCGCCGTAAGCTTTTTTCACTTCCTCGGCAATAATGTCGACACCGCGTTTTACCGTGTCGCGATCTTGTGAGTAAGACACTCGAATACACTCGTGTTTGTGTGGCCAATCATCATCCATGCCAACGAAAAAATCTTGTCCTGGCACAATCAACACACCGCGCTGTTTTAAGCGCTGGTACAATTCCTGACTGCTGATAGGCAGGCCGTCGAACCACAACCACAAAAAGATCGCGCCTTCCGGCTTGTGGATGTGAAAGGGCAGGTCGCCCAGCTGTTCACGAAACCACTGAGCAGTTTGAGTCGCGCCTTCGCGATAAAATGGTGTCACGTACTTTTCAGACAAGGATTGAATCTCGCCGGTCTTGAACAGCTCTTTGGCAATAGCCGGGCCAATAGTGCCGCACGCCAAGCTGACGATGGTGTTGGCGTTGGTGTAGGCCTGAATGATTTCTTCGTTGGCGACAATAATACCCGTGCGTGCGCCGGGTAACCCCAACTTGGATAAGCTCAATGCCAAAATGGTGTTTTGGTTCCAGTGCGGCGTGGCTTCGGTAAAAACAATGCCGGGGAAGGGCAGGCCATAGGCGCCGTCGATGATCAGTGGGATGTCTTGTTGCTGGGCAATGGTATCGAGGTGGTTGATCTCATCATCACTTAACACATTGCCCGTTGGGTTAGTGGGGCGAGACACGCACATCGCGCCCACACTTTCAGTGATGTCCAAATGTGAAAAATCCACGTGGTACTTGAACAATTTGTCGTCGAGCAGCTCAATACTCGGGCGAGTGGCGGTAAAGAAGTTCTCGCTCAAGCCTACGTCAGCGTAACCCAAATATTCTGGAGCCAGGGGCAAATGAATGGATTTTTGAGAGCCATCGGGCATGGTGCCCGCAAATAGATTGTAGAGCACAAAAAACGCCGACTGGCTGCCGTTGGAAACGGCAATGTTGTTGCCGTTGAGTTGCCAGCCAAATTGTTTTTTCAAAAACGCCGCTATCTGTTCACGGAATTCACGATCGCCCTGTGGGGATTGGTAGATACCGAACAAGCTGTGGCGCTGAGCGGGGTCGCTCATAATGTGTTCGAGGCGCTGTTGGAACACGGCTTCAACTTCGGGAAGTCGGCCGGGATTGCCTCCACCCATAAAAATCATGTCGGGGTTTTCGTTGAGTGCAGTGCCGAGATCGTCCATCAGGGTCACAATGCCTGAATTACCGGCGAATTTTTGTCCAAAGGCGGATAACTTCATACAACAGCTCGTTTTGCGGCGTCTCTCTATCCATGTCGATCATCAGCGACTGGCCTTGTGAGCCATTGAATGAGAAACGGGTCTAGTGACAGCTCCAGCCGTCGGGTAGATGCAGCTGGGCGTAAATAAGGCGCCACCTTAAGTCGGGTATGGTCTGCGGTCAATAGGCCATCGGTCGGATGTAACCATAGATGCTGGCCGGGAAATATCCAGCGTTATTTATTCAAGGATTTTGCGCCTTAGAGACTAAAACGCTTGTTTGATATTTGGTGTATACTTGCGCCCACAATGATAGAGGCGGCGCCCGAGTTTGAGAGATGGCAGCGGCCCGAGACCCAAATTTGGTCGAACCTGTGATCCACGGGTTCATTACTCGACAGTTAAGAACATGAGGCAAATACAATGAGTGAACGTGAAGTTGTCGTACTCAGCGGTGTTCGTACCGCAATTGGAACTTTTGGTGGCAGTTTAAAAGACATAGCTCCGACCGATCTGGCCGGACAAGTGGTGAAAGAAGCGGTTGAGCGCTCGGGCTTGAAACCAGAAGATATCGGTCATGTGAGCATTGGTAACGTGACCCATTCAGATCGTCGTGACATGTACATGAGCCGTGTCGCCGCGTTGAAAGGCGGGCTGCCGGAAGAGACTCCAGCGGTCACGGTAAACCGTCTGTGCGGCTCCGGTCTGCAAGCCATTATCTCTGGTGCTCAAATGGTGCTGTTGGGTGATGCTGAGGCGGTTGTCGCTGGTGGCGCTGAATCCATGAGCCGTGTGCCTTACTGGATTCCTAACGCTCGCTGGGGCGCGCGTATGGGTGATAGCCAAATGGTTGATGCCATGATCGGTGCGCTAACCTGCCCTATGAATGATACTCACATGGGTATCACCGCCGAGAATGTTGCTGAGCAGTGGGATGTGACCCGCGATCAGCAGGATGAGCTGGCGGCCTTGAGCCATAACCGCGCTCAGAATGCCATCGAGAACAACTACTTCGACAGTCAAATCCTGCCGGTTGAGTTGAAAACTCGCAAAGGCGTGACCGTATTCGATAAAGACGAGCATGTTCGCTATGACGCAAAAACCGAAGAGATGGCCAAATTGCGCACCGTGTTTAAGAAAGACGGCACGGTAACCGCGGGCAATGCTTCCGGTTTGAACGACGCAGCGGCAGCCATTGTGATGATGGACGCTGAAGCGGCTGCAGCCAAAGGCCTTAAGCCAATGGCGAAACTGAAAGGTTATTCTTTCGCCGGTGTTGATCCCAAGGTGATGGGCATTGGTCCTGTACCCGCCGTGCGCAAATTGCTGGATAAAGCTGGCTTGAGTGTCAGTGATATCGATACCTGGGAAGTGAACGAAGCCTTTGCTGCACAAGCTTTGGCAGTGGCGAAAGATCTCGAACTGCCACTGGAGAAGGTGAACCCGAACGGTTCCGGTATTTCTCTGGGCCACCCTATCGGTGCAACTGGTGCCGTGATCAGCGTTAAAGCTCTGTACGAGCTGGAGCGTATCGGTGGTAAGTACGCCGTTGTCACCATGTGTATTGGTGGTGGTCAGGGTATTGCAGCCTTGTTTGAGCGCTGCGAATAACGACCCATTCTGTGTGGTGTGGCGACGAGTTGCTTATTGAAGAGCTACTCAGCGTCGCGCCCACCGGTGTAAATCACACAGATGGCACAATGAAAAGCCACTCTTAGGGAGTGGCTTTTTTGTGTCTACTTATTTTCGAGTAAGCCATAATTAACGCGGCTCTATTTCCTACCCATTCCACTATTTACTGAAAAACCAGCGAGGCCACAGATGAACCAACCGACTTTGAAAGATTCCCGTTTGGATATTGACGGGCGTGTCGCCACCCTAACGTTTATTCGCAATGATGTGCGCAATGCACTGACAGGCACAGAATTGGTGGACGAGATCATTGCCGTTGCAGACTGGGTGAATAGCAATAAAGACATTTCCGCCTTGGTCATCACTGGCGAGGGTGCGGCCTTCTCGGCGGGTGGCAATGTGAAAGACATGGCCAATCGCGAGGGGGATTTTGCCGGCGATGTGGAAGCCCAAGCAGAACTCTATCGACAGGGGATTCAACGCATGCCTTTAGCGGTGCAGGGGATTGAGGTACCGGTTATTGCTGCGGTAAACGGGGCGGCGATCGGGGCCGGTTTCGATTTGGCCAATATGTGTGATGTGCGTCTGGCATCTTCTAAAGCCAAGTTCGGTGAAACTTTTATTAATCTTGGCATCATACCCGGAGATGGTGGCGCCTGGTTTATGCAGCGTTTAATCGGTTATCAACGGGCGGCTGAACTCACTATGACCGGTCGAGTGATTGGTGCCGAAGAGGCCAAAGAGTATGGAATACTGTTGGAGATTACCGAGCCGGAAGATTTGTTAGGCCGCGCCCAAGCTCTCGCCCAAGAAATGGCCTCCAAACCACCGCATGCGGTGCGGATGACCAAGCGTTTATTGAAAATGGCGCAGCGTCAGCAGTTGCCCGACTTTCTCGATCTCTGCGCGGTGTTCCAAGGCGTGTGTCACAACAATCCAGATCATATGGTGGCGGTGGAAAAAATGCTGGCGGCCATGGGACAGAGTAAATAATTTAGTCTTCAATTTCAGAGGTGCCCTGACGCAGTTGCGGCTATAATGCCGCGCTCAGCAGGGTGGTATGAGTGAGGTTGTGATAATGCCAGTAGCAGGTAGTGTGATTTTGGTGGGAATGCCCGGGGCTGGAAAGAGCACCCTCGGAGTGATGTTGGCCAAAGAACTGGCGAAAGATTTTGTCGATACAGACTTGTTAATTCAGTTGCGGGCCGGTCAAACGTTACAGGCCGTATTGGATGAGCAAGGCTATCAGGCGTTGCGGGCGCTGGAAGAGGAAACGCTGCTGGAGTGTCACTTTACCAACCATATTGTCGCCACCGGTGGCAGTGCTGTGTACAGTGAAAAAGGCATGGCCCATCTAAAATCCTATGGCACGGTCGTGTATTTGGACGTGGCTTTGGATGAACTCAATCGTCGTATCAGCAATTATGAAACTCGCGGTATTGCTCGTCGACCCGATCAAAGTTTTGAAGATTTGTTTGCCGAGCGCAAGGCGTTGTACGAGCGCTACGCCGACATAGTGGTAGATTGCAATGGCCTTGATCAGACTCAAGCCTTGGCTTTTGTGATTGAGTCTCTGACCTGATCACACACGCATCACTTACTAGCGGCGGATGGATTCCAACGGCAGTGCAGTGGTGTATTTGACTTGTTTCAATGCGAAAATTGAATTGACCGATGCGACATTGGGTAAATGCACCAGCGTGCGCTTGAGCAGTTGCTCATAGTGATCGACGCTATCGACCACCACGCGCAGGAGAAAGTCTTTATCGCCGGTGGTCGCGTAACACTCAACGATTTCCTTAACGTCTTGTACGGCCGATTCAAACGCGAGCAGAGAGTCTTCATCGTGGCTCTTGATGGTTAAGTAGGCGTGAACGGTTACGCCTAAATTGAGTTGTTTGGCATCGAGTAAGGTGACCTTGCCGCGAATAAAGCCATCGGCTTCCAAGCGCTTGATGCGTCGCCAGCAGGGAGTGTGTGATAAACCGACCAGATCTCCCAGTTCATTCATGGAGTAGTCGGCGTTTTCCTGCAGGGCTTTTAGGATTTTAATGTCGAAATCATCAAGTTGGTGTACGTCAGGCATGATTGGATCTCTTTGTGTGCCCTCGACAGCGGGCCAGGGTGCTATTTCAGTGGCGTTATAGAAACAGTATAGGATTGTATTTCAGTCCTTCAAACTCTGTGGGTGTTTTCTTTATACTACTCTAAGCAGTTTAGTAATATTTTTGCGGATTACCGAGGTTTTATTCATGTTCGAACATCTACAAGCGCTAGCTTCCGACCCGATTCTGGGGCTTTCTCAGGCATTTCAGCACGATGAGAATCCCAATAAAGTGGATTTGGGGGTAGGGGTCTACAAGGATGAACAAGGGAATACGCCGGTTCTGAGCGCGGTGATTGAGGCACAGCGGTTGGCTCATGAGCGTGAAATCACCAAAGCCTATCAGGGCCCTGTGGGTAATCGTGTCTTCAATGAACTGATGCAAAAGCTGATTTTTGGCGAGAATAATCCGCTGCATTCACGCTTGACCACACTGCAAACGCCCGGAGGCTGCGGCGCCTTGTGGCTTGGCGCCAAGCTTATTGCCAATAGCCGCGACAGCGCGACCATTTGGGTCAGTCGTCCGACTTGGGCCAATCATATTCCGTTGATGCAGGGCGCTGGCTTAACAATCAAAGAGTACCCCTACTACGATGCCAGCTCTCAGAGCATCGACGTGGACGCGATGATGTCCACTCTGGAGCAGGTGCCCGCGGGTGATCTCGTGCTTTTGCACGGCTGCTGCCACAATCCATGCGGTACCGATTTGAATCTTGAGCAGTGGCAAGCGATTGCTCAACTGGCCCAGAAAAACGGTTTTATTCCCTTTGTTGATCTCGCCTATCAAGGCTTTGGTGATGGCCTCGAAGAGGACGCACAAGGACTGCGTCTGCTGGCGGCGGCAGTTCCCGAGCTACTGGTCGCCAGTTCTTGCTCAAAGAACTTCGGGCTCTATCGTGAGCGTGCAGGGGCTTTGAGCGTGTTGGCTGACAGTACCGCTGCAGCCGAGGTGGTGTTCAGCCACATGCAAAATGCCTCTCGAGCGGTTTATTCCATGCCGCCCGCTCATGGTGCGACTTTGGTGGAAACCATTCTCACCGATGCTCAGTTGTGTGCTCAGTGGCAGGGGGAAGTGGGCCAGATGCGTGATCGCATTAAATCTCTGCGCCAAGATTTGGCGCAAGCGCTAGCGCCCTTTGGGGATTTTGGCTTCATTCCCGAGCAGCGCGGCATGTTCTCGTTTCTAGGACTGACCGCCGAGCAGGTGGCGCGCTTGAAGTCGCAATACAGTATTTATATGGTGGATTCCAGTCGCATCAATCTGGCCGGGATTAATCAGCGCAACTTACCTTATCTCGCTGACAGTATTGGTCGGGTGATTAGCTAATTTTTCGATGGGAGAGATCGATGCGTTCGCTCTCCAGCATCAAAATGGCTTTGTGCGCGGGAATGGGTTTACTGAAATAGTACCCTTGGGCTAAATCGCATTGACTGGCCTTTAAGAACACCAGTTGCTCAGAGGTTTCCACCCCTTCAGCGACGACGCTGAAATGCAGTTGTTTGGCGAGGAAGATAATCACCGACGAGATTTGCATGTCGCTTTCACTGTCGGGAATGTCTTTGATAAATTCGCGGTCAATTTTCAGCGTATCGACGGGCAGTTTTTTCAAGTAGCTCAAGGATGAGTAACCGGTACCAAAGTCGTCGATGGCGATGCGTACGCCCAGTTGCTTGATCTTGTCGATGACTTCACGCCCCGCGCTCATGTTCTCCATCAACAGTGTTTCGGTAATTTCCAATTCCAGTTTGTTAGGAGAGATGGGGTATTTTTTCAGGCATTTTTGTAGAAAGGTTAAAAATGCATGATCGGTAAAGTGAGTCGAAGAGATATTGACCGCAATACTGATGTCGGGATAGTGGGGTTCTAGCACTTTGAGTTGTCGGCAACTGGCTTCCAGAATCCAGTTGTCGAGCCGACTGATGAACCCCATGTTTTCCATGGCGGGAATGAACTCACCCGGTGGCAGCACGCCTCGCTCGGGGTGATCCCAGCGCACCAGTGATTCAAAACCTTTGATAACCCCATCCATACTGACCTTTGGTTGCAAGTAGAGCGTGAACTCCTGCTCGTCAAAACCGCGTCTAATTTCTCCTTCCATGGATAGGTTGAAATCGATCTCTGAGGCCATTTCCGCGTTGAACAAACGGTAGTAACTGCCGCCGCTATCTTTGGCTTTGTACATCGCAATTTCGGCGTGCTTGAGAAGATCGTTATAAGTATCGCTGACGGAGGCGACCGATACGCCGATACTGCAACTGATGACCAAGGTGGTGTTTTCCACGATAAGGGGTTTATTAACCAGTTGGAGGATTTTTTGGCAGAGGCTTTGCAATTGATCAACTCGCTTGACCGAGCGCAGCAAGATGACAAATTCATCGCCGCCCAAGCGCGATACGATACCCAGGTTGCGGACCGCGCCTTTTAGGCGCTGTCCCATTTGTTCGAGTATTTGATCACCAAGCTGGTGCCCGATGGAGTCGTTAATACGTTTGAAGTTATCTAAATCGAGTAGCACGATCGCGACAATATTCTCTCGCTGATGCTGTCGTAGCTCGCGCAAATCCTTTTGAATCTCGTACTGCAGGAGATGCCTATTGGGCAGTCCGGTGAGAGAGTCAAACAGCGACAACCGTTCCATTTCTTGATTGCGTACATCGACGGCGTTACCCACCGCCTCCAACTGATAGGAAAGTGCTTGTAGCGAATCGTCAATCTCTTTGAAGTTCGACATCAATCGTGGGTTAGAAAGCTGAGCTAATTGTTCTCGAAACTGATGATACTTTCCTTGTACCAATAACTGCGGAATCTCTACGTAGCGGTGAATTCGACGACTCAATCGAATACTGATTAACCAAACGATGGCCATCAACAATGCGCAAACAATTGCACAAACGATGCCGTATTTAATGAATCTAGTGGAAAGTTGTGAGGCCATAGGCAGCGGCTGGTGGCGAGCAATCAAATACAGGTGACTGGCGTAATGATCGGGGAACTCGATAAGCGACCACACATGAGCGTCGCCTGTGATTGAAGCAAGTGCTCTCGGTTGCAGTTGTAATTGTTGCAATAGGGTGCGGTCTGCTAACGGCATCAATTGTGTTTTTGATAGCTGTTGCGACAAGTGATGGGGGGTATGAAAATTGACCTGCCATACTTCAGGTTGGTCCAGTTCAGTACTGAGAATTCCCAGTTTCAATTGATCGCTGTGTGCCAGATCGGTCAATAGCGGCGTCAGGTCTCGGTGTGCGCGTATTTCTCCTAGGTATTGCGTGCCATCATAAATAGCGAAACGCGACAATTCAACGCAGCGGCTTTCATCGCAGTTGGCGGTGGCAGAAAAGCTCTGATTGTCGGCAAGATTGTCGAACCAAGGTTGTTGCTCAAATCGAGTTTCCATGCCTTGGCGCCAGCGAGTATTGCCTTGCGCATCTACCAGCTCTACCGCGAGTAACATCGTCCGAGCTCGCTGGGTCCACCAGCGTTCAAGCCATTCGATATCGACCGCCAGCGTCGCTGATTTGACGACCCCTTGGCTGAGAGACTGTAATTCGCGCTGGCTCTGTTGGCGGAAGTGAATGATTAGCTGTTCAAATTGTCGCTGCTGCTGTTGTTGGATGAGTTGGTAGGTTTGCAGGTGTTCTCCGCGTTGTGCTTGATAGAAGCTCAATAGCAGTGCCGCAAAGAGGACGGCAAGCAAGCATCCTGCACTGAGGGTCGCGAAGAGTGGCCCACTGAGTGACGGCTCAGGAAGGGGCGAGCTGAGGTTGTTAGTGTCCATACCGACCTAGTGGTTGAATTGGCAGACTCCGTTACCTACCTTTTTACCTGCGATTCAGCGTGCGAGATCGATGGGGAATTGGCCGCTGATTAATGCAGCCGCAATGCTGCAAAATCGTTACAATAGCGCGGATAAGCGCAATTGAACTCAGTATAGTCGTATTTGTGCAAAGTGCGTCTGCCACCGCCCTGTTTTTTTTGCGGCGCCAACTCCCTTATTTTTTGTGAAATCCAGCCGGCATAGGTGCCCTAGTTGGCCTATTCTTAAGCGGGGTAGGGTTTATCCAGAGTTCAAGTTGCAGGGGGTTGTCGCGCCTGTTAATCAAATTCTAGGGAGGGCTAGGCTCTCTCTAGATCGTGGATCATTTGTTAATAGCTCGTGTATAGGTAGTTGGAGTGAAAAAAACCGTAGTGAGACCCGGCCGTGTTGAAAAAGAAGCGGACCGGAAAAAGATAGCTGTCGATGAGCTTCAGATCGGAATGTATGTGTCTGAGCTGGATCGCGATTGGCTGGGAACCCCCTTCTTGATGCAGGGCTTTACCATCCAAACGCGCGAGGATATCTATACCGTACAAGAGCACTGTAGCTACGTCTGGATCGATGAGGTCAAGCAAACTTATGTGCCTGCAGAAGAGCGGGCAGTAGACGAGGCTAAAAAGCGCAAGAAAAACTACATCAATAAAGTCTCTGCCAGTGACGAACATCGCCAAGCCTTGGGGGTGTTTCGCGAGGCTCGTCGTATCACCAAGAGTTTATTGGATGAGGCGCGGCTGGGGGCTTCGGTGAATACTGAAGCCGCAAAATCGACCGTCAATGAGTGTGTTCAGAGTATTCTGCGCAACCCTGATGCCCTGACTTGGATGTCAAAGATGCGCAATGAGGATGAGTACACCGCCGAGCATTGTCTCAATGTGTGTATTCTGGCGATTTCGTTCGGCCGTCACCTCGGCTATGAAGAAGAGGCCTTACAGCATATTGGCTTGTGTGGGTTGCTGCACGATGTGGGGAAAATGAAAATTCCTCCCGAAATACTCAACAAACCCGATCGTTTGACCGACAAAGAGTTCAAGATGATCAAGGCTCATACGGTGCATGGGCGCAATTTGTTGATGACAGCTCCGGGTTCCTACCACGGTGTGGTTGACGTGGCCTATAGCCATCATGAGCGCCTCGACGGCAATGGCTATCCTCGTGGTCTGAAAGCATCCGGTATTTCTGAGTTTTCTCGTATTGTGGCAATTGCTGATGCCTACGATGCCATGACCGCAAAGCGAGTCTACGAAGATGCCCGCTCATCGACCGATGCGCTGAAGGAGATCTTCGACAATCGCGGCACTCAATTTGATGAGCGGTTGGCCGAGCAATTCCTAGAAATGGTGGGTCTGTATCCACCGGGCAGCATTGTCGAAATGACGAACGGTTGTGTGGGTATTGTGCTTACCACCAATCACAAGTATCGCCATCTGCCAAAAGTACTGGTGGTGAGAAATACGGTGAAGCGGCCGGTGAAAGAAAAGGTTCTTAACCTTGCCGACTGTGAGCGGGGTACCTTAGATAAATCATTTCTGATTAAAAGAGTGTTGGTCGATGGTGCTCACAATGTCTCGCTTAAAGCCTACAAAGATAGAGGCTTGCAGTTCTCTTTCAATTAACCTGCGCGGTCAAACCCTTTTTAGGGCTACAAATCCGAGCGAGGTTAAACCTGAGCGACGTTAAATCCGAGCGACGTTAAATCCGAGCTGCTCTAAATCAAAGCTGCCCTACATCAAAGCTGTGCTCCGTTAAAGTCTCGCTAAATCAAAATCGTTTTGAATTGAGCCGTTTTGAATCCGAGCCGTTTTGAAGCTGATCACTTCGACTCGTCATTCCATCGATCTGCCGCTTTATCGTCGCTCTGACGGGCCTCTACCCAACGGCTGCCTTCAGGGGTTTGTTCACGCTTCCAGAAGGGAGCCTGAGTCTTCAGAAAATCCATAACAAATTCACAGGCGGCAAAGGCATCCCCTCGATGGGCGCTGGATACACCCACAAACACGATTTGATCACTGGGCGCCAGCTCACCAACGCGATGAACAATGCGTATTTGATTGAGCTGCCAGCGCTGCATCGCCTGTTGGCGAATGTCCTCAAGGACTTTTTCGGTCATCCCCGGATAGTGTTCAAGAAACAGTGAGGAGACTTGGTCACCCTCGTTAAAATCGCGCATCAGCCCGACGAAGGTGACAATCGCACCGATTTGCGGGCAATCTTGCTGTAAGGCTTGGTATTGCTGCTGAGTATCAAAGTCGGCTTCTTGAACAAGGATCATCTTAACCCCCTGTCACGGGTGGGAAGAACGCCACCTCCTCGTGCCCTTCTAGAGGGGTGTCCCAGTCGACGACTTTTTGTTCTACCGCGGCAAACAATCCCGGTGTATTGAGGGCTGCTTGCCAGTTGTCGCCTCGCAGGCAGAGATATTGCTTAAGCTCTTCTACGGTTGTGACTTGCTCGGGCAGTACCAGTGATTCTTCGCTGGTGTTGAGGTCATCGCGCAGACGAGCAAAGAACCGCAGGGAGAGAGATTTGGGCATATTCATGATTGTCCGCCTTCGTTTTTTGCAGCGCGCACATCATCGGCTTGCCAGTGGCCGGATTTACCACCTTGTTTATCCAATAAACGTAGGTTGTGAATGACCATACCCTTGTCGACGGCTTTACACATGTCATAGAGCGTGAGGGCGGCAACTGAAGCGGCTGTCAGGGCTTCCATTTCAACCCCAGTTTGGCCGCGCAGTTTACAGGTGCTCTCAACGCGAACTTGGTTGTCATCGGGAAGTGCCTGCAGCTCGACTTTAACCGACGTCAGCATTAGTGGATGGCACAAAGGGATCAGGTCTGAGCACTTTTTCGCGGCTTGGATGCCGGCTATGCGGGCCACGGCAAAGACATCCCCTTTTTTGTGTCCGCCCTCCATGATCAGTTGCAGGGTTTCCGGCGTCATGGAAATGAAGGCTTCGGCGGTGGCTTGACGCTCAGTGTCGTCTTTTTTGCCGACATCGACCATGTGAGCATGGCCCTGATGGTCGAGGTGAGTGAGTGTGCTCATAGGCGTTGTCGCTGTCGTGAGGTTGCTTCAATTAGCGCTATAGTAACTCAAACGAAGGGCATTCCCACAGGGGCAAAACGGACGATGATCTACAAAATTCGCGAATATTTCACCGGACTGGGCGCATCCAAATAGGCGTCAAAGGCCATACAAATGCGGCGAATCAATAGGCGGCCATCGTTGGAAACCTTGAGGCCCGTATCACTGCGGCTAATTAGCCGATCTTCGATCATGGGTTCAAGTTCATAGAGCGCGGCGGCAAAGTAGCGCTCGAAATCGATGTCGTAGGCGTGATTAAAGGGCTCAAAGCTGAGTTCAAAATGACAAATCAGTTGGTTGATCACCGCTTGGCGCAGTTGGTCGTCTCGAGTCAGGGTGAGNCCTTTGAAAGAGGCGGGCTGGTTGGCTTCCAGCGCTTGAGTATAGAGATTAATGTCCTTGTGATTCTGTACAAAAATATTGTCGATGGCACTGATGGAGGAGACTCCCAGCGCCAGTAGGTCGCAGTTACCATGGGTGGCGTAACCTTGAAAGTTGCGTTGCAGTAGCCCTTGCTCCTGCGCCAAAGCAAGTGGATCGTCAGGTTTGGCAAAATGGTCCATACCAATGTAGACGTAACCGGCGTCTTGCAAGCCGCGAATTGAATTCTCCAAAATACGCAATTTCTCACTGGGCTCTGGCAGGGCCGAGGCATCCATCTGCTTCTGACTTTTGAACAGATGCGGCAGGTGAGCGTAGTTGAATAGAGACAGGCGCTCGGGTGCCAGCTCGATCACTTGTGAAAGCGTCTTGGCCACGCTTTCCTGAGTTTGATGAGGCAGGCCGTAAATCAGATCCATGCTCAACGAGTGGAAACCTTCAGCCTTAGCACGGCTTGAGAGCGCGGCGACTTCCTCGACGCTGTTAAAGCGATTGACGGCCTTTTGCACGGTGGGATCAAAGTCTTGCACCCCCATACTGAGGCGGTTAAAACCAATATCGCGCAGCACGCCCAAAGTATCGGGGGTGAGACCACCGGGATGGATTTCGATGGAGTATTCACCGCTATCATCGTCGAGCAGTTGAAAGTGCTCGCGGGTACAGGCCATCAGTTCGCGTTTTTCGTCATCGCTAATGTAGGTGGGGGTGCCGCCGCCCCAGTGCAGCTGGTTGACTGGCCGAGAGCGGTCAAACTGATCGGCGCGCATGGCGATTTCGCGCTTGAGTACATCTAGGTAGGGACGCGCGCGCTTTTTGTTGGCGGTGATGATCTTATTGCAACCGCAGTAGTAGCAAATCGTGTCGCAAAACGGAATGTGGAGATACAGCGATAACGGACGCCCAGACTCATTACTGCGCTCAATGGCGGCGTCGACTTCGCGCTCGGCGTAGTTCTCGACGAATTGAGGTGCCGTGGGGTAGGAGGTGTATCTCGGCCCTGCCAAGTCATAGCGATGAATCATGGCTTGGTTCCATTGCAGGCGTGGTTGCGACATAGTGACTATTTCTCTGGGCAAAGATAGCCATTATACGAGGTGCGGTAGTTATGCACCTTGATGTGAGTCAACGCCGCTTCAGGGTTGCGATAGAAGCAGGTATCGCGAGGGAGTTAGTGATCGTATGCTGGGCTACGGGCTACGGGCTACGGGCTACGGGCTACGGGCTACGGGCTACGGGCTACGGGCTACGGGCTACGGGCTGAAAGAGTTGCTGGTCAGAGAATAGGTAGGAAGTGAAGGGGCGGCTTAGGGCGGAGTGACTTAGGAGAGTGTCTTGGCTCCGCCTGTGAGCGGGGGTGAATTACTGCTGCTTGAACAGTAATTGTGCGGTGACAGGAATAGCGATGGTGATCGAAGGCAGTCCTGCCACGGTTCTGAGCTTGTCGACACCTGCCAGTAGGTCAAAATCAGCGGCCTTGACGACGATCGGTTGTAAGGTGCTGACCAGCAGTTGTTGATTGTTGAGGGCGGTGACTTGCACGGGCGCATTGATTGATTGCGTGGCGCCGTGCAGGGACAGAGTGAAGGTCAAATCCAGCGCTTTTGAATCGCCGCTTCTTAAGGCGCTTAGCCATTGGGTGTCGATCTTGGCTGATAGACTTGCTTTNGGGTGTTGTTCGGTTTCAAACANCATGTTTTGCATGCGCTGATCGCGGATGGCAATACCGGTACTGACGCTAGTGAGATCAATATCGATCATGGCNTTGCCCTGCGCATCAATCTTGCCCTCCAACTGCTTGAACTGATGAGTTTCCACAACGGCAGATTTTTTCACTGACACAAAATTCAGCTGCGACTGTTGGTTTTGCAGCGTCCACTCTGCTTGCGCCCATCCACTGATTGCCAGTAAGGCAACGGCTGCGCAACGTTGAGCGAGTTGTGAAAAATCGATTGATAACATGGAGGGCATCCTTCTAAACCTGTTATAAGAGGTGGGTTGTTTTCGCAGGCCCACTATAGCGAACTATGTCTTTACCTACCAAGCCCTCTATCGATGATGTAGACGCCATTCTCGCTGAGGAGGAAGATTGGGATTTTCCTGTGGTAGACAAACTCTGTGTCCATGNACCATGATGCGCAACGTCAGTTTTTACCGCAACCCAATGAGCCTATTATGTTGAATTCTTATCAGCAGAGTGACCAGTTTCTATCCGTCAACGGTGTGCAGCTGCACTACGTCTTGGAGGGCGATAAAGAAAAACCAGTATTGGCCTTGATCAATATGGCCAGCCACAATTTGACCTGTTGGGATCTGGTGATGGAGCCCCTATTACAACACTTCAGAGTGCTGCGATTTGATATTCGCGGTACTGGGAAAAGCAGCGGCGGAGAAGACGCGAGCTATCGTTTTAGTCAATATGGCAATGATCTTATCGGCCTTATGGATGCTCTAGGGCTAGAGCGTGCGTTGGTGACAGCAATGGCCTATGGCAGTCGCACTTTGGCTAGAGTCGTGCTGGAACATCCTCAACGACTCATCGGCGCGTGCTTTTTTGATACCGCTCTAACNCCACCGGTGAAGCAGTCGCGTCAACATGACTTAGCTCATCAGGCGCAGCAGATGTTGCGAGACGCCGGTGAGAGCTTGCCCCAATTGCACAAACACTGGCGCTTTTACGAAAACAGAGACAGCGCACGGCTCGCGCATACCGCTCATGAACAGGAACCGGATTTAACCGAATCCCTGTCATCAGTAACACTGCCAGTATTGGTGGCCTGCGGTGAGCAAGATGTGAACTTTGACGAGTCACGTCGAATCGCAAAGCAAATGCCGCAGGCGCAATTCGCGAGTATCCCCATGGCGGGGCACGCTTCCGTCTTCTTCCGCCCAGAGCAATTTGTCGATCTGGTGGTGAATTTCTATCACAATCAGTGCACTACTCAGTGATCGACTGCGTCCGAGCTTTCACGCTCAGCATCGACAATAAGATNGNNCTGCCCAATCCGCTGCACCCGAGAATCATCGCCATGATCATGATTTGGTAGCGCACGGCAATCAGTGGCGACACCCCCGACAAAATTTGCCCCGTCATCATGCCCGGCAGTGCCACTAAGCCGACAGCCAGTAAGCCATTGATCTGNGGAATCATGGCCGCGTTAAATGCGGTCAGTCGCGCCTGTTCCAGGTTTTGTCCCTGTTTGATTTCTGANCAGTAGCGTTCCGCNGAGAGACTGATTGCGTTCATGGTATTGGCAAAGTACATACCCGCNAACGGAATCAAAATACTGGGGGTGTACCAGCGCTCAACCTCCATGACGAGCATCAAAGAAATCAACAAGTGCACGCTGACCGCT
The DNA here is from genome assembly GCA_002707785.1 of Cellvibrionaceae bacterium. Classification (GTDB taxonomy): domain Bacteria; phylum Pseudomonadota; class Gammaproteobacteria; order Pseudomonadales; family Cellvibrionaceae; genus Pseudomaricurvus. The sequence continues at coordinate 11,667 of PANW01000026.1, read as the reverse complement.
ATAGCCAGCGCCCATACCGCCGGTAGCCAAAAGCCGGGCTGAGCACGCACAGGGCGAATAGCAATCCAGGACGCGGCGGCGATCATTACGCTCACAACCGCAAGACTGGTCCAAGGCGAAGGGTTATCGAAAAGAAAAATCAGCAGATAACCGACGCCAATTAGCTGTACCAGCATGCGCGCATTAGCCACCAATACTTCCCCGACATTCCCCTGCCAGCGCCAATAAATAGCGCAAACAAGCGCGATGGGTAGAAGACACCACGCTAAACCAAACCAACTGATGGTTGCCATTAAATAGATTCTCTTGCAGATATTTAGACCTATTCTAACGAAACCATTGACCGCAGGAATCAAATTGTTTCGATGAGCTATAAAAGCCACCAACAATGACCGATTTCGTCATAGGCGCAAAAGCAATGGCTTGATTAGACTGAGTCACACTATTTAGTCACCATACAACTGAGAGAGCACTGCTATGGCTACGATGAGTCTAAATGTCCAAGATGGCGTCCATGTTTTAACACTGATTAATAACGACAATGAGAACAAGCTTAATCTCAGTGTTATGCAGGAGTATTTGGCTGCGTTGGATACGGTGGAGGCTTATTCTGGCAATACCGCCCTGCTGATTACTTGCGAGCACGAAAAAACCTTCTCNACAGGAATCGATCTGGAATGGTTGATGGCTTGCAATGATGAGCAGCGCGAAGAGTTTGTCAAAACGCTCGAGGTGTTTCTCTATCGTCTGGCACTGCTCAATGCCCCGTCGGTGGTTTGCTTGAACGGCAACGCTTATGCTGGCGGCGCTATTATCGCCTCCGCCGCCGACTTTAGAGTGATGCGCTCTGATCGCGGTCGTTTTTGCTACCCAGAAGTCAATATTCACATTCCGTTTACGCCCATGATGACCGATATTATCAGCCTTATGCCGAATCATCATGCGCTCAAGCATATGGCGCTTACCGGTGTTGCTTATACCGGCGAGCAGTGCAACGAGTTCAACATCGTTGACAGCATCCATCCTCAGGAGGAGCTACAGCAGGCGGCGATGGAACTGGCGAAGATATTGAGTCAAAAAGATCGTGTGACTTACACCACCATTAAACGTCGTATGCGTCCTGAGATCGAGCGCCATAAAGAGGCTTTGGGAATCGCTTAGCGGTTGTCCCTGCGTATTTGAACTGTTAAACGGCAATTGAACTGCTAAAATGGCGCTCTGATTCAATCACACCTGTTGAGGAGAGGGCGTCATGAGCTCCCTACAAGAGCAAATGTTAAAAGCCGGTTTGGTGGACGCCAAAAAGGCCAAGCAAAACCAGAAAGACAAGCGTAAAGCGGCCAAAGTTCAGAAGAAGTCCAAGCAAGAGGTGGTGGACGAAACCAAACTGCAGGCGCAAAAAGTCCGTGAAGAAAAGGCCGCCAAAGACCGTGAACTCAATGCCCAGCGCCAAGCGGAGGTCGAGCGCAAAGCGATAGCCGCGCAAATTAAGCAGCTGATTGAAATGAATGTACAAAGTAAGGGCGGCGGCGATATTGCCTACAACTTTACCGATGGCAAACAGATCAAGAAGCTCTATGTGACGGCTGAATTGCAGCGTCTATTGACCCGTGGTCGGTTGGCTATCGTCAAGCTGGGAGAGAGCTATGAGCTGGTCCCAACCCCTGTGGCTGAAAAAATTGCTGAACGCGATAGCAGTGCGATCGTTTCTCTTGCTGAGGTCAGTACAGAAGCGGCAGAAGAGGATGATCCTTACGCGGATTATCAAATCCCTGACGATCTAATGTGGTAGCAAGTTACGGCTTAGAGTCAAAGGTTAGGCGTTAATCGAAATGACTGAGCTGTCCCTGCGAACAACATAAGCCGATGTCAGGGAAGACGTTATACGGGCACACAGATATGAATCTGTATCGATGAACATAGATCCTTTGGTTCATTGATCAACGTGTTTTACCGCGATAGAAGGAGCTTAGCCATGTTTGCTTTACCGTTAGATGTTTTACCCTACCTGTGTATTTTTCTGCTGATCTTACTGTGTTTCATTCTAGCCATTGCCGTCACGATTGCTCGAGGACGGCTGAATATTCTCGCCGGTGCCCCTGAAGACCCTGATAGCAGTTTTTATCAATTGGTTCGAGCCCACGGCAATCAGATTGAATTTGTGCCCTTGCTGGCGCTGTTGATGTATATGCTGGCTCAATCCCCACAGCCTGTCTGGGTTCTCTGGTGTATGGTGTTGGTAACCGGCTGCCGCTATCTGCTCGCTGTGGGCATGATCGTACCCAAGACGCTTGCTCAACCCAATCCGTTGCGTTTCATTGGGGCGGTGGGTACTTATGTTTTGGGTTTGGCCTTGTGTTGGGCTCTACTTGCGCCCTATTTAAGCGGACTCCTATGAAGCAGACTCTACTTGGTTGATTTTGGTGTTATCAGAAAGTTACCGTCACAGTTTCTGTCACGGTCTAGCTGACTCTCCTGTTCAACGATTGTTGTGCCTTGCTCACTAATGGCGAGTCGCGCCATAGATTCTGCAGTGAGGGAAAGCGCCGGTCTTTCGTTATATAGCTATCAGATTAGTCAGCTATGGCTACTCGGTTATAGTTATTCGATCAGTCAATCAATGGCACAGGAGCGCCCCAATGCAATTCAAATCAATGTGTTCGACTTCGTTTGTGAAGAAGTTGCTGGTAGCGGGCGCTTGCAGCCTAAGCCCAGCAACAATGGCGGAAACCTTGGTTATTCATGCCGGCGAGTTGTTGGCGATTGCGGGTGAGAAACCTCGCTCTCAGCAGAGCATAATCATCGACGATGAGAGAATCGTCGATGTTCGAGATGGCTATGTCGGTGCAGACACTATCGAGGGCGGTGCCCGTGTTATTGATCTGAAAGATAAGTTTGTACTGCCGGGGTTGATCGACTCTCACGTTCACCTACAGTTTGAGCTGGGGCCAAACAACGATACACAAGAGCTGAAAGATTCCCGAGAATTGGTTCAAATGCGCAGCATTTACATGGGCAAGAAANCCCTCGCCGCCGGTTTCACCACTGTGCGCGATGTGGGCTCCGATGAGCAAGCCATGTACGCACTGCGAGATGCCATTGCCAATGGCTGGGTTGAGGGGCCTCGTATCGTGGCGGCCGGTGGCGTAGGTATCACTGGTGGGCACAATGATGTCAGCGGTAAACGACCGGAATTGCTGAAGCTGGGGACTCACGACAATGTCTGTGATGGTCCTTTTGATTGTCGTCGAGCCACGCGCAATAGCATTAAGTACGGTGCTGATTTGATTAAAATCACCTCAACGGGCGGGGTGCTGACCGATCGCGCGACTGGAACCGGTCAACAAATGGAAGCCGATGAACTGAAAGAAGTGGTGTTGGCGGCAAAACGCATGGGACGCAAAGTCGCTTCTCACGCTCATCAGGAAGACGGTGTTATCGCAGCACTGGAAGCCGGCGTCGATAGCATCGAACACGGCACTTATACCGGCCCGAAGGCGATNANATTGTTTAAGAAAAATGGCGCTTATCTAGTGCCGACTTTACTGGCGGGTGAAACGGTTAAGCAAATGGCGTTGACCATGGATTTTATGAGCCCAGCAATCAAAAAGAAATCCATCCGAGTGGGGGGCGATATGATGAATAACTTTGCTCGCGCTCACAAGGCGGGTGTGAAAATCGCGTTTGGTACGGATTCAGGTGTTTCTGCTCACGGGATCAATGCCCAAGAGGCCGTGCTGATGGTGAAGGCGGGGATGGATGAGGCCGACGTGATCGTCACCGCCACCACCAACGCCGCTGATTTATTGGGGATGAGTGACCAAATTGGTTCGCTCGAGAAAGGCAAGTACGCAGACATTATCGCCGTGGATCGTTCTCCACTGAACAATATTGAAGAGCTATTGGATGTGGATTTTGTGATGAAATCCGGCGTGGTTTACAAATAACGGTATGGTTAGATGCTGAATCTCGTCATCACGAGGGGCACCGGGGCGATACGGCAACTGTTTCGGTACGCATATCGCTTCTCCAGCATGTGGGTTATTCTGAGAATGGTTGACGATAATGCATGAGAATTTTTTGGTAGAGACCATTGTCGATGATGGCCTCTAGCCCCCGGTCAAAACTGCGGGCAATTTCTTCATTTCTGAAAGCCACCTTTACATAATTCTTTTCAAAAACCTTATGAATGCTAACCGGAGTCGCCTGGTGGTGGTCCAGTTGTTGGCGGTAATAGTTAAAAATGTTGAGGTCGATCACCAGTGTGTCCACCCGTTTGGCAAACAGCATTTTGATCTGACTTTTTTGATTGGCAATCTCGGAGATAGGGCGGCGACTTTGTTGGCGCATGTCGACCCATTGCGATCCTAGGTAGCTGTTGGAGTTTTGAAAAACGGCGATTGAGTAGTTCGCCAGTGCTGCAACTCCTTTGATATCGAGCGCTTGCTCGGCGCGACTGATGACAACGTTGTGATAAAAAATGTGTGGTTGTTGGGAAAAGTATATCGGGGCGGCGTCGATGAAAGCCTCTTTCACCGTCATGGCCCCATCCACTGTTTTATCCATCAAAACATGATTGAGCCGTCCTAGCGGAATGTACTTTAGANTAATGCGATGTCCCTGTTGAGCGAGAGCGGCATTGACGATGTCCACTTCAATGCCGCGATGNGTNTCAGCNATGGCGTAAGGGGCGATAGCATCGGGAACGGCGATAACAAGATCCCCGCTTTGCTTATTCAAATAGCCAGATACTGGCGGTAGAACCGCCCTCAACTCATCGGTTAGTGGGAGTGTGTGAGCCCAGCTGATAGGACAAGTTGCTAGAGCCCAAAACAGGAGGCAGGCCACGATTGGCAGGCGTGAGTTTAGCGGGCAAACCCGTTTCTCAGAGCGAAGAAGTTGATTTGAGGGGCACTGCTTCTGGGGACTTATCATTCGCCCTATATCCACTGCTCTCTGTTATGCGCCTCGATGGCGATAATGATAAGTGAGTCGGCGATATACTACGGACTGGCCGAGCAGTACGCGCAAAGGCTGATAGATGATGTCGGCTGACCTCAGCATCGAAAAAAGATCGTTCTTTATCGATGGCGAATGAGTGGTCAGTCGTTGCCCTTAACGCTCAGAGAATACTAGCGTGAATGGAGCGGATGATTCAAGTCGATGCAGGTTCGAGCAGTGAGTGACCACTGCCCGAACGAAGAGGTGGGCGTGAACTGCTGGCAACGCCAGGGCGATACTCAGCCTCGGCTACTGGTTTCTACTTCCGGATTAGGGCGCTACACACTCTAAACACTGAGCATACACCGAACGCGGATCGCCGCTGTTGAGCAACTTAATCAAAGGTTGGAATTGAGACTCAGCGCTTTTCAACATGTCCAGCAGAGGTGAAGACGACAAGCTCGCGAAATGACTCACTTGAGCCAATTCTCCCGCCAACTGCTTGGCAAACATTTCGCTTGGCGACAATTGCTTTTTCACTTCAAACACATCGTAGTTGTCGAGTTCAGCAAGTTGAGCGGCCGCAGCAATGGTGTCATTAAGATCGCCAAGATGATCGACTAGATCGAGATCCTTGGCGGCACGGCCAGTCCAGACTCTGCCTTGGGCCACTTCATGAATTCTTGCGCTGGTGGTCTGGCGCGATGTGGCAACAATATCTAAGAACTGTTGGTAAATGCTGTTAACACTTTGTTGCAAAATATCTTTTGCCAGCGGCGAGAGGGGGCGATCCATACGCAAGGCGCCTGCCAGTTCAGTGGTGCCAACTCCATCGGTTGAAATACCCATTTTCTCCAAGCTATTTTCAATAGTCGGAAAGGCACTGAAAACACCAATGGAACCGGTGATAGTGCTAGGAGTGGCCCAAACTTCATCGGCAGACATGGAAATCCAATAGCCACCAGAAGCGGCCACGCTGCCCATGGAAATCAATATGGGAATGCCTTTTTGACGAGTCAGTTCCATCTCTTGGCGAATAATTTCTGAGGCAAACGCACTGCCACCACCACTGTCGACCCGCATGACCAAAGCTCTAATATCATCATTGTCACGGGCATCGCGAATCAATTGAGCAAGGGTATCTCCACCAATGCTGCCCTCGGGTTGTTCGCCGTCAAGAATGACACCCTTGGCGACAATCAGCCCAACCTTGTCGGCCTCGGGCAGTTTTTCCTGTTGCACGAAGGCTAAATAGTCTTCGTACTCCAGTGCTTTGTAATCGTCTAGTTCTTCGTCTTTGCCGAGTTTGTCGACTAAGAATTCACGCTGCTGATGATGGCTAAACAGGTGGTCAACGAGGTTAAGTGCTTTCGCCGTTGCCGCGGGGTTGCCATCTTGCTTTGCGAGATGAGTATCGAGATTATTGATGTAATCATTAACACCCCCTACATTTAATTCCCGCTGCTGTTCTACGTACTGGGTGTATTCACTCCACAGTTCATTGAGCCACTGGCTGTTGTGTTCACGGGAGGCGTCTGACATTTGATCGCGCAGATAAGGCTCTACGGCATCTTTGTATTCGCCAACTCGAAATACATGCATGTTTAATGAGAGCTTATCGAGCGCCGACTTAAAGTAATTTCGGTAGCTACCATAGCCCGTTAGTATGACGGCGCCCATGGGGTGCATCATGATGTGGTCGGAATGGCTCGCTAAATAGTATTGCTCTTGTGAATAGGCATCGCTGATGGCGTAGATGGGTTTACCGGATTGTTTGAAGGCATCGAGCGCGTGGCTGATTTCCTGCAGTTTGCTTAAACCCCCACCAATCAAATAATTGAGGTCCAACACGATGGAGGTGATGCGCTCATCTTGGCTGGCCGCATTGATCGCATCGACAATATCACGTACCCGTGTTTCCGTGCGCTCTTGATCTTGTTCGAGAATTTGCGACAGGGGATCAACATAGCTGTATTGATCGACCAGATAGCCCCCAGGCGCGATTCGCAGCGCGGTCTTATCAGGCATTTGTGCCGCATCTTTAGGCAGCAATGCGACGACTAACACGAGAATTAACACCAAAAACACGAGATTGGCGAGGCTGGTTCGAATCCAAGTGAGTAGACGCCAGAGGCCAGAAAGCACTCTGCGTATCAAGCCGGGGTTAGTTGAGCTCATAAAACGAGTTCCTTTTGTCGTATCTTTCCGTTGATAACTGAGTAGAGGTCCGTAATTGCTATACCGCTTTGACCCTTTTGGGCGTGAGAGTTTCCAACCGTCGGTAGGTCGTTCCTAGGATCGCTATCTGTGCTAGCGGTCCAAATCTCACCCCAGCGCCGTGTGGTAGTTTGAGGTGTTCGGGCAGTGGCTGCAGCGCAGCGGCGTATTTGATAGTTGATTTAGCTGTCCTGTTGCAGCAACTGACTGGCTTTCTGCCAGCGACTGGCCATCATCGAGCAAATAAAGAGTGCGCTAGTTAGCAGCGTTTGTACATAGTCATTCCACTCGGGAGTTGGCGACATGATATTTGTCACCGCCACAGTAAAGTGGATCAGAATCACAAAGCACAACCAGTCATAGCTGCGGGCGTGATTATTGAACATACCGGGTAGAAACATGCCAATACTCAAGCAAGGTACCAGCAATACTGTCCACAGGATCTTGTCATCCAACAGACTAGTGGTGGTATAGAGTGCGATCAATGCCAGTACCATCAATTGGCTGAGTCGCTTGGCGAGTAACAGTGGCGGAGCGCTGCTTTCGGAGGTGGTTGAGCTGGGAGTGGTCATGAGGGTTCCGTAAAGGTTAAGAGGCAATCAAAGTTTGGGCCAGAGAGGCGACGCGTTTGCCCAGCGCTTGGCACAGCTGCTTTTCTTCCGTGCTAATGGGATTGTCATTGCTGCTGCCCGCCACGTGAGAGGCGCCATAAGGGGTTCCCCCAGTGGCAGTGGTCATCAATTGATCTTCGCTATAGGGTAGGCCGGCGAGCACCATGCCGTGATGGAGAAGCGGAATCAGCATGGTTAGCAAGGTCGCTTCCTGCCCACCGTGCAGGCTCCCAGTGGAGGTAAAGGCCGCCGCCGGCTTGTTGATGAGATGGCCGTTGAGCCAGAGTGTGCTGGTGCTGTCGATAAAGTGTTTTAGTGGTGCGGCCATATTGCCAAAGCGAGTGGGGCTGCCGAGTATCAGGCCACTGCAATGTTGCAGATCTTCCAGCGAACAATAGAGGGCGCCATCGGCTGGAATTTCGGGTTCCGACTGCTCTGTATTGGGCGACACTGAAGGCACTGTTCGCACGCGAGCTTCTATGCCGGTGACTTGTTCGACACCTCGGGCGATCTCCATCGCCATTTGTGCTGTTGCTCCATGGCGACTGTAGTAGAGCACCAGAACGTATGCAGAATTGACCGAATCGGACATGTTAGAGCAGCTCCAGCACGTTCTCATGCGGGCGACCGAGCACGGCTTGGTCACCTTTAACGACGATTGGGCGTTCAATCAGCTTCGGAAACTTAGCCATGGCGTCTATGAGTTGGGCATCGCTGAGGCTGTCGTCTTTCAGGTTTTGCTCTTTGTAGGCGTCTTCACCTTTACGCAGCAGTTGGCGGGCAGAAATACCCAGCTTTTTCACCAGTGCTTTCAGGGTGTCAGCCGTTGGCGTGTTTTCCAAATAGAGCACGATCTCTGGCGTTACGCCCTTTTCTTCAATCAGAGCGAGGGTTTGACGAGACTTGGAGCAGCGGGGGTTGTGATAAATGGTGACCATTGCACAAATTTCCTTTATGTTGATCTGTCATAATTCATCTATTGTAATCATAACAACAACTTAAGACACCTCAGAAGTCGCATACTAGGGCTAAATATACCCTGATCCTGTGTTTCTTGGACTGGGTTAAGGTCGCGGCTTCCGTCATAGGCGACGGTTAGCTCAACGCTGGCTAGTGGTGGGACTTCTGAAGCTTGGAGAACAGGTACCGCATGGCTGATCAATCGACATCCACTTCAACCTCCGGCGGACTGGCTGCGGTCATTCGCTTTCTGCCGCTCTTGTATCAAGAGTATGTCGAAAAAGGGTGTCGCCAGCAGGCGGCGGCACTGACCTATATGACACTGTTTGCCATAGTGCCGACCATGACAGTGATATTCACCATGTTCTCCCTGTTTCCTGCCTTCGAAGGGTTGTCGGATAAATTTCAGGCGCTTTTGTTTCAATATGTGATGCCTGATTCTGGGCTGGAAATTGAGCAATACCTCACCGAATTTACCGCCCAGGCTCGCAGCTTGACCATGGTCGGCGTGCTGATGTTGGTGGCCACTGCCTACTTCATGATCAAGAATATCGAGCGCACCTTCAACGGTATTTGGGGCGTCATCGAGGCTCGTAAAGGCCTGCCGAACTTTCTGCTCTACTGGGCGGTGCTAAGTCTAGGCCCACTGTTGCTCGGGGTCGGGTTGGCGATCAGTACTTACTTGCTGTCACTCAGGTTCTTTGTCGATGGTTACGATGCCCTAGGGATTATTCCCACCGTTCTCGGTTATTTCCCTTGGTTGTTTACCACTTTGGGGTTCACGCTTTTGTTTGCGGCCGTACCCAATTGCAAGGTGCCTATTAAAGATGCCCTGGCCGGTGGGGTCGCGACCGCCATCTGCTTTGAGTTGTTCAAAGACCTATTTGGCTGGATTGTGGCACATACCACCTTCACCGCGGTTTACGGTGCGTTTGCGATGGTGCCGTTGTTTCTCCTGTGGATTTACGTTCTGTGGATGATCGTTTTAGCGGGTGCCGTATTTGTACGCACCTTATCGACCTTCAAGACGGCATCTGCGGGCGCGTCCTACCCTGATTTAATCGCGGCACTGCTAGCGCTGTGGAAATTTCATATGTGTCAACGCACCGGTGCTGGGGCCAACGACGAGCAGTTAATGGCTATTGGTATTGAATCTGAGCAGTGGCAGCGAGTTCGAGCCTCTCTGCTGACACATCACCTCATTACGGTGACCCAGCAGGGGGATTATGTGCTCAGTCGCGATCTGTCTACCTTCACCTTGCGAGAGCTCGCTGACATGGTTGGTGTAGAGTCTCAGATGCCGGGCGTAAGTGATTACTTGCAAACATTTGATTGGTTTCCCAATGTAGCCAGTCGATTACTCTCCATAGATCAGCACGTCGAAGTGGAGTTTGATGTGCCGGTGAGCGAGATTTTTCATGTCTCAGGCGAGGACTCAAACGCTTATCCTAATGAGGGCGAAGGCTTAGAGGCGCTGCGACAGGAGTTGGGTACCTTGGCGGGACAAGAGTTGGTGCACCAGACCGATCCATCGCAAATTCCTACGAGCACTACTGAAGTCACGCTGTCCGCGCTCGAGGCATTTGATGACGAAGCCACAAATGGCGTTACTGAGGATGATGAAGGAGTTAAAAACAGAGAAGAGTCCGAGAGCAGTAGCCTTCTCCCTGGTTCTCAAGGGCAGGGGTAGTCGCGTGATCTTTGGACAACTTCTTTGCTGGCTTGAGCCGTCGCGGCTAAGGCGAATCTCTATTTTCGCGGTGCTGCTGCTATCGGCCTGTGGTGATCAGGCCTTTGATACGCTTGATGAGTCTCCCTTGAGTTGGCAGTCGCTTCGCGGTGAGTGGGTATTTATTAACTACTGGGCCGTGTGGTGTGCGCCCTGTCGCAAAGAGATTCCCGAGTTGAATGAATTTGCTCAGGGGCGTGTGCTGGGGGTTAACTATGATAATCCCGATTTAGCCACCTTGACGCAGCATAGCCAAGAACTGGGGATTGAGTTTACTCAACTACAGGTCGATCCAGCACAGGTTTTGGGCTTCGAGCGTCCCAGTGTTCTGCCGGCAACCTTTGTTTTTGATCCGCAGGGTGTTTATCGCGGTGTCCTGGTGGGGCCTCAAACCCAAGAGTCCTTGGCGGCCTGGTTGAAACCCGGTTACGAAGTCAGTGTTAAAAGCGTCGCCAAGCCATAGTATTTAGGGGGTTCAGTGATGGAAATCAAGAAGGGCTGGGTCAGCGGACGGGTTCAAGGCGTAGGCTTTCGCTATTTTACCCAGCAGACGGCCGAATCCTTGGGGCTGGAGGGCTATGCCAAAAACCTATCAGATGGCCGGGTCGAAGTACTGCTGAGCGGCCCCTCGTCACGTATCACGGAGGCTCAACAAGCGCTCACTCTAGGGCCTGAACTTGCCCGTGTCAGTTCGGTAGAGTGGATGGATGTTGATGCTGAGAGTGCAATGGCTGGTTTTCGAATTCTCTAGCAGAGACAGATCTATTCAATCAACCACTGAAACGACGACTTTCATTAAAACTAGGGTGTCCCTCGTCAAGAGCAGGCGCCGTCGCGCTGAAACTCACCAACAGATCTAATGTTGTGATTAACTCCGCCGATAGCCCTGAATATCTATTGAGGCAGTAATCAGCGACGCATTCCTCTGAATTATGAATACTGACTATAGTGAAGTAAGGAGAGCGTGTTAGGTATCGCCATCTGTCTGATAACTGGATTTAAGTGGCTAGAATAGAAGAGACGCGGTTTCTGAGTACAATCCATGACAGCTGCCATGTTAAGATTGCAGCAAAACCCTTGAGCATCATAAGACACAAGCGGAGCAAGATAGACTTCCATGACGATCCCTTTAGTAATTTGTGACGATTCCAATATGGCCCGCAAGCAGGTGGCCAGATCCCTCCCGGATGAGTGGGATGTGGATATTTC
>PANW01000025.1 GCA_002707785.1 Cellvibrionaceae bacterium | reverse complement strand
TAAGCTTGGCAACCTCTTTTTGTCATTAAGTTTTAACAACTTAGCGAATCAAACTTGAGATCACTGAAGCGCCTTTAGCACTTCACTTAACCCTCAACTCAAAGCGTTTGGCTTCGTGTTAAGAGGCGCGCATTATACGCAGCCTTTTGGGTTTGGCAAGAACTTTTCGATAATCAATTTTTACATTAAACATCGACCTCAATCCCAGCTGATCAGCAACAAAGCCGACCCACCCAACTCAACAAAAACCGTTTGGGTTGCTGTTGAGAGGCGCGCATTATACGCAGGGAATCTGATGTGGCAAGCTATTTTTTAACGACTTGTCACTTTTATCGAAACCACGAAAAAGGCCCGCGATTGCGGGCCTTGATATCGAGCAATCAGACAAACTTATTTCGCTTGCACGAATAGGTGATTTTTCTTCTTGCCCAGCTTAACCAGGAAGTAACGCCCGTATAGGGCCTTGTCGCCGGCAAAGGATTCCGCCGCAGACATATTGTCAGCCGCGCCCTTGGCGACACCATTAATGAGCACTGCATTTCTACCCAGCGCATCCTTTGCTTCGCGCGCCGCCTTAACCATGCCGCACTCAGCCAAAAGTGTTGTCAGTGGCTTTTCGGCAAAGCCTTCTGGCAATTCACTAGAAGGCAATCCATCTAAGGCCAACTGCTCTAGGTCACCCTCATCCAAATCGGACAAGGTACCGGCAAACATCGCCTCGGAAATACGCTCGGCGGCGGCAAGCCCCTGCTCACCATGAATTAGGCGCGTTACTTCTCGGGCCAGCACTCCCTGCGCCTGAGGTCGCCCTTCAGCAGCTCGATCCTTTTCTTCAATGGCATCAATTTCGGCCACTGGTAGGAAGGTAAAATAACGCAGGAACTTGTAGACATCCGCATCGGCGCTATTAAGCCAGAATTGGTAAAAGGCATAGGGAGAGGTTTTCGATGGGTCTAACCAGATGGTACCGCTCTCAGTTTTGCCAAACTTAGTGCCGTCAGACTTGGTCACCAAGGGCAGAGTCAAGCCAAAGACCTGCCCGCCGTACATGCGCTTAGCCAGATCCACACCACCGACAATATTCCCCCACTGATCCGACCCGCCAATCTGCAAACTGCAGTTGTGCTGCTTATATAGCTCGGCAAAATCGTATGACTGCAACAACATATAGGTAAACTCAGTAAAGGAAATCCCGGCACCTTCGCGATCAATACGCTGTTTTACGGACTCCTTATTGATCATATTGTTGATGGAGAAGTGCTTGCCTACATCACGCAGAAAGTCCAGCACATTGAGGTTAGCCGTCCAATCTAGATTGTTGACCACCTCGGCGCCATTGTCCGGCGCATCAAAATCGATAAAGCGGGACACCTGTGCCTTTAGCTTATCCACCCAGGTCGAGACCACATCAGGCGTATTCAGCTTACGCTCTTGAGCCTTAAAAGAAGGATCGCCAATCAACCCCGTCGCCCCCCCCACTAAAGCGATGGGCTTGTGGCCGGCCTGTTGAAATCGTTTCAAGGTCAACAAAGGCACCAAACTTCCGATATGGAGGCTGTCAGCGGTGGGATCAAAGCCACAATAGAGAGTGCGGCTGGCCTCAGACAAGTAGGATTCGAGATGATCGTCTCCTGTCATTTGCGCGATCAAACCGCGGGCACGTAAATCCTGAATGAGATTGCCATCAACTGTGGACATGGAACACCTTGCTGTCAGTGAGGTAGGGGCCAAGTGGACAGCCCTTACGAAGATAATCAAAACGCGCACAATACCGAATTCAAAAGCAAAAACAAGGGGCGGATATTTTCAACAATCGCCCAGAAACTCTGACCGACAACAAGTGTTGCAAGTATCGGCACGGTGAAATCTGTTTTTCACTTTAGAATTCTGATATAAGTGCTTGAACTTTTTAGCAATAGGCCAGCCATTTGCGAGTCAACTCTGGCCCTAAGTCGATCCGTGGTATGACGACCAATAAATACAATCAAAATCAATCGCTCAAACAACTGTTACAGACCTTCCCGCGTCAGCATTTGATGTTCGCCGTCGCACTTACAGCGATCCTGTTAGCGACAGTTCTACTCTCCCCTTCTGATGAGGACGCAGCTAAGCGCAATTCCCAAAGCTTAGACCTGTCCTTCAACTCTGAGCTTGAGCCGCTGCTGTCCGATGTGACTCAACCAATGACGCAGGATGTAATTCCGTCTATTCACTGGCACAAAGAAAAAGTCCGCTCGGGCGATAATCTTTCACTCATCTTTCAACGCGCAGGCCTTTCAGATCGAGACCTATATGCGTTTATGAATAGCAACAAGGCCACCAAAGCCCTGAAACGAATTCACCCCGGGCACGAACTTGAGTTTCATATCGAAGACCGCCAACTATTGGGGTTGCGCTACCGCCAAGATCGCTTGAACAGCGAGTTGTTTAGCCGCAACAACCAGCAAAAGTTCGATCACAAGATAGAAACACGCATTCCCGACATCCACACCGCCTATCGCCAAGCCACGATTAACACCTCGCTGTTTCTGGCTGGCCAAAAAGTACAAATGGATGCCGACCTGATTATGGAGCTGGCCAATATATTTGGCTGGGACATCGATTTCGGTCTGGATATTCGCAAAGGCGACCACTTCAAAGTGCTCTACGAAGAACGCTTTTTGGACGGTGAAAAGATAGGCAACGGAAATATCCTAGCCGCGGAGTTCACCAACCAAAAAACGACCTTTACCGCTGTGCGCTACGAAGACAGCAAAGGCAACGCCCACTTTTACACACCCGATGGCAAAAGTATGCGCAAAGCCTTCTTGCGGGCACCACTGGATTTTCGTCGCATCAGCTCCAATTTCAACCCTCGCCGACTGCATCCTATTAAGAAGACTGTTCGCGCCCACCGCGGCACCGACTACGCTGCCTCAAGAGGAACTCCCGTGTGGGCATCTGGCAGCGGCAAAGTCATCACCTCGACCTACAACCGAGCCAGCGGTAATTATGTTGTCATTCAACACGGCAACAACATACAAACCAAGTACCTGCATCTGCACAAGCGCAAAGTTAAAGTAGGCCAACGGGTGAAACAGAAGCAATTGATTGGCACCGTCGGCTCAACGGGTTACTCCACCGCGCCCCACCTGCACTATGAATTTTTGCTCAATGGCGTGCACCGAAATCCGCGCACCATCTTGCAAAAACTGCCCAAAGCCAAGGCAATAGCCGGCTCTGAGCAGGCCCGCTTTGACACACACACACAACCGATACTGGCGTCCTTAGAAAGGCACCACCAACAAATGCTGCTTGCTAACGCCGACGGGACTTAACCATGAGCGACCTCTATATTGGGCTGATGTCGGGTACCAGCGCCGACGGGATTGATGCCACATTGAGTGAAATCAGTGAAACCAACATCAATGTCATCGCTCACTTGGAGGTTCCGCACCCTCAGTCGTTGCGTCAGCAAATCATCGATCTGTGTGCTCCAGGCGATAACGAAATCGAGCGACTAGGCCGACTCGATCAGCAGCTAGGGAGAGCTTTTGCCGATGCCGCCAATGCCCTTCTTGATCGAGCAAAGGTGACTCCCGAACAGGTCACCGCTATCGGTAGCCACGGCCAAACCATACGTCACCGCCCCAATGGAGACGATAAGTTCACCCTACAAATCGCCGATCCCAACCAGATCGCACAGGGCACAAGCATAACCACAGTCGCTGACTTTAGACGTCGTGATATGGCGGTTGGTGGCGAAGGTGCCCCACTGGCCCCTGCCTTTCATCAAGCGGCATTCAGCTGCGAAGGTAAGAACCGAGTCGTGGTGAACATTGGAGGTATCAGCAATGTGACACTGCTAGAAGGCAAGCAACTCACCGCTGGATTTGATACTGGGCCCGGTAACGGCCTAATGGATGGCTGGATCAAGCGCCATAAGCAGGTCAATTATGATCACAACGGCGACTGGGCTTATCAAGGCCGTGTTGATACCCCGCTATTGCAGCAATTGCTCCAGCACCCCTTCCTGAGCAAAGCCAGCCCCAAAAGTACGGGCCGTGAAGACTTCCACCTCGACTGGCTGGATGGGCAACTTAACACGCTAGACTATCCCCCTTCCCCCGTAGATGTTCAGGCAACATTGCTGGAATATACCGCTCAAACCATTCATCAGCAGATTGAGCAGATGAACAAGGCCATTGATGATATCTACATTTGCGGAGGCGGAGCTTTGAATAAGGCATTAATGACTAGGCTTCAGCAGCTCAGCCGGTGCTCACTGACGGACACCTCGGCGATGGGAGTTGAACCACAACAGGTGGAAGGCGCCGCTTTTGGCTGGCTTGCCCATCAAACCTTGGCCAGAGCAAGCGGCAACTGTCCCGCCGTCACTGGCGCTCAACGGGCGGTCATTCTAGGCGGGATCTACTACGCCTAGCCTCTGGCGGTAAGCCTTAAAAGTAGAGAAACCCTTCATCGGCGATAAGCCGCTGTTCTTCGGCGGGCCCAAAGGGCACAGTGCCAACAAACGGAAATAGCTCTTGGCGATCTCTTCCCATGACGCCCATGCGAGTTTCACACACAGAAATATCCACGACTCCAAAGGCGCTCAATCGCGCCGCCAAATCCACGACGACTTTGTTCTGCTGATATTGGCGCTTAAAAAACACCCCCACCTGTGGACCATGCACCACTATAGTGGCCGGCGGCAGCTGATCGAGAAAACGTCCTTCCAAAAACAGCATTTCGGCTCTAAGCAGTGCCGAATAAAGCTCTTCAGAGGTTTGAAGTTCAAGCTGAGCAAGATAGCCGGGCGCCTCGGGCAGATCTTCTGCCACCGCCATTATCGAGTTGGCGCTCAGCAACACACACAGAAAAAACGCAGCAATACGCACACCAAGACTCCACGAAATCGTATCAATAACGCAGAGCTAGGGCTCCCGCGCTATATGGAAAAAGAAGAACCGCAACCACAAGTGGAGCTTGCGTTGGGGTTTTGAATGACAAATTTGGAGCCTTGTAATCCCTCTTCGTAGTCGACTTGAGAACCAGCGATATAAGGATAACTCATGACGTCAACCAACACGGTAACGCCATCTTTTTCGATAACGGCGTCATCTTCGGCAACGAGCTCATCAAAGGTGAAGCCGTACTGAAAGCCCGAGCAACCACCACCGGTAACAAAAACTCGCAGCTTAAGGTCATCATTGGCCTCTTCTTCAACCAACGAACGCACCTTGGCAATCGCGCTATTGCTCACTTGGATGGCTTGAGGGGTGAAAGTTTCAGCGGTGGTCATCGACAGCTCCAACAAATTTAACAGCCGCACAGACAAAACGCCCAGCGGAACATCAGCTGGGCGCATTATCCCTTTACCCGAGTAAAATGGTCAAGTATTAGTGACAACTTCCGCACCGGTCAGAGGCAGATCATCAGCCTCTGGCGCCGCCTTAGCTGACTTCCCGCCACTGTAGAGCAGACTGCCGTTCACCTGCGCGCCCTTCACCATTTCGATCATGTTGTAGTGCACATTCCCTTGAACCGCGGCTTTTGCCGCCAACTCAACATGTTTAGAGGAGTGCACATCGCCGTTTACCGCACCATTGATGACGATGGTTGGCACATTGATTTCACCTTCCACCAACCCCTTTTCCATGATGCGAACGCGAGCATCTGAGCCCTCTTCGGCGTAGATATTGCCACGCACGCGACCCTCAATTTCAAGATTCCCATTGAAGTGAATATCTCCGACCAATTCGGTAGATTTCGAAATTAATGTCGTACTACCCGATGCAAAGCCCATAGTTTTTTCCTTTTTACCCCACACTTGATTTAGCTCTCCTGTACCAGCCAGCCAAATTTCTTTTCGACCACAACGGGCTCACTTCCTGTCGACTTGGCAATAAGTTCAATTCTTTCCGGTTCGAAGGTATCTGGCAGACGCAGACGCCCCTCGATGGTCTGAAAATATTTAAATCTCAGCTTGATGCTTTCATAACTGACATTGTCCGATACATCCTTCAGAGGAAGCGTGACCAACTGCTCACCTTGTTCCGGACTCAGCGTTTGTCGCCCGACAATGTTAAATTTCAGCGTGCCATTCAACATGGTATGGCGCGTAGCCAACTGCTGAACCACCAGCTTGTATTCGTATTGCCTAGGCGCGCCGGTCGAAATCACGTTGAGCGAACCAATACTCAGCCCGCGCTTGTTCCCCGTCGGGGCCATCAAGCTGCGATAGAAGCTGATATCTTCTTGCAGAGCAGCAATCTCAGTTTTTAAATCGATCACCTCGGCACGTACTCCCTCACTCGCCTTGCGATCAACCTGCGCGCCCAATTTCAAATTGGCAACTTCCTGACGATAACCGTCGGCTTCACTGATCTTTGCCGCTAACTCTAACTTGAGCTTATCGCGCTCAGCAATCGCCTCTGCTTGCTCTATTTGACCTTTACCACTGCCATACCAATAGCTCCCGGCAACCGCTAACGCCAATACCGCTAAAGCGACCAACCCTACAAGAGACCGTATCCAAGGTCGATAAGGTACGACCACCATACGATATTGCTTGCTGCCTGTGACGGCACTCATAGATCTCTCCCTTTCATCTACTCTGGCTCAAAAGTTGCCCTGCCACGAGTCACCCCGCAACCTTCGGACGCTGCCGTCCTCGAGGTTATCTTTAGGTGCTATTTAAGTGCTATGGCAAAATAGCCACTTGATTCAGCCCCAGAGTTTCCTCGAACCCAAACATAATGTTCATGTTTTGAATCGCTTGGCCTGACGCGCCCTTGGTTAAATTATCAATGACGGACAATACCACGACTTTGCCACGCTGCTGCGGCTCAAATACCGAGATGCGACAAATATTCGAGCTTTTCACCGTCCGCGTTTGCGGGTGAGATCCCGCGGGAAGCACATCCACAAACGGCTCATTAGCGTAGCGCTCCTCAAACAGAGCTTGGATATCGGCCACTGGCGCTTTTAAGTTTGCGTACAAGGTGGCGTGAATACCGCGAATCATGGGTAGCAAGTGGGGGACAAAGGTCACCTGCACCGACTCATCTTGGGAAGGCAGTATGTCACTCAACCCCTGCTCGATTTCAGGGAGATGACGATGACCACCGCAAGCATAAGCTTTAAAGCTGTCACTCACTTCCGACATCAAGTTATCAATCTTGCCCTGCCGCCCCGCACCGCTGACACCAGAAGCCGCGCTGGCAATCAGATCACCAGCATCAACCAATCCTTGCTCTAGCAGAGGGATAAACCCCAACTGTGTGGCCGTTGGGTAACAGCCGGGACAGGCCACCAATTGCGCGCTCTTGATTTGCTCGCGATTAACCTCGGGCAAGCCGTAGACCGCCTTTTCAATCAGTTCTGGACAGCCATGCTCTTGGCCATACCATTGCTCCCATACTTGCTGATCGCGAATACGAAAGTCTGCGGACAGATCCACCACTCGGACACCACGCTCAATTAGCGCGGGCATCATCGCCTGTGCAACGCCATGCGGCGTGGCGAAAAACACCAGATCACAGGTAGCGAGGGTATCGACGTTAGGGACTGTGAACGAAAGATCGTAAAAGCCGCGTAGACTTGGATAGAGCGTATCCACACGCACACCATCTTCCGCGCGCGAAGTAATTACTTTCACCTCGGCCTGAGGATGGTTAGCCAACAATCTCAACAACTCCACACCGGTATAGCCAGTGCCGCCTACAATTCCTACCTGAATAACTTTCACGCTTTCAACTACCTCTTAATTTCACCAGAGTTACCACTCGCAACCCACTGCTGTTTGCCCACAGTCGTATTTAACGCCACAATGCCACCTTTAATAGACAACCATCACGATCAATCATCGACTGAGCCAGCGCCAAATCATCGGCCAGCCCACTAGTGTATAACAATCATTTGCATAAGCAATGTGTCGCATATTAGCAGTCTGAGAAACCGATGCCCGATAGAAGCTCCAACGAAACGTCTAAACCCGCAAAATATCAACAGAAACTGCATTTGGTGCTGGACTCTTTGCGCCATCAACTTGCCCACCTAGATGCCCTGCCGCAGCTAACATTACTGGGACTCATTGCCGGTATCGCCTCAGCGGGAATCATTGTTGCTTTTCGCCTCGCGATTGATGGGCCCCTGCAGTGGGCATTTGGCAGCCACGCTGAAGATTTCGAATCCCTACCACGGGCGTGGGCCTTTCTATTACCTTTTCTAGGTGCCGTGCTGATCGGCGTAATGCTGCACTACATCCCCAAACATCGCCGCCAAGTGAGTGTTGGACATGTACTCGATCGCCTCCACAACCATCAAGGCAAGCTGCCAGCCTACAATTGGGCGGTGCAGTTTGTGGGCGGCATTTTGGCGCTGCTAACCGGACAATCAATGGGACGAGAAGGACCTGCGGTGCACTTGGGAGCCGGCGCCTCAAGCCAACTGGGCCAGTGGTTGCGCCTGCCCAACAACTGTTTGCGCACCCTGATCGGCTGCGGGGTGGCCTCTGCTATTGCCGCCTCCTTTAACACCCCCATGGCCGGTGTGATCTTCTCCATGGAAGTCATCTTGATGGAATACACCATCGCGGGCTTCATTCCGGTCATGATGGCCTCCGTCACTGGAGCGGTCATTGGACAGATGATCTTTGGCAGCGATGCCGCGTTTTCATCCGTCAGCACGCAAATGAACAGCCTCTGGGAACTGCCGATTATTGGTTTTGCCGGCCTGATTATCGCTGTGTTCGCAGCCACGATTATTCGCCTGCAGCTAGTGTTCAATGAACAACAACGCTATCCAATCATTGCACGCTTAGGATTCGCTGGTGCCGTAACCGGTCTACTGGCTATTTGGTATCCGCAAATATTGGGCGTGGGTTACGACACCATTGCCAGCAGCATGCAGGGACAACTGAGCCTGCACCTATTGCTGGGTATTCTGTTTGCCAAGATTCTTGCCACGACACTCAGTGGCGGGCTGGGCATGCCCGGCGGCGTCATCGGGCCGATGCTGTTTGTGGGCGCAGTATTGGGGGGCGTCATCGGCATAGTCGCCGACACTCTTCTTCCTGCAACAGGGGTAAACCCCGGCTTTTATGTACTATTGGGAATGGGCGCCATGATGGCAGCGGTCATCAATGCACCACTGGCGGCACTGATTACCGTTTTTGAATTGACGCAAAACCCCAATACAATTTTCCCGACCATGCTGATCATCGTCATCGCCGTCATCGCCACTCGCCAGCTGTTTCGCTGCGAAGGGCTGTTTATCGCGCAACTGGAAGCTAACGGCTTCAACCTCAATAACGGCCCCATTCGCCAAGCGCTGGATCGCGTCGGGGTACGCAGCGTGATGGAGAGCCAGTTTCTGCGCTGCCCCCATCAGTTAACCGCACACCAGTTGCAACAGCGATTGCAGCAGCATCCGAAATGGCTGCTAATTGACGATCAAGACGAAGATAAATATCTGCTTTCGGCCGCCGACGTCTCCGCGTTTCTTGATAGCATCGAGGCAGACAGCGATCTCACGCTCAAATTGCGCACCATACCTGGACGACAATGGTTGCTAAAACCCATCCATCAACAAGCCAGTCTATTCGAAGCACAAGTTCTACTGCGGCAACACAAAGCCGATGCTCTCTATGTAGAACGCTCCGCATCCCCTTGGTTATCGCCAGTAGTGGGTGTCATTACCCAGGACCACATCGACAACTATTATCGCGTATGATGCGGCTTCCAACACAAGGACAAGATACAACCGATGTTATGGGTTAAAGCTTTTCACTTGATNTTCATGGTGTGCTGGTTCGCCGGTATTTTTTACCTGCCGCGACTGTTTGTAAATCACGCCATGACCAGCGATCCCAGCACCCGCGCGCAGTTGGCGCAGATGGAGCGCAAACTCTACCGTTTCGTAACTCCGTTTATGTTTCTCACCCTTGGTTTTGGCCTGTGGCTGGCGAGCTATAACCTCGACTACTATCTGAGTACCCCTTGGTTTTTGATCAAAGTGGGCTTGGTAACTCTGCTGGTTGGCTACCACTTCTACTGCGGCGCCATAGTGAAACGCTTGGCCGATGACAGCGATCAGCGAGGCCATGTGTTCTACCGTTTTTTCAACGAATTCCCCGTCCTCATTCTATTCGCCGTGATTATCTTGGTGGTCGTCAAACCCCAGCTTTTTTAACGAGATTATTAGATTCTCCAGCGTCCACTCGAATCGCTATAAGCACCGACGCGACAAATCAGCAGCCTGTGTTAGACTCAATTGATAGGGAGTTTATTAGGGACGGACGATGACACATTTCGACGCCACCACGCCGGTAATCATGAGCTTTTCAAGCCACGACCCCTCCGGCAGCGCAGGCATTCAAGCCGACATTGAGTGTGCTGCCAGCCTTGGTTGTCACTGTACCCCCATCATTACCACTCTCTGCGCTAAAGATACCCACGACACCAAAGATATTATCCCCATTGAAGCCTCGCTATTGATAGAACAAGCGCGAGCCATCCTGGAAGATATGCAGGTGGCCGCTATCAAAATTGGCTACGTCGGCAGCGTTGAGAACGTCGAGGCCATTCACTCAATCCTGCGCGACTACCCCAATATCCCCGTGGTACTGGACCCAGTGACCAGTGTCTGCAATAGCGAACTGATGGAAGCCCCCAGTGTCATTCGAGCCACTGAAACTCTACTACTGCCCATGGCGCTGGTGACCACGCCCGATCTGGTGGAAGCCCATGAGCTAGCGCAGCAGGGAGATACCATCGATGCCTGCGCCCAAGAAATCCTCGAAACCGGTTGTGAGTATTTACTCATCAGCGGCGCCAAGCGCACCCAGCACACCTATGAGAATCACCTCTACGGCAAACAGGGGCTGATCAAGAAATTCAGCTGGGAACGTCTAAAAGTCTTCTCCCACGGCAGTGGCGCCACACTGGCGGCCAGTATCACCTGCTATATCGGGCACGGCTTACGCCCAGAAGAGGCCATATCCCAAGGCCAAAACTTCACCTGGCATGCGCTGGCCAGCAGCCGCCGACTGGGCATGGGGAAACGTATCCCCAACCGCTTTTTTTGGACCAACAAAGAAAAATCCCACTCCGCCAGCGGCGGCTAACACTCTGATCACGGTCATTCGACCATTCCAGTTTCAACACCAATCCACTTAGAATTCCTATTCACGTATATGGACCCTAGCGAATATGCACCAGCTTAGGGATAATGGCGCCTTTCTCGAACAGCAGGCGTAAGGAATCCCCATGAGTCGCTCCAGCGAACTATTCGAACAAGCTCAGCAACACATACCCGGCGGCGTGAACTCACCCGTTAGAGCCTTTAAGGCCGTTGGTGGCACACCGATTTTCTTCCAGCGCGCTGAAGGCGCCTACCTGTTCGATGCCGACGATAAACGCTATGTTGACTACGTGCTCTCCTGGGGGCCGATGATTTTGGGACACGCGCACCCGCAAGTGATTGAAGCCGTCATCGAAAAAGCCAAGTCTGGCTTGAGTTTTGGTGCCCCCACTGCCATTGAGACCACGCTTGCCGATCGCGTATGCGACATCATGCCGGGTATGGACATGGTGCGCTTCGTCAACTCCGGCACCGAAGCGACCATGAGCGCTATTCGCCTCGCACGCGGTTATACCGGACGCGACAAAATCATTAAATTCGAAGGTTGCTACCACGGGCACTCTGATTCGCTATTGGTCAAAGCCGGCTCTGGTGCCCTCACGCTTGGCGTACCTAGCTCTCCTGGCGTACCCACAGCCCTTGCGGATCACACCGTCACCCTCACCTACAACGACATTGAAGGCGTAAAACAAGCCTTCGCTGAAATTGGTGAGCAAGTTGCCGGGGTTATCGTCGAGCCCGTCGCAGGTAACATGAATTGCGTGCCCCCCATTGCGGGCTTTCTGGAAACCCTGCGCGAGCAGTGCGACCAATACGGTGCAGTCTTTATCATCGATGAAGTCATGACTGGCTTTCGCGTCAGCCCCACTGGCGCACAAGGCCACTATGGTGTCGACGCGGATTTAACCACTTTGGGAAAAGTCATGGGCGGCGGTATGCCTGTCGGTGCCTTTGGCGGCAAGCGTGAAATTATGGAACAGATTGCGCCCTTGGGGCCCGTCTATCAGGCAGGCACCCTATCTGGCAATCCAGTGGCTATGGCGGCAGGCCTGAAAACCCTGGAATTGATTTCTGATGAGGGCTTTTATCAACCGCTGTATGAGAAAACCGATCAACTGATTGCCGGCCTGAATCGCATCGCCGAGAAACACAGCATCCCCTTCACCAGTAATCATGTGGGTTCCATGTTCGGCTTCTTCTTCACCGAAGAAGAAAAGATCACCAATTACGGGCAGGTGATGGCCTGTGATATTGAGCGCTTCAACCGCTTCTTCCACGGCATGTTAAACGAAGGGGTTTACTTGGCCCCAGCCTCCTACGAAGCCGGGTTTATGTCTTCGGCGCACTCTGAGGCCGACATTCAATGGACTCTGGATGCCGCCGACAAAGTGATGTCACAACTGTAGCATCAAACCACAAGCCAAAAAAAAGCCTCTCACGGACAGTGAGAGGCCTCTCTATCTGTTCTGCAATCGACTCAGTCAGGTCATTTGCATCATCAAATCTGTAATTTGCTCGCGCGCCTTATCCGACAGATCAATGATGTGAAATCCCGACCAATTGGTGGTGGATTCATCACTGCTGCGCACCCAAAGACAATCAACCCCCAAGTGAATCACCTTGTCGCCTCGCAGCGGTGTTGGCAACTGTAAATCAAGCTGATAAACATGATCTGATTCCAATAGAACCTCACCCATCAGCATTAAGCCTTCGCTGTGCACATTCACTAGGCGGCCAACATAGAGATCGCGATTCGAATCATAGACCTCCACCACACCGTGTACTGAGTGACGTTTCAGCCGCCTCTCATAGTGGCGCTCCGCTTCAGTCATTGTCACCCTCCGGTGTCATTTCTTCAGCCTTGGCATTCAGGCTTTGGAAGATATTCTCTAGCGCTCGCTCAAAGAAAGGTTTGGAGCTGCCCGCAATCACCTTAGCTTTGTGTGCCAACATCGATCTCGCCAATTCCAGCCCCGATTTCATCGCCACTTTTTTGCCCATTTGATCGACGAGCATGTAGTGCAAAGTCTTTGAATTGTACCAAGCCACCTTGAGACGTTTACCGCCCTCAAATTCAAACCAGGTGCCAAACTCGATCATTTTCAAGTTTTCAACCATGCGCAATTCTTCGGGGGTGGCCTTCTCTTCCGATTCATCCGATTGGCCGGCCTTTTTCGCCGCCATCGCTTCTAACTTGGTGCGCATAGGTTCGGGCGCTGGATCAACCTGCTTACTTTGCAACGCCATCTTCTGCAAAGAGAAGAGCGCTTCCAGTAGCTTTTTGCCTTTCGCCTGATCATAACCAATGGTTTCAAAACCGGTTTCTAGTACATCGAGCAGACTGTCATGCATCTCTAGCTGGCGAGTTTTATCGGCGTTCTTTTCTTTGGGTTCGATGCTCCACAGTACATCGTCGATCACTTGAATCGCACGAGTCCAGCTGTCCGACTCCTCACCGTAGCGAAGTAACAAGAACGCCAAATAATCAGACCATGGCTGCAACAACATCAACAAGACCGCTGAGGGCAGCTCTTTACCATCTGTGCGTGCACGCACTTCTTCGTTAACTCGAATCTTAACTTCGCGCAGCTTTTCTTCGCCCTGCACTTTTTCCATTGCGCGACGTTCCATCAACTCCTGTCGACGGGAAATTTTCTTGGTGTAGCCGCTAAATTCCAACAATAACTCGGCAAATAAACGAACATCGTTTTTGAATTCTTCCAGCACGCGGGAGACAATTGTTTTGATCTTGTCGTAAATGTCGTACTGACAAGTACCGTCGTTGCTGACCCACTTAACACCAGCTTCGGCCATGTTGTTCAACAACAAGCGCGCTGGATGCTCGGTCTGCTCGAAAAAGTCTTTATCAATGAATGCGATTTTAAGAAATGGCGTGTGCAAATAACTCAGCAGTGCTTTGATAGAGTCTGGTAGATTGTCGTCAGACAGCATGTACTCGAACAGCATTCCCACCAGATCGATGGTGTGCATATCGCTTGGGTCGACGGCACCGTCTTCGCCGTCTTCATCACCCTGCAATTGCTCGACCAACTGCGAACTCACGCCACTGACCGTTTGTGGGGCCAAACTACCGGGTTGTGCCTCAGCTATTTGCTGACCGGTCACCGACTGAGCTTGGACCTGCAAATTTTGTAGCGCGCCCACCAATTGATTGTTGGTGTAAACCATCGCTGGACGACCGCCCGGTGCGGCTGCGCCGCCGGCTGGGGCGTATCCTGCGGGCGGTGCAACAATGTTGCCTACAGGTACTGGAGCACCACTATCCGAGCCACCGGGTGCAGGCTGTGCAAAACCGCCAATATGACTCTGTAACGTGCGAATCGCATCGACCAATCGCCCCTGATATTGCTCAGTGGGCAATGTTGCGTCCGGTGAAGGAACATAACCGCTTGCCGCTGACTGTCCGCCCGGCTGCCCTGGTTGCCCTGGTTGCCCTGGTTGCCGCGCTGGACCTTGTGGTGCCGATCCCATAGAAGGTAATTCAACTTCACCTTCGGCTTCACTCCATTGCTCATAGGGCACTTCTTCCACATCCGCCACCGGAGGTGCTTCATGTGAGGCGGGGCGATAATGCAAGTTGGGCAGTACCCCCTTGCCGACAAAATAGTGATTAACGTCGTCTAGAATATCCGCTAACTGAGAGACCATCAGCTGATCGAATATCTTATAAGCAATGATTTTGGTTTTAGTGGTGAGCGCCACCCGCTGGAAGCTCTTACGCAGGGACTCACAATACTGAACCGGGCCGGCGGGATTACCGCGATCTCCCACTTTTTGACCACCATTCAACAGTGCCAAGCGCTGATTCAAGGCCCACAGCAATTCCGCGAATTGATTTTCCGCTCGGTGAGTTATCGACGAGATGGCAATGGTTTCTTCGAGATCCTCGTTGTCGACCAAAGACAACATGTCACCCTGATACTTTTCTTCACCGGTGGAGGTATCGAGCTCTTGGCGCTTGAACTTTACGAAGCCTTCGCCCAAATAACCGAGAAAATAGCGTTCAAGCTCGGTGAACTGCTGCCTTAACAAGCGCTGCTCTTCCGCGATCTCGGCTTGCTCTTGATTGGTTTTTGCCTGCTCGGCAAATTCAGTCATCTCACCGTCCAGCTCTTTTGCAAAAGCTGTAAAGCGTTCGCCTGCGTGCTCAACGACCAGAGCTTGGCAAGCTTTAAGATGTTCGATGATCACCTCATCAGTGAGGCCGCCAACCGCTGGGGAAGAGGCCGGCTCAGGGGTACCCAATTTGCTCATATTATTTCGAGTCTTATCCGTCACTTCCATGATTTGCTTAGACCTATAACAGCAAGTGTAGACAATAAATAGCAAGGTCCAACATAACGACAGGCTATAAAAGCC
This sequence comes from Cellvibrionaceae bacterium, assembly GCA_002707785.1. Classification (GTDB taxonomy): domain Bacteria; phylum Pseudomonadota; class Gammaproteobacteria; order Pseudomonadales; family Cellvibrionaceae; genus Pseudomaricurvus. The sequence continues at coordinate 81,366 of PANW01000025.1, read as the reverse complement.
TGTCCATGGTCTCGAATTCTACATCCTTTCGAAGCCTGTTACCCTTCCAAACTGCGTTGATTGGCGCCAAGCATGTAAAACTTGCGGCCTTAACGCGAAATATTGATCACATTCCTAAGCCGTTCAGTCTAACACTTATGTGACACCGTTCACAAAATGACAGACGGAGACACACTGCCATTGGTCGGCCTCAGCTGCCGCCCAGCCCTACGGGCAGCGCAGGCTCACTGATGGCGCAGCAAACGCTGCTGCAACAGAGACACCTCTCGGCACTGACCACCACAAAAACGCTGAGCCTGATTCGCAAAACGCCGCGCCTGAACCACGTCACCCAAGGCTAGGTAGCTTTCGCCCAAAATACGATAAAAAGCCGCTTCGCGCCGATCAATTCGCAAGCCCTGCTCGGCCAGCCGAATTGACTCCTGCCATCGCTCTTGCTGCAGCAGAGACTGAGCTTCACGAGTTAAATCGGTCACCACGGATTCAGGTCCCGGTTCACGGGGGGACGGAGCGGGTCTGCGCACAGGAAATGACGTTTCCGTGGCTGCGGGAGCCCCCGGCTGCGAAACTTCTACAGGTGCAGAGTTATCGGTGATTGGCGCCCTCGTTGTGGGTGATGATTGGCACCCTGCCAATAGTAAAATAGTCGCGCTTAAGCCGACGAATTGATTCACACTCATAATGTCACAGCCCTTAACTCCACCCATTCGTTCAACAGCGTCGTTGATTTTTCACGAGCCATCAAAACCATTTTTTCATCCAATGAATGACTGGGTTCTCCACCCAGTCACAAGCAGCTTTAGTCGCCGGCCGATTCTCAGCAAAGGGGATCAACCGCGCATTGCGACAGTTTTCACCACTGAGCAGGCCGCTGTCTTTGTCGACCCAGAGGTAATCAACATCGGCGGCGGAAACGATATCAATACTGCGGGTGGCTAGATTGTCATAGATATCTGTCCACACCTGCAAGGCGCCACTGGCTCCGGTCAACGGTGTTTCGCCATTGTCATCTCGACCAATCCAGACAACGCCTAAGTGCTCGCCACTAAAACCCGCAAACCAACTGTCACGCTGATCATTGGTGGTACCGGTTTTGCCCGCCAGCGCCAGCTCATTGGGTAGACGTCGATAAGCCGCGCGCCCCGTACCTTCCATCATGACCGCTTGCATGGCGTATTGAACCAATTCCACCTCTTGCGCTGAAACAGGTTCCGCCAACGTCAGCGGGTAGCGATTCAAGGGGTCACCTTGGGCCGTTTCTACCGAACGAATAGCACGCAAAGGTGTTACCACGCCATCATTGGCAATACTGTGATAGAACTGAGACACCTGTACCGGTGTCAGCTCCAATGACCCCAACAGCAAGGACGGTATTTCCGCAATTCTACGCTCGACTCCTAAGGCGCGCAGCGTATTCGCCACCGCATCCAGCCCCACCGTCATGCCCAGACGTGCAGTGGCCTGATTGTAAGAGCGACTTAGCGCATCAATCATCAATACCTCTCCGTGGGATTGGCGATCAAAGTTTCGAGGCTGCCAGCGCTCACCATCCGGCCCCGCCACCGTGACCGGACCATCACTGATCATCGACGAGAGATGATAGCCAGCCCTTGACTGCAGGGCTGCGAGATAAACCGCAGGTTTCACTAAAGAGCCAATGGGGCGAGATGCGTTCAGCGCGCGGTTAAAGCCCGAAAACTTGGCCTGGCGATCTCCCACCACCGCCAACACCTCACCACTGCCTACTGCCGTCAAAACGACAGCCCCTTGCAGCGAATCACCGTCGAGACGATACTTTTTCTCCAGCGTTTTGAGTCGCTGAATCAGAGCTTGCTCGGCCTTTCTTTGAGCAGACAGCGACAAGGTCGTGTAAATCTGCAACCCATCGGAACTCAGAGCCTCATCGGAATAGTCTTCACGCAGCTGCTGTTTGACCAAATCAATGAAGGCCGGATACGCCGTTAAACGACGACGCTTAGCATCAACAACCCCCAACCCCTGTCGCTTGGCCCGATCCCTTTCGCGATCCGAAATCAATTCCTGCTGCGCCAACACATCCAACACCAAGTTACGCCTCTTGGTGGCTCGCTGGGGATGGCGCCATGGATTGTAATAAGAAGCGCCCTTCACCACACCGACCAACAAAGCAATTTGAGCGGCATCCAGATTCTCAAGTGGCGCATCAAAGTAGTGCTTAGCCGCCAGCCCAAAACCGTGTATTTGACGCGGTCCGCTCTGCCCCAAATACACCTCATTCATGTAAGTTTCCAAAATCTCAGCTTTGGAGTAATGAATCTCCAGCAATACAGACATCACCGCTTCAGTGATCTTGCGAGACAGCTTGCGACTATCGGTGAGAAAGAAATTCTTCACCAATTGCTGCGTGAGCGTACTTCCGCCCTGCACCACTCGCCCGGATTGCACGTTCACCCAAGCCGCCCGAGCAATCGATTTCGGCGACACACCGAAATGATGAATGAAATTTCGATCTTCCACGGCGATCAAGGCCTCGCCCAGTAACGGCGGCACCTGCGACAACTGAATCAAATCACGGTCTTCTTGGCGACGCGGATAGATACCGCCAATCAACGCCGGCTCCAGACGCAACAATCGCGTCGATTCACCGCGCAGAATAGACAACTCGGTCAGCACCGAAGCAGACACTCGCAACCGCAAATGTCGCGACGGCTCGAGCACTCCGCCGCGGTGAAACTGTCGCGTGTAGAGCTCGAACTCGCCACCGCGACGACGCCACTGCCCCGCGCGAACCACCCTCTCCACTTGGCGATATTCTAATGCCTGTAACTCTTGCACGAGATCCTCTGAACGCAAGTTCTTGCCGACGTAGAGCTCGAGGGGCTGGGCGTACACACGGGCGGGTAGAGCCCACTTGCGGCCATCAAATTTCGATCGCACTTGGTGATCTAGATACGCCACCCAAGTGGCGCCCACCAGCACGCTGAGCAATAGAGGCCAACGCAACCAAGACCAAAGTTTGCGGATGAAGGAGGGGGAAGGGGATTTACCACGGGATTTTTTAGCTCGACTCATAGGCCGAAGTGTACTGACTCTGATGCCTCATACAAGGCATAATAGCGGGCAACACTTTTCAGCGCTGCAGCGCTGGCTCTAACTCTCCAGACAAAAGGCAAACAAACGATGGCTGACTATCACGTCTATGGCATAGGCGCCGCCTTGGTAGATACCGAAGTTGAGGTTTCTGACCAAGATTTGACCACCCTCAATATCGATAAAGGCGTGATGACGCTGGTTGATGAATCTCGCCAACAAGAACTCATCGAAAAACTGTCTGATCACCTAGTCGCCTCTAAGCGCGCCAGTGGCGGATCAGCGGCCAACACCATCATTGCCGCCAGCTACTTTGGCGCGAAATCGTTTTACAGCTGTAAAGTCGCCAACGATGAAAACGGAGACTTCTACCTCAATGATCTTCGCGATGCGGGCGTGGCTTATCACGAAGAACTGGAACGCCAAGCAGGCACTACCGGAAAGTGCTTGGTGCTGATCACTCCAGATGCCGAGCGCACTATGAATACCTACTTAGGTATCAGTGAAACCGTTTCAGTGAATGAGCTTCACCCACAGGCGGCCGCTCAGTCTGAATACGCCTACCTTGAAGGATACTTAGTGTCTTCGGAAACCGGCCGTGCCGCGGCGATCGCCTTGCGCGAACAAGCCGAAGCCAACAACGTAAAAACGGCGTTGAGCTTGTCTGATCCCGCCATGGTGGAATTCTTCCACGACGGTCTACAGCAAATGATTGGCAATGGCGTTGATCTATTATTCTGCAACGAGGGCGAAGCGCTCGGCTTCACTCGCACCGACAGTCTAGAAGCCGCTACCGCTGAGCTGAAAAAGATTGCCAAGACTTTTGCCATTACTCTCGGTGCAGAAGGCGCACTGGTCTTTGACGGGCAGCAGGAGACGCGAGTTGATGCTCATAAAGTCACCGCTATCGACACCAATGGCGCCGGTGATATGTTTGCCGGTGCGTTCCTATACGCGGTAACGCATGGCTACAGTTTCGCCGAAGCCGGCGCTCTCGCGAGCCGCGCATCCGCTCAGGTAGTCAGCCAATTTGGCCCACGCTTAAATCCCGAGCAACATCAGACTATTTTGCAAGAAGTGTTGGGCGCTTAAGCGACTGACAGACGCACATTGTTGTTTGGTTGTTCAGGGAAGTCCGCGCAAAAACGAAAGCAGAAGCAAAGAGCTTAGACTTGTTAAGCAATCCCTTTGAATCTGCTTTTGATGCTGCAGCCACAGAGAAATTATCAACGATCGGTTAAGGGCTTTGGCCGCGCAACGCCAAAGCCCTGAATAAAGTCGACCCCCACGTCCGCTAGCTTTTCCTTCAGTTCGTCTGACTCAACGTACTCAGCCACGGTTTTTAACCCCATCGAGTGGGCCAAATGATTGATGGTACTCACCATGGCCAGACTATTGCTGTCATCGAGCATGGTGCGCACGAAGCTGCCATCAATTTTCAAATAATCCACAGGCAGGTCTTTCAGATAACCAAAGGACGATAGCCCACTGCCAAAATCATCAAGATAGAAACAACTGCCCAACACCTTGAGCCGCTGCATGAACTCGACGGCACTGTCGAGATGGCGAATAGCTGCGGTTTCTGTGATTTCGAAGTGCAGCAGTGACGCATCAATGCCCGTTCGCTCAATCCGCTCAATGACAAAATCTGCAAGTGATGGATCCCCCAGAGAAACGCCCGACAGATTAACGGAATAGATTTTTTCCTCTAATGCGTTATCTTTACGCCGGCACATATGCTCAATCACCGCATTAATTACCCATCGATCCACATCGTCCATGAGCCCAAAACGCTCAGCGGCGGGGATAAACTCAGCGGGTCCAATTAACAAACCGTCAGGATCTTTCATGCGCAGCAAAATTTCACTGTGCTCTACACCCTGTGCCGATGCATCAACAGATAAAGCCGCAATGGTCTGTTCATAGAGACACAATCGATTCTCCGTCAGCGCATCATTAATCTGCACGACCCAATTGATTTCGTTGCGACGCTGCTCGACTTCACGATCCTTATTGTACAAATGAATGCGATTGCGGCCCAATTCTTTGGCCGCACAGCAGGCCGCGTTTGCGGTTGCGAGTATTTGCCCCTCGGATTCCGCATCGTGATCGATCACCAAAACGCCAATGCTAATACCGACTTTGATATCACGCAGGTTCCACTGGAATTGAAAGGCCTGTACCGCACTGAGGAGTATATCGGCGACCCGCTGAGCACCGGCCAAGGTGCAATTGCGCAACAATACAGCGAACTCATCGCTACCTAGGCGCGCCAACAAATCTTGGTTGCGCAACTTGCTCGACATCAGTTCGGACAATTGACGCAACAACTCGTCGCCACCCCCATGACCGCAACTGTCGTTGATGACTTTAAACTGATAGATATCGATATAAAGTAGACCAAAAGTTGCCTGCCGCGCCTTGGCCGCCGACACCGCCTGTGAAATTTCAGTTTCAAACGACTGCCGATTGGGCAATGCCGTCAACGCATCGTGGCGAGCCTGCCAGTTGAGCCGGTGATTTTCACGCCCCGCTTGACTGGTATCGCGAAACACCAGTAAACAGCCATCCACTTGATTGAGTGAATCCCTGCAGGGAACCACTTGTACATTAATTAACGTCGGCTTACGCCCCACGGCATACAGTAACGCCTCGATCGCCGGCAGCGCAGTTTTGCCCTGCTCTAACACGTCTTTCACCGGAGAAGAGATAAGTCGCTGGTTGTTGGGGTCAGCGATGACAAACAACTGTTCGATGGGAGAACCGATACCGTCACCGCCATTCAACTGCAACAATTCACGAGCCATGGGATTTAGGGTTTTGACCATGCCCGCACGATCAACACTAATGACGGCGTCGGCAATCGAGCACAAAGTCAGATGCATAAGGGAGCTTTGTCGCAACAACTGTTCGCGAAACCGCTGTTCAGCGTTTTCCATCGTCAACAGACAGTGGCGCGCGCCCTCGCTTGCCTCGGCAACCACCTTCAAGCGAGCAGTGTGATCAGAGTTTTTCTTCAGTTGCAGAGAACATTGACTTCCAGTCGCAAGGTTTTGCCAATCCAAAGCGCTCGTAAAAAAAGATCCCAACCACTGACCCTGCAACGTGTCTTCGCCCAACAATAAGACAGCTACAGGGTTGCTACGCCGAATCACTCCTTGAGAGTCAACAAGTAAATACGCGTCAGATACAGTTTGAAGAATGGGGTCGATATCGGTAATCGAGGAGGAAGATAACGCTTTGGTAATAGGCCCTACAGCCATTCAAACATCCAATCAATGAAACGAAAAACTGCGATTTCGAGCGCTCGTTGTTGTGAGTGTTAGCTTAGGCGTTTTATCCCTTCAGTCAACAACAACGATCAAGTGACGCCGATAAAACTGCAACGTCATTCCACTCAAAATAAGCAACCGATAAGAGAGCCCTTCTGAAGCTTAGTGTAAAAAACGTCAGAGGCGCTCACCTGTATTTAACCTTGAGACAATAACTCTCTTAAATCAATGATGCCAGCATTGGCTCTCGAAATATAAGAAGCCATCACCAACGAGTGATTCGCCATAGGACCAAAACCATCGCCATTCATAATGACCGGACTAAACACAGACTCTTGAGTTGCTTCTAGCTCACGAATAATTTGCTTCAAGCTCACGAGTGCATTTTTCTTCGCCAGCACATCAGCAAAATCAATTTCGATCGCCTTTAAAAAGTGCAGCAGCGCCCAGGCACTGCCGCGCGCCTCGTAGAAGACATCGTCGATTTCGGTCCAAGGGGTTTTCACTTCAATCTCTGCAGGCGCAGAGGTGGATCGACTTGCGCGCTCTTCTCCGGCCAAATCGGTGTTCAATCTACGCTGACCCACGCTAGCGCTGAGGCGCTGCGACAAGCTTCCCATACGAGTTTCAACCGTACTCAACCAGTAACGCAAATTATCCGCTCGAGCATAAAATTGGGCATTGTGACGATCTTCATCGGCTAGGCGCATTAAATAGTTTTCCAACGATTTGATGCCTTGACGATATTCAGACTCTGAAGCGGGGACTGCCCAGCTGCGGTGATCAAAATTAAAACGCGACTCGGCTTTTGCCAAGGCATTGTCTTCTGTGGACTGAGACTGGGAGCGACTAAAGGCCTCACGCATGGCTTTGCTGAGGTCGCGGCTTTGTATCAATACACCGTATTCCCAGTTGGGAATATTATCGAGCCAAATACCAGGAGGGAAAATATCGTTGGACAAAAAACCACCCGGTTTATCTAGCAAGGTGCTAGTGACCCGAATAAGAGTAGATGTTGTCGCCACTCCCACCAACATCGGCTGGCCGCTGGCGTTGGCCGCTACTGAATCTCTCACCGAATACTGCTCTGGCTCTGAACTCCAATAGAAGCCCAGCACGATAGCCATCAACAGATACAGTGCGATCGCACCACCGGTTAAGCGCATAAACATGCCTCCGCTTCTGATATCTTCACGAAGATCGTCCAAACGCTCGCCAATTCGCTGCCCAATATTTGAGAGCCTTTCCATTTCAGTACCTGCTGATGTGTAGTTAATCGATCACACTATAGCGTCATCACCTTGGCTTCAGTGCTCACTCGCTGACCACTATCTAGAATCAATGTCACCGTGTAACTGTGATCATCCTGCGTCGCCAACCTAGTCGAGACTTCCATGCGAAACGCCATAATATGATAACTGCCGGACTCAAAAGCCAACTGCTGCCCAGAGGCAACGCTAATCTGCTCGAGCCGACGCATGCGCATCATACCATCTCTGTGAACATGTTGATGCAATTCAGAAGCGCCGGCACCCTCTACTTCAACCCCTCGGATCGTCAATGCTTGAGCAGCTTGGTTGTGCAGCTGCATATACACCACTGCGGTGGTCTGCCCCGGCAGCGGCAAGCGTATGCGAGCATCACTGAGCCTTAGTGCGTCTGCCGATGCGACCATAGCGCATAAACTGGCACACACTAACACCCAGCACAAAACAAACTTTCGCCCCCAGAACCCCATTATCAACTCCTATTTGATCATTCGCCGCCATCAAATTGTGGCGCTGCAGGCTTACCTAACCAGTATCCCTGCCCTCCATCGATCCCTAGAGAGAGAAGCGATTGCCACTCGGCCTCCGTTTCCACCCCTTCAACCAATAACTTTACATCACAACTATGGGCAATTTGCAGGAGCGACTTCACAAAGAAACGATTGTCCGCATTGCTGTCGATGCCCTGCACAAAGCAGCGATCCACTTTTAATGCAAACAGCGGCATACTTTGTAGATAAGAAAATGCCGACGCCCCCACGCCAAAGTGATCCAGAGACAAATGCGCCCCGCGAGCCACTACTCGGCGACCAAACGTTCTTACCTGCTGCTCATTGACGGATAAGGAAAACTCCGGCAACTCCAGCACCAAACGCTGAGCAAAGACGACATGATTTGACAGAAAATCTTCCAACCAGCGAACAAAATGTTCATCGGCAATCGAACTCGGAGAAATGTTAACGCACAGCTTCGGCTCGGCTTGTTGTGCGTAGCTCTCGGCCAACATTTCAATCATCAAGCGATCGATTCTAGCGGCCATGCCAAAGCGTTCTGCCATGGGCAAAAATACGCCCGCATTGAGATAGCCATCGGCTTCAGGTAATCGACACAAGACTTCCCATTGATCGACAGTACTGCCATCGCGTTCAAAGATAGGCTGCACGTGAAAGATAAAGCGACGTGCGCGAATCGCATCCTCTAACAATGTGCGCCACTCACCCGCACTGCGCGAACCTTCTTCATTGTGAGACTGATGCCAATGACAACAGTTGGTGCCTTGATGTTGAGCCTGACGCAGTGCCAGATCCGCCTCCTCTAGCAAAGAATTGCCCTGCATTACCGAGGCAGAAAAAGACACCCCAAGATGCAGTGACAGCTCATCACTATCGCTGATCCAGCTCACTGACTGCAAGGCGGCAAAGAGCGCATCGACTCGCGCCTGAGCTTCTTCACGATCGAGGCTGGGAATAAACGCACAAAGATCTGCGCCCGAACGGCGAGCCAGTATACCGCCCTCAACGTCTCCATTGGCACCCGACAAAGCTGCTGCTAGATCTTTCAAACATTGATCACCGGTATCGCGACCGTGACGATCGTTGAAGCCAATCAAGCCCCCCAGATGTATGAGCACCAACGCTCCGGCACTACCGCCTTTTTCTGACTTTAAGAAAGCATCAAAGCGAGAATCAAAGTCACGTCGATTGGACAAGCCCGTCACCGAATCTAGATACGCCTGCCGGTGTAAAGACTCTGACAACTCCACCTGTTCTTGAAACATAGATTGGATTTTCTGAACCATGCGATTCATGGCAGTGACCATACGACGCAGTTCTCGCGTGCGAGGCAGCGCATCCTGTACGGGAAATTCACGACGGCAGATAGCTTCAGCTTGTTCTTCAACTTGTCGTAACGGCCTCAACATATAGCGCAGACCAATGCCAACCAAGCCATAACAAAGTACCGCCGTCACCATAAACAGCCAAAGTTGCTCATTAAACACGCGCCAGAGATCTCGATAGGCATAACCGGGGTGCGATATCACCGTCACTTCACCTAGGCGAAACCAACCTGATACCACTTCTGCGGAACCTGAAGGTTCTGGCAAATCCACCAATTCCACAAACCAGCTGGGCACGCCTTCAATTAATATAGGCGCCTTACGTTCAACCGTGACGTCACCCGATAAGCTGTGATAAATCACTTCGCGGTAGTAACCTCGGTCAAACACCACATCCACAAATGAGCGAATCTGAGCATCATCTTTTTCTTTGGCGGCATGGGAGATGGTCAAGCCTAATGAGGTCGCTGTGTCCTGGGCGTGCACCGCCATCTGTTCAAATACGTAGCCTCGTGCATTGAACACACTCACCAGCACGTTGCCCGCCATCAAACATACAATCAAAAAAGTGATGGCCAGTATTAACTGTCGATATAAAGTCACGTCTCGCTTTCCTTAAACTAATGAAGCCGCTGAGTAGTAATGTGGTGGTGCCCTACAATCATCGCAGCAATGATAAATCCTCTCTGCGCACCATGACTGGAGCCAAATCCTCAATAAATGGGAGGATGTAGCACTATTTTCGGCTCGGGGCCCACTTTAATATCTCCGCGTATGCGATATCCTTCGGCTGCTTTACGCATTTGTTGATAGAGCCAACGCCCTTCCGCGTCATTTCGAGCGACGATTAACACGCTTTCATCGCTCGCCTTTACTCTTGTTGCCACCTGCTGCAACAACTCTACTATTTGTGCTTGACGCTGCGCCAGCGCCTGTCGATCCAGAACAAACTCACTCTGTTGAGTAAGGTCGGTTTTTTTCTCTTGCGCCTGCTGCAAAGCCGCTTCGAATTCAGCCAACAAGGGGTTGCGCGGCGCCATGCGCTTGGCATGGCCGTAATATTGCTCGGCCAGCTCTAATTTACTGTGTGCCAATGCATCGCGAGCCAGTTGGATATAGCGAATCACGATCGACTGCAAACCACTCTTGGCCTGCTGATTAGCTGGATCTAACCGCAACACAGCTTGATAATAACCGTAGGCTGAATCACGCGCGGGGGTCATCAGGCGATCTCGCCCCAACTGGAACTCCGCTCGTTGTAACATAGACTGTATTTGACGCTTTTGCGCCTGCTGCTGCTCGATGCGACGCTGATCTTCCAGCATCTGCTGACGAGCTTTATCCACAGGGGGTTTCACTGGCTGCGGCTGGCACGCGCTTAACAACCCAGCAACGATAATAATCCCCCCAAACAGTCGACTTTGGCGTCGGCCATAAGTTTTCATGCAGCTTACCCATGCGGTTGTTACAATGCGCAGGAAACTCTGCCTGAGAAATACAGTCAAAGCAATGCCAAAACCCCGCTCTAGAGCGCTATTTTGAATCAGACTGCCCCCGGACCAAGAGCCCTATGCCCCTGCCTATTCTGTCACGCAACTTTTCTTTTTACGCCTGCCTGCAATCCTTGATGAGCAACTCTCAGCGTCAATTGAACACTACCCTTTGCCTACTGTTAGTCTTAACCGCGTCCAGTCTAAGCCAAGTCGCTCACGGGCAATTTGAGCCCGCAGAGAATGATTGGAGCGCAGCCCCCCAGAATACGCTCGATCTCAGCGGTAATGTCAGCTTTCTTCCTGTAGAGCAAGCCTATCGGCTGAACGCCAACCTCACTCCGTCGGCCAGCGGTGAAGATGCTTTAGCCCTGAACTGGCAGATTGCCGACGGCTACTATCTTTACCAACATCAGCTCAAAATTGAAATCGATGGAAAGGTTCTCGAGCACGCCCTTCCAGCAGCCGAACGCAAGTACGATGAGTATTTCGAGCGTGAGCTCAATGTCTATTATGGCAGCCTAGATCTCACCGCCCTGCTCCCGAATACGTTTAACCGCAACACCACAACCACGGTGACGGTTCACTCCCAAGGCTGTGCCGATGCCGGCCTATGTTATCCGCCACAAAAGCAACAACTCCAACTAAAAGACGGCCTTGCGACTCTACTGGCTACGCCATCTAGAACTGACACTGCTAGCCTCAGCAGCCCCTTCAAAACCGAACCATCAAACCAGAACCTCAACAGCGATAATGGCAGCTACTTATGGGCCATCATTGGCGCCCTGCTGGGTGGCCTTATCCTCAATCTCATGCCCTGCGTATTTCCAGTCTTGTCACTCAAAGCACTAAGCCTTGTCCGCAGTGGCGACAATCCTCAACAACAGCATCTGCACGGCTGGGCGTACACCGCCGGCGCTGTTGCCACGTTTGTGGCCATTGCCGCCTTAATGCTCACCTTGCGACAAGCTGGGCAGGCTGTCGGCTGGGGCTTCCAATTGCAGTCACCCCTTGTCGTTGCCTCGCTAGCCTATTTGTTTTTTGTCTTGGGGTTATCGCTCTCAGGCTTCTTACAATTGGGCAACCGCTTTGCCGGCAGCGGACAGTCGCTGACCGAAGGCCACAGTTATCGCTCCTCCTTTTTTACCGGCGCTCTGGCCACCCTCGTTGCCAGCCCTTGCACCGCTCCTTTTATGGGTGGCGCTCTCGGTTACGCGGTCACCCAATCCTCGCCAGTCGCCCTCAGCGTGTTTGCCGCTCTGGGCTTTGGTATGGCGCTACCGTTTTTACTCCTCACTTATTTCCCGTCATTGTCCAAGCGACTGCCGACACCCGGCGCTTGGATGGAAACGCTGAAACAAGCGCTTGCCTTCCCACTGTACCTCACCGCGCTATGGCTATTGTGGGTAGTAGGTCGCCAGACTGACAGCGACAGCGTGGTGCTAATCATTGCCGGGGCAGTGGGCTTGGCCTTTGCCATCTGGCTCTGGCAGCACCGTCCTGCGCGCTTGTGGCAGCAGTGTTTGGCCGCCGTCATCTTAGCCATTGCTCTCTGGCCGATGGCACAACTGCAACAGGGACAGACCCACACTCAATCCACACTCACTCAAAATGCATTGGCCCATAATTGGCAACCCTTCACCCAAGCTCGACTGAAGCAGCTGCTCGATGCAGGGCAGCCCGTCTTCGTCAATCTAACCGCAGATTGGTGCATCACTTGCCTAGCCAATGAGAAGGTGGCACTGGACACTGACGCCACCCTCAAAGCCTTCGAACAATCGGGAGTCGTCAAACTGAAAGGCGATTGGACTCACTACAACCCAGAAATCACCGAACTATTGGCCCAATTTGGCCGCAACGGGGTCCCGCTTTACCTGCTCTATAACGGCGACAAACGACAAAAACCACAAATATTGCCGCAAATTCTCAGAGAAGAATTGGTCATTGGTGCTATTGAGTCAGTAAAAACCAGCAACTTAGCTGCAATTTCGGCGAAATAACCTGCTAATTGACAACCACTTCCCTAAACTTGCAGAACTCTGCAGGCAATAGGCCGCTATTGGCAGACAAAATCGAATAAACCCACCACTTTGTCGCCTATAAAATAAACTTTCACTAAAGAACTTCGCCAATCTTGTCGCGAAGTTCTGCCAACGTCACAAAATCCCTCATTGCAGTGGACTCACCAGTCATTTTGCGGCACACTCCATGACTATCTAGAGTTGAAACTGCCTTTTTTCGTAACTTAACGACGAGATGCAGAAGATATCTGCACAATACCTGCAGATTTAAACGCTTATTTGAATTTCTACACGCAGCACGCCCGAAGGGATAACTATGGCAACAATCCTGGTACTCCACGGACCAAACCTGAACCTACTTGGCACCCGCGAACCTGAAATCTATGGCGCCGCAACATTGGCCGATATCGATCAAGCCCTCACCCATCGCTGCATGGATCAAGGTCATCACCTGCAATCCCTGCAAAGCAATGCCGAGTACGAATTGATCGACCGCATTCACGATGCCAAACGCGAAGGCATCAACTTCATTCTGATTAATCCAGCCGCCTTTACTCACACCAGCGTCGCCATTCGCGATGCTCTTGCGGCTGTCGAGATTCCGTTTATTGAAGTGCACTTATCCAATGTTCATGCCCGTGAAGCCTTTCGACATCACTCTTATTTTTCAGATTTAGCCCAAGGTGTTATCTGTGGTTTCGGCGCACAGAGTTACGACTTGGCCTTGAGCGCCGCACTGACGCAGCTCGAACAAGATTAAACACGTTTAGCAACCCCAATTAATCACAATAAGGTCTCTGCAAAAGACCGACGACCCAAATGGTGGAAAATTTATTATGGATATTCGCAAAATCAAAAAACTGATCGAACTGTTGGAAGAATCTGACATCGGTGAACTGGAAATCAAAGAGGGCGAAGAATCTGTTCGCATCAGCCGCGGCCATGCCAACGCTGTCGCTGTTCCTCAAATGATGGCTGCTGCACCAGCACCCGCTGCTGCGCCAGTACCCGCTGCTGCGCCAGCACCCGCTGCTGAAGAAAAGAAAGAAGCGGTACTCACCGGCCACATCATCAAGTCGCCAATGGTGGGAACTTTCTATTCGGCGCCAAGCCCAGGCTCACCTGCTTTTGTCGAAGTCGGTCAGCACGTTAAACCTGGCGATGTGATCTGCATTGTTGAAGCCATGAAGATGATGAACCAAATTGAAGCCGACAAAGCCGGTGTGGTTGAAGCCATTCTTGTAGAAGACGGCGAGCCGGTTGAATTTGACCAGCCTCTGATCACCATCGTTTAAGGTTGATCCCACACAGAGGAGCTGGGTATGTTTGAAAAAATTCTCATTGCAAACCGCGGCGAAATTGCACTGCGTATTTTGCGTGCGTGTAAAGAGCTCGGTATCAAAACCGTCGCTGTACACTCGCAAATCGATCGTAATTTGAAGCACGTTCGTCTGGCCGACGAGTCCGTTTGTATCGGCCCTAATCCATCGCCAGAAAGCTATTTGAATATCCCGCGCATTATCAGCGCCATGGAAATTACCGATTCAATGGCCGTGCACCCTGGCTACGGCTTTTTGGCTGAGAACGCCGACTTTGCCGAGCAAGTGCAAAAAAGCGGCTTCACCTTTATCGGCCCATCAGCAGATGTTATCCGCTTAATGGGTGACAAGGTATCCGCCATTAAAGCCATGAAAAAAGCCGGCGTACCCACGGTGCCAGGCTCCAATGGCCCACTGCCGGATGATGCCGAAGTTTGCCTAAAACACGGTCGTGACATTGGCTATCCCGTCATTATTAAGGCCGCCGCCGGTGGTGGTGGTCGCGGCATGCGGGTGGTGCAAACCGAATCGGCGCTGATGAACTCTATCCGCGTTACTAAAGCAGAAGCTTTGGCGGGTTTTGGCGATGACACTGTGTACATGGAAAAGTACTTACAGAACCCTCGCCACGTTGAAGTTCAAGTCATGTCCGATGGACAAGGTAGCGCAGTGCACTTCGGTGATCGCGACTGCTCACTGCAACGTCGTCACCAGAAAGTTCTGGAAGAAGCACCAGCGCCGGGTATTGACGAAGAAGCGCGTCAAAAAACCTACGATGCCTGTGTGAATGCTTGTATCGAAATTGGTTATCGCGGTGCCGGTACTTTTGAATTCTTATACGAAGACGGCCATTTCTACTTTATTGAAATGAACACCCGTATTCAGGTTGAACACCCAGTGACTGAAATGATTTCTGGTGTCGATCTGATTAAAGAACAAATTCGCGTTTGTTCCGGTGAGAAACTGACGTTAAAACAAGAAGACATCGTACTGAAAGGTCACGCCTTCGAGTGTCGCATCAACGCCGAAGATCCGAAAACCTTTATGCCCTGCCCTGGTACGGTGAATCAATTTCACGCACCGGGTGGATTGGGTGTTCGTGTGGATTCTCACCTGTACAGCGGCTATCCGGTTCCTCCCAACTATGACTCCATGATTGCTAAAGTGATCACCTACGGTGACACCCGATCTGAAGCACTAGCGCGTATGCGCAGCGCACTGGACGAACTGGTTGTGGACGGCATTCGCACCAACATCCCGCTACAACAGGACTTGGTTCGTGATTCCGGTTTCGCTGAGGGTGGTGTCAACATTCACTACCTGGAGAAGAAGCTCGGGCTCTAACCAGAGTCTGAATTTTCTCCAAAAAAAAGCCGCAACCATGCGGCTTTTTTTGTTTTATCAACAGCGCTTTATTGGATGGAAATACCCGCTAGGTGTTTATTGTGTCACTGGCTGCTGTGACTCTTGTTGATAGAGTCGATTGGCCTCGCTCAACACATACTGACGCACGGCCTCTGCTTGATCCTCATCGACGTAATCGGCGAAGCTGACCATACCAGCCCCCTTTAAAATCCCGCCACGCACAATGTCATCCCAGATAGCGTGAATGGCTTCACTGCTGTAGCGCAAATCGGGGTTGATGCCGCCGGTGCGAAAACCATCCCCATGGCAGTAGGCACAATGACGATGAAACACCACCTTACCTTGCTCGACAACGTCTAGAGAGGCCGTCACGGACGCCGGCTTGAGCAGTGTTTTTTCTGCTACAGACAATTCCGGCAACTGATGCTCGCCACCTAACTTAAATACCAGCACTCGAGAAATATTGGGCACTTCCCAAGCATGAGCGACCGGCCCACCCTCAGCGGCAAAACCTCCACCAAAACCGACGGCAACCGCAATATATTGCTCACCCTCAATCTCATAGGTGACGGGTGCTGCCATAGCGCCAGTCTGCACATCCCAACTCCAAAGCTCTTCGCCGGTTTCCGCATCATAGGCGTTAAAGTGAGACGTTTTACCACCTTGAAAAACCAACTGCCCAGCACTGCTTAAAGTACCACCGCCAGTGGGCCGCGACGGCTCAAGTTGCCATTTCACTTTTTGTGTAATGGGATCCCACGCCAACAGCGTGCCGGTGTATTCCTTTTCGAGCAGTTCATCGAGATTTGGAAGCGCGGGAGGTACATTGGCAATGCGATCAAAACCGACATTCCAAAGCCCTTGTTTGGGCTGTCGATCCTGCTCGTCGGTGGGGTCGAGAAAACGCACCGGAAAAATCATGGAAGGGATATAAACCAAACCAGTGTTTGGGTTATAACTCATCGGCGGCCAATTGTGCGCGCCGGCATTGCTCGGAAGAGAAACATTTTTGCCGTCAAATACTCGCGCATTTGGCGTTTCCACCGGACGCCCGCTCTGCAAATCAATGTGGGACGCCCAGGTCACGAGCGAGTACTTTTCGGCGCTAATCAACTCACCAGTAATGCGATCAATGACATAGAAAAAACCGTTCTTGGGTGCCTGCATCACCACCTTACGTCGCTCACCGTCGATATCGAGATCTGCCAACATAAGATGCTGAGTGGATGTGTAATCCCAAGTTTCACCGGGAGTCGTTTGATAGTGCCAAACGTATTCACCGGTATCAGGCTTTACTGCCACGATAGAGCTCAGAAATAGATTATCGCCACCGTCAGGGCTGCGAATTTTATGATTCCAAGGCGAACCATTGCCGACCCCGACATAGAGTAATTCCAATTCTGGATCGTAAACCATCGAGTCCCAAACGGTACCGCCGCCACCCCATTTCCACCACTCACCGGTCCAGGTAGCGGCCGCCATTCTCATGGCGTCATTTTCAAAACCATCGGCGGGATTACCCGGCACCGTGTAGAAGCGCCATGCCATCTCACCGGAAGCGGCCTCATACGCGGAGACATAACCGCGCACCCCCAACTCGGCGCCGCCATTGCCAATCACCACCTTATCTTTAACAATCCGCGGCGCTCCGGTGATGGTATACGACTGATTGCGATCGGTGGTTTGCACATCCCAAATTACTTGGCCATTGTCGGCATCTAGGGCCACTAAGCGGCCGTCGTAAGTGCCCACAAAGATTTTCCCATCGTGAAATGCCACTCCACGATTAACGGCATCACAACAACCCTTTGACAAGAACGAACGATCCACCTGAGGGTCGTAGAACCATTTTAACTCGCCGCTAGTCGCATCCAGTGCATACACCATTGACCAACTGCCGGTTACATAAAGCGTTCGATTGATCATCAAAGGCGTCGCTTCCACGCCTCGACGGGTGTAGAGATCAAATGACCACTCTAATCCCAACTGTTTAACCGTGTCGCGATTGATTTGGCTGAGTGAGCTGTAACGCTGTTCATCACTGCTGAGTCCGTGACTGCGCCACTCGACATCGCCGGCATTCAAGGCGGGATTGGCTTTCGAGGTATCGGCTTTGGGCGCAGTCGTTTCGTCGCAGGCTGACAACAACAAAACGCATGCCACCGCTAATAGAACTCTCATTAGATTCATTATTATTCTCACAATAGGGTCGCGTGACGGGGCGTCAGGGCGCGACTGATTTAACCACTCACTGAAACTCTAGCAAAAGCTACTCAGACGCAGCTTGACCGTAGGCGACTCTCGATTGACTTTTTGCGACTCACAGACCAGTCTCACACTACCGATAGAGACCTGAACCAGCCCCCCTGATATGCAGCCCCTGATTCGCGCCGCCGCACTGCTACATTACGTTGAATTGGTCACTGAACTTGAGGCTGACCCCTCACAGATTCTGGCCGAGGTAGGCCTCAACATCGAGCAAATCAGCGATCCCGATCAGCTGATTTCAGCCAGCGCCTTCGTGCGGGCTCTTCAGCTCGCCGCCTTGCGCACGCAACGAGACGACTTCGGTTTACAACTGGGGATTCGGCAGGACATCAACATGCTTGGCCCCGTCGGTCTACTCGCTCGACAGTGTGACACCGCCCAAGAAGCTTTCGCGGTAATCAGCCGCTACATTAACTTGCACAACCCCGGCGCTGCTATCGAGATTAAAATTCACGGCAAGCGAGCGCTGTTATGCTACGACGACATTACCGGTGGTCACATCCGCAATCCACAACTGTGCGATCTGGCTTTGGCTTTAGGCCAGCAGATTATGCAACTGTTTGCCGGCCGACACTGGCACCCCACCGCCACCTTTTTTGTGCACAAACAACCTCACAACCACAAAACCCATCAGCGTTTCTTTTCAACACCCTTATTTTTTGATCAAGAGCTATACGCCATCGAGTTTGATGCCAGTTTATTGCAGCTAAGAAGTGGGAGTGGCGATAAAAAGCTGAAAGGATTTTTCCAGCACTATGTGGAAGAGTTGGAAAGCCAGCATCAACAAGATACTGTGCAGGTGGTTGAACATCTCATTCGTTCGCTCTTGTGCAGCGGTTATTGCCGCGAAAAACAAGTGGCTTTCATTCTTCAAGTCACGACGCGCACCTTGCAACGCAGACTCAAAGCCAGAGGCACAAACTTTAAACAATTAACGCACCAAATCCGGCTAAATCTTGCGCGTCAATATCTGCAGGAATCTGACATGAGTTTTACCGACATTGCCTACGCGCTGGGCTATTCGGAACTGAGCGCTTTTACGCGGTTTTTCAAACAGCAAACCAACTTATCACCAACTCAATTTAAGCAGTCGATAGGGGAAACTGAGCGCTGAACACGACTCCGGTCAAATCGTCGCGATTGCTGGCTTGGACACTGCCCCCATGAAACTCAACGATGAGACGAACGATATGCAAACCCAAGCCTAGGTGTGTGACATTGTTATTGTCTGCTTGCTCTCGCAGAGAGACCAGCGAGTCAAAAAGTTGATACTTCATGTGGTCGGGCAGCAAAGGGCCATCATTACTGACACTCAACTCAACCCCTTGGGCTGTGAGCAGCAAAGCAATCTGAATGGCGCCGTCTTGTGGACAAAAATCTCCCGCATTGTCGACCAGCTTGTCGAGCATTTGCACGATGAGATCAGGCGCCATCAACACAGAAGTCGCCGCCACACGCTCATCGACAAACACTGACACCCCACAATGCTGGAACATGTCGTTGTAAGCGACCCCCACTTGTTGCAACAACTCACCCAGTACAAACGTTTCTTTATCGGCGCTCTCGATACTGGCTTCCACTCGACTGGCAGAACTCATCGCGTTAAGAATTGACGACAAACGCTTGCCGCCATCTTGTGCTCGTTGAGCGTAAGTTCGAGCTGAGTCCGGCAGCCCTTCATGCTCTAAATTATCCAAAGAAGATCGCACCACTGCCAAAGGCGTACGCAATTCATGGGAGAGCTTACTCGACAGAGTTCGCAAATATTCTGTGTATTCGCGCAGACGAGCTAACAGCTCACCATAGTGACGAGTCAACTCACCGATTTCATCGGCGGCTTTCGACTGAGGAAAATCGTCACGGATCTGACCGCTATCATCGACCGCGCTGGCGGCGGCATCACTCAAGCGGCGGATACGCAGCGACAGCCAACTGGCGTAGGCCAATAGGCCAATGCCGGTAATCGCAGTGGCCAATAACGTATAGAAAACCAGACGATTAAAAGCGGTATTGGTCAATGCCATCAGGGTATCGCTGCTTTGCTCAGCCACCACCATACTCGACTGTAAACCTTGCTGAATCGGCACCACCGCTCGCCCCACACGTCGCACGCCCCATTGGTACCAGCCACTGACACTTTGGCCGTTGACCTGTGCCGACAGAATTTCAGACTCGGAAAAGTGCCCCGTCAATTGCGGCGACGCCAACTCCGGAAAATACTGGCGCCCTAACAACAAACGATAAAACCATTGCATCAATCCATGAGTTTCATATTCTTCGCCGCGAGGTTGCTGCAGCTGCCCCGCGTCGGCCAATAGCCAATGATTGTTACTGACCACTCGCAAACGCACACCGTTGGATGCAAATACTGACACGGCTTCAGTTAAAACTGGATCAGCGGCAGCCCAAAAAGGGGGGGTACTGTGCTCGGCAAGATTCCCTAACCATTGTTTTTGCAAAGGTCGACGGCGGCGCTCATCATCAATTTGAGTCGGCTCAGGCTGCTCATCTACATTGACCAAAGCCACCCCTAAATGATCACCCAATAGTGTCTTTGGCCAACTCAGCTCGAGCTGAAAGCCATCGGCATTCTCCTGCCAAAACCCGCGAATCCTTGGCTCTTGGCGGATGCGTCGGCCATCCTGATAATAGGCAGTCACCTCACCCGGGGCACCACTGCGAATGATGTAGTCTCGTGTCTGTCCAGTTCGATTCAATGTTCGCAAACGAAAATGATCGCCACTGGCAAGATCATCCAAGCTCGGGTTGTGGTAAAAAATATTGGCGTCGGTAACTTGCGCGAACAACAACATGCGCTGTTCATCTTGCCCCAGACTCAAACGCCAGTGCACGCTGTCATCAGTGTTTTGAAACACTTGCGGCGTAATCGGCAGGTAGCGCCACTCATCGTCATAACCATCCACAAACATGGGCCCGGTGAGCCGATGCACATAGAGCTGTTGTGCCTGAGGTTGTTGCCAGCGCTCATGCAGTAAAGGTTGCTGCAAGGCGTTATCGCTGGCGATGCGATTAGCGACTGCGGTTGCCGTTGCGGCCAAGGCAATCACTTGTCCTTGGCGCATGGCCTTTTCCATTTCTTGAATGTACTGACAACCGGCCCAAGGCAGACTCAAGGTCAGTAAGCTGACCAGTATTAGCTGGCGACGTAGATTCATTCCTGAATAAGCCAGCGGTAACCCATGCCGTAGGCGGTCTCAATGGCGTTAAAACTGTCATCAATATATTGGAATTTTTTCCGAATACGTTTGATGTGTGAGGTGATGGTGTGGTCGTCGAGCACAACGTTAGCGGCATCCATCAATTGCTGGCGGTTTTTGACGTGCCCCGGGTTTTTCGCCAAGGAGTGCACCACCCACAACTCGGTAACGGTAAGATCGACTCGCTGATCATTCCAATGAACGGACATACGATCCATATTTAAACGCAGAGGCCCGCGTTCCAACAGATCTTCTTCAACTTTTTCGACCGGTTGACGCAACGCATCCACACGGCGAAACAAGGCCACAATGCGCGCCAGCATGTGCGGCTGACTGATGTCTTTGGTCAAATAATCATCGGCGCCCAAACGTAGCCCCGACACCACATCAAATTCACTGTCTCTCGCGGTGAGAAAGATAATGGGCAGTTCCGGCGCCATGGCTCGCAACTCACGGCACAAATCAAAGCCGCCTTCGATGTCATCCCCCAAGCCCACATCAATGATGGCGAGATCCGGTAGCTGTTGACGAAATGCCTCCAGCGCCGGCAGTCGAGCTGCGTACAAATCTACCCCATAGCCTTGACGGGTTAAGGCATCGCGATAGTTTTCGGCAATGGCAATTTCATCTTCAACAATGGCAATGGTTCTGGCCATAACGGCGGCATTCCTTTTTTAGCTGCGGGCTGCGGGCTGCGGGCTGCGGGCTACTAGCCCATAATCGAGCGCGAGAGACTGCTCAACACTAGCGCCTCCCTCTAGCATACAAGAGGCTTTGGGCTCGAACCCAACCCCCTCTTTTGCAGAGCTATTGTACCGAAAACTGGCAAGGCTGCAGCCCTGACCTCCAAGCCGCCATAATTGATCATATTTGATCGGCATAACGCCCGATTTGAACCGTCGCTCTGCCGTTTTTGCACGGCTTAATCCCTACATCCACCACAGGGAGATGAGCTATGTGCTTTCAACCACCGCGTATTCCTAAGCACCGACTGCTGAACGATCGCGATTATTCCAATCCATTATTCCGCACCCGTCGCGGCAACACCTCATTGTTGCGAGGTATCTTGCTACTCACTGCACTGTTCGCCACCTTTGTTTTTGTGGCTGAAAGCACCCGTGCCGATGCCCTCGCCGCAGATTCAGCCCCCTCTAACCGAGAGCGCCCTCAAGACAGCCAATCGGGACAGCTGTTTCTTAAGACCGCCGACAAGCGCACGACTCGCGCTCTGCACCTCAACAGCGAGGTGAGCTTCAATGTCAGCGGCATGGTCTTACACACACGCTTTTCTCAAACTTTTCGCAACTCCAGTGAAGATCAATGGGTTGACGGTATTTACGTGTTCCCCCTGCCTGAAAAGGCCGCTGTCAGTCGCATGGAAATGCACATTGGCGAGCGCGTCATAGTGGGCGAGATCAAAGAGAAAGCTGCTGCCAAAAAGCAATACGAAAAAGCGAAAGCCGCCGGCAAACGTGTGGCGCTGATCGAACAGGAACGCCCCAATCTCTTCACCCAGAACCTCGCCAATATTGGCCCCAACGAAGAAGTGACGATCATTCTGGAATATCACGATACGATTCAATACGATGCCGGGCGTTTTAGCTTTCGCTTCCCCATGACCATGACACCGCGTTTCATGCCGGGAAATTTTCTTCCCAGTAGCTTGTCCACGCCGAAACACCCCTCCGATGACGAAGGAAGTAAAGCCTCTTTAGTGCTGCAATCCGAACAGCTAACCGCGACCCAACTGGTGCTCGACAATTCACGCCCTTGGGGTTGGTCGGCTCCTACCAGCTTGGTGCCGGATGCTCATCGGATTTCCCCGCCTCAGCTTCCACTGAGCTCCGCAGCCGTTGTTGAGCAACAAACCCATCAGCTGAAACTGTCGGTCAACTTAGATGCCGGCTTGCCACTGCAGACCGTTTCCAGCCCCTACCACGATATAGTGATCGAAAAGCAGCGTCAGCAACATTTCATTACGACTCGGAATGCACAGATTCCCATGGATCGCGATTTTGAATTGCAATGGCAACCGGTTGCACAAAAGATTCCCAGTGCGGCGGCCTTTACGGAAACGCTGAATTCAGTCGACGACAAACCTAGCGCTGCCACTAATGAAAACTACACCTTGCTGATGCTGTTGCCTCCGCAACAAGCCCCCCACTCTCTGGCCAGAGATGTGATTTACATTATCGACACCTCCGCCTCCATGGGCGGCAATTCCATTCGTCAGGCGAAGCAGAGCTTG
This sequence comes from Cellvibrionaceae bacterium, assembly GCA_002707785.1. Classification (GTDB taxonomy): domain Bacteria; phylum Pseudomonadota; class Gammaproteobacteria; order Pseudomonadales; family Cellvibrionaceae; genus Pseudomaricurvus. The sequence continues at coordinate 57,991 of PANW01000025.1, read as the reverse complement.
TCTCTGGCGCTGCAAAGACTCAAAAGTGGAGATCGTTTTAACGTCATTGAATTTAACTCTACTCATCGCAGTTTGTTTACACAAAGCCAAGCATTGAGCGATCACAGTCGCCAACAAGCGCTGCAGTTTGTTCACCAGCTCAATGCCGGCGGCGGTACTCATATGGTGCCGGCCTTAGACTCAGCACTGTCTTCGCCGATACCGGAAACTCACTTGCGCCAAGTGGTGTTTATCACTGACGGCAGCGTTGGCAACGAAGCCCAATTGTTCCAATTAATTCACAACAAGCTCGACGGTGCGCGATTATTCACAGTGGGTATTGGCTCCGCACCCAACAGCTTTTTTATGCGCAAGGCGGCAGAGTTTGGTCGAGGCACTTTTACCCATATAGGATCCGAGCAGGAAGTGGCCAGTAAGATGTCACGACTGTTTCAGAAATTGGAGAGCCCAGTACTGCGCAACCTTCAAATCGATTGGCCAGATGCCGCCAACGCCGATGTTTGGCCCCGACAGCTGCCCGACCTCTATCAAGGCGAACCACTGTTGATCAAAGCTAAGCTCGATAACCTTGACCAAACTCACCGCGTTCAAGTCAGTGGTGATCTCGCCGGTCAGAGCTGGCAACAGAGTTTGCAGCTCGGCCCCAACACCGATTCCACCAGCAATCACACCGGTATTAGCAAACTCTGGGCGAGAGAGAAAATCAGCTCCCTCTTGGATGAGAAAACACGCGGAACCCCTGAAGCCGATATCAAGCCGCAGGTGCTCAACTTGGCCTTGCGGCATCAGCTGATGTCGCCCTATACGAGTTTTATTGCCGAAGACAAAACCCCAGCTCGCCCCAACAATGTCGACAGCCAATCACAGCTCGTCCCCAACCTCACCCCCAAGGGACAAAAAACTCTGGTCTATCCCAACACCGCCACTAGTGCACCGCTCAATATCGCTCTGGGATTCATGGCTTTGATGATGTTTTGGCTGCAACGAGGCTTCAGCGCTCGACGAGCGACAAACCGAGAGAGTCTTTCAGCATGAAAACCCTTGGCGCACGACTATTGCCCGCCGCTCTGTTGTGTTTGGTGGCGTGGCAATGGGGACAAGCAGGTTGGATTTTTGCCAAGGCCGAGCTGGCGCAATGGTTGATCGCCGACGCCTGGCAAGCCTTACTGCAAACGACTGAACACGTCGCCAGCGACTCTCAATCGAACCAGACAGTGCAATCGGTGAATCCACACAAACCTTGGTCTTGGGCCGATACCTGGCCGGTGGCGAGATTGCAATCCTCCGAGCACAAGATTGATACCTATGTGCTCAACGGTGATCGCGGTCAAGCGCTGGCGTTTGGCCCTGGCTACAATGCCTCTAGCCGCCTGCCCGGTGAAGGGACCAGTGTTATCGGTGGACACAGAGACACGCACTTTCGTTTCTTAAAGGACATTCGCAAAGGCGAAGAGCTGCGAGTACAAACTCGCAGCGGCCAGTGGCTCAACTATCAAGTGAGTGACAAACAAGTCATCGACATTTATCAACAACCGCTGCGCGCGCAGCTGGAACAACAGCAATTAATTCTGGTCACCTGTTATCCCTTTGACAGCTTGGTCAGCGGTGGCTCTCTGCGGCTCTTAGTCTACGCTCAATTGATCGAAGACAAATATCAATCTGAAGAAGTGATGGCGAATCACCTTTCGCAAGACCAGCCAGCCCCAAGGAAAAAGCTTCTACCCGCAACGAAAAAGAGCGCCGACTTTCGCGGGCGCCCTGATCAATCCATCAATTCAGAAGAATCACTTCAGCTAGTTTCCCAGTACACACAATCGTCGCCGGCCATCGCCTTTTGAAGACTGGTTTGATAGTGCTTTTCAACATCGTCACGGAGAACTTTCAGTGTGTGAGTCAGCAGACCGTTTTCAATACTCCAAGGCTCGCGACACACAATGATGTGGGACATGCGCTCGTGCACCTCCAAAGCTTCATTGAGAGCGTGCATGTGTGCTTGCAAATCGGCATGCAGAGTAGGCGTGAACTCAACACCGTCAGCCAACACCGTCAACATCATCGTCTGCGGCATACCCAAACCCACCAAGCAGCATTGCTCAACACCGGTAAACAGAGCGAATTTGTTTTCAATTGGCGCCGGCGCCACATACTTGCCTTTGGCGGTTTTGAAAATGTCTTTGACTCGGCCGGTGATAAAAACGAAACCGTCTTCGTCGATGCGCGCCTTGTCGCCAGTGTGAATCCAGCCGTCGACAATGGTCTCAGCGGTTTTATCCGGCGCTTTGTAGTAGCCCAGCATATTACCCGGTGAGCGCAACAACATTTCGCCCTTGTCAGACACGGTCACTTCCGTGCGCTCGCTAAGCGGCAAACCAATACTGCCCACTTTGAAATTATCAATGCGGTTAAAACACGATGACATGCTTTCCGACTGACCAAAACCTTCGCACAAGGGCATGCCCAAACAGCGCCAAGCAATAATGTCTGAGGGAGGAATGGGTGCACTACCGGTCAATGCTAACTTAATTTTATCTAGGCCCATCGACGCCAAAACCTGCTTACCGGTAGCGGCTCCGAATTCCGGTTCATCGATGCAGCGCTGCCACACGGCTTCCCCTAATTTGGCGACAATCCCCGCTTTCAGGTTGGCCCAAATACGCGGTACCGAGAAAAAGAAGGTGGGCTGTATTTCTAACAGGTCTTCAACGAAGGATTCTTTGCTGCGATTGAAGCCAACCATGCCGCCACTATAGAGCGAATGCAGCTCCACCACACTGCGCTCAGCGATGTGTGCCAACGGCAGATAGGAAAAGAAACGACTGTCGGAGTCGGTCTCTGAAAGCTGCTGAATATCAAACACCGATGACGCCAAGGTATTAAAGCTGTGCAGAACACCCTTGGGCTTGCCAGTCGTCCCCGAGGTATAGGCAATCGACCACAAGTCGTCGGCATTGGGTTGCGGATTTCCGACTAAGCTCTCAGCCTGATCACACAAGGTCTGCCAATCGCTCCCTTGCAAACCCATTCCCTTAACCCGAGTGTGTGCACTGAATGCCTCACTCACCTGTGCAACACTCAAGGCACACTGATCCCCCACCAGCAACAACTTCATGCCGCTGTGATCCACCACGTAGCGAATCTTATCTTCAGGCATGGAGGTATAGATGGGCACACTGACCAACCCCGCCATCATAATAGCGACGTCAGCGATCACCCAATGCGCGCTGTTTTCAGCGTAGAGGCCAACACGATCACCGGCCTCAAGCCCCTCGGCGAGCAAGCCCGCCGCAAGTTGACGAGCCATACGCCCCACATCGGCCCAACTGAAGTCGCGCCACTGCTGGCCGTCGTGTTGACGCAGCCATGTATTTTCCGGTTGTTGTTGTTCCCACTGGTAGAACATATCCAGTGGCGGTTTAAAGCCCTCGGGCAGCGGAGCTGTTTGAGTCATCGCGGTCTTACCTCTCTGATGGAGTTCGGCTGGCCTTTGCGGCCAATCATTTTGCCGCCATGGTAATCCACTGCATCACACCCCGCTTGTCATAAGAAGACATTGCGCTATCATGGCCTTCTCGCCGCTCGATCAACGACTATTTCACATGCCCACCTATTACATTCGCGCAGAAGTCCTTAACGGTTTCTCTCAGGAGTGCCGCTCTATGGGTATCGATGACAACGCCATTTTGCGGCGCTACGGGCTGTCACCGGGCTTACTCGGTGATCAAGATCTATTGCTCCCCTATGAAGCCGTCACTGGAGTCATGGAGGAGGCCAGCGAGCTCAGCGGGCAGGGTGATTTCAGTCGCCGACTCACCCACTACCAACGCCCCATCCCCATTGGTTTACCCCGTGTGTTGATGCATCAGGCCGGCTCAGTGCGAGTGGCTTTGCAAACGCTTGTCGAATACAACCATCTGCATTCGCAGGGTATCGTTTGGCACATCGAAGAAAGTGAACAACATGCCTATCTGATACGCGAAGATAAGATGGCGGGGAAATTACCCAGTTTTCAGTACGCTCAGCTGTCCATCACACACGCCATTATCGCCATGCGCACCTTTCTGAAACAGCCCCACTGGTTGCCGCTGAAAGTGCTTTACTCCTACACCGAACCTCGACATTCGCAGGTGCCACAGCGACTCTTCGGCGCTCGCATTCACTACAACCAAGAGCGTACCGCCATCGTCTTCGCTCGAGAACATCTCGATCGCCCGCTGAGTCCGAAAATGCCCAACGCGGGCAATCTATTGCAGTTACAAATAGAACAACTTGGCCACCACCAACGCCAACGCTATCCTGCCAGTAAACCGGAAGCCCTGATCCGGCTGGAGTATTGGATTCGGCGCCATATCCACCAAGAAAATTGCCAACTTTCTGTACTGGCGCAACAATTGTCACTGCACCCCAAAAAGCTACAGCGCCAACTCGCCGATTTGGGATTAAATTTCCGTCGCCTGAAGGCCGATATTCGCCTAGATATGGCCGAACACTATCTGCGCGATTCGGACCTGCCGCTGACAACCATTGCCGCACTGGTGGGCTTTGGCGACTTGAGCGGTTTCTCACGCGCCTTTAAAAACCGCCATCAGCACTCCCCTCTCGCCTGGCGAGAAAGCCACCAACCTTGAGAAACGGTTTTAGCGCCCATCAATTTGGCGACTCATGATGCCATTCTGACGGCTCGAGAATACCCTCTACTGCGCAATTCAAGGTAGAGTGGATAACATAACTATGAATCGATTTACCCCTCGAGCGAGAGAGATAATATGAGCGCACACGCCACCCCAAGGATTAAAGTTTCCGGTATTCACGATCTGGTCGAACTGGAACAAACCCCCTTCGAACAACTGAACCTTCCCGCCAGTACCTATGCGCTGCTCGATGAAGCTCGACAAAAACACAGTTCGCGCCCAGCCCTGCGCTTCCTACTGGAAGCCAAACCGGAAGAAGATGGCGTGGTCTACTCCTACGACCAGCTGTTTGCTCATGTCACCCAAACCGCCAACGCCCTGCACCAGCTCGGGATTACTAAAAATGACACAGTGGCGATGCTGCTGCCAAACTTGCCACAGGCCTATTTCACTATTTGGGGCGCGGAAGCCGCGGGTATCTTTAACCCCATCAATCCGCTGCTGGAAGTGGAGCACATCGCCGCGATTCTTAACGAAACCCAATGCCCAGTGCTGGTCACTCTAGCGCCAATGATGGGCACTGAACTCTGGGCCAAGGCTCAAGCCATCAAAGCAGAAGTGCCGACACTGAAAACCATTATTACCGTCGACATCGCCAACTTCCTGCCCGCTGAGCTGAAGACCTTAGTCACGGCAGGCCGCGAAGATTATCTGTCGGATTGCGTTTTGGACTTCGATGTCTTGATCGCCCAGCAAAACGCCGACGCGCTCGACAGCGGCCGCGACATTCTCGGCTCCGACATCGCCTCTTACTTCCACACCGGCGGCACTACGGGCACCCCCAAATTGGCCCCTCACACTCACGCCAACGAAGTGGCCAGCACCTTTCAAATCAACACCGCCGGCAATATGGAAGAAGGCGACACCGTGCTGGTCGGCCTGCCGCTGTTTCACGTTAACGCGGTATTTACCGGTCTATCGGCATGGTTTGGTGGTGGTGAGCTACTTCTGGCAACGCCACAGGGCTATCGCACCCCGGCGGTGATTGAAAACTTCTGGGCGCTGGTCGAGAAATTTAACATCAACGTTTTCAGTGCCGTACCCACCATTCTCACTGGACTACTGGCTCACCCCACCGAGGGCTATGACCTGTCATCACTGAAATACGCCATCTGCGGCGCCGCACCTTTGGCCACCGAACTGGCTCGTCAATTTCAGTCACAAACGGGCGTTGAGCTGTTAGAAGGTTACGGCCAAACCGAAGGGACTTGCGCCAGCACACTGTCGCCTCGTTACGGTGACAAACGCATTGGTGCCGTGGGTATTCGCCTGCCTTACATGGGCGTACGCATTGTCGAAGTGGATGAAAAAACCGGACGCGCGCTGCGCGACTGCGACATCAATGAAGCAGGCTGCATTGCCATCAGCGGCCCTAACGTGTTCACCGGTTACAAACAGACTGAGCAAAATGCCGGACAATGGGTCGAGGACGGTTGGTTCAACACCGGCGACTTAGGTCGACTGGATGCCGACGGCTACCTGTGGCTCACCGGCCGCAGCAAAGACTTAATCATCCGTGGTGGTCACAATATCGATCCACAAATGATCGAAGAGGCACTGTTCAAACACGATGCTATAGCCGATGTCGCAGCCGTGGGCAAACCCGACGCCCGCGTGGGTGAATTGCCGGTGGCCTATGTGCAACTCAAAGCCGATGCTGCCGTCAGTGAAGACGCGCTCATCGCCTTTGCTCAAGAGCACATTCACGAGCGCGCTGCGGTTCCCAAAAACATCTTCATCATTGATGCCATGCCACTGACCGCGGTGGGCAAGATCTTCAAGCCCGATCTGCGTAACCTCATCACGGAAGTCGTTGTTAAAGACGTGCTGGATGAACTCAACCTGACAGCGCAATCACTGTCGGTTGTGGTCGACAAGAAATTTGGCCAATCGGTCACGGTTACCCTCGCCAGTGCCGACCAATCCCTGCAACAGCAACTTGCCGACCGCTTGGGGCAGTACGCGTTTATGAGCGAAGTCGTTGTAGACTGATCGCTGAATTAAAAAAGCGGCGCCGAAAACCTTTTGCGGTTTCTTCACGGCTCTCTCCTGACACAGTTTGTCAGGAGCACTGCGTTAGAGTGTTGTCTGTCCGGACAGACAACACCTTAACTTTGCCCTTATGGAGAAACTGCAATGGATACTACCACCGTCGAAATCGTCTCATTTCAATTCAAGTCTCAAGTTACCGAACAACAAATCAACAGCACACATCTAGCCGTTAATCAGCTGTTATTGGCACAGCCAGGGTTTTACTACCGCTCGCTCAGCTGCGACGAAAATGGTCAATGGTTTGATGTGGTCTACTGGAAAAATATGAGTTGCGCCAAAAAGGCCGCCGATGTGTTTATGGATTCCGAGGCCGGACAGGCCATGCTGCAACTGATTGAGGGTGAAAGCGTCAGCCTGCGCTATATGGACGCCGTCAGTGAAGTCAGTAGTGAGGCCTGTGCGGCTTAACCCAATTGCAACTTCAGGCATACCGCTGCCAGTCCACTCATTAGATTACTAGTATCGACCAACAAGGATAGGCGTATACTCTCGTCTATCCTTTGCACGCTGAGAGAAATGAGTCGACTCCATGCAAAAAGCCGAACGCCTATTTCAATTGATGACGCTCTTGCGCAGTCGTCGCCAAGCCATCACGGCCGACGCTCTGGCACAGATTATGAATGTGTCCGAACGCACCATCTATCGTGACATGCAGGCGCTGAGCTTGTCGGGCGTTCCCATCGAAGGTGAAGCCGGTGTCGGCTACCGACTCAAACCCGGCTTTAACATTCCCCCATTGATGTTTGACGAGCAAGAACTGGACGCTCTGCTATTGGGAATTCGCATGGTACAAGCCTGGAGCGATGAGGATTTAAGCTCCGCCGCTGATCGTGTGCTGCATAAAATTCGCGCGGTACTGCCCGACCCGATGCATCATCAACACACGCAACAGGAAGATTGGATTTCAGTGCCAACACTGGAAAGCAATCGGCAGTTGGCGTCCTACAGCAACGACATTCGACATGCGATTAAACGTCGCAACATTCTCGCTGTGGATTATCGCAAGCCCGACGGCGAAACCTCATCGAGACGGCTGTGGCCTCTTGGGTTATTTTATTGGGGAAGAAGCTGGACCTTGGTGGGCTGGTGCGAAAGCCGCAACGACTACCGCATGTTTCGACTCGATCGCATATTGGACTTAAACGCCACCGAGGATCAATACCCACAGCAAAATGACAGAAGCTTGCAACACTATTTGTCACAAGCTCCCTATTGCTAGCGTTAACAAAAACCTAAGCGTTGATTACGTAGGTGAGAATTTCCACCACCCGCTGTGGCGTTTTGGCCCACGCCAAAGCCTGCGCATCCACTTCTTTCAAAGGGTGAATAATGCTGTCGTCGTGCAAGGTGACATAAGGTTTGCCCAGTGCCGCACAGTAACCAGCGTCAAAGGCCGCGTTCCACTGCTTGTACTTGTCACCGAATCGGACGACCACTAAGTCGGCTTTTTCAATCAACGTTTTGGTGCGAATCAAATTTACTTTAGACGATTGATGATCCCGCCAAAAACTGTTGTCGTTTTCCATCAAATGATCACCGGCGGCATCACTGGCTTCGTGATTGGTCACCGCCGAGGTAAACGTTACATCCAGTCCAGCCGCTTTAACTCCCTGCTGAATCTGCTCACGCCAATCGGTGTGAATTTCACCGGATAAATACACATTCCAACTCATAACAACGTCTCCTGTTACGATCGCTCATGAACCACATTGAGCCATCCTACATTGATCAAACTAAGCGTACTTCACAACCGCCATGGTCAAACGTGACACGCAGCTAAGCTTGCCTTGTTCGTTTTCGATTTTGATTTCCCACACTTGGGAGGTGCGACCGCTGTGAATCAAGCGTGCAGTGCCGGTCACCTTGCCTTCGCGCACACCGCGAATGTGATTGGCATTCACTTCTTGCCCAACACAATAGTACTGGCTGTTATCCACTAATAAGTTAGCACCGATACTGCCGAGAGACTCCGCCAACACCACATTGGCACCGCCGTGAATCAAGCCCATGGGTTGATGGGTACGCTCATCGGCAGGCATAGTGCCGCGCACAAAATCAGCGCCAACTTCGGTTATTTCGATGCCGATGGCTTGATGAATAGTGGTGGCATTGCGACTGTTAATTTCGTCTAGGTCTGGCTCCGAGAACCAAATATTTTTGTCGTTACTCATACATCTCTCACTGAGTGTTCAAAATACGTTATTGCTTAAGATTTTTATCGGCGACAAAGGGATTGCTTTGTCGCTCTTGGCCAAAGGTCGACATTGGGCCATGACCGGGAATGAACTGCACCGCATCACCAAGAGGCCAGAGCTGAGTCTGAATCGAGGCGATCAAAGTGGCGTGATCGCCCTTGGGGAAATCGGTGCGACCAATGGATCCCTGAAACAAAACATCGCCGACGATGGCGACTTGGCTGGAGCGATGAAACAACACCACGTGGCCCGGCGTATGGCCTGGGCAATGACGTACCTCGAGTGTTTCGTCCCCCACACGAATCTCGTCACCGCCGTCTAACCAGCGGTTCGGCTCAAACACCTGCGCCGGAGGAAAATTCATCATCTGCGCCTGCTCGGGCAGCATTTCGATCCAGAAGAGATCGTCTTTGTGCGGCCCCTCAATCGGTAGATTGTGCTTCTCGGCTAAAGTCGCCACCGCACCTACGTGATCCAGATGGGCATGAGTCACCAAAATTTTTTCCAGCTCGACCCCATGATGGGCCACGGCCTGCTCAATGCGATCGAGATCGCCACCGGGATCAACCACCGCCGCCTTATTGGTGGATTCACACCATAAGAGCGTGCAATTTTGCTGATAGGGGGTTACTGGAATCACTTGAAACTTCATCGTAGACCTCGTTGTTCATCTCTTTATTCAGCTACTTATTTGCCTCTCGACTGACGACCTATCGCCCCGTCAAAACGCTGGCCACCATAGCATAAGCCGGCCTCAGACCCCATGGCAGCTTCCGACACATTAAAGGGCATTCCTGCACTTCGCGCGGAGCAATCGCCAAACTGTCGCCGTAATACGAGCTGCAGCTCCCGCTTCCACTACAATCAATCGTAATAATAATCACAGCATCACCCACGCCGATAACCGCGCAAGGAATCCCCACTATGCCTCCGTTTTTTCGCCACCTGTCTTTACAATCGGTTGCCCAAGCACTGGCAGCTCAGTCACAGACCACACAATCACTCCTCTCACGCATCGGCTGCAGTCTCGCAGTGCTAGCATTGGCCGCCTGTGAAGCGGACACACCAATGGCGATAACCGAAGACACGCCTTACCCAGTGGAGTTTTCAGCCCCCAAGGAGCTGATCGATCACGCCCAGTACCTCGAAGAAGAGCTGTTCCAAATCGGCGACCACAAGGTATGGGATTACAACACACCCAATAAAGGCTTCGGGAACGTCATCATGATTGAAGGTGACGACGGGCTGATTATCGTCGACACCACTACGGCTCACGAGCATGCACAGGTGGCGCAACAGGCCTTTGCCAAACTTACCTCCAAACCGGTGAAAGCCATCATTTACACTCACCACCACGCCGACCACATTAATGGGGCGGGGGCTTTCACCTCAGCGGAAGAAGTCGCCAACGGTGAGGTTAGCGTTATCGCCAGCGATACTTTCCTGCGCGAAATGAGCGATGAGAACCAGGCCACCGCCCCCATCATGGGGTTGCGTGCTAGCTATATGTACGGCCAGCTTCTCGACCCCAACGGCGACGGTCGTGACTATCATATTTCTTGCTGCGGTTATCAATTGCAGGCGCAAACCACCAGCTATCTCGCCCCCAATCACTTCATTAGCGACAGTGAAACCCTCACCATCGCCGGCGTGAAGCTAACGCTGTTTAAGACCGGCGGCGAATCCGCCAGTCATCTAGCGGTCTACCTGCCGGACAGTAAAATCCTGCTCTCTGGGGATGAAATCCAAGGCCCCAACTACCCCAATCTGCATTCACTGCGCGGCACCAAACCCCGCGACGCGCAAAAATGGATTGCCGCCCTCGACCGTATGCGCACCTTTGATGCCGACTATTTAGTCCCCAGCCACGGCCAACCGGTGATCGGCAAACAAGAAGTTGCGAAAGTCCTCACCACCTACCGCGACGTCATTCAATTCACCCACGACCAATCCATTCGCTACATCAACAAGGGGTTTACGCCGGATGAATTGGCCAACGCCATCACCCTGCCCTCCCGTCTCTCTCACGAACCTTGGACACAAGAAATGTACGGTACCGTCAAACACAATGTGCGGGAGTACTATGTGGCCTATATCAGCTGGTGGAATGGCGACCCTGCCGAGCTGGATCCGATCCCTCGCCAGGAAGCCGCACGCCGAATGGTGGCGTTGATGGGTGGTCGCGATCAGGTACTAACCGCCGCCGAAACCGCCTTTTTTGATGACGACCCACAGTGGGCCAGCGAACTCAGTGCCCTGTTGGTCCGAATCGATTCGCAAGACACCCGCGCCCGTCAACTCAAGGCAGCAGCACTCAGAACCATCGGTTACGCCACCAGCAATACCAACTGGCGAGGTTTTTACCTCACCAGCGCGCTGGAATTGGAAGGAAAGGTGGTCCCCCAGCAGGTGCGCCAACAAATGATGCAATCTCTGTTCAAGCCCGAGGATATCGGTACCGCTCAGCTGCTGGAGATGCTGCGCTATCGCATCGATGCCGACGAACTGGGCGATGATCAACTCAAGATTGCTTATCGTTTTAGCGACACCGAGGAGAATTTCACGCTAGAACTGCGCAATGGCATTTTGCAGCTGCATTCGGTCTTGCTGCAAGACTCCGATGTCACCATGACGCTAGCACGCACCACACTCGATCGTGTCTTTCAGCAGCAACTGGACTATGCCGACGCTATCGCGCAGGACCTCATCCAAGTGGATGGATCGCTGCTGGCGCTGCGACAATTTGGCCAGGTCATCGATCAAGATCAGGGCAATCCCTATTTGAGTTTGCGCTAGACAGAAAACCCGCCATTCAGGAACACGCCTCTCACTGGAAGAGAGGCGCTGGCCGGCAGCGGAGACCGTCAATAAGAAAACCGAACCGGAAGGCTGGCAAGCTAGTCACTCCAGTAGAGGAACATTTGCATCAGTACCAATATTGCCGCCAGCGGCAGTATCCAACGATTTAGGCTGCTCACCTCTTCGTCCGAGTGCGGTTTGCCAAAACGCTCCAACAAAGGAATCGCAATCAATAGGGCAATCAGTAGTACCCCTAATATTTTCAACAACGTCATTCAATACCTTCCCTAGATTTCAAGTTCACGTCACCGCGCGTTAGCCCTCGACCGAGGGGGAACCCCAACAAGATCAGACTGTGCGCGGGATCAATAGGCGTATGCCAATTGCGTAGTATTTTACAAGGAGATTACAGCTAGCACTTCCTCACTACCACAAACCCCTATACACTCGATGGGTTATTGCGATCTTGTCGTTGCAGGCGCCAGTGACCTCGATAAACACCTCAGCGGTGTTCACTCGAGCAAATGGTTAGCCGATAGATTCGCCAACAACACTATAATAAAGGTTCAGTATGAAAATACGAACCACTTCTGATCGGAACACTTGAAGACATAAAAGAAGGGTCACCCTATGAAAATGATTAAAACTGCCGCCTCCATGATTCTACTCGCCGGCCTAGTCTCAGCTTGCAGCCAAGAAAGTGCTGAAACTGCGACCGCTGAAACCGCTCCTGCCGCTGTAGAAACCACTGAATCCAAAGACATGATGCAACAAGCCGGTGAACAAGCGGAAGCCGCTATGGCTAGCGCTAAAGAAATGGCCGCTGAAGCTGAAGACAAAGCCGCTGAAGTGATGGCTGCTGCTGAAGAAGAAGTTGCCGAAGCGACTGAAGCTGCTAAAGCCATGGCCGCCGACGCACCCGCCACTGGTGAAGAAGTTGAAGCCAAGCTAGAAGAAGCTAAAGATGCGATGAACAGCCTGAACAACTAAGCTGCGATCGAGTGTTGCCTAGGGGAGCCTTCTCACAAGGTAGGGTCTCTCCTAGGCAACACAATAGATCACACGCTAAGCCCTAGCCCCAGCAAAATATCCTTCCGATCTGTAGACCCCATTACGCCTGTATCATAATACCGTTAAGAATCATCTGAGTAACATCGTCTGTTGCCTGCTGCCGCTGAGCCACCGATAGCTTTTTATTGCCGTTAAGCGCTCGGATTTGATAGTCGTAATCGGCGTAGTACTGAGTCGAAGACCAAATCATATTCAGCAAACTCTGCGGATTCACTGCCTGTATTAAACCCTCATCGATCCAGCTTTGAATTTTCTGTTTAACCAGCTTGTCCCAGCTGACCAAGGCTTTCTGGATTTCTTTGCCCATCACGGGCCCACCCTGAATAATCTCCATCGCCCAAACCTTAGATCCTTTGGGGCGACTGAAAGAGTGTTGCATCTTGGCTTGAATATACTGACGAAACACCTCTTCCGGATCTGACGAGGTCTTAAAAATATCGGCGTCATGCATCCACGCATCCAAAATATCCTGCAACACCACCATGTACAGATCGCGTTTGGTTTTGAAATAGTAATGGACATTAGCCTTGGGCAACCCGGCTTTATCGGCAATCTCCTGAGTCGAGGTACCATTGAAGCCCTTTTCAGCAAACAAGGCTTCGGCAGCTTGAATGATTTGTCGCGTATTGGCCTCACGTATGTGAGACTTTCTAGTCTTGGTAGGTGTTTTTATCGCTGGCATAGGTCTCGCTGATACCTCCTGTAGATCCTCTGTACCGACTGGTACCGCTTCGCTGCTCTGACATGCCAGCGCATACTATCAGTTATTGAAACGCAATTAAAAAAATGCAGCACTCGCCATGCTATTTGCAAGTGCCAAATAAGCGATCACCCGCATCACCAACACCTGGGAGAATATACCCGGAACTGTTTAACTCCCGCTCTAGCGAAGCGGTGTATATGGTGACATCTGGATGTTCACGATTGAGTAATTCCAATCCTTCAGGCGATGCTAAAAGGCAGATAAAACGTATGTTCTTAGCACCATTCGACTTCACCTTATCAATCGCCGCCTTGGCGGAATTACCCGTCGCCAGCATGGGATCAACCACCAAACACAGCCGATCTTCCAATTGTTGGGGCCCCTTGTAAAAGTACTCTACCGCCTCGAGCGTCTCTTCATCGCGATACAAACCCACATGCCCAACCCGAGCGGATGGAACCAGCTCAAGCAGACCGGTCAGCAATCCGTCGCCGGCTCTCAGAACCGAAAAAATACAGAGCTTTTTGCCCGACAGCACGGGCGCTTCCATTTCTTCGAGAGGTGTTTCGATCGAGCGATTGGTCATCGGCAAGTCTCGAGTAGCCTCATACCCCATCAATAAACTGATCTCTTTGAGCAGCGAGCGAAACTTCCCCGATGCGGTGTCACGGTCTCTCATAATGGTCAGCTTGTGCTGAATCATCGGATGATCAACGACAACCAAGTTATTCTTCATATTAAAATTCCTATTCAGCGAGTAACAGTCTAGGGAAAGCACCTAGGCGCAACCATACAGCGTTGACTGTAGTTAGTAATATTTCGAACGCCAGTTGCAGTATAGAACAACCTCAAACACTTCCAAGCCGCTGATAGAACCTTAAAACGCTAAGAGGCATAGCCGCCATTGATGCAATTTGGCGACGGAGCAATTAAATAATTTCCTGACCGCTTGATCAAGTTTTATTAATTTTTTATTGAACTCAAAAAAAAAATAAAATAGCCTTTAAATTCCTGACCACATGGACAGGTTTTATTTTGGTGCAAGCCAACACAAACAAGAGAATTAATGTGCCAATTTGGTGCAATCATCTGCGAGACGAGTCGATGAATAGAAAATCACTACGGCAATGGCTAGATTTTGAAAACGCGCCACAACCCGACATTGAAAAAATCTGTCGCCAAGCAACAGCCTGTCGTGAATCCCACTGGGGCAAAGACATCACTTATTCGCGCAAAGTTTTTTTGCCACTCACCAACATGTGCCGCGATGAATGCCTCTACTGCACTTTCGTCAAACACCCAGACTCGCCCTTAGCCAATATCATGTCGCGCCAGCAAGTCGCCTCCACATTGCAACAAGGCCAGCAATTAAAATGCAAAGAAGCCCTGTTCAGCCTTGGCGAAAAGCCCGAGCAGCGCTATTCGAAAAGTGCCGAGATGCTGGCCGCTCTCGGCCACAAGAGCATGAACGACTACTTGCGTGAAATGTGTGAATACACCTTGGAAAATACCACGCTGATTCCGCACATCAATTGCGGCACATTAAACGAGGCAGACATCCGTCAACTGAAACCCGTATCTGCCAGCATGGGAATGATGCTGGAAAGTCTGAGTTTGAAATTGATGAAGAAAGGCGGCGTGCATTATCGCTGCCCAGACAAAGCTCCCAAGCTTCGTTTGCAAACCCTCGAACTCGCAGGAAAACATCAAGTCCCGTTTACCACAGGCTTACTCATCGGCATCGGTGAAACCTGGGCCGATCGAATCGAAGCGCTGGACACCATCAATCGCATTCATCAGCAGTACGGTCATATACAAGAAGTCATCATCCAGAATTTTCGCGCTAAAGCAGACACCGCGATGGCCAACCATCCAGAACCTGATCTAGACGACATGATGAAAACACTGGCGGTAGCGCGACTGATGCTCGACCCCTCCATCAGCCTGCAAGCGCCGCCCAATCTTCAGCAGCGCCATCAACACTACCTATCTGCAGGCATTAATGATTGGGGTGGAATCTCTCCCGTCACCAAGGACTTTATCAATCCAGAGTGTGCCTGGCCCAACATCACCGAGCTGCAAAAAAACTGCGCTCAACAAGGTTATCAATTGCGCGAACGTCTACCCGTCTACCCCGACTATTTGCAACGCCCCGAATTCGTCTACCCCAACATCAATTCACGCCTGATTGCCTGTAGCGGCGACGACGGCTTGGTCAATACGCGATGCGCGTAGTAGCAACACCATAGAAACAATTACTAATAGACTAGAAGCGGTATTTCAAATGACGATTGATTTCAAACACGCCCATCGCGACATTCGAGCCATTCTTGACTCAGTTCTCGACGGTGGCGAACTGAGCGAAGCGCAAGCCACTCGATTGCTATCGAGTGATGGCGACGATCTCAAAGCAGTAATGTCATGTGCGAACGAACTCCGCCAGCAAGTCCACGGGAAAAAATCCAGTTTTGTTGTCACTCGCAACATTAATTTTACCAACGTCTGCCATATGGGTTGTCGATTTTGTGGTTTCGGTAAACACAAAGATTCGGCAGAAGCTGAACTTTTGCCCATGGAAACATTGGCTCAACGCGCTCAAGAAGCGGTCAAACGCGGAGCCACCGAAGTTTGTATTCAAGGCGGCCTGCACCCAGACCTGCCCGGCAGTCACTATCGCGACATCGTTAAAACCATAAAACGTGCGACTCCTGACATTCATTTGCATGCTTTTTCACCGTTTGAAATCTATTACGGCGCGAAGAAAAGTCGAATGAGTTACGCCGACTTTCTGTCCGATTTAAAGGCGTGCGGATTGGATTCCGTTCCTGGCACTGCCGCTGAAATCCTCGATGTCGAGGTACGAAAGATTTTGACCAAAGACAAACTGTCCGCAAAATCCTGGATCGACATCATCAAAGTGGCCCATCAAGTAGGGCTGCCCTCCACCGCAACGATGATGTACGGCCATGTCGACCAGCCTCATCACTGGGCCGCGCACATGGCACTGTTGCGAGACATACAAAAAGAGACCGGTGGTTTTACCGAGTTCGTGCCCTTGGGATTTGTGCATTACGACTCGCCTCTGTACCTAGAAGACCAACGCACCAGACCGGGCCCCACAAAGCGTGAACACATCGCTATCCACGCTGTTGCTCGTATCATGCTGCACGGCCACATCGACAATATTCAAGCCTCTTGGGTAAAGCTGGGACCACAATTGGCCGCCGAATCTCAAAACTTCGGCGTCAATGATATGGGCGGTACGCTGATGAACGAGAGTATTTCGCGAGCTTCAGGCGCGCTCTATGGACAAGAGATTACCCCGGCAGAAATGCGGAAAATGATTTCTAGCCAAGGGTTTGAAGCTTGGCAGCGCACCACTAGTTACCAGCAAGCACAAAAAATTAGCAGCAGTACCGTCACCACCTTGCAGCCTCGCAGCCAATGGCAAGCACAACAAATTCCAGTATTGGAGGTGGTGTAATGCCAGAGCAGATTAGCATCATTAGCGGTGGTGTTGGTGGCGCCAAACTGGTTGAAGGGCTCTACCACACGGTGGATTCAAAACAACTCAGCGTCATCCCTAATGTCGCTGACGATGATGAGTTTTATGGCTTATGGGTGTCGCCAGATGTCGATACGCTTCTCTACACTTTATCTAATCGCGTCAATCGCGATGCGGGCTGGGGCATTGCCGGCGATACGCTTCATCTGCAGTCGGCATTGACGCAGCTTGGCAGAGATTCGTGGATGACGCTGGGCGATCAGGATCTCGCCACTCACATCACTCGCAGCGAGCGGCTTCAACGCGGCCAGCGACCCACCGACATCACCACATGGCTAGCAGCGCAATCAGGCATCGACTGTCGTGTACTGCTGCCCACAGACGACAAGTGGCAAACCCGCATTGAGTCATCCCACGGTGTGCTCTCGATGCAGCAGTACTTTGTCAAACATCGCCATCAACCCACGGTGAAGAACCTCTATCACCGCAATATCACAACAACGGGCATGAGCGCTGAGATTACGCCGGAAACTCAACAGGCACTCGAACACAGCGATTTGATTTTTATTGCCCCGAGTAATCCCTTGCTCAGTATTGGCCCCACCCTAGCGATCAACGGCGTGCGCGAGTGTTTGACCAATAGCAGCGCTAAACGCGTAGCCGTTTCTCCCTTAATTGGTGGTAAAGCCGTGAAGGGCCCCACCGCAGAAGTAATGACGGCGCTAGGCTACCGCGCCGATGTTTTGGGGATCGCTGACTACTACCACGGACTGATTGATACCTTGGTCATCGACGAACAAGACCAGCAACACGCCGACGCGCTCGCTCAACAGGGGCTGGAGGTCATCATTATGAATACCTTAATGGATGATCTCACCAGCCGCCAAAGATTTGCCCGCTCTCTGCTAGACGCCATCGCGGATCAGCAAGCCCCAAGAAAGACCGAGGTCGCGTGATGTCACGTCCCCATAAGCAAGCAGAAATGGCAGTCAATTTTGTGGTGCCCATTAAACAGCTGCAACACTCCAAACAGCGACTGAAAGCCGCACTTACTTCTGTGGAACGCCAGCAACTGACTCAGAGCCTCTACCACAAGAACCTGCGCTGGCTAAAACAGAACTATCCCGCACACAACATTTTGGTGGTAACACCTGATCTTCACGCCGCCAAATTCGCCAAAGATCTAGGTGCCGATCTTCTGCTGGAACCGCAGAGCACCGGCCTCAATAACGCCATAGAGGCAGCAACACAATGGAGCATCGAACACGGTTTTCAATGTCAGCTAACCTTCTTCCCCGACATCGCCAATCCCGATCGTCACGACATGGATTTACTGCTCGAGCAGCGACAAGTGAATCCAGGCATGGCACTGGCAGTTTCGAGTGACGGTGGCACTAACTGCTTGCTCACCACGCCCCCCAACATCACCCCGTTTATGTTTGGGCATCAATCGGCCAGACGCTACCAGGCCTACGCCTACGCGCAAGGTTTGACGTGCTTGAGATTGGAACAAACAAGCTTGGCAAATGACATCGACTGCCCACAGGATTTGCAGCACTGCCTATCTCTGCTGACAAGCGATCATCAAAAGGTCACCGCATCATCACCCGCTGAACGGAGATTGATTGCATGAACCCCGCCCAACATTTACTAAGCGCCGACAACACCGATGCCGATCAAGCCCACTCAACGGCAGGCAATCAAGTTCAAATACGAGCACTACGAACCATACCCGACGTTTATCAAGACGATTGCCTAGGATCACTCATTGTCGAGTCACTGCAACGCGAAGGTCAAAGCATCAGCAATCAGAGTATTTTGATTGTCGCCCAGAAAGTGGTCTCTAAAGCCGAAGGCAGAACCATTGCACTGGCCTCTGTTGAACCCTCACGGCAAGCCCTGCAACTTTCCAGAAAACTCAACAAAGATCCGCGCAAGATTGAGTTGGTACTGCAAGAAAGCAGCGACATCGTGCGTCTAAGAGAAGCCCCCAACGGCGACAGCGAAGGACTTCTCATCACCCGCCATCGCAATGGTTTTATCTGTGCCAACGCCGGCATCGACGAGTCCAACATCGACGGTATCGAAAGCGTATTACTGCTGCCAGAAGACGCCGACCTCAGCGCTAGACGCCTGCGTCAGACCATCCAATCACTGACCGGTAAAACCCCCGGCATCGTCATCACCGACACTTTCGGCCGCCCCTGGCGCCAAGGCTTGGTTAACGTCGCCATTGGTCTTGCCGGCGTCGCCGCCGTGGTTGAAGACGGTTGCACCACCGATGCCTGGGGCAAGCCTTTGTTTGTCACCAAGCCGGCACTGGCCGACGAACTGGCAGCGGCCTCTGGACTACTTATGGGCAAAGATGCCAAAACCCCCGTCATCATCTTCGACGGCGTCAACTGGCGCGATCAGAGCAGCTCAATCAACGATTTAATCAGAACACCTAAAGAGGATTTGTTTTTATGAAAGTTTCCATACTCGGCGGTACCGGCCCTCAAGGACAAGGACTGGCATTGCGACTAGCCCTCGCCGGCACAGACGTGGTACTCGGTTCACGCGACGCACAACGGGCCGAAGAAATCGCGCAACAGTTGAATCAGAAGATTCCTCAGGCCACTGGCACCATCACGGGCGGCGACAACCAAGCGGCTATTACTGACGCAGACGACATGATTTTCATCGCTGTGCCCTTCAGCGCCCATGAACGCACTCTGCAAGATTTATCGGCGCAACTCAAAGGCAAACTGATTGTCGATATTGTGGTTCCTTTAACCGAAGGTAATCCGAAATCCGTCACCATGCCCAGCGAAGGCTCGGCCACCGAACAAGCGCAGCGGATTCTGGGCGAAGACACTCCCGTTGTTGGCGCTTTTCACAATGTCTCAGCTCACCAACTGAACGCTTTCGATCAACCGGTGAATTGCGACATCTTGGTGTGCGGCAACTCACTCGATGCCAAAAAATCCGTTATTGCGCTCACCGAGTCCATGGGCATTACCGCTTTGAACGCCGGACTGGCCGAAAGCGCGCGCTGCATTGAAGCCATCACTCCCATACTGATTCGCCTCAATATTTCCAAATCATTCCCGCACACCCACGTGGGAGTAAAGATTGCACCACCGGAAACCGCTTAACTCTGTCGTCAGAGTGCTTTTTGATGAACATAAAATTTGAAATACTTATTTAGGAGCTAGACAATGGAATTTGGTATTACTTTTAAAGGCTTTGTAGAGCCAGATCGCGCACGCCAACTGGTCAAACAGGCCGAGGAAGCGGGCTTTAGTTACTGCTGGTTTTACGACTCCCATATTTTGTGGCGCGAGTGCTATCCCGCCATTGCCATGTGCATGGAACACACCAAAACCATGCGCTTCGGTCCTTGCGTCACCAACCCCAAAGCTCGCGACTGGTCTTTGGCCGCAAGCCTGTGGGGAAGCCTCGCCCATCAAAGTAACGGTCGTATTGATGTGGGTCTCGGTCGCGGTGACAGCTCAGTTCGAGTCATGGGTAAGAAACCCGCAACCATTGCCCAGATGACCGAGTTCACCCAAAAAGTAAAAGCCATGATTCGCGGCGAAGAAGTGAGCTATGGCGAATGCCCAGAGCCGGTAAAATTCCCTTGGGCAACAGGCTACGAGCTGCCCATTTGGATTGGCGCCTACGGCCCCAAAGCTCTCAAAGCGGCAGGCGAAGTGGGCGACGGCGTAATCTTACAAATCGGTGACCCGGATCTGATTCGCTGGTTTGCCGATCAATGCCATATTGCCGGCAAAGACATCGATAGAGATATGTCCAACTTCAAAGTACAAGCTGCGGCACCGGCGTATTTTGGCAGCATGGACGAATGTCGAGAAGCCACCAAATGGTTTCCCGCCATGGTAGGTAATCACGTTGCCGATATTGTTGAAAAATATGGCGCCGACGATCCCAACATTCCTTCCAGCCTGACCTCCTACATCGAAAACCGTCGCGGCTACGATTATTCCAAACACGGCCAAAGCGACAACCCTTATCTGGATTTTATTACCGAAGACATCGTCGATAGTTTTTGTGTGCTCGGCACGACCGAGGATCACATCAACAAGATCCATAAAATGAAAGAGGCGGGAGTCACTCAGTACAACATCTATCTCGACAACGGAGATGAAGAGAACATTATTGCGCAGTACGGCAAGAGCATCATACCGGAGTTCAGCTAAAACCCACGATTCGCGGTTGGTGGCAATCAGCCGCGGATCTTCTGTTACTTATAATAAAATTGGGGGAAGTCATGGCCAAGGCACTTAGAAACGTCTCAGATTCAGAAATCAAGCTGCTCAGCATCTTTCACAAAGTAGTAGCCAGAGGTGGTTTATCGGCGGCGGAACTTGATCTAAACATCGGTCGCTCCACCATCAGTCGCCACCTTAAAGATCTCGAGGTACGTCTTGGCGTCACCCTCTGTCATAGAGGAAATTCCGGTTTTTCCTTAACCCCCGAAGGCATGGAAATTTACGAGGCGTCGATCGAACTGTTCGATGCGCTGAATCGTTTTAAAGGCAGAGCCAATGACATTCAAGAGAACATCAAAGGCGTTTTGAGAGTTGGTTTTTGCGACAAGGTTGTGGGCAATCCCAACAGCCATGTCCCCAAAGCCATCCGAAACTTTTCCACCGAATACCCCAATATCCATATCGACATTCATACACAGCAGCTCAACACGGTGGAAAACAGAGTCCTCAGTGGCGATTACCACTTAGGCATAGTCCCCATTCATCGACACACCTCCTCACTGCAATACAACCCTCTGTTCGTTGAAGACATGAGCCTTTATTGCGGACTCGGGCACCACCTATTTGGTAAAGAGGAAGGCATCGATGAAGAGCTGATGAACAACGTCAAGTTGGCCGCCATGGATATGAACTCGCCCAACCAACAAGTCTTTAATCGATTGAATCTAAAGCGTTCCGCGACCGCCTATGACCAAGAAGGGATTGCCCTGCTCATTCAATCGGGTGAATACGTTGGTTTTCTACCCGATCACTACGCCCGGCATTTCGTCAATGACGGAGTGTTCAAGTGCATTGACTCCAAAACATACTCCTACCAGTGCCAATTTGCCGTGATCAACTGCAAATCAAACAAACCAACGCGCATGGCACAAGAACTGCTACGTCACCTCACCGCGTCTCATACTGCTCGCGAGAAACTCTATGCACTGTGACTCAGCAGTCAGGCGAACGACACAATGAGTGACGCCCTCAGGTTGCGCGATTATGAAACCCGAGGTCGATGAAAGTGGATTTACTGAGTTCACGATAATTAATACATTTAGATTACACAGATAAAGGTGAATTATGGGACTGCTGATTAAGAACGGAAAGATAGTGAACGCGGATATGTCTTTCCACGGCGACATCTACTGCGAAGGCGAAAAAATTGTTGCCATCGCCGATCAGATCAGTGCAAAAGAGAATGATGACGTCATCGATGCTGAGGGCTGCCTGATCATGCCCGGTGGCATCGATCCTCACACCCATATGGAACTGCCGTTTATGGGCACGGTGGCCAGCGACGACTTCTACAGCGGCACTCGCGCCGCCCTAGCGGGCGGCACCACCACCATCATTGATTTTGTTATTCCCAACCCACAACAAGACTTAATGGAAGCCTTTCAACAGTGGCAAGAAAAAGCTGAAAAAGCGGCAACCGATTTCAGTTTCCATGTCGCCGTTACCTGGTGGGATGACAGCGTCTCCGAAGCCATGGGGATTCTGGCGAAGGAACACGGCGTCAACAGCTTCAAACATTTTATGGCTTACAAAAATGCCATCATGGCCGATGACGAAGTGCTAGTGAACTCCTTCAAACGCGCCCGTGATCTCGGCGCCATTGCTACCGTGCACGCCGAAAACGGCGAGTTGGTGTTCAGGCTGCAGCAGGAAATGCTCGAACAAGGTATTACCGGGCCTGAAGGTCACCCGCTGTCGCGGCCGCCAGAGGTCGAAGGAGAAGCGGCCAATCGCGCTATCGAAATCGCGAACTTAATGAACGTTCCCATTTATCTGGTACACACCTCCTGCCAGCAGGCTGTGGATGCCATTGCGCGCGCGCGCGCCAACGGCCAGCGGGTTTATGGCGAAGTATTGCCCGGCCACCTACTGCTTGACGATTCGGTCTATCGCGATCCCGATTGGTCGTTCGCCGCCGCTCATGTGATGAGCCCGCCGTTCAGACCCAAAGGTCACCAACAACATTTGTGGAAGGCGCTGCAAGCCGGCACCTTGCAAACCACCGCTACTGATCACTGCTGTTTCTGCGACCCACAAAAACGCAATGGGGAAGATGACTTTACCCAAATCCCCAACGGTACCGCTGGCGTAGAAGATCGCATGCACGTGATGTGGCACCACGGCGTCAATACCGGCCGCCTGACCGAAAACGAATTCGTCGCCGTCACTTCCGCCAATACCGCCAAGATTTTTAATGTTTACCCTCGCAAGGGAGTCATTCGGGTCGGTAGCGACGCCGACCTCGTAATATGGGATAGCGAAAAAACCCGCACCATTTCCAAACAAACACATCATCAGAATGTGGATTTTAATATCTTTGAAGGCATGGAAGTCAAAGGCGTCAACACCCACACGATTAGTCGTGGCGATCTTGTCTACAAAGAGGGAAACATCACTGCAGAACGCGGAAGAGGCAAGTACATCAAAAGACCTCTGTACTCTGCTGATAGCAAAGCATTACAACTTAATAGCGCTCAGAGAAAAGCATCGCCAGTCATTAGAAACACATAAAAAAGGCGATTCAAATTCACAACACACTTTTACTATCCACTATTGGGGAAGCTCCATGAAAACTCAGCGCAATTGTCACTTTAAGAAAACACTGCTCGCTCTCGCGGTGATGAGCTGTACGTCAAACGTCAGCGCATCGGTCCTTGAGGAAGTTGTTGTAACTGCTCAAAAACGTGAACAGAATGCCAGCGATGTTGGTATTGCCGTCACTGCGTTCAGCGGTGACCAAATGAAAGCTCTTGGACTCGAGTCCAGTACCGAGCTGATTGACTTCACCCCTGGCGTATCGCTGGCTGGTGACATTGGTGGTCAACGCGCCATCTTTAACATCCGCGGCGTGGTACAGAATGACTACGCCGATCTCGCCGAAGCACCAGTGGCGGTTTATGTGGACGGCGGCTATTTGGCCAGTACTCAAGCACAAACCTTCGGCCTCTTTGATATTGAGCGGGTTGAAATTCTGAAAGGCCCTCAGGGCACGCTGTTCGGACGTAACGCCACTGGCGGTCTGGTCAATACCATTACTGCCCGCCCAACCGAAGAATTGGAAGGTTATGCCGAGCTGACCCATGCGAGCTTTGATCAGTACCGCTTTGAAGGCGCTATTTCCGGCGCCATCGCCGACGGCGTTCGTGGTCGTCTATCCGTTATGGCGAATCAGCAAGGCGAAGTACTCGACAACATCTATGAGGATAGCGCCGCACCCGATACCCGTGCAGGCTCTGTCGGCGGCGGTGAAGATGGTTACAACGACGACACCCAAGCCGTTCGAGGCCAGTTGGAATTTGATATTGGTGACGCCGGCAACTTATTGCTGAGCGCAAACTGGGCAGACACCACCAAAAGTGAAGGCCCCTATCAGTTCGTAAACACCACCGAAGTGAAAGATGTGAACGGTAACGTGGTCAACGTGATCTTTGCCAAAGACGACGCTATGGGCTGTGACACCATTCAAGCCGGTAGCTGTGTAGACGGCAACTTCGATGGTAACCCTTTACGCCCGGTACAGGGTGGTGACTTCAACGGCAATTTCGATCCCGACGGCTCAGGCCCCAAGGTCAATAAAGACTTTGCCTTTGACGATCAGAACAGCATTGAATCAAAAGGCTTCGCGGCTACCTTCACCTACGACTTCGAAAATTTCGAATTCTTCTCCATGACGGACTATAAGTCGTTCAGTCGTACCGTCGGTCTAGATTCGGATCAAACCGCCTCACCGGAATTGATCTTCCAATCCGATGGCGAAATCGATCAAGTTAGCCAAGAGTTCCGCTTCGCCGGTACCACCGAAACGATGAAATGGGTAACCGGGCTTTACTATCTAGGCATTGATACCGACTACTCGCAGGGCTTAGCCGCCTCCCCCACCGCCTTCTTTCTGGGTGGCGAAGAAAACAATACTGTCGCTGAAGTGGATACCGATTCTTACTCGATCTTTGGCCAGCTGGATATCGATCTCAGCGAGAGCCTAGTATTGGTTGCAGGGGCGCGTTTTATTCAAGAAGACAAAACCATGAAAGGCCGCGTCTACCAAAATGCTAACTTGGATGATCGCAAGATAGAAATCGATACCAGCGGCGTGTCACTGGAAAACTATGACGACGAAAACGACCAAGATCTGTGGTCAGCCAAATTGCAATTGGAATACTCCCCCGATGATGACAGCCTCTACTATATCGGTGTCAATCGTGGCGTGAAGGCGGGCAGTTTCAACGCGCCTTTGTTTGGCGGCTTTAGCACCTATGATCCAGAAGAAATTGTCGCCTATGAAATGGGCTCTAAGCTGAGCTTCAAAGATGGAAGAATACGCTTAAATTCCAGTATTTTTCACTATGACTACAGCGACTACCAATCGTTTTCTTGGGTCAACAACGCCGGCGTTGTATTTAACGAAGACGCGACCTTCACTGGTGCTGAAGTCGAATTGTTCATGAATCCGATCGATGCCTTAGACATTATGCTAGGCGCCTCTTACATAGACGCAACGGTCGAGGATCTGGAAGTTGCCTCAGGCTACATCGAAGATACAACACCGCCCTATACACCAGAATGGCAGGCATCTGGCCTCATTCGTTACAACTGGGATTTAGCCAGCGGTAGTTTAGCGGCACAGATCAGTGCTTCTTATCAATCAGAAACATTCCACAACGCAAGAAACTTCGACGCCCATGAGATAGAAAGTCGTTTCAAAGCCGATGCCCAAGTTACCTGGCGCGATCTTAATGAACAGTGGACTGTCACAGCGTTTGTCGACAACGTCACCGATTCGGAAGATGAAATGATTGGCTTCGATGTTTCTGGTTTTTACGGCAACAGTCAGATCTCCTACGCCAAGCCACGCACCTATGGCTTAACTGTGCGTCGTGACTTTTAACAGCAACCACTGAACTCCATCTCGTTGACTCTTGTTGTTGCCCGCTCATCTTAAAACGATAGCGGGCTTTTTTATAAACTGAAATCACAAGCAGCGCAAAAAAATGGTGCACAACACCAAAAGCACTGCTCTTAAAGCAATAAAATAGTGCAAATTTATCGTGGTCGAATTGAAAGCGATGATTTTTTTTGGAACTCGCTTGACGCCAAAAAAAACACCTTATATCTTGACCATCTGGACAGGAAAGTTACATCGAAATCCACCACGATTATGATTTAAACAGTACAAACCTCATTGTTAGTAGGATTACTCTATGTCTAGATTAGAAATTAACGGCGAACGTCTCTGGCAGAGCTTGATGGAAATGGCAAAGATTGGCGCCACAGAAAAAGGCGGCTGCAATCGATTGGCACTAACTGATTTGGACAAACAGGCCCGCGACCTGTTTTGTCAGTGGTGCGAGAGCGTGGGATGCACCATCAGCGTCGATAAGATGGGTAACATCTTCGCTCGCCGTGAAGGTAGCGACAGCAGCTTAGGCGCCGTATCGACCGGCAGCCATTTGGACACTCAACCTACCGGCGGTAAATTCGACGGCGTTTTTGGCGTCCTTTCCGGTGTCGAAATTCTGCGCACCCTGCACGAGCAAAAGATCACTACCCGAGCCCCCATTGAAGTTTCCGTTTGGACCAACGAAGAAGGCTCACGCTTTCAACCCGCCATGCAAGGCTCTGGCGTCTACGTCGGGCGCTTCGACCTCGAGCAAGAGTGGCAGAAGACCGATGTCGATGGCAAAAACGTCAAAGACGAATTGGTACGCATTGGCTACTTGGGCACCGAAGAAATCGGCAGCCGACATATGCAGGCGTTTTTTGAAGCCCATATCGAACAGGGCCCCATTCTTGAAGACGAGAACAAAGAGATTGGCGTTGTGCGTCTGGGACAGGGCATCCGCTGGTACAACGTCACCATTACCGGCCGTGAATCTCACGCCGGCTCTACCCCCATGGCATTGCGCGCAGACGCTCTCGCCGCCGCCGCTAATGTCATTGCTGAGGTCGAGAACATTGCCCTGCGCAACAAGCCCAATGGGCTGGGCACAACGGGCTTCATGCAAGTTCATCCCAATTCTCGCAACACCATTCCTGGTAGCGTCACCTTCAGTGTGGATTTACGCAACCCTGACCCAGAAGTCTTGGCTAAAATGGATCAAGAGCTCAACGAATACTGCCAAGTCATTGCTCAAGAGCGTGGGTTGAGCGTAGACGTGGATCACTTCTGGTACTTCGCGCCGGTTGAGTTTAACGCCTCAGACAATGTAAAAATCGCTGCCGAGAAGCTCGGTTACTCCCATATGGACATCTTTGCAGGCGCCGGTCATGATGCTTGTTACATGGCGGATATCGTACCCGCGGGAATGGTCTTTACGCCCTGCAAAGATGGTATTAGTCACAACGAGATTGAGTTCACCACCCCAGAGCAATGCACCGCGGGCTGTAATGTTTTACTCCACTCCATGCTGGAGGTAGCTGGCATTGTCGACTGACGTGATCGACAAACGCCAACATGCACGGAATGCGATTGGGCATTCTACGTTCATTCTTTCTATTACACAGGTACAGGCACCATGAGTCAGTCACACGATTTTGAAACTCTCACCCAGGGAGCCGCCCGAGATGGCTCCCTATGGAATGACGACTTCGAACCCGCACACACTGATGATCGCACTTGGGGCTGGCTGCACATCTTTTCTCTGTGGGTCGGTATGGTCATCTCTGTTCCCGCTTACCTGCTCGCCTCTGGCCTAATGCAAGAAGGCATGTCTCCCTTACAGGCCATCAGCACCGTTCTGTTAGGCAATGTCGTGGTGTTAGTACCGATGATATTGGTCGGTCACGCGGGCGCAAAATACGGCATTCCCTTTCCAGTTCTATTGCGCTCCTCGTTCGGCACAGTCGGTGCACGACTCCCCAGTTTACTGCGCAGCCTTGTCGCCTGCGGCTGGTTTGGCATTCAAACTTGGGTCGGTGGTTTTGCCATTTATCAAATACTCAACGGCGTCTTTGGTGGTGCTTTTGTCGGCCAAGCCATCCCTTTCCTCGATATTGATTTTGCTCAACTGTGTTGCTTTATCGCCTTTTGGGCGCTGCAGGTATTTTTCATTGCTCGCGGTATGGAATCGATAAAGTGGCTTGAAACCTTTGCCGCACCTCTGTTGCTGTTGATTGGCGTGGCGCTGTTTGTATGGGCTTACATCAATACCGATGGCCTCAGCGGAACCTTTAGCCAGCCCTCCTCGTTTGTTGAAGGCGGTGAAAAAGAAGGACAATTCTGGAGCGTGTTTTGGCCCGGATTGACCGCAATGGTGGGATTTTGGGCGACTCTTTCTTTGAACATTCCAGACTTTACTCGCTACGCGAAGAGCCAAAAAGACCAAATCATTGGACAGGCGGCAGGCCTTCCGATCCCTATGGCGCTTTTGGGTTTTGTCAGCGTCTGCGTGACCTCAGCAACACTGGTGATCTATGGAGAAAAAATTTGGGATCCCGTTGAAATCGCCGGTCGCATGGGCGGCATCACAGCCCTGGTCGGATTGTTTCTGCTGATCATCGCCACCATCACCACAAACTTAGCCGCTAACGTTGTTGCCCCAGCCAATGGCTTTTCCAACCTTGCACCTAAATTTATTTCTTTCCGCACCGGAGGATTTATCACCGCAGGTTTAGGCATTGTCATTATGCCGTGGAAACTGATGGAGTCTGCCGGCTCGTATCTGTTCGTGTGGCTGGTCGGTTACTCTTCCCTGCTTGGTCCTATCGCCGGCATATTGATTGCTGACTATTTCTTCGTTCGCCGCAGCCAGCTTAAGTTAGATCAACTTTACCTGCGCGAGGGTTGCTACGAATATCAAAACGGCTGGAACCTGAAAGCACTGCTGGCGTTTGCGTTAGCCGTCGCCCCCAATATTCCGGGCTTTCTGGTAGCGGGCGGTTTTATAGAATCCGCACCCGCGTTTTTTATTGAGCTCTACAATTACGCTTGGTTCGTGGGCGCGATTATGGGCGGTGGTTTGTACGCCTTGATCATGAAAAAAAGCACACAAGAAGACCCCACTCTGCAGACCGCTCATTTAAGTAAAAGCTAACGCAGTGGACAACAGATAGCGCTGCATAAATATTTCGAGTTCCACTCGACAGCGCTATCTTTTTCTCCTAACTGGTTTCGCTTAATCATTGCCCGCGACTTTCATTCCCGCTCTTGGCGTGTAGAGTTTTCCGGTCGCATCCAAAAATTGAAAGGGAATGGAGTGCCCGTCTCGGTGAGTGTTTTTTCGAATCACAAAGTGTAGGTGCGGACCGGTCGAGTAACCTGACGACCCCGAACGCGCGAGACGCTGACCAACCCCTACTTGATCGCCGGGCTTGACTAAGGCACTGCCTTGCAGAATATGCGCGTATACCGCGTAAGTGCCATCTTCATGTAATACATAAACAAAATTGGCTTTATCGAGAAAGTAGCTGTTTCTTCCGCCCATGTGGTAGTCGTCTTTTACCCAGATCACCGTTCCCCCGCGAGCGGCGGCAATATAGGTTCCCACCGACATGGCAATATCCACAGCGTATTTATTGGGTCTTTGAAAATGCGAAAAACGCCCATTAAACGATTGGCTGATACGATGGGACTGCTTAGAAGAAACAGGAAAACGGTACCGAAAACCATCCGCTTGCGCGGCCGGATCACCCACTCGCCAACGGTAGCGAAAATTCAAGGGCTCATCGTTGCCGCGCTCAATCAACAGCGAGCTATCGGCATCAACCAACACTCGCTTCTCGCCGGTTGCGTATCGACTGGATTGCAACTCAAATTCCACCGGCGCAAAGAATGGGTTGACCAATTGAATACCAAAACTCTGCGTGGCGGTGGCACTGTCGTTAATGCGCTGTGAATAGGCGCGCGGACGCGGTGCGCTCGCTTTGTTGCCCTTGTATTCAAGTTTACTGGCCTCTTGGGTTGCCTTGGGTTTTTTATCGGTGAAAACCCACTTACCCTTTTCATCTTTGTACTTGTACAGCTCTACCCCGTGACTGCTAGCAGAGAGCACAAGTAACAACCCACAAACCATCCAACCTTGAAGCCACATATATCGATCCCTCACCCGACTTTCACTCTATTCATAACATTAAGGATATCGCTAACAATGACGGTGTTAACAATGAAGCTGCCACATTAGCCGCCAAGAAACGTGTTTGCTCACCGATAGCCTTGCCGTATTGCCAAGCACCGTGCAAAGCATAGAGCGAAAGGCCCGCGGGTAACAAAGCGATGCTTGCAGCGATAGGCAAAAATTCTGTCACCAACAAAACAACCATCAGTCCATAAGCGAGAAAGGCGAAACCCGCGTAGACCCAACAACTTGCTCGAGCGCCATAGACAATGGGGAAGGTTCTCCGCCCCACCTGCCGATCGGCATCAATGTCAGGGAATTGATTGAGCAGCAGCAGATTATTAATGAGAAAAAAAGGAATCAATGCAATCCAAAAAACCGACGCTGAGTAGTCTCCCGTCAGTACCAACTGTGTTCCCACCACCATCAAGCCACCAAACCCCAACCCCGGAGCAATTAAGCACAACAGAGGGTAGCGATTGATGAAGGGAGTGTAGGTAACAACCAACAAAGCTCCGACCACCCCTAGAGGTAAGAGCTTTATTCCCACAACGCTCAGCAGATACAAGCCAATCGCAATGGTTGCCAACAGACTAGCAACTCCGCCAGCAAATACGTATCGCGCTGCGCTGGGGTCATGCGGCAGCGCTCCACTGCCACCACTAAACGGCGTTTTATCTGTCGCCAAATCTAAGCCACTGCGATAATCGACATATTCGTTGAAAAGATTCACGCTAATGTGAGCCAACAAAGCTCCCAAAAAAACCAACACTAGATTAACACTGGGCGTCTTCTCGACAGGCATCGCCAGCGCTGCGCCAAGCCAGACACAAACAGGTGTCAGTAGTAAAAATGCCGGGCGAGACGACTTCAGTACCGATGTCAACGACATAACACCATCCATTGGTTAGAAGCCCCTATCATCCCACAAATACCCTCGGAAAAAACAGTTCCGAATACTCTCTATCGCGGTCATTCAAACCGGCTAAACCTATCAAAGCGCTTTGCCTTCGAACCGCTATTACTCAGCGCCAAATCTTGCCACCGGCCTCTTTTATCTGCCGCAAAAAACGCAACCAACTAAACCCTGTTATCAACACGCCCCAACCTACATCATTCAATCTTATGTAGTGATATTTACTGCAGTGATCCCAGAATATTTCTAGTTGATGACCCATCTTTTCGAGTTACGACAGAAGCCGACAGTATTCGTCAAACTCTGTAATAACAGTACCGAAGACCAACATTGCTTTCAGTCGCACGCTCAAAAACCTTTCATCTCTTGTTGAATTTTTGCAAGCTATTTGATGTGAATAGTGCGCCCTGCCGCCCTCAAAATTCCACCCACAATTCACTTAAAGTCATGTCCGGATTCAACTCCCATAAACTGCATTCACAACCCTCAATCAACATCATCATCGATGACACTCGCTATCAAGAAAGACGCTTAGTTGTAATTACAACCTTTGTTTTTGAGCATATTCATCGTTTTTACCGCTCGACCCGAAAAAAATATCGAATAAATTTTTATGAGATCAATAGCCGCCGAAAGTAGAAAAAAAATTACAAACCGCCAAAAACGAGAATAGACGAATTTTATGTCCATTTACCTTAAACCAATGAAAACACGACAAATAGCGGTGCTTTTCTGCCACATCATAAAACGGAAAAACAGCCCCGCCAGTAAGTGCAAAAACCACGGGGTTTATTTTAGGTAATAAAACTACAAGAAACTTACAAGTCGACGAAATGGCAACGTCAGATGACCGAATCACCGCTTGTTGATCTCAACACAATCATGCAAATTGCCCTGCCTGAGGCTGAGCGTTTCTTGATACAAGGCATTTCTATGCGCATAATCTCCGGCCGACAAAATATTAAGACCAGTAAAAATTGGTCAAACAATCTTTTAATACGATTAAGGTGACTTATGTTAATTGCTGTCCCAAGGGAAACGCAGGCCGGTGAAAACCGCGCGCCGCTGACTCCCGACTCAGTAAAAAAACTGGTTCGCGCCGGTGCTGAAGTCAGCATTGAAGCCGGTATGGGTAAAGGTGCCGGATACTCTGACCAAGAATACATCGACGTAGGGGCAACGCTGGCCACCGATCGCCAGCAACTGCTTGGCAGTGCAGATATGGTGCTCCGTCTGCACAAACCCACCTTGGATGAAGTTGAGCAGCTCAAGCCGGGCTCTATCCACGTGAGCTTCCTCGATCCGTTCAACGAGCGTGAACTGGTTGAGAAAATGGCCGCACACAAGGTGACCGCCATTTCCATGGAGATGATCCCGCGGATCACTCGCTCCCAGAAGATGGATGCACTGAGCTCACAGGCCAACTTGGCCGGTTACGTGATGGTGGTGAAAGCCTCCGACGCTCTCGACCGCATTCTGCCCATGATGATGACCCCGGCGGGCACCCTGAAGCCTTCTCGCGTCTTTATTATTGGTGCTGGGGTTGCTGGCCTACAAGCCATTGCCACCGCCAAGCGCTTGGGCGCTAAGGTAACCGCCTTTGATACCCGCGACGTGGTTGCCGAGCAGGTTGAATCTCTGGGCGGTAAGTTCTTGAAGATCGATCTGGGCGAAACTGGCCAGACCAAAGACGGCTACGCCGTGGCGCTGACCCCTGAGCAGATGGAGCTTCAGAAACAAGGCCAGAAAGCCGAAATCGCTGAATCTGACATTGTCATCACCACCGCACAGCTGTTTGGTCGCAAGCCTCCGGTNATTGTNGCNGCTGACGCNGTNGCNGCCATGAANCCCGGCTCTGTCATCGTTGATATGGCGGCCGAGAACGGCGGTAACGTTGAAGGCTCCAAGCCNGGCGAAACCGTGGTNACNGACAACGGNGTCACCATNGTCGGTACCGGNAACTGGGCCAACGAAGTGCCTCGCGATGCCAGCCANATGTACNCCAGNAACCTGTTTAACTTGGTTGATGAGTTCTGGGATNNCGANAAGAAAGCNNTCGACCTNAACTTTGACAACGAAATTGCCACTGGCTGCGTGATCACTCACGACGGCGCNGTGGTCAACGACACCATCAAAAACCACTACAGCAACTAGGGAGAANCTCATGGAAATTATCTTTCTTTTATTCATCCTGATGCTCTCAATCTTTTTGGGTTTTGAGCTGATTAACAAAGTTCCCGCCACACTGCACACGCCGTTGATGTCGGGCTCCAACGCCATTTCCGGTATTACCCTCGTGGGTGCACTGGCTCTGGCCGGCAATACCGCTGATCCCCAGCTGTCCACCTGGATTGCTACTGGCGCCGTCGCTCTCGCCACCATCAACGTGGTGGGCGGATACATGGTGACCGATCGCATGTTGGCCATGTTCAAGAAAAAAGAAGGTGGTAAGTAATGGAAAATCATCTGATGATTAATTTCGCCTACGTAGTNTCGGCGGCATTATTTATTTTCGGCCTGAAACTCTTGGGCTCTCCGGCCACCGCTCGTCGCGGCAATATGCTGTCGTCAGTGGGTATGTTNATCGCTGTTGTTTTTGCTCTGTTAGATCAAGGCATCGTCAACTACACCAACATCATCATCGGCATGGCNATTGGTGCGGTGATTGGTGCACTGGTTGCTCGTCTGGTCGAAATGACGTCTATGCCTGAAATGGTGGCCTTGTTTAACGGCTTCGGCGGNATGGCTTCCCTGCTGGTGGGCTGGGCGGCAATGGGCGGTGAAGTATCGACCTTCTCCTTGATCACCATCTTCCTATCGATTCTGATCGGTGGCATGACCTTTACCGGCTCACTGCTGGCCTACGGCAAGCTGTCTGAGCGTATCCCNGGNAAACCCTTGGTATTTGTCGGTCAAAACATCGTTAACAGCCTCATCGTTCTGGCNATCGTTGCCTGTGGCGTNNTGTTNGTGATGGAGCCGACCAATGTTAACTACCTGTACGCCGCGGTTGCGCTGGCGNTGATCTTCGGTGTNATGGCGGTTATCCCCATTGGCGGTGCCGACATGCCTGTGGTTATCTCACTGCTGAACTCCTACTCCGGTCTAGCGGCCTGTGCGGCGGGTTTCGCNATCGAGAACAACCTGNTGATCGTNGCCGGNTCTNTGGTGGGTGCCTCCGGTATCATCCTCACNCAAATCATGTGTAAAGCCATGAACCGTTCCTTGTCNAACGTGCTCTTCTCCGGCTTTGGCTCTGTCTCTACCTCGACCCAAGTGATCGAAGGTGAAGTGAAGCCNATGACNGCCGAAGANGCTTACTACGTTCTGGAAGCGGCCAGCACCGTTGCCGTCATCCCAGGTTACGGTATGGCGGTTGCGCAAGCGCAACACGTGGTGAAAGAGCTGCAAGAACTGCTGGAAGAGAATGGCTGTGAAGTGATTTACGGTATCCACCCAGTTGCCGGCCGTATGCCTGGCCACATGAACGTACTGCTGGCTGAAGCTGACGTGCCTTATGACTTGCTGCTGGAAATGGACGACATCAACCCGCGCATGGACAACGTCGATGTGGCCATCGTCATCGGTGCCAACGATGTGGTGAACCCAGCGGCTCGCGAAATGGAAGGCAGCCCAATTTACGGCATGCCGGTCATCAACGTCGACCACGCCAAGACCGTGTTTGTATTGAAGCGCTCTATGGCCTCTGGTTTTGCTGGTGTTGATAACCCACTGTTCTTCAAAGACAACACCCGTATGATCTTCGGTGATGCGAAAGAGAGCATTGGTTTGATGATTCGTGAGTTTGAATAATCTGTAGCAAAATTTGTTCATTGAGAAAGGGAAGCAGAGCTTCCCTTTTTTGTGGTCATATTTCTTTTCCGTTGAGAGAGCTGATGAGTGTTGTCTCAACCGGAGAGAGTCACGTAGCTTGCTCGCTCAAGGTATGCACGGTTCGGCTATTGTTATGGCTTTTATAAAAGTTCGTCGCTCATAATGGCTCGGCTATTGGCCGGNAAGCTAATCATTGAACCATCTTCACCCAGGGTTACCGGGCCATCATAAACATCGCTAACACCTTCTAAATAGAGGGATTCCATACCCGGCGCAACCAGAGCTGGCACGATATGGTAGTACATCAGGTGTTTGGCCTTTGCGGCTTGTGCAGTTTCTGCTGCTTCTACAGGGGAGGCGTGATAGTCGGTAATATCAAAGAATATTTTTTCTAATATCACCACATTATTCTTCTTGGCAGCAGCTTCCATAATGCCCACCATCTTACGGTTTAAGGCTTCATGTACCAGTAAGTCTACATTCTCTGAAAACTGCTCCAGATTCGCCGATTTAGCGGTATCACCACTGATCACCACAGAGCGACCTTTGTAATCTAATCGATAACCAACGGCGGGATGAACGGGTTCATGGTCTACAGCAAAACTACTGACTTTCAGCCCATCTTTTTCGTAGACGGTAAGTAAACTCCCTTCGGCTGGAATTTTAAAGGGATGAGCCGTCATACCTTTACCCGAAAGAGGAGCGACCATGTCTGTATGATGCGCGTGACGGTATACCGCATCAGCGCCGTAACTCAGATTAAAACCGTTGACAATATTTTCAACGCCCGCTGGGCCGTAGACAGGCATGGGTGAGGTGTTGGCTGCATTGACCCAGCGCATCGTGGACATTTCACCCAGGCCATCAATATGATCCGAATGAAAGTGAGTGAGGAACTGCGCATTGATCTTGCCAAGCGGAAATTGCATGGCCGCAAGATTACGCGGACCACCGCTGCCGGCATCGAAGGTAACCATCGTTTTT
Organism: Cellvibrionaceae bacterium; assembly: GCA_002707785.1. Classification (GTDB taxonomy): domain Bacteria; phylum Pseudomonadota; class Gammaproteobacteria; order Pseudomonadales; family Cellvibrionaceae; genus Pseudomaricurvus. The sequence continues at coordinate 21,920 of PANW01000025.1, read as the reverse complement.
CCGGCAATCACGGCAACGCAGGGACCCGAGCGTTTAGGATCGGGCATAGGACCACCGGCGCCACACAAGATTACATGCAACCCATCTTCCAGATCATCCGCAACGCTCTGGCCAATGCGAGATTCAGCGGCTTTTTCCATAATAAAGCCGCCTATGCTGGATGGACTGCAGCCGCTCAGTAAAGAGCTCAGACCTATGCTTGAGAGCAGTAGTAGGTATCTTTTCATATGCTATTACCTCTGATGAGAAAGTTATTTGATGAGTTTGGATTAAAATTATTGGCGTTGATGATAGGCAAAGCGAAACATAACCAGAATAAAACCTGCTAAGAGAAGTGTTAGGAAGGCAGGTTTTACCAATGGGCGAACACCATTTAAGCCCGTTTGTTTAACAGCATCATAGCCATCGGGAACGGGAAGTACCTTGTTGTCACGTTTATAACGTTCAAAGTTATTCAGCATAGTGTGTAGTTGCCGAGGCATTTTTGCACTAAGGTCCAGAGTTTCGCCAGGGTCTTTCAAAATATTGTACAAGTGCCATTGGTTGTCACCTGCGGGTCCACGGTTTAATACAATTTTGTAATCCCCTTGAAACAGTGCCGCGTGTCCGCCCAACTCATAACCAATATATTCTGTAGTTTGGTAGACTCGATCGGCGTCTTGATTCAACAGAGGGATTAAACTTCGACCGCTTATGGGTTCAACCGGTCGACCGCCAAAGCGTTGATCGGGCCATTGGGTATTGGTCAGTTCCAATATCGTTGGTGTGATATCGGTAACGTAAGAAAACGCATGACTAAGTCGAGCATTTTCTGTGATTGCTTTTCCGGCAATAATAAGCGGTACGCGCATACCGCCTTCACCAGCATAGAATTTATAAAATGCCAAAGGGCCGGCCGATGCACTGGCAAAGCTGGGGCCTATTGTGTTAAAGCTGCCTTTTTCGCCCAGAGTTTCATAATCAATACCATAGCCTTGGCGAGAGAGCATCATGCGTTGCAGAGTCCCGGTTGCTCGGTCTCTACCATTGTATTCACTACCGTTGTCAGAGGTAAAAATAAAGATGGTGTTGTCGTATTCCCCAGTGTTTTTCAGGTAATCAACCAGTCGGCTAATATGAAAGTCCATGGCTTCAATCATGCCTGCATAAACTGCCATGCGTTTGGCGTTATAGCGCTTATCATTTTCGCTTAGCGTATCCCAGTCACTGCTGGTGTGCATTGACACCATATTGCTTTCAGGCGGCACTATACCCAATGCTTTGGCGTTGTCTTGGCGGGATTTACGTAAGACCTCCCAGCCTTTGTTGTAGGTTTCCAGATAGCGATCGGTAAACTCTTTCGGCGCTTGCACGGGAATATGGACGGCCTGGAAGGGGATATAGGCAAAGAAAGGCTTGCTATCTTCGGCATTACTTTCGATAAACTCAATGGTTTTATCAATTAAAAAACGTGACGAATAGAAGTCGTCCGGCAACTGAAACTCTTCACCATCCGCGGTCCAGTTTGCCTTCTTATAAATAGGAAGGTAGGGCTTTTGTTCCCAGTTGTCGGCACCGGTATCGGCCATACTCACGGTACGCTCAAAACCGCGATAAAACGGCAGTTGGTGTTTCTCTTTGCCTAAGTGCCACTTACCGCTCATATAGGTGTGATAACCGGACGTCTGTAGCAGGCTGGCGACGGTCACTACATTGTGGCTTAACGTACCTTGGTAATGATCGTGTTTGGCTTGTTCTGGGGGAATGGCTTCTGGAATATTGGGTACACCGGCCAAATGGCTATCAACGCCGGTCAGCAACATGGCACGTGTCGGTGCGCAGCTGGCGGCGGTATGGTAGTTGGTAAACTGAACGCCTTGTTGTGCTAATTGGCTGATGGTGGGGGTATTGATTTCACCGCCGTAGGGAGCGGTATCGGTAAAACCCAAATCATCGGCAACAATTAATACAATATTCGGACTATCGGCAGCATTTACAGCAAAACCGAGACTGGCGCTGCCTATAAGTGTAAAAGTCTGAAGGAGTGTTTTCATTCTATTCGCGATCCTGTTGTTAGCGTGCCTGTTATTAGCTCTCCTTGTGTGAATCCTCTTGGGGAAGGCGGCTTGCTACCAATAGGAGTATCAGGCTAAAGAAAATTTCTGGGGCTATCAGGTGCATGGGCAATGCTGCGTCATGAAGCAGCCAGGCCAATATACGGAAGATGGCCGTTAGCCCCATGATCATAGCCGGCGCTAACAGCCAGGTGCGTTTTTCGGTAATGAGGCCAATAAAGATCATAAAGCTGCTGCTTAGAAAGAAGGCAGTCATATCACCAATTTGACTGCTGCGCGCTACTCCATCGAGCAGAGGTAAGCCCAGTGAGTTGGCGGCCGATTCGGGCTGGGTTAACCAGCCTAGTCCGGTGAATAATAAAGCCAGTGCTGGTAATAGAGCGAGCGCGCGAATAGCTTTGGACATCATGTTTTCCTTGTTTTTCCCTTTCTTAGTTTTGCGCTTGTTGACGCTGCGTTAAGAGTTCTACAATTTTATGAGCCGCTTCCAGTCCGGAGTTTTGGTTTTGGCCGGTGACAAATCGCTGTTCACTATCAACACTCACATGGGTGGCAAAGAAATCCAGAAATGCGGTTTGGCTTTCATATTTTACGCCAACCTTACGCAACTCGGTTTCCGGGTGCATGGGTGTAAGACCAATGCCTAATTCTTTAACTTGTTTATCAGTAACGCCGGTAATGGCACGACCTCGAATAATAGGATTACCCTGATCATCGCTTGCATTAATCAAACCCAGGGCACCATGGCATACCGAACCAATAATGGTGTCTTGATTACCGTAGTAGGCTTCACTGATTTTTTGGCCGAGGACTTCAGAGTAACCCATGTCGTAGGCTGCCCCCCAGCCGCCGGCCATAAAGACGGTGTCGTACTGGGTGAAGTCGACATCGTCAATGTGCAGGGAGTTTTTCACCTTGGCTTGCAGATCCGGATCTACAAGGTAGCGCTTGTCTTCAGGGCTGATAATCATAAATTTGAGTGTGTCGGGATCAACAGGAATTTCTCCGCCCTTGATGCTGGCCACATCCACCTGCATGCCGGCATCAAGAAATGTGTAGTACGGATGCGTCATTTCTGATGCCATTACACCGGTCTTTTTGCCGGTCGTTTCGCCTGGCGCGTTTAACGTGTCGTGACTTGTGGTAATCACCAGAGCGCGTTTACCAACAGCTGAATATGTTTCGCCCTGATATTCTGGATGCAATCCAAGATGGTGAAGAAGAGTGGGCAGGGCCATCACGGCTACAATGAGAAAAGTTATTATGCCTGCGCCAATTTTGGTGAGTGTTTTCATATCATGCTCGTGTTGTGCTTGGTTATTACGATTGTGGCTTGTCAGTGGTTCCTGATTTTCCACGGNGTTTTTCTTATCGATGCTTCTCGACTTTTAATCGTTTTTCAATAACGCCTCACAACCGGTTCCTATTGTAAGCGTATTTATTCGCTGTTTATCAGTCGCCGATAGTTTCTGATATTCGTCATTGATCCACTGCAGGCACTTGCCCTGGTAGGGAAAGCTCTGCTGTGACCACTGGCAGCCGTCAATGTTTGTTTGCCATTGCTTTTCGCCGGCGAGCAGTGCTTTAGCGTTGGCGAGTAAGGCGGGAACATAGGTGCGGCCAACTTCTGTCAGTATGTCTTTTAATGTCGTGGGAAGGGATTCAAGCTCATTCCAGTTTTTTTGTTCTGTATCCAACCCGCTTTGATCTTCCAGGGTGCCCACCCAGCCGACGGTGCGTGGTGAAACTTCATAGGCAATGGCTCTGGGAGTCGGATCAAAACCGATCAGTTGGCTGAGTTGACCGAAAATGGCGAAGTCGCCAGAGGCTGGCTTTTCACCCAACAAGAAAGGCAACTTCTCAAAGTGCTTTTCAAGTAGGGATAAAAAGCGGCGATAACTGGCATCGATAATGGGGGCCGTTGTGTCGTTGGAGCCGACATAACCCAAGCGTCCTATTTGACGTTCGCTAAAAAAGGACTTGAATTGCTGCAAGGTATCTTGAGGGAGGGTAACGTCCATGGTTAAGGGGAGTTGGTTGCCGGCGTTGTCGGCATCCTTAGCAAAATACCAGCGGTAATGGAACATAAACTTGGTGCACCACTCATCGCCAAAGTCTTCCAGCAGAAAGTTAATAAAGGCCAATGCCGGATCATCAGGTATCACTGAGCGCTGTGACTGGAGTTTTTCCAGACGGTAAATAATCGGTGTGGAATCGCACACCGCTTCAGGCTCGCCCTTGTCGTCGTCGAGAATAAATGTTGGCAGGAAGGGTATTTTCGGCTTGCTGATGCCCTTACTGTCAAGCACCGTTGCCGGGTCTCCCCAGATCATCGTATACGGAATGCGGCGATATCTCAGCAGAGATAACATTTTACGTGTGTAGGGCGATCCGACGGCACCGATTAAAGGTATTGGGGTTGATAGTGACATCATGTAATCCTTTGGCAATAACGTTAATTGGGGATTTTGATACTGGGTTGGGTAGTTGTATCGCCGAACCCGTTTCAATGATCAAAAACGGCTATTTCTGCAGCAGAGTTTGGGCATTTTTAGCAAACTCTTCTTTGTCGTCTTTTTTGTCATCATCCAGCAAATTGCCAAGACTAAAAGGTACTTCAATGCCTTTGACCATACCCGGTTGCTCCGCCATGGTGTCCATCCAGCGGTTAAGGTGATCTAGACCATCGACTGATACGCCCGACCACTTGTAAGTTCGTGCCCAACACCAGTTGGCAATATCGGCAATAGAATAATCATCGGCCAACCATTGGTTGTTGCCCAGATGGTTGTTCATGACTTCGAATAAACGGCGGCACTCATTCTGGTAGCGGTCGATAGCGGGCTGGATTTTCTCTGGGAAATAACGGAAAAAGACATTGGCTTGCCCCATCATCGGGCCGGTACCGCCCATTTGGAACATCAGCCACTGTAAAACCTTGGAGCGTGCTTTGGTTTCCGTGGGCAGTAGTTGTCCGGCTTGTTCAGCCAGGTACATCATAATGGCGCCGGATTCGAACACGGCAAAGTCGTTATTGGCACGATCAACAATGGCCGGGATGCGGCCATTGGGGTTGATGGCCAAAAACTCAGGTTTCTTTTGTTCGCCTTCCAACAGGTTTACGGTATGAACGTTGTAGGCCATGCCGAGGGCTTCCAGAGTGCAGGAGGCTTTATGGCCATTTGGAGTCGGTGCGGTATATAAGTCAATCATGCTTTCTCTCGCTTCATGTTTCATTTAGTTAGGGGTGTAGATGTACTCATCACCGGTTTCATAATTTTCGGCCAGGGTTTTATCAATCATTACCGGCAGTTGGGCTGCTGCTCGATAGAGTGGCTCGCGTGCGCTGGCTTGATGTTCAGCTAATAGTTGTTGTAATGCCTTAACCTTTTCAGGGTATTCCTTGCTCACATTGTGTTGCTCGGTGGGATCTGTTGCCAAATTGAATAACCAGCTTTGTAAGCCGTCGGTGGGGCGGTCGTTGACCTGTAGTTTCCAATCACCGTGGCGTACGACCTGGTAATGTCCGTTTTGCCAAAACAGAGTATTTCGTGTCCACTGGGTTTCATCATCCAGCAAGGGCAAAATATTCTTGCCATCGATGTCTACGCCTTCGGGTATGGAAGCGCCCGCCGCGGTAGCCAGTGTTGGCATCACATCGATATGTGCAACCGGGGTGTCCACTGATTTACCGGCAGGGATTTTGTTAGGCCATTTAACAAACATAGGTACGCGCAGCCCGCCTTCAAACATGGTGATTTTCCAGCCGCGGAAGGGGGTGTTGGATTCTGGTAGGCCTACATAACCTGCGCCGCCGTTATCGCTGGTGAACATGACAATGGTGTTGTCAGCAAGACCTTCTTGCTCAAGGGTTTGCAGAATGTGTGAAACACTGCGATCTACCGCTCTCACCATGGCGGCATAGACCCGCTTGCGGTGTGGTTTGATATCACCCACGGCTTCATAATCTTCGCGTGTTGCTTGCAGTGGGGTGTGAGGTCCCCAGTGGGCCAGATACAAAAAGAACGGACGATTCTTGTTGGATCGGATGACTTTGATGGATTCGTCGGTCCAATAATCGGTCATATAGCGGGCAGGTTTAAATTGATCGGCGCTGCCGGAATTAAACGAGTTACTAAAACCTAATCGTGCCCACAAAAATTGGTCAATAGGATCGAAGGGAAGTTTTGCATTGACGACATGCGGATCATCTTCTGGCAAGTAAAGCCCATTGGTCATTAACAAACTGTCATTGAATCCCTGTTTGTGAGGACCCATATCGCCATCATTCCCCAAATGCCATTTGCCAATATGGGCGGTGTAGTAACCTCGTTCTGTGAGGACTTCGGCTAGGGTGATTTCTTCCGTGGGTAAACCCTGTAACTCGTAGGTCGGTTTGCCTTCCTCCGCAGCTGCGTCGTAGATGGCCGGCGGCAAGTTGTTATCCATCTCGTTATAAATACGTGCAACCATGGACCCCATACCGTCGGGGGTTGGCGTAAATTCAAACCCCGTGCGAGTCGGGTAACGTCCGGTCATTAACATGGCCCGTGAAGGGGCACAGGTACTGGCACCGGAATAGGATTGATTGAAAACCACGCCTTCGGCGGCCAGGCGATCAATGCCGGGAGTGTGCACGATGCTGCCGTCGGTACGTGTGATGCCTCCGTTCAGCGATGAAATATCGTTGTAGCCAAGGTCGTCAGCGACGATCAAAATAATATTGGGTGGGCGCTTGGCTGTTTCCAGCTCTGCGGTAGCGGGCCCTTGTTGCCAGGGAAGTTCACGGGGCTCGGCAAACACTTCGCGGGAAAACTTGTATTTGATCATGGCCAACATGATATCGGTGCGTTGCTCGTAGGCAATGGCACCGATAACTGCCAAGGTCAGCAATGCAATCAGCGTCTTCTTCATGGAGTTTCTCAGGCTTATTGTGTTTGTTGTCTCACTCCATTCTAGAAGTGCAGGCTGGATTCATTCTAGAAGTGCAGGCTGGATTGAGTTGTGAAATTGCGTAGTAACTTTGTAATATTGCGCAACTTAACCCTTCTTTTCACACCCTGTTTTACCCTTATGGTGAAGCGACGAAGAGCTTGAAATTCTCTTTTTGCAGGCGCCAGGGCAAAGATCGTTGGCATATTGAGAGAAAACCTATATCGGTTAGCAGGTCATCGGTAGCCGTTTTTTGTTGCTCAGGGATAGCCTGATAAGCCTCGATAACACGTTGTAAGCGCCAAGCCGTATAGGTAGCTGCCGGGCGAGACAGCACAGCACTCTGTAAAACGGTATCTATTTGACCAAGGCCTGCGGGCGCTTCGGTACCGGCTTCGGCTTCAGGTAATGTTTGATCGGCAGCGGCCAGAATATCGTTCATCATCGCCGCGAACGCCTCGCTCATGTACTGCAGCAGTGGAATCAGGGAATCGGCAATATAGAGTTCACCTTGATCGGAAATACCAGCGCCGCAATGCATGTTGGTAATCCAGTTATTCAGGTGCAGGTAGTTGTTGCGAATCAACATACTGGGTTCGCACGGGTCCAAATATAAATGGCCCCACATGGCATTTATCATGCCTAAATCGGCAAGGGAAGGGCGCTCTCCCAATATGTAGGGGGTCTCGGCTAGATGTTCGTCCAGTAGTTTGCAGACTTCTTTGGTAATTNGCTGGGCTTTATCCTGAATCTCTTTGCGGTCGAGCCCCACCTTGGGTAAACGTGAGCGAATTTCGGTGCTAATGGTATCGCCCATTTGATGGGCTAACGCCGCCATATCGGGGTTTTCGACATTTTTACCCAATAATGTTTGGAACATACCAATACCCCATTGCTTGGTCTCTTCAGGAATCCAGCGATAGTAAATCATGGGGATAACAAAAAATTCATCAGCTAGGGTTTCGATTAAAGTGGCGAGAAATTTCAGTTGCTGGTTTTCGGGCATGATGGGGCGTTCAGGATGACGCGCCTCCAGAGCCTCAACAATATCGCAACCGTCTTTTAATACTGTGCCATCGGGACAAAATACAACGGGAAATTGTTGATTGCCTGTGGCAGGGATTACACGGTTAAGAATGGTTTCAATATTGGCTCCAATTTCCTGGTATGGAAGGCGTTTATATTGCAAGCATGCGCGTACTTTGGCGGAATAATAGGAGTGCTGAGCACCGACCAGTTGGTAATCTTGGATCGTCATGGGGACACCGTAATGCGTCAAATGTTAAAAGAGGACACTGGCCAGTAGAGAACCGAGTGCCCAAAGAGAGAGGCTTCTATTTAGGATTTAAAAATTGTATTTCGCCTGAATAGCAACCGTGCGTGGATTTACCTGGTAGCCGCTGTAAGTGGGCGCTTGTAGCAGAGCGCTACCGCTGACAGGTGTTGCTGATGAATAACCAATGTCATCGTTATCGGTCAGGTTTTTACCCACCAAGGCGACCATCCAGTTATTCGCTTCCAGGGCGATACGCGCATTGATGTTCACCTCACTGTCTTGCTCCATCAGAGGTTCGAGGGTTGCTTCAACAAATTGCTCAGAGCGGTAACTGCTGTCCAGTGTCATGTGCAAATTGAACGCATCAGACAGTGGCGCGATGTAATCCAGTGTAATGGCAGCGGTGAATTCAGGGGCGAAGGTATTGGCTTCGCCACTCAAGTCACAAGTCACTGCACCGGTATCCAGTGTCACTTTAGGTGGGCAGGCCGCACCTTCGTACTCTTTGAATTCATAATCCAGATAAGCCATGGAACCGATCAGTAACAGCTTTTCAGTGAGCATAATACGACCATCGAGTTCGATACCCTGCGAACGGGCAGCGGCTGCATTCCCCACCACAAAACCCACGGTGCCATCGAATTGACTGACTTGTAGGTCTTTGTAGTCGGTATAGAAAAGGGCCGCATTTAATTGAGCTCGGCCATCGAGAAGTTCAGTTTTGGTACCGATTTCATAGTTGATGACAGTTTCGTCTTCATACTCAAAATCCGCTGCACGTCCCGCACGGNCGTCAAAACCACCGGCTTTAAAGCCGTTGCTGATCGAGGCATAGAGCATCAGCTCTTCGGTGGCATCCCACTCGGCAATGATGGTACCGGTAAGCGATTCTTCACGGCGGTCATCTTTAACCGCGTGGTTTTCTATTCCAAACACGGCAGACATCACCGCTTGTGCTTCAAGGCCGGCTGGGGCCAAACCATCACCACTGGTGTCATAAATTACCAGTGAACGCTCGGCGTCTTTTTCTTCCAGTGTGTAGCGGGCCCCCAAGGTTAGACGAAAAGCTTCATCTAGATTCCATGTGGCTTGACCGAATACCGAGTAGGTATCGCTGTCTCCACTGTAATCTCTGATATTACTGGTGTTGTTGATTTCTTTTAGAGAGTACAGCTGACGACCGGAGGCGGTCGCGGTAAGGAATGGCGCCCCTACACCGTAGTTGGTGAGCAAGGATGCTGCGGGATTAAACCCGGTGACACCCGCCGATGGAGCCAGTAACCCAAGACCAACATCACTCAATGCCGACGTCAGGTTTTCGTCGTCAATGACGTTTTGTTGGCTGTAGTCTAGATCCCATGTTTGATAATAAGCGCCGGCAATCCAGTCAACCGTTTCTCCGCCCGGTGAGGTGAAGCGAACTTCTTGACTGATTTGATCAAACTTTTCTTGTTGAGCGGCGCGAATAGATTCCAGTCCAGAAAGGTCCAGGTCGGTATCTTCATCCAATTCGTAATCCACATAGCCGGTGACACTGGTGATGGTGAAGGCATCAAAATCCCAGTTCATGGTCAGGATAACTTGATTGGTTTCGTTATCACTGTATTCGTTGTTATTGGTTTGGCGTTTACGGTTTTGGGTACCGTCCTCATAGCCAATATCCTGACCCGTGGCGGCAGTCAGGAACTCTCCGATTTCACCGTAGTTCAGCCCAGTAAACAGGGGGCTAACAGAATCGTAGCCGGCAATCACCTCTTCACCGCGGCCTTCGAAATCAAAACTGCTGTGTTCCAGTTTCAGGCTGGCATTAAAGGTATCGGTGGGCGTCCAGTCCAGCGTTAAGCGACCAGTGAGTTCGTCCTTTTGTTGTTCGTCATCACCGTTCGAAGTGTTATCAAAGTAACCATCTTCTTGGTGGGCGCGGAGAGCCAAACGTGCGCCTAGCGTTTCGGAGAGGGGCCCCGATAGCATGGTTTGGATTTCATTGGTGCCGTACTTATTTTCGTGCTCGACTTGAACGCTGCCTTCAAAATCATCGGTAGGTTTTGCTGTCGAAATGGAAATGGCCCCACCGATACTGTTTTTACCAAAGAGTACATTTTGCGGGCCACGCAGGACTTCTACGCGCTCCAAGTCCATAAATGGCATTCTTGCCATGGGACCACGGCCCATGGCGATATCATCCACATACTGCACCACGGATTGCTCAAAACCCTGATTGATACCAGAACTGATACCGCGAATAGAAATTATCTGACCTATGGGGGAGTTGGCTTGTTGGAAGTTGGGCACATAAGCCGACAGATCTTCCAAGTTACTAATGCCGGCTTCAGCCATTTTTTTACCATCAACTGCACTTACGGCAATGGGTACATCTTGTAAGCTCTGCTGGCGCTTTTGTGCTGTCACCACAATCTCTTCGAGCATCAGCTCTTGGGAGTGTGCCGTTGAGGGTAAGCTTAGCCCCAAGGCTACAGCGATGCTGAGTGATAAAAGATCTTTATGTAACGCAATGGTTTTCATCGTACTCTCTTCTCATTTTTGTTTTTTGGGATTGTTCTTTAGCAGACCGAAACAATTCTCGAGTAAGCGCGTTTGTTACTCTGTTAGTGATGTTAGCGAGAGTGGCTTGGCATTATTTGTATCTTTACGCAGATAAGTTGTAATATTGCGCAGTTGGGCGTGATTTCTACTTTGGAGCTCGGACCTGAGAATGGTGAATTAACGATATGACAGATAACGTACCAAGCTCTGTTTTAGAGGGCATGGCGAGTCTCATCGAAGCGGCTGGGCAGGACCCCGTTACTGTTGCTGAGGCAATTGGGTTAAATTCTGAAGCGCTCTATAGGTCAGACATTCTTATCAGTGAAATTAAAGTAAACGATCTGTTGGAAGAGGCCGCGCTAGCCTGCAACGATCGTTTTTTTGGATTGCATTCCGGGCAGCTCAAAAGGTTTGATACTCTCGGGCCAATTTGGTTGTTGGCTCGCAACGCCAACACCATTGGTGAAGGGCTCATGCAGGTCGCTCAGAATTTAGCGGTGCACTCCCAAGGCCTTAGTGTTACAACCGAGGATGACCAACAAGGCTCGGGAATGTTGATAGGCTTCGAACTGGTCAGACTGACTTCGGGTGGAGCAGATGCTACTTTCAAACACACGGGTTTTATTCAAATTATCGAGCATGCAATGTCTATCATGTGCCAAGAGCTGCGTTGTTCTCTTGGGGAGAAATGGCGCCCTCAATTTGCTCAATTCCGACATGCCAAACCCGATAATCTCGCTCCTTTGCAACAAGTTTTTGGTCCGCACTTGTTCTTTAATCAAGATGTCAATGCCATTCAAATTTATCAGGCCGACGTGCTTGCCCCCAATAGTCGGAATGCCAGACGGATTGTTTCACGAGAAGCCAAACAGTTGCTAAAGAGAAGTCTAGAGTCAACCATTGGGCACGGAGAAGGGTTTGTACAGCGAGTTAGTCGAATCATCCGAACGCTACTGAATGATCAAGGAGTTTCTGCCAATGATGTGGCTGAAACGCTTGGCGTTCCTTTGCGAACACTTCAGTACCGTTTGAAGAAAAATAATACCAGCTACCAAGCACTGTACGATAATGTCCGAGAAGACCTTGCTCGACATTATTTGTCGAAGTCAGAATTGCCGGCCAGTGCTATTTCTGAACGTCTACATTTTAATGATACGGCTGCTTTTTCAAATTTCTTTAGGGCCAGAATAGGGTGTTCGCCCAGGGCGTATCTGAAACGACTCAAAGATCAGGAAAATGGGTGATCTTCGGTGTATATGATGATCTATTTTGCTTCGTCCATAAAAATGAGGTCAAAAGACCCCATTTGATCGTTGCATTGTGATGCATTACGAAATTTTCGTGGATGCAGTTGGTGAGCTAATCGCTTGTCGAAGTCGCGCTATGATTTACTTTGGACAGCGAGCCATAAGCGCGCGGCTCATTGGCCGTTGCACCGGGCTGATCTTTTCGGCGCCATCTGAAAAACGCTTCCACCCACTGCAACAAACCCTCCGGTTTACGGGCTTTCTTCCACTCGCCCGCGGCGTACTTATTCATCTCGGCCAAGGTTGGGTAGATATGAATGGTGCCGAGTATCTTGTTCAAACCAATGCCGTGTTTCATGGCCAGTACATATTCGGCAATCAGATCACCGGCTTGTTCGCCCCTAAGGTCGAGGCGAAAGAGACGAGAATCAAACCTTCCAACAAGCCAAACAGCGCACCCGCCACCAGCGTCATTAACGCCGCTCCGGGGATCGATAGAGCAGTCACCGCCACATAGATGACAAAGAACAAGCCCAAACTCAATAGATGATTGGCCGTCACATACTGGTTGTTGAATCTTCAACGCTGTTATCTTTGTTTGACCCACTTGCTAATTAAGTGTTTTTTGGTGGGAACGAGAGAAGGGGCCTTATGGCCCCAAACAGCAACTACTTGATGCTATACAAACTCTCGCTTTAATGGCTGGCACATGCAATGTACACCGCCTCCACCTGGGGTAATCATAGAAATGTTGGGGTCGAAGACTTCGAGCCCCAGTGCTTTGCACTTGTCTTTGAGTTCCGTGTTTTCAGCCGGCAACATAACGCGATCATTGCCGAGCGCGACAACATTGACGCCGAGCTTCATGACTTGCGGAAATGAGATGTCGACAATCTCGAAGTTGCGCGATTTAAACCACTCGATTAACTCCGGCTCAACCGCGTCGACACACACGGCAACGAGTTTTTCGGCAAGCGCCGCCACCAAAACATCGATGTGCAGAAAGTAGGGATCGAATTCATAACCTTTTACTTCCCAGCCTTCTTTTTCAAACCAACTCTTCATTTGTTCGAAGCCAGCTTTAGAGGTGCGTTCGCCAGAATAGCCGCACAAAACGACACCCGGTTCCAGCACCATAAAATCGCCGCCTTCCAACGTACCTGCGGTAATGATGTCGTAGATGGGGATGTCTAGGTCTTGATAGAACTTCACCATCGGTGCCCATTCGCCACGGCGCCAAGGGCTGTACATGTGCGTGATGATTGGGCCCCATGGCGTCATTACGCTGGAGTCACGCCCGTACAGTTGGTAGGGCAAGTTTTCATCGGCTGGAACAATATGGGTGTTCACGCCGGCGCGATGGTAGGCGTCCAACATTTCTGCGTATTGCTGCTTGGCGATGTTGGCATCGAACGGCAAACCTACTCTTAGGCTGCGCCGTGATGCCGCATTACCTGTTTGCCAGCTATAGTGGTCGATCGGGCCGACCAATACGTCTTTCAGGGCCCCGTATTCTGAATTGATGCCGCAGCGATCCATTACCGTGGTGCTGCCATTGTCGTTACGGCGTTTAAAGCTAAAGTCAGTCATGTGGGTGTTGGCTCCTTAGGAAGGCACGTGATTGGCCATGGATAACATGGCTTGTAAAAGTACGTTAGCACCCGCGGTGACGTCTGCAGGTTCGGCGTTTTCGGCTTCGTTGTGGGAGAGGCCTTTTTCGCAGGGAATGAAAATCATGCTGGTGGGCACCACTTGAGACAGGTAGACAGAATCATGGCCGGCACCAGAAACCATTTCTTTGTGGCTGTAACCCAGATTTTTCACCGCATCGCGCACGGCGTTTACGCATTGGCTGTCAAAGCTAACAGCTTCAGATGTCCACTCTTGATGAATGTGATACTCCAATTGGCATTCTAGAGCGATCTGTTTTGTTAAACGGCGCAGCTCCGCGTCCATAGCGTTTAATGTGGTTTGGTCTGGATGGCGCAAGTCGACACAGATCGTCAGTGATTCTGGCACGGTGTTGTAGCTGCCCGGTTCGGCCTTAATATCACCAAAGGTGACTCTCGACCAAGGGGCATTGTTTTCCGCCAGTTGATAGAGTGCGGCAAGCAAGCGATGTAAACCCATGAAAGGGTCTTTTCGCGATTCCATGGGGGATGGGCCGGCATGGCAGGGTTCGCCCGTGAAGGTGATGTCATACCAGTTCATACCTTGTACGCCTGTGAGCACACCAATTTGTTTTTCTTCAGCCTCGAGAATCGGGCCTTGTTCTATGTGAACTTCAAAAGCGGCCGCCAGCGGTCGAGCTTGAGCCGGTTGCTCGCCAAGATAGCCAATGCGTCTGAGTTCATCCTCGAAACGCAGACCTTGTTTGTCGGTTTTACTGTAGACCGCATCGCGCTCAAAGTTTCCAGCCCAGACACCTGAACCGACCATAGCGGGAGAAAAGCGTGCGCCTTCTTCGTTGGTCCAGACGGCTGTTTCGATAGCCGCCTCAGTTTCTATGTCGTTGTCGTTCAGTGTTCGGATAACTTCGAGCCCAGCCAATACGCCATAGACACCATCAAACTTGCCGCCGGTTGGCTGAGTATCCAAGTGCGACCCGGTGAGAACCGCCGGTAAGCTATTGTTTCTGCCTGCTCGACGAGCAAAGATATTTCCCATTTCATCGACTTGGATGCTGCAACCTGCTTCTTCGCACCAATTGATAAATAAGTCGCGACCTTGTTTGTCTAGATCCGTCAACGCTTGGCGATTGCAGCCGCCGTTTTCAGTGGCGCCAATCTTGGCCATCTCCATCAGCGTTTGCCAAAGTCGTTCGCCATTAACATTTGCTTCAATCATGGTTTATTCCTCAGGCAACCAGCAGTTTCTGTTTGACCGCAAACTCCAAGGTTGCATCTAGCGCGCTTGCGAACATGCCAAGCATTTCATCGATTTGCGATTGGGTAATGATCAACGGTGGACAGAATGCGATGCTGTTGCCGGCCACGGCGCGAACAATCAGTCCGTTGTCTTGGCAGGCTTTCAAGCAAAAGGCTCCCACCGATCCATCGGCAAAGCTCTGTCGACGTTGTTTGTTGGCGACCAGTTCTACCGCCCCCAGTAAGCCTCTACCGCGAACTTCGCCAACTAGGGGGTGGTCGTTAAAACTCGCCAGTTTTGATTGCAGGTAGTCGCCCAATACGGCAGCTTGCTCGAACAACTTGTCGCGCTGATAGATTTCTAATGTCTTGNAGGCAACGGCNCAGCCAATCGGATGGCNGCTGTAGGTATAGCCGTGTCCAAACACGCCAGTTTGCGCACTTTGTTCGATCATCGCTTCGTACATGTCACCGCGAATCACGGATGCACTGATGGGAAAGTAAGCCGATGACAATTGCTTAGCAAAGGTCATCATGTCGGGTTTGTGGATGTTCATGGTGGTGCAGCCGAAATCATTGCCGGTACGACCAAACCCTGTGATGACTTCATCGGCCCAGAACAAGATGTCGTAGCGCGCGAGTATCTCTTGTACTTTTTCGTAATAGCCCGCGGGCGGCACGATAACACCACTGGCACCGGTAATGGGTTCGGCGATGAAGGCGGCGATGGTTTCAGGGCCTTCTCGGAGAATCATTTGCTCGAGGTTGTGTGTGATTCGGTCGACGAACTCAGTTTCGCTTTCACCCGCCAACGCACCCGAATAGTAGTGCGGATGATCCGTGCGCAGGATTCCCAGCGCATCAACAGGTGCATCGAAGTGAGCCAAATTGACCGGCAAGCTGGTGAGCGATCCCGCCGCCACCGTGACGCCATGATAGGCGCGTTCACGAGTAATGATTTTTCGCTTTTCGGGTTTGCCGATGGCGTTAAAGTAGTAACGCAATAGTTTGATGTGCGTATCGTTGGCATCGGATCCGGAGTTACCAAAAAAAACTTTTGCGTTATCGACCGGCGCCATCGCCGAGAGAGTTTCCGCCAAGTTCACACCGGATTGATGGGTCTTACCGCCAAACATGTGCGAATAGGTGAGGTTCTCCATTTGCACTTTTACGGTGTCGATCAGCTCTTCGTTGCCGTAGCCCAGCGCGGTGCACCACAGGCCTGATAGGCCTTCAATGTACTGGTTACCATCGCGATCAAATACGTGAATGCCCTTGCCGCGCTCGATGAACATTTGCTCGGTATTTTTAAGATTGGTAGTGGGGTAGATAATATCGCTCATAGTCTAGCCTCAAGTTTGCTTGTCAGTGTTCACCTTGCTAGGTGATGAAATTGGCTTATCGATGCTCGATGATTACTCGAGCGGACCGTTGTTAGGTTGATGTGTTGCTAATACCGCCAAGGCAGAGGTACTTAATTTCTAAGTAGTCATCCATACCGTATTTAGAACCTTCACGACCGTTACCGGATTCTTTTACGCCGCCGAACGGGGCCACTTCGGTTGAGATGATGCCTTCATTGATGCCTACAATGCCGTACTCCAACGCTTCACCGACGCGCCAAACGCGGCTGATATCTTGGGTGTAGAAGTAGGCGGCTAAGCCGACCTCACTGTCGTTAGCCATGGCGAGGGCTTGGGCTTCGCTATCGAATTTGAACAGCGGTGCCACTGGGCCAAAAATCTCTTCCGAGAAAACGCGCATGCTTCGATCGGCGTTGAGCAAAACGGTAGGGGCGACAAAGTTGTTTGAAGTTTCAGCGTTGCTCTCACTGTCGCAGTCGGCGTTGCAATCACTATCGCAGTCGACATTGCGCTCGGAGTTAGCCGTCGCGCCTTTACTGATCGCATCGTCGATCAACGAGCGCACATTGTCGGCCGCCTTTTGCGTGATCAATGGCCCCACGGTGGTGTGATCGTCGGCACCATTCCCGAGCTTGAGCTCGCGCACAGCCGCCATGAGTTTTTCAGAAAACTCATCGTAGACCGATGCTTGCACGAGAATGCGATTGGCGCACACGCAGGTTTGACCGGCGTTGCGGTATTTGGAAGCGATGGCGCCGGCAACAGCCGCATCGAGGTCGGCATCATCAAAGACAATAAAGGGCGCATTGCCACCCAACTCCATGGAGGTGCGTTTAACCGTCGTCGCGCACTGTGCGATGAGTTTCTTGCCGACGGCGGTTGAGCCGGTAAAGGTCAGCTTGCGAACGATGGGATTACGGCAGAGCTCCTCACCAATGGCGTTGGTGTGCCCGGCGACCACGTTAATGACGCCCGCTGGAATGCCGGCCCGCTCAGCGAGTTTGGCCAAAGCAAGCGCAGAGTAGGGGGTTTCGTTGGCAGGTTTGCACACAACGGTGCAGCCGGCGGCCAATGCTGGCGCAATTTTTCGGCCCAACATGGCACTTGGGAAGTTCCAAGGCGTAATGCAGGCAACCACGCCTATGCCTTGCTTCATCACCATAATGCGTTTGTCGCCGGCGGGGGCGGGAATGAGATCGCCGTAGATGCGTTTACCTTCTTCGGCGAACCATTCGACAAAACTCGCCGAATAGGCGATTTCTGCGCGAGCTTCGGCCAAAGGTTTACCTTGCTCGGCGGTGAGGATCTGCGCCAAGTCTTCTTGGTGCGTGATCATTAAGTCAAACAGCTTGCGCAGCAGTTGCGCCCGCTGCTTGGCGCNAAGGGCTTGCCAGGCNGGGCGAGCGGCCTCTGCAGCCGCGATAGCGTCTTGAGTTTCACNCCCACCGCACTGGGCCACACAACCGATACTCTCGCCCGTCGCAGGGTTGCTGACGTCGAAAGTGGTGGCGTCATTGGCGTCGCGCCATTGGCCGTTGATATAGGCATGGCCGGTGAATAGATCAGAATCCTGAAGGCGAAAAGTCATGACGGAGAGTCCCTGTACAAAGATAAAAGTCAGTTTACCTTTGGTTTTTTTCACAACAATCGATATATTTAGACCAAGTTGGTTAGTTTAAGTCACCAAGATTCGTGGAAACTGAAATATGCTCTCTCGTCGTCTGCTACCGCTAAACGCCATGCGTGCCTTTGAGGCCGCCGCAAAACACTGCCACCTGCGCCGCGCCGCAGAAGAACTTGGGGTAACTCACGGCGCCATTAGCCGCCATGTGCGTCAGCTTGAAGATCAGTTGGGGGTAGAGCTATTCGATCGCAGCCACAATCGTCTAACCCTCACATCGGCAGGGGAGCGATTTCTCAGTGGCGTAAGCCGAGGTCTGGATGCGCTGTCGGATAGCGCGTTGTATCTCAACCCCGAATCCATGCAAGGGGCGCTAACCATCGCGTCCACGCCTTCCATTGGCGCCGGTTGGTTGGTGCGGCTATTGGGCGAGTTTGGTCAAAAGTATCCCGAAATCGAGCTGCATTTGCGCAACATAGACCCCAGACAACGGGAGCTTTCGACCGACATTGACGTGGCGATTTGTTATGGCAAACCCAGTGTCGAGCAGCGCGTGGTGTTTAGCTTGATGACCGAGCGCTACATTCCCGTTTGCCACCCGTCATTGCTCTCAGCGGGAAAACCGGTGAAAGAACCGGCCGATCTACTGACGTATCCTCTGTTGCATGATCGCCACGAGCTGTGGCCTGCGTGGCAAAATCAATGGCAAGTCGAGGGCAGTGCCGCACGGCAAATGTACTTCCAAGACAGCTTTCAAGTGATCATGGCGGTGAGATCCGCTCATGGTGTCGGGCTCATAGATCGCACTGATATCTTTGAAGATCTACAAAGCGGACAGCTGGTAGCGCTACTGAGTGAGTCGGTAGAGGCCGATGCTAACGTCTTTTTGGTGACGGATATGCCAGAGCGTATAACCGTTAGGGCGAAACTGTTTGCGGACTATGTGCGAGATCAAATTCAGCACTGGCAATCGACGTCGGTGATCTAACCGGTTAGAGCAAACGCATGTTCCATGTTTGAAAGTTGTAGGGGTTAAATTTGGAGTCTGGTGAGAAGACGAGAGGGAAATTATTGGCATGGTCTAACTAAGTTTTTTGAAGAGCCAGCCAAAATCAAAAGGGCATCACGCTACCCATTCACGATGAGAAGCAGTTTCATAAACCCTTCAATTCGGTGAAAGCTCTAAAGACACTGTCATTGCGAGCACCGCGAAGCAATCTCCATCGACTGATTCATCCGCTGATTAAATGCTCAATTAAAAGATCGTCACCTTGTCCAAGGGCGCTTCGCGATGACGAGCATCAGTTGGAAGCGCCCACGAGTGAGCTGACAAAGGCTTAACCGAGATTCTCAACCTGGGCTTCTGGTGCCTCCGCCAAGGATCCATAACGGCGCGGCTCATTGGCGGTTGCACCGGGCTGATCTTTGCGGCGCCATCTGAAAAACGCTTCCACCCACTGCAACAAGCCTTCCGGTTTACGGGCTTTCTTCCACTCGCCAGCGGCGTACTTATTCATTTCGGCCAAGGTTGGGTAGATATGAATGGTGCCGAGGATTTTGTTCAAACCAATGCCGTGTTTCATGGCCAGTACATATTCGGCAATCAAATCACCGGCTTGTTCACCAACAATGGTGACCCCCAGAATTTTGTCTTTGCCCGCAGCCGTAAGCACCTTCACAAAACCGTGGGCTTCTTCATCGGCAATGGCGCGATCGAGTTCGGCCACATCAAAGCGCGTCACCTCAACGTCGATGCCTTGCTCTTTGGCTTCTTGTTCGTTGATGCCTACGCGAGCCACTTCGGGCTCAGTAAAGGTCGCCCAAGGAATCACCGAGTAATCCACTTTGAACTTCTTAAACTTGCCAAACAAAGCGTTCACCGCTGCGTACCAAGCTTGATGCGCCGAGGTATGGGTAAACTGATAAGGGCCAACCACATCGCCGACGGCGTAGATGTTGGGGTATTGGGTTTGCAGGTATTCGTTGACGGCGATGGTGCCGGTTGCGGTCTTCTCGATGCCCAACTCTTCCAAGCCGAAGCCGGTGGTATTGGCTGCACGGCCGACGGCGACCAATACTTGATCAAACGGGATCTCAACCTGTGAGCCTTTGTGATCACAAATCAAAATCTTCTCGCCATCGCGAATCACAAACTCCAACGCGCGGTGATCAACTCGCACATCAACGCCTTCTTGTTTAAAGCGCTCTTGTACAGCAACCGATACGTCTTCGTCTTCTTTAATCATCAAGCGCGGCAGCATTTCTACTTGCGTCACTTGGCTGCCCAAGCGTGCAAAACTCTGGGTGAGCTCACAGCCGATGGGGCCGCCACCCAAAACAATCAAACGCTCGGGTTGCTGTTGTAGATTCCACACATTGTCCGAGGTGAGGTAATCGATTTGATCGATACCCTTAATCGGCGGCACAAAGGGGCGGGCGCCGGTGGCAATGACAATATTGCGCGCGCTAATGGTGTGGCCGTTGACTTCCACTGTGTAGGGCGAGGTGATTTTACCTTCGCCTTGCACCACATTCACGCCCAGATCACTGTAGCGCTCGATAGAGTCGTGTGGCTCGATGGTTTTCACCACGCGCTCGACACGCTTCATGATGTCGGAGAAGCTGAACTCGACATTGGCCGAGCGAAAGCCCAAGTCTGCCGAGCGATTCACGTCGGCCATGAACTTGCCCGAGCGAATAATCGCTTTCGAGGGCACGCAACCGGTGTTCAAGCAATCGCCACCCATCTCGTGTTTTTCGATCAAGGTCACTTTGGCTTTTACCATCGCAGCAATGTAGGAGGTCACCAAACCGCCGGAGCCTGCGCCCAGTACCACGAGATCTTCATCAAACTGTTTGGGTTTGTCGTAGCCTTTGTAGACTTGGCGAGCTTTGATCATCGCCATAACGCGCTTGGCCAAAATCGGGAAGATACCCAGCAATACAAACGAGCCCATCAGCTCTGGCGACAAGATACCGCTAAGAGAATCAATATTGGCGATCTGCGTGCCGGCGTTAACATACACCGCCGTGCCCGCCAGCATGCCCACTTGGCTCACCCAAAAGAAGGTGCGCGCGGGCATGTTGGTTAAACCCATCACCAAGTTGATCACAAAGAAGGGCACCACCGGCACCAAGCGCAAAGTGAACAAATAGAGCGCGCCTTCTTTCTCGATACCGGCATTCACGGTTTTAAAGGCCTCAGAAAAACGGTTCTGAATACTGTCGCGCAACAGCGTGCGTGAGACCAGCATCGCCAGAGTTGCCCCCAAGGTCGAGGCGAATGAGACGAGAATCAAACCTTCCAACAAGCCAAACAGCGCACCCGCTACCAGCGTCATCAATGCCGCCCCTGGGATCGATAGGGCAGTCACCGCTACATAGATTACAAAGAACAAGCCCAAACTCAAGAGATGATTCGCCGTCACATACTGGTTGATTTGTTCTTGCTGAGTTTTGAAGTATTCCAGATTCAAATACTGGCCGACATCAAAATGGTAAGCAGCCGCCAACGCGCAGGCGAGGGCAATAAGCAATACAATTTTCTTAGGGTTCATAAATTCTTCCGCACGGTGGCTGATGGATAGTAGGGTTGAGCAAAAATGCTTCTCTTTAGATAACGCTGATCAAGACCAGCTCGTCATCCCGTCATCTCGTCATCTCGAATCCGAGCTACTTTCAGATAAGCAAAAGAGTCACAAGTTCCCTCGCTCACGATCTGATTACTTAGCGAGGGCCAAAATAACTGTCTCGATAAAAGTAGCCCAACTTGACAGTTAACCCCGTCATCGCGAGGAGCCCAAGGGCGACGCGGCGATCTCCAGAACCTTGCACCTGCTCACTTCACAGGTTAGCTGATGGAGATTGCCGCGCTGCGCTCGCAATGACGTACTGTTCGATCTGTCGCTCGCCTGAGTATGTCAATGCCGTCGCTGATATGCGAGATACGGAGCAAACAACGCAGGCAATAGTGTTACTTCAAATACAACTCACGAAACGCTTCATAACGCTTGCG
>PANW01000024.1 GCA_002707785.1 Cellvibrionaceae bacterium | reverse complement strand
AGCTCTCCCAGTTAGAGCCCGAATATACGCTCGCATCTTATAGGCCTGTCATTGAATATCTCACTTGCGAAAACGGGGGAGTCCATATACGCGATGACGGGGTGTGTCATTAAGCTACACGGCCCTAGGAAGGGCTGTTTTTTGGTGACCAGCAAGTAGTGTCATCAGCACGTTACACCGCTGCTTCCATAACCTTCACGGAACGTCATCATTGCCCAAGGCTTTTACTTTGACCCTCAGCTACCGCCTAATGAGAAACGGCCAAAAACACGGTAATATTCTCGAACAACACAAAGACAATCACTCACACGATCACCGAATGACGGCACCCATCCAATGACCAAGACGGAAGATCACATCCTTCGCTTGAAACGCGATCTCAGTGACATCAGTACGCCAGCCAAAGCCACTGCCGCTCAGCGCTACTTCCCCCATGCGGTGAATTGTATGGGAGCGACGGCCGCGGATATAAAAGCCATCATCAAAGACTTTCAAACACAACACCCAGAACTGGATGCCAACGACACTCTTGGTCTGGTCGAACAACTGTTAAAAACAGCACATTACAATGAAGAAACCCTGCTCGCCTTTGGTTTATTGAATAAATTTGTCAAACAACACTACAGCGATGATTTACTGCAGAGGTTTGAGTATTGGCTAGAGCACTACACCGATAATTGGTCGCAAGTGGATGACCTGTGTATAAAAACCATTTACAACTTCTTTCTTAGCCGCCCCCATTTGATTGAAAGCACTCAGCACTGGGCAAACTCATCGAGCAGTTGGTGCCGACGAGCCAGCAACGTGGTGTGGGTAAAGTTCATTCATCGAAAAATCGGCAAAGAAGTTCTCCAACTGAACCTTGATCTGGTGTTTGGCAATTGCGACAAGTTACTGAATGATCCCGACGACTATGTGCAAAAGAGCATTGGCTGGTTGTTGAAGGTTACCTCACAACATCACCCACAGGCGGTGATGGAGTATCTAATCGCTCACCATCGACATCTACCTAGATCCACATTGCGCTACGCCATTGAAAAGCTCCCCGCTGGCACGCGACAAGATTTGTTGTCATTGAGATAGGCCATCTCGGCACTGATACCCAACAGATGCTACTCAAAACAACTAGCACGCGATTAAACCTGTTCACCACCGCTTGGCGCCTTGGCATCTTGCAGTTCTTTAGGAACACTGACATCACGGCACAACAACATATCACCAAACCGCGAGGATGCGCCGTCATAGAAACCGGATTCTGCGGCAAACTCTTTGGGGTTATGAAAGGTGCCAAAGGCGATATCGAACAGCGGTAGATCCGAGTAGTTATAACGGTGCAAGCCTGCCTGGTGATGTACGCTGTGACTCTCTGGGCGCTGTATCAAATAGCCCAGCCACTGAGGTGTTTTGACGTTGGTGTGCTGAAAGGTCGCCAAGAATAGCGTAACCATCAAGAATAACGTGACCGCCTCTGCCGCCAATCCAACCAAAACACTCAGGGTTAAACTGCCGACAAAGGCAAAACCCGCCGTATCGAGAGGGCTAAAGTAGAAGGCGCCCAAGGCATCCACTCGCTCTGCACTGTGGTGCATTTGATGAAAGATACGCCATAACCCTTCGTGGCTATGCATAGAGCGGTGCCAAACATAGATCAACAGCTCGAACACCAGTATCGCAATTGAGGTGCTCGCATAAATGTTCATGTTCTCGAGATGAAACACCTGATACGGTAACAGGTACTGATCCCAAAGCAGCGGCAGGTAGGCGGCAAGATAAAAGTGCAATACAAATACCGTACCGGCTCGTAACCACCAGCCGCGCACGTTCGGCAATTGACGGCCAGGCCACAACGCTTGTGCCACTAACAAGCCGGCAATCAGCACCAGCATTGCCAAAGACAAAGGATCGAATAAGACTTCTAGTGGAGTGGGTAAATCGGCATACCAAGACATCCTGTGCTCCCTGCTGTAATAGACGACACTTCAAGTGATATCAATGGGTAAGAGTGTGACTTATGACGCTACAACAACCTGATGGGACGATAATCTTTCGATAACATTTTGCTAACCTAGGGTACCTCTAAAGTACTACAGAGCAATTGCGGCACCGCACAGGGAAAAAAATGCGCTACCAATTCGATCAGTTCACTATCGACACCTCTCAATATCAGATCCTTCACAACCAGTCCCCTGTCGCTTGTGAACCCAAGGTATTTGATGTGATTGTCTACCTGGTCGAACATCGCGAGCGACTAATCTCACGGGATGAATTGTTTGAGCAGGTGTGGCTAGGGCGCACGGTATCGGACACCTCTCTGAGCAATCATATTAAAAGTGCGCGAAAGCTATTGGGCGACTCCGCCGACGAACAACGAATGATAAAAACCGTACGCGGACGGGGCTATCAATGGGTGATGGACACGGCATTGCAAGATGTCGAACAAGGCGCTCTATCCATCAGCTCGGTTTCAGACGACCTACGCGATCCGCCTAGTGATCCCGACCATACAGTTACCGACGACAATCGAAGTTTTGGAGATGCATCTACAACGACCCAGCCGATAGCGAGCCCTTCCTTGTGGCAATTGCGGCTCTATCGTCTGGTCATATTGGGTTTGTTTATCGGGCTCTCTGTGCTGTGGATAAGCTCACCACCAACCGCTGAAAACAACCGCAATATGCAGCGCATTGCAGTGCTGCCGTTTCACAAACTAGGCAGCAACCCAAAACATGACTATTTGGCCATTGCACTGGCGGATCAATTGATCGGGAATTTGGATCGGATGACGCCTTTAAGCGTGCGCGCGACAGGCTCTATTCGACCCTATCAAAACACACAGCAATCCCCAAAAGAGATCGGCGAAGCCCTACAGGTCGACAGCTTGATCATGGGCAGCTACCAGATAATCAATGATCAGCTGCAACTGTCGCTCGAACTTATTGATGTGGACAGTCAAGATCTGCGTTGGCGTAAGGATTTTACTGCGCCGCTGGATCGCAGCTTCGAATTGCAGCCCGCAATTGCAAAGAACATCGCACGACAATTACACCTCACACCCTCCCCCTCTTTCGCTCACAACGCCGACTCTTTCCCCGCGAGTCCATTAGCCTACGAATACTATCTGCGTGCACTGGCGTTTTCCGATACCACCGCCGAAGCGAAATTGGCCGTGGCCATGCTCGACCAGGCCAAACAACTGTTGCCAGACTACGCGCCCATACACAGCGAACTGGGAAGACGCAGCCACTTTCTTGCCCTATTTGATTTGGCCAAAGACATCGACATCGAACAAGCACAGCAGCACTATCAAACCGCATTGGCGATCAATCCGCTGTCATTTTCTGCACTCAATGGTCTGGCCAGCATCTACACAGAGACCGGTCGAATTTTTGAAGCCGTGTCACTGAGTCATCGGCTGTTAGCGCACAACCCGAATAACGCTCAAGCGCACTTCACCCTCGGCTACAGCTATCGCTATGCGGGGTTTACTCAAGCCTCCATCGAGGCCATCCAAACTGCACTGCAGCTGCAACCGAACGATCGCTGGTCACACAACCTAGCCATTTCTTACATTGCTTTGAGCGCCTACGATGAAGCGCTAGCCGCACTCAAAAAGGGACAAGAAACCCCCTACTCGCTGGGCTGGATGGCAACCATCTATTTGCATCAAGGGAAGAAGGATCTTGCGCTGAAGCAACTCAATCGAGCCATCGAATTACAGCCCGGTAGTTTTTGGAAAAACGACTCCATAGGATTTCGAGCCTATATCACTGGAGAAACTGCCAGCGGACTAGAAGCGGCACACACACTAGAGGCCGCCAATGTCAGCGACGGTGAAGCACTTTTTTACTGGGGTTGTCTCTATGCCCTGCTGGATGATCCGGTATCGAGTTTACGAATGCTCAATAAAGCCGTCGATCACGGCTACTTCAATGCCTATCATTTTCGCCATGAACGTTTTTTAGAATCCGTGCGGCAGACCAGCGCATTCCAACAGCTTCTGAAACGTGTCGAGACTCTACACGAGCAGTTTAAGCAAGAATATTTTACCAACGAAGAGCAGGTTTGATTTCTTCAGTGATTGTGAAGAAAGCCCGAACTTCATAACCTTCCTAGTCAACGATTCAGCGCCGGAAAAACCCTCACTGCGCCAGAAAACTCTTCGCCACCTCGGCAACAGTGGCCACGCGATTGGACAGTGGTTTGTGTCGATAACGCCCCATAAACACCGTCTCTTTGACTGGATTTCCAAGGCGATGAACACGAATACTCTCAGGCTTCGGAAAAGCTTCGACCGCGTAACTGGGTAACACCGTAAACCCCAATCCCAAGCTGACGGGCTCTAGTATCAAATGAATCTGATTGGAGAAACCCGCCGCCTCGAACTGACTGGCGTGCTGAAACTCGGGATAGTTCTTTGACAACAAGCGTTGGGCATGATGAAAACCATCGGGATGATCGACAAATCCCAGTTGACTCAAACTTTCCCAACGGACGTCGGTGATCGCAGCAGGTGTGATCAGCTGCAAAGGCTCTTCAGCGATCGGCTCGACACTCAAATCCACAGAATTCGATACATCGGTCATAAAACCCAAATCAATTTTATGCTCGACCAGCAGAGAGGCGACATCGGCGTTGGGGGCAAAGCGGAAATCAATCACCAACTCGGGGTGCTGTACTTGGAACTGCAGCAGCTGACTATAGAGTTTCAGGCCCACGCTTCCCGGTGAAGCGATCCTCACCAATCCCGCGTGGGTAGGATCACTACTGACGTTCTGTTCCAGCTCTGTCATCGCATTCAACAACTGCCGCCCTTCGCGATAGAGGCGGCTGCCGGCGTCTGTCAGGGAAAATTGCTTTCCCTCTCGAATCAACAAGGGCGCACCGAAGTGCGACTCCAGCTTGCGTATTTGCTGGCTCACTCCCGATTGAGTCATATACAGTTTTTCTGCCGTTTGAGTAAAGTGGCCGACTTCGACCAGCGTGCAGTAGGTACGCAACCACTGGGGATTAATCATTACAAAAAGTACTCATTTATATGAAAAATGATAATTAGCACTAATCATAGAAGCTTTGTAAGCTGATCACAAATCAAACGAATCAAACGAATCAAAAAAAGGAGCACAACATGAGCACTGCGTACCCAAGAACCTTTTCTCACATCGGTATTTCTGTACCTGATC
This sequence comes from Cellvibrionaceae bacterium, assembly GCA_002707785.1. Lineage (GTDB taxonomy): Bacteria > Pseudomonadota > Gammaproteobacteria > Pseudomonadales > Cellvibrionaceae > Pseudomaricurvus. The sequence continues at coordinate 108,536 of PANW01000024.1, read as the reverse complement.
TCGACAAGGCGGTGAAGTTCTACACCGAAGTCATGGGTTGGTACCTAATCATGACCCCTACGGAAATCGTAGAAGACGAGAGCGCCATCGGCGAAATGTGTACCGATGTCTTCGGCAGCAATTGGGAGAAATTCCGCATTGCTCATATGTCTACCGGTGATCGTATTGGTGTTGAGCTGTTCGAGTTCAAAAACCAAGAAAACCCAGAGGACAACTTTGAGTATTGGAAAACCGGCGTCTTCCATTTTTGTGTGCAAGACCCCAATGTAGAGGAGCTGGCTGAACGTATTGTTGCCGCTGGCGGTAAAAAGCGCATGGAAAAACCACGCTATTACTACCCAGGCGAAAAGCCCTATCGCATGATTTATATGGAAGATCCCTTCGGCAACATCGTCGAGATCTACAGCCACAGTTACGAATTGGTTTACAGTGCTGGCGCCTATTAATATCAGTTGCTATCTGGCGCTGATGCTCATTAAAGCCAAGCCGACAGTTCCAATGTATGTCGGCTTGGCGAAACTTTGAAAAAGCACACCTTAATTCTGCTCTAACAACACTAACTCTTCACCAACCAACTTATAGTGCTTAGTCATAAACAGCTTGGGTTTCTCTGACATAGCTTGATCGGCATTGTGCTGACGATAGGCAATAAACAGTTGACCGTGATCAGCCGCGGGAATAGCCACACCAGTGATCGAAGACACAGACTGAGGCCCATAGATATCCAATCCGTCAATGTGAAGCCGATCACCTAGGAACGCTTCAACCACAAACGTCAAAGCAGAGGTTTGGTCTCGAACAAACACATTCAGATAGTAAAAAATGCCGCTGCCCGAACTGTTCAACTGGAGCAGTGCTATGTGATCCATCAGACCGTCGCCGTTCAAATCGCTATCGGCTGACAGCAGCAACTGTGCTCGGCCATCGATGGTATCAACGCCCAACACCATGGGGTTTTTCTCAATGGTATAGATCAGTCCCACCTCGCCCACTTTATTACTACTCGTCTCGCTCTCTTGGCAGGCCGGCAATGTTATCAACAGAGAGACCAACCACAACGCGCGCCAGCATCTCACTGTTTCCAGCGTTGCTCTCAAACGAAGATTCTCTAACACATTGCTCTTCAAGTTTATTTTCCCTGTTTAAAAGTAGCAGCCTCCAAACACCGGGTTACTGCTCGTTTTTGCTATTCAATAAATCAAAGACATCCCAAAACAATCATCTAAACGCCATCTGTCATACAAATGATCTTTTGGAAATTTCTATTGGGCACCCCATAAGCTTATAGCTTTTTCCAATACCGACCATTGTATATAAAAATCGGACAATTTAAGAAACAGAGACTAATCTTCTTCCCCGTTGAACCCAAAAAAATTATGACGGAGCAGAGCCAATGTTTAAGAATCCATTGCCCCTATTGGGGCTATTGAGTTTATCAATCTTGCCCATAGCGAGCACCTATGCCAATCAAGAAATGTCCAGTGGAATGACCAACCAACAGTGGTGGCCTGAACAATTAAGTCTGAGCCCACTGCGTCAGCATGACGACAAATCTAACCCTTACGGCGCCGACTTCAATTACGCCAAAGAATTTTCAACTCTGGACTTGGATCAAGTAAAAGCCGACATAGAGAAAACACTCAAAGATTCTAAAGACTGGTGGCCCGCTGATTGGGGGCACTATGGCCCACTGATGATTCGTATGGCGTGGCACAGCGCGGGGGTATACCGCGTTAACGATGGCCGTGGCGGAGCCGCGGGCGGTCAACAGCGCTTTGATCCACTCAACAGCTGGCCTGATAACGCCAATCTCGATAAAGCTCGTCGCTTGCTTTGGCCGGTAAAACAAAAGTACGGCCGCAAACTTTCTTGGGCTGACTTGATGGTATTGTCCGGTAATGTTGCGTTGGAATCCATGGGATTTAAAACCTTTGGATTTGCTGGGGGGCGCAAGGACGACTGGGAACCCGATCTCGTCTATTGGGGACCGGAAACTGAATTTCTAAAAGACAAACGCCGCGACAAAAAAGGAAAACTCAAAGGGCCTTTAGCCGCGGTTGAGATGGGCCTCATTTATGTCAACCCAGAAGGGCCACACGGCAATCCTGATCCACTACTGGCCGCTGCAGATATTCGCATGTCGTTTGGTCGCATGGCGATGAATGATGAAGAAATCGTCGCGCTCATTGCCGGCGGCCACACCTTCGGAAAAGCCCATGGAGCCAAAAAACCGAACAAGTGCGTTGGTGCAGAACCCGCAGCAGCCGCTATCGAGAAGCAGGGATTGGGTTGGGAAAACCGTTGTGGCAGCGGCAAGGGAGCCGACACCACCACCAGCGGACTCGAAGGTGCTTGGACGGTTAGTCCCACACAGTGGTCAAGCAACTTTCTCGATAACCTGATGAATTTTGATTGGGTATTAACCACCAGTCCAGCCGGTGCAAAACAGTGGAAACCAACCGCTAAAGGCGCTGAGAATTTGGTGGCCGACGCTCACATCAAAGGCAAACGTAATGCCCCCATGATGCTAACCACCGATATCGCTTTGAAGGAAGATCCCAAGTTTAGAGCCATTGTCGAGCGTTTCCGCAAGGATCCCGCCGAATACGAATTGGCCTTCGGCAAAGCATGGTTCAAACTGACTCACAGAGATATGGGACCGCGTGCACGCTACCTTGGCAGTGAAGTGCCCGAAGAAGTGCTGCTGTGGCAAGATCCACTACCGACGGCCGACTACAAGAGCATCAGTGATAAAGATGTGAAGAAGTTGAAGAAAAAGATCCTAGCATCCGATGTATCTCCTGAAGAACTGATTCGCACAGCGTGGGCATCCGCTTCAAGCCATCGAGTGACCGACATGCGAGGCGGTGCCAACGGAGCTCGAATTCGTTTGGAGCCTCAGGTGAACTGGGCGGCGAACAATCCGGCCGAACTCAAGAACACATTGGCAGCATTGGAGAAAATACAGACAGCCTTCAATAAACGCTCTGGCAAAAAACAGGTATCTTTGGCCGATGTCATTGTTATCGGTGGTGCGGCAGCGATCGAGCAGGCGGCCAAGCGCGGCGGACACAGCATTGAAGTTCCGGTAAGACCCGGTCGAGTGGATGCGTCTCAAGCACAAACTGAAGTCTTGTCTTTCTCGTACTTAGAGCCCAGTGCCGACGCCTTCAGGAATTACTACGCAGCCTCCAGTTACATGGGCCCTACCGAGATGATGGTAGACAAAGCCAACATGCTGGGCTTGAGCGTACCTGAGATGACGGCCTTGATCGGCGGCATGCGTAGCCTGAACGCCAATGCTGAGGCTAGCCCACACGGTGTTTTCACCGAACAGCCCGGCACGCTGAGCAACGACTTCTTCATTAACCTTCTCGATATGTCGACGCGCTGGAGTCAATCGAAAAGTGCCGAGGGTATCTACGAAGGCTATGATCGCAAGAGCAATGCCCTGAAGTGGACGGAAACACCTGTTGATCTTATTTTTGGATCAAATTCAGAGTTGCGCGCCATCGCTGAAGTCTACGCAGCCAACGACGGCGAAGACAAGTTGATTAACGACTTCGTTGCCGCTTGGACAAAGGTGATGAGGCTGGATCGCTTTGACTTAAAATAGAGCTCTGTCTCTGGCTCTATTAATTCCTACTAGGCTGCTCTCAATCACGAGAGCAGCTTTTTCTTTTGATCAATTCTTCTTTTATTAACTCTTCTTTTAGTCAATGAGGTTTCGAATATCCCGAGCGATGGGTTTTAACACGTCTTTGTCTGTCCAGTACTGTTGGTGGCTCATAGGATTCCAACCGCTCATTAGACCGCCGACGTTGACTTTTTTGTCGTGCAACCAAGCCACGGTATAATCGTCCGACATATTTTTTAGCGGATAGGCGAGTACATCGTGAGCGTCAAAATAGTTTTTCCATCGAAAGCGACTGTTCGGCCGAGAAAACAATTCTGGCTTTTCGATTCCCGCCCTGAAGATCGGTATATTGCATCCGGTGGTATACAACCGATAGCAACTCGACAAACGCCGAAAGGCCTTCTTCTGAGCAGAACCCTTGTCAGTTTCAAAGAAACGTTTGTTGTGTCGTGAATCCCAAATATAGTTGGAGATTTGCTCACACCCCAAAGAATGGGAAACAATGACGACGGGACTGCTCTCATCTTCTAAGGCGTCAAAAGCGCCGTCAAAAGCCGCTGCAATTTCGCCGTGAACCGCCAAGTAGAGCGACAAATCATTGCGTAAACTGTGCTCGATGGACGCCGCATCGGAAAAAGAAAACAACATGAATTTCCGCAAGAAATCCCACTTCAGAGAATACTCATCGTCAATATCATTCCAGTAGTCTCTTTGGTTTTCTTGCATATGTTTTTGATAGAAAACTGACTCCAGATGCACATTGTCTTGCCATCGCTCTCTGCCGACATAATTAGTGAGTTTACCCTCCAGCTCTTTGTGATAGCTGGGGTTGGTGTCTCCCATGCCATGAACGGTGATAATGGCCACTTTTTTCTTCATCCGCTCGACCTCCTTTCATCAATCACCTGCAGACTTTTTCAGACTGCCCTCGCGTGCCACAGGCCTACTAAAATAAGAAAAGGGCCTTGGCTCACGAAATATAGAAGACGCCCTTTAATAGGTCTATCCGCCGCGTAGACCAATAACGCATGACCGAGAAACTGAATAAAACTATTTTTTTGAAAGTTGACGTAGAAGATAATTTTGATGACAAATCTATTCAGGTGACATTTTTCTGTCGCGAAAACCGTAAGATTCCTGCACAAAAATTAGCCACAACAAGCATACAGAGAACTTTGAAAATACTGCCACATTGGAAGCGGTGGCGCGTTAGGTACAACCCCATTTGACCCATGGCTGTACAGGCGAACCGCCGCATAAAGCCTCGTGGTTTTGGCGGGTTCTTGATGTTAAACTACGCGACATTTTGACAGCCGCAAGAACGCTTAGCGGAAACTTCGCCGAAGAGCACAGCAAGGGCCATATTTCATGGAGCAACCGAGCATTAGAGTTCGCACACTATCGCCGATCTACATCCCGATTGAACTCAAAACAGGTAGCAATAGAAGTTCGAAAGAATACCAAGAGTTCCGACTGCAGCTACAACACGCCTTTCCACAAAACATCGTGCCCAGCTCACTGTCACAGAGCGCGGAATACGAAACCATTGAAAGCGATAGCTGGGAAAACCAGTTGTTCTGTTGGCGCAGTAGCGATTCGGCGAATGATATCACCATCCATGTATTTCCCAACAACATTGGTATTGTCGCGATCGATCACAAAGTGGTGGATAACGCTTCATCGAAAGCGGCGGCTGTAGAAGCTCAGGTCCAGAAAGAAGCCACGGAGAAGATCACACGGGTTTATGCAGAGTTTCTGCAATCGTTGCGAGAGGTTACCCACTTCTCCAAGACCGGCTACTTTAAGCTCGGCAGTGATACCCTAGATCCTTTAAACCCCGAAATATTCTGGATTTCACGAACATTGCTGTTCGATAGAAAATCCCTCAAAGCCCAACACCAACCATTGATTCGAGAGTGGTTAGAGCACACCTATCGCCCGCAAGATGCTGAAGACATCATTAACGGAACGACAGACTATTCAATGACATGGCTAAACTATGTAGTCATCGATGCGTCAGGCGAACAAGACGAACGTATCGATGCCATGGTGCTGGCTCAGTATTACTATTCCGCGCAGGAACATTGCAATAAGCAACTCAAGCAAGCCATTGATGATGCCTATAACTCGACCAAGAATGAAGCGGCACAAAAACTGCTCAGCCGCAGCCGAGTAAAATCCAGATTGCATCAAGTGGACTATCACGAACACTTAAAATACCTGACGCGCACTAAACGCCGTCTTTTGGAAGAGATTTTACTGTGCTGGAACTATGATCAACTGACCGAGAATGGTCACCGAATGATTGAAGTCTGTTCCAGCAAGATTGACGAAACGGAGAATATTAAGCGTGAAAAGAGTGCGCTGCTAACCGATCTGTTGTTAGTGGCTTTGAGCTTTTTCACGGTATTTGAACTGTCGTTGTATTTGACCGAACTCAGCCGAGAAATGATGTCGCGGCCAACTCTCGACTTCAATGACGATACCCGCTCATTCATGCTGCAGTTTATTGCCGAGATTGATACCGACGTTATGTTTGGCTCTGGCTTCTTCCTCACGCTGTTGCTGGTGTTCATCTACAAGATCATTAAATCCAGATAACTGATCCGCTCTATGAGAACTTTTAACATGCCCTTATCGACGAGTACGAAAACTCATAGCACCATCCAGCGCTGCTTGATGGTTTGCCTGCTGTCATGCTCTTGGCTCGCCTCAGCCGCTTGGTCAGAAACCCGCATTCTAACCGATGTCTGGCCACCCTATATCAATGCCGAACAAGAGACTGTCGGCAGCGCGGCAAAACTGATCAACATTCTGCTGGATAAGGACCAACTGACACCGAGCTGGCACTACCTGCCGTACGAGATCTCCTTTCATCGCGTTAAGACTCAACAAACACTGCTCGCGTTTCCGTACTTTAAGACTCAAGAGCGGGAAGGCTCTGTCATTTTCTCTGATCCGGTATTTTCGGTGACCAGCCGTATTTACTACAACCGTCAGTTTCTCAATCAGCAGCAGGCCGAACATGCCTATCGAGAAAAAATCCGAATGGGCAAGGTGGCAGGCTACAGCTATGGCAGCGCTATCGATGAAGAAGTTGAAGCGGCCAAGGTCTACGCCAGCGAAGAACAAGCACTAACCGCCCTACTCAATCACGACATTGATCTTCTGCCCATGACTGAAGGGGTGATGGAGCATCAACTGAACCATAATTTTCCACTGCGAAAGCAGCTAGTCGTCGCGGTTAACAGCATCGCCGACACCTCTAGCCTACATGTGATTGGCGCCAACAACGATGCCGGTAGAACACTCATCCAAGTCATCAATAACGCTCTGGCGACGCTTGACGCCCAAGGAATGGAGAGTTTGAAGAGTACAGCCACCACCACTCCGTCACCGGTGGACGTTGCGAGATTGATGACGTCGGAAGGCTACCCATTGATCATGGGACAATCTCACGCTTCCGGTGATGACATCCAGTACTTTACCCTGCCGCAGGGCACCCAAGCGCTGATTATTCAGTGGAGTGAAAAGATGCTGTCACCTTCCAATACCGATCGCATCTACAAAAACATGATGGATCTCAGCAAGGTGGTTATTCTCAACGGCCCTCACGTAGGCAAAGAACTGTTTGTTCGCAATATGCATATTGAATTGTTATGACTCTGATTACTGCTATCGGCTGGTTGGGTACCTTGCTCTATCTAGCCAATCACGGTTACATATCGCTGAATAAAAACTGGAAGAAAGGCATCTATTACGGCGGCAATGCTATCGCCGCTGGGTGTTTGGTTCTCAGCTCGTTTTACAGCCAATCTTGGCAGGCTGTGGTTATCAACGGTTTCTGGCTGGTGATCAGCGCTGCGCTGCTGATGAACGCCAATCTGAACGCGCTCAAGTTTAGCCCCAAGCTGTTTTACATCATTGTTGGCGGCATGCTGATGCTCTTCGCCGGAGGCTTAGTGATAGAGCAACAAGCCAACCTAGCATTGCTTGGCTGGGTATCGGCGGTGGTGTTTTCTGGTTGTTATCTGCTGTTTAGCCAGGAAAAAATGTTGCCGCGATTCTATTTGTGTTGGAACGCCTTTGCCGCCATCGCGCTGCTACCGCAATTGTGGTTAGACGCAAACTGGCCAGTGTTCGGGCTTGAAATCGCGTGGGCGTTGATATCGATTTACGGTGCTGTGCGACGATTTGAAGAAGTTCATTTGATCGATTAGGGCAGTTGCAGGATACGAGATACGAGATACGAGATACGAGATACGAGATACGAGATACGAGATACGAGAGTATTGATTGGGTGTTGCCTGCGGCACAACACCCAATTGTAAACCGTTACTGATGACTTTCTTGTTTGGCCATCTTGTATTGCGTTGCCGCCATCAGCATGGTCATGAAGGGGCTGATTAAGCAGAAAAATGCAAAGGGTGCGTAACTCATCGTCGCCACACCCAGCACCGACGCGTGATAAGCGCCACAGGTATTCCAAGGGACCAACACCGACGTCACCGTACCGGTATCCTCCAGCGTGCGGCTCAAGTTTTGAGACTCCAAACCACGCTCTTTATAAGTATCGGCAAACATTCTACCGGGCACTACGATGGCCAAATATTGATCGGAGGTGGTCGCGTTACTGAACATACAAGTACCTGCTGTCGTACCGATCAAGCCAACAGTGGATTTCGCTTTGTGCATCAAGGCTGTAGTAATGCGTTGCAAGAAACCTGAGGCCTCCATAGCGCCGCCAAACATCATGGCGGAAATAATCAGCCAGATGGTTCCCAGCATGCCCGATATACCGCCTGCGGTGAGCAACTCATCGAGCATGTCGTCACCGGTAACAATGGCAATATCACCAAAGCAGGCCATCATAATGCCTTTGTAGAGGGCGAAATCACCCTCGCCACCAATACGGCTCACCTGCTCGGCTTGAAACACCACCGCAAACAGAGCACCTAGAACTACGCCCACGAATATTGCTGGCAAGGCGGGAACTTTGCGCACAATCATGATCAATACCGCCAAAGGCACCAATAACAGCCACGGGGTAATATTAATATTGGAGTCCAAAGTTGCCGCAATAGCTTCAGCACCGAGAGAGTCGGTGTCGGCCGCGCTAAAACCCAAGAAGGTGAATAACGCTAAAGCGATCAAAACCGATGGAATCGTGGTCACCATCATGTAGCGTATGTGAGTAAACAGTTCGGTACCGGTGGTCGCTGCCGCTAGATTGGTGGTGTCGGAGAGCGGCGACATCTTATCGCCAAAGTAAGCGCCTGAAATAACCGCACCAGCCACCAGTCCCGGCGAAATACCCAGCACTTGGCCAATTCCCATTAAGGCGATACCAATGGTGGCCGAGGTTGTCCAGGAGCTGCCCGTAAAAATAGCAACGATGGCGCTGATGATCACGGAAGACGCCAAAAACCAACTGGCATCCATAACGTGCAGGCCGTAGTAAATCATCGTTGGAATGATGCCTGACAGCAACCAAGTGCCCGATAGGGCCCCTACCATGAGCAAGATCAACATGGCCGGTATGGCAATCTTGAGACTTTGAGTAATGCCCGATTCGACCTCTTTCCAACTGACGTGATAGAAGGAGGCAATGGCCGTGGTAATCGCGGCGCTGAGCATCAAGATCACCTGATTGGAGCCACTCACCGCATCGTCGCCAAAAATGAACACATTGAGACTCAGTAAAGCAACCAACAGCAGTAGCGGAACACTAGCGACTATTAAGGGGACTTCAGGGTGATTACCCAACACAATCTCAGTTTCAGGGAGTCTCGCCCCATTACTCTCTAGATTCTCGCTATCGCTCAAAAGATCCCCCAACAGGTGTCATCATTGTTTTCAACCCAGCCTATCAAAAGCGCTGATGCAGCAACAGCATCACCGGTGTTATTTCATGGCTATACTGTCTATCTCGCTACCTACCTAACTGCCAAGCTCACAAGCCTGACAGACAGTGTTGGGTAGCGATCTCAGGATAAGTCCCAACGCCACCCAGTGGAGCAGACTAATAAGACGAGCCAAACGTCATACCCCTCCTTTTCAGAGAGGCATAAAATCTGCATCATTTGCTCTAAACTTCAGCAGTATGCGGCCCAGCACTCCAACCGCCCTCTGCTCACCAGCCTGTCCCCGCAATCAAGGGGTAGATATCCACCCCTTTCTGGAGCTCAAATATGACAAACGCACAATCATCAGGCACGGTGATGAACACTGATTTCAATGCGTTTTTGCAGCAACACCGCCTTCCTGCCGATTATGCCGAGAACCTCAACCGCTATTTCACCCCTCTGGCCGCAGCCTTGGCGAGGCGAGCCGGACAACAAAGTACACCACTGAAGGTGTTGATCAATGGCAGTCAAGGATCGGGCAAGACAACTCTAGGGGATGCGCTGGTGATGCTGTTAGCTCGCCAGCATCAACTGAGCGCTGTGGCAATATCCATCGACGACTTCTACCTCACCCGTCATGAGCGCGAAACTCTGGCGAGGGATATTCATCCATTGCTGCTAACGCGAGGGGTGCCGGGTACTCACGATCTACGGTTAGCAGAGGATACCCTGCGAAAACTCGCTGAAGCCAACACCAATGTCGCCATCCCCAGATTTGATAAAGCTAAAGACGATCGAATGACGCAAGCAGAGTGGCCCGTCATTGATGCGCCTGTGGATATTATTATTTTGGAAGGTTGGTGCGTAAATGCTCAAGCTCAGGCGATGCAAGATTTAATCGAGCCCATCAATGAATTAGAAGCCCAAGAAGACAGCGAGGGTAATTGGCGGCACTATGTCAACACGCAACTGCAGCTAGATTATCGAGATTTGTTTCAGAGTTTTGATTGCAGCATCATGCTCAAAGCCCCTTCCTTCGACTGCGTATTTCGCTGGCGCCAGGAACAAGAGGAAAAACTGAAAGCGAAAAATCATCATCAAGGCAGCGGCCTTATGTCTGACGCGGAGATCGCCCGTTTTATTCAACACTACCAGCGCATCACCGAACACAATCTAGCAATACTGCCTCAACAGGTAGACTATCTGTTTTCATTGGATGAAGAGCGTGAAATCATTTCAACGCAAGGACTAGAATCGTGAAAGTACCCGCCACTCACAACCACTCCCCTTCCTGAAAAACGTATACGAACCTTATCTGTCCTGTAGCAATAACACTCGCGCATAAAAAAGCCCCTATAAATAGGGGCTAAGAGAGCGTTTCCTATCACTTCAATATTAGAAGCTAGCGCTAGCAGTCAACCAGAGTTTGTCGGTATCAGAACCGTGATCATCCGCTGAGTAATCCGAGTACTTAAGACTCAAACCAACAGGGCCGAATTTCTTGGCAACCACAAATCCTAGCTCGGATCCAAGATCGTCCTTACCGGAAGCATCTGAATCGTCTGATTCAAGACTGTGGTACACCACAGAAAGTTTTACACCGGCCAACTTGGTAGAGGCAGAGACGTACATATCTTCAATACCGCCAGTGATGTTACCGGTACCACCACCTAAGAACTGATCGTTCCAACCTTGGAAATTGTGCAGAGTTGCCAGAGGGGTAATGAACTGTCCATCTGCATCATCGGCACCAAGCACCTCATAACCGGCTTTAAGAGTTACATCAGCAATTTTGTAAGAACCCTCAGCCAGAATATAGTCGGCGTCGTAGCTGTTGGGGTTATCCTCGGCGTCAGACTGAGTAGCGTACTCTAGCGCATAACCGAAATCACCGGTTTTACCAGCGAAACGAATACCATAAGTATCGGTTGAGAAGGCCGCGGCGTCTTCATTGTCGATTAGATAAGCGTAAGCGGTCAGTGCGCCAGCTTTGAAACCGGTGTACTTAGCGTTGAACAAATAGGTGTCATTTTCGTGATCGCCACGCGGATCATCTTCACCAAAGATACGATTGACATTATCAATGTGGGCCGCGAAAAGAGTCGTGTCTGGCAAGCTCTTGTTAACAACGGTAAGTCCGTCATAAGTCTGCTCGTTCTGGCGGAAGCCGACACCACCCACGAAACGCTGATTGTCCAACAAGATTCTCTGACGCCCGTATTTAACGGTCGTATCGGAGAATGTGTACGCAAGATACGCCTGATTCACTTCAGTGCCTTCAGGGTCACCGACGCCACCCTCAAAATCACTGATGTGGGTAACATCATCCATTTCGATTAAACCACCGAAACCCTTATAATCAGCGGACTTATACGTCAATCGAGTCTTAAGCGACGTTAAATCCACATCGTTGCCATCCACATCCACCTCTTCATAACGCATACGAAAGCTGAGACTAACATCACCCTCTTTCAGAGCTTCGGTAATGGTTTCAGCAGACATCGAAGGTGCTGACACGGCGGCCATGGCAACGGCCAATGATAGTGCACTTTTCTTAATGTGATTCATGGTTTTCTCCTAAGGATTGCTAGAATAATTAATGAGTTCTACAAATGAGACCGATGACTAAGCCGCCTCAGTCTTCTTTTTATTTCGGGTTTCTGAGCCCTTGGTAATGGGCTCAACTTTGCGTTGTTTTTCATACAAGAATTTCAGAACTTCTGATCGAAGACGCGTATATTCACTGTCTTCTGCCAGCGCCAAACGGTCACGCGGGCGCTCAAGATTGACGTCCAAAATCTCACCCACGGTAGCCGATGGGCCATTGGTCATCATCACGATTCGATCCGATAACAACACCGCTTCATCAACATCGTGAGTAATCATGATCACAGTATTGTTGAGCTCCGCTTGGATTTCCATGAGTGAATCTTGCATGTGAGCTCTGGTCAAGGCATCTAACGCACCAAACGGCTCGTCCATCAGTAAAACTTCTGGCTGCATCGCCAGCGCCCGTGCAATACCCACACGCTGCTTCATACCACCGGAAATTTCCCCCGGAAGTTTGTGCATGGCGTGATCCATATGCACTAACTGAAGATTGTGTTCGATCCAGTCTTTCTTTTCGGCCTTGGTTTTGTCTTTACCGAAAACTTGATCGACCGCCAACTCGACATTTTGATAGGCACTCAACCACGGTAGTAAAGAATGATTCTGAAAAACCACCGCACGTTCAGGACCAGGTTCATTCACTTCCTTGCCATTGAGTAGAACACCACCACTGCTGGCCTGATAGAGCCCTGCGACAACGTTCAACACAGTGGACTTGCCACAACCGGAGTGACCGATCAGCGAAACAAATTCACCTTTATTGATCTTTAAACTGACGTCACTTAGAGCAGTAAAAGGTCCCTTCGGGGTTGGAAACACCATATCGATATGACTGATATCCAGCAGTACACTCATTTTAATTCTCCTAACAATTCTGTTCTCATTACTGTCGACAATGTTGGTTTTTTCAACGATTACCAGCGCTTAGCGATCTGCACTGGCTTTGTCCCAAGAGACGTAGCGCTGAATCTGTAGCATCATTCGATCCAATAAAAATCCAATCGCGCCAATCACTATCACCGCCGCCATAATTCGAGCCAGTGAATTTGAGCTACCGTTTTGGAACTCATCCCAGACGAACTTACCAAGACCTGGATTTTGCGCCAGCATTTCTGCAGCAATCAACACCATCCACGCCACCCCAAGAGACAAACGCATGCCAGTAAAAATCATCGGGATCGATGCCGGTAGTACAATTTTTCTCACATGGGTCAATGCAGGTAGTCGCAATACTTTACTCACATTAACCAGATCGCTGTCAATCGACGCTACCCCAACTGATGTGTTGATCACCATTGGCCACAAGCAACATAGCGTCACGGTAATCATCGAGTTAAGGAAAGACTTTGATACCATCGGATCGGGCGAAACATATAACGCACTCACCACCATCGTCACCAGTGGCAACCACGCTAAAGGCGATACCGGCTTAAAGATCTGAACAATGGGATTTACCGCCGCATTGAGAGACTTACTTAATCCCACCGCGATTCCCAATGGCACAGCAATCGCAGCAGCTACTAGAAACCCACTCATCACGGTGACCAGACTGGTCACGATTTGATCCAGAAAAGTCTCCTTACCCGTGTAAGATCTAGTCTTTGCTACATAGCTCGGATCTTTCTCCAAACGCTTTTGATTACGAAGTTCTTGACGTTCATAGAACTTTTCCTCTTTGGCGCGCTCACTGACATGTTCGTCATAAAGTGATTCGAACTGTTGGAAAACTGCTGTAGGCCCTGGAAACTTACCCAGGGAAGTATCGATATTCTGTGCAGAAACAGACCACAGCAACAGAAATCCAAGTATCCCCAGCAGAGGAAAAACCAACCATTTTGTTACATCGTTGATGATGAGTTTTACTCTTTCAGGCAGCATAGCGCTGTCACTGATTTTGTTGAATATTGAAGCTGTTGCCATGATCTGTTACCTATTTCTTACGTCTTACTTGAAGTATTTAAAGTCGAATAACTTAAAGCTTGTCACCGGCTTTTAGACCAATTGAGAACTTGTTGATGTACGCATTGGGCTTGGTACCGTCGTAGACAATGTCATCGATGAAATGCGTTTGTGGATCGCGGAAACCATCTTCGTCAGCCGCCGGCACTTCATCCGCACTGACCAAACCTTCTTCGATCAGTGAGTTCGCTGCAGCCATATAGATATCAGGGCGATAAACTTTGGCAGCAAGCTCTTTGTACCACTCGTCACTCTTATCTTCAGAGATTTGTCCCCAACGACGCATTTGAGTCAGGTACCAAATAGCATCGGAGTAGTACGGATAGGTAGCGTTGTAGCGGAAGAACACATTGAAATCTGGCACTTCACGCTTATCGCCTTTCTCGTACTCGAAGGTTCCGGTCATACTATTGGCGATCACTTCGTAGTCAGCGCCTACGTAGTTTGACTGAGACAAAATCTTCACAGCTTCTGGACGGTTAGCGTTGTCATTTTCATCCAACCATTTCGCCGCGCGGATCAGAGCACGAGTCAAACGGATAGTGGTGTTGGGATACTTTTCCGCAAACTCCGCGGTGATACCGAATACTTTCTCTGGGTTGTCTTTCCAGATTTCGTAGTCGGTTACAACTGGCACTCCGATACCTTTAAATACAGCCTGCTGGTTCCATGGTTCACCGACGCAGTAGCCATAGATAGTGCCAGCTTCCAAAGTGGCAGGCATTTGCGGTGGAGGTGTTACGGACAAGAGTGCATCAGCGTCGATTTTTCCTGAGGTATCACCTTTGTGGGGAGCGTAGTAGCCAGGATGAATACCACCTGCCGCTAGCCAGTAGCGCAACTCATAGTTGTGGGTAGAAACTGGAAACACCATACCCATATTGAAGGGCTTGCCTTCATCTTTGTACTTCTCAACGACAGGTTTAAGAGCATCTGCCTTGATTGGGTGAACTGGGCGGCCATCAGCCATCTTAGGAATATTCGGCTTCATTTGCTCCCAGATTTCGTTAGAAACAGTGATACCGTTACCGTTCAAATCCATGGAAAAAGGCGTAATGATGTGAGCCTCAGTACCAAAGCCCATGGTTGCAGCGATAGGCTGTCCAGCGAGCATGTGCGCACCATCAAGACGACCATCGATGACCCCATCAAGTAGCACTTTCCAGTTCGCTTGTGCTTCGATGGTGACGTATAAGCCTTCGTCCTCGAAATAGCCGTTTTCATAGGCAACTGCAATAGGAGCCATATCGGTGAGCTTAATAAAACCAAATCTCAGCTCTTCTTTTTCGGGATAACCCAACTCCTCTGCCTGAGCAAAGCTGACGCTCATGCCCGTCCCAATTAGGGTTGCTAGAGCAACTCGTTTAAAAGGTTTCAGCCATTTCATATTCTTTCCCCTCAAAAATTCAAAAAAAAAGGCGCTCATTATCCTGCCAGCCTGATAGCCGACAGGGTAATGAGCGCCTTTGCTCGAGAAGGTAAAACGCCGATGCTCTACCTTAATCTATTGTGATCCTAAAACTCCCAATAGCTGCGAAACGACTGTCGCCGTTGACAGAAGCCGCATCACTCTCGTGAGTTGCCAGTGCTGATTCAGACTAGCAACTAGAGTAATGCAGAGTGTGTGCCAACATAGGAGAACTGCTGAAAATCTTTGCTGTGAGGCTCAAAAAGAGGAGCAACGCACCATTTTCCGGCGCTTTTTCAAGCATCTGAACCAAAGCCAACCACATTTGAGGTGCAGTTCGCCAAAAAAAATCCCATCAACTGTGCCTGAGCTTGATGCAAGTGCACCACAAAAGAACAAGCCCGCAAAAAACGACCAATAACGATTACTTAGGTCTGATCAATGATTGTCACAGAAGAATGGACAGTAACCTGCCAGAGAGCCAAGTCATTAGACAAATAGGATTGATTGAAGTGAACTTACGCCATCGAGCAGATGGCGTGTTTTGAACTAACCGAGGTTGACCTAGGACAGAATCACTCAGCTGAAAACAGAATAACGTCGTCTGCTAGAACATCAATCAGTAGCACACAATTACTGCTAATGAACAGACCGTGAGTCTTACACAATTTGCCCGTATTGATGTCGCGATAGGGTGTGGACACCACGATGTGGTCACTTTGAAGATGGTTCATGGCGTGCAGCAGCGGGAAATAGGGACGATGAGACCAATTTTTACCCAATGAACCAGAGTCAAAGCCTAAACCATGTTCTTGATAACAAACATTGTCTGAAATCTGATTGCCCTGCTCATCACAGAGAAACAACTGCAGTACGCCCAACTCAGCAGCCATCTCAATAGGCAGTCTATCCACAATACTCGCCAGAGGATCATCCACACTTAGCGACTGACAGACCGTCATCAAGGTATTGGCCACCGCCTTGTTGTGTTCTGCTGCCAACATCAATCGACCACTCTTGGCGGTCAAATATATGGCCTTCAGCCGATTGAGCCGATCCATATAAGTGTCAGATTTAATCGGAGCAGGGAGCGCCGGATCGAACAACCAACCCTGGATAAAGTCGGCACCGCATTCTATGGCGAAATAGAGCTCTTCCTCAGTTTCTACCCCCTCGCAAATAATCTTGCAACCCGCTCGTTGCGCCATAGCGACAATCGACAACACAATATCTGCAGCATGCCCTCCACGAGCGGCAGATTTAAACAAGCCCATATCCAGCTTGATGAAATCAGGCTTCAATTCAATGACGCGGTCTATTTGGGAGGCCCCAGCACCAAAGTCATCAATAGCCACCTTTAAACCCGCGCCATGATAGATCGATGTTAATTTTTTTAGATTCTCTATATTGCCACAGTGCTCTGTTATTTCTACGATAACGCGACTAGGATCTATCCCTGATTTCTTGACCATATTCAGCGTAGGAATGTGGTGATCTTCATTAAGCATATCCACCCAATCCGGAGAAATATTGAGCGTAATAAAGCCATCGCCACCAGGATCTTGCTCTCCCGGACTGGCTGCTCTTCGCAGGGCGCTATCACGCAGGTAGCGGTCCAAATGCAACTTGTGCTCTCTGGGCAACCTTGCATCAGAAAAGACCGCACCCGCAGAGACAAACGTGCCATCGGTTTCACGCCGGCGAGCTAGTGCCTCGTAGCCAGCAATTCTCCCTGTTGTTAGCTCTACAATAGGCTGGTAGAAGGGTGAAAAATTCTGATGATCAAAGGCCTCAACAGGAGTCGAGCCCAGTGTCGTAATAATTGCTCCTGCAGTTTGAACTCCTGAATGCGTGGTTACTTTAAACATAGTGATACTTCATTCATGTTAAATTGTGATTCATACGCAGTAGTTATACCCACTGCTGTTCTTTCACCAGTCGATCAAATTGATCCAATAAACTATCAAGGGCTTCAGTCGCAATATTGAAAAACTCCCCTGGTGGGATACTAGGAGTATCTAAAACCAACTTGTCCTTAATACATCCCAACAGCTCTTTAACCTGGGTCGCCTGAGTTGGGTCTTTACCAATTTCGCGCCACAGCTTTTCGGTATTGCCTTCAATTTGCTGGCATAAATAGTTGAGACGAATCCGAGAGACACTGTCGCAATGAGCGGCGGTAGATACCCCAACACCAATGGCTCGTGCTTGGCCGATGTACTCCGCTGCGGAAAGCAGTTCTCGCCAATACAAATGTAACGGCTTATCTTTTTTGTTTTTGAGCAGCAGAAGATCACACTCCTGCGCCAAATCATCAATCAAATACAATACATTTTTGATTAACATATTGTGTTGAGACAAATTGTGTTCTGGGCTGTGGCCGGTAAAGTTGCCTGCTAATCGAGCCCAATGCTGGGTAATACCACACCACCGGCTGTTTGCATCTATTCCATCATCAATTGAGACAACACTGGAAAAATCTCGACTAACACTGCGCTGCAAGCCTTCTATCTCTCCCATAAGGTGGGAACCACCATTGAGATAACCAGTGGTCTTACCTCGGTGCTTCTGAATATGACTTAGCAATGAGCGCAAGCACGTCAACCACTGTAGTCCCTTCTCCTGACGGTGCTTGCGTTGACGCTTCGCTCTCACCGATATGGCGACAATAAGAATAGCTAGCCCTACCCCAACTAGGATCAGAGCTCCCCATGAGACGATTACTTCAGGCATGGCTGGCCTCCTCGGTTTGGCACAACTCGTATAGATGTTTCGCTATTGACGACGACTGCTCTGCTACGCGACTGTTTTCTCCCGCGGCAACTGCGACCTCCTCGACACGTTCAGAAATATCGCGTGCCGCTTCATTTTGCTGGCTGGTTGCCGCAGTAATAGCGAGCACCATGTCGGATACATTTTGGGTACACTCCGCAATAGTTGCCAGAGCCTTCTGAGCGCCATCAGCCCCTTCTAAAGTGAGCTGTGTTCTCGACATCACCTGATCCATCCCCTCTTTCACTGCCTGCATCTGGTTTTGCATTGCCTCAAGAGTGGTAGAGATTTCACGGGCGGACTCCTGGCTGCGATTGGCCAGCGCCCTTACTTCTTCGGCCACCACCGAAAAACCTCGACCATGCTCTCCAGCGCGAGCAGCTTCAATGGCCGCATTGAGTGCTAACAGGTTTGTTTGCTCTGCAATGCTGCTAATGACCATAGAGGCAACAGAGACTTTTTCTGTTTGCTCATCCAAAGACGTTAATTGATCATGAGTTCGATCGACGCAGCTCGCTACTTCATTCATATAGTCGCGCACCTGCTCAATAGTCTCTCGCCCTTTCTCGCCCTCCACACAACTTAGGTCGGCAGACACATGAGTCTCATGCATCCGCGAGGTTACTTCTTCGATACTGTGACTAATTTCGGTGACGGCCGCGGCGATAGAGCCGGTGGCTTGTGATTGCTGTAGCGTATTGCTCGCCAACGCACAGGAGGTTGTACTCAACTCACTAGCGGAGTAGCCGATTTCAGACACCGTACCAGTGAAGTCCTCCAACTGACGTCGCTCTTTGGTCGCCAAATGCAATAGCGCCGCGCGCCCTTCCGTATTTAGCTGCTCTAAACGTTGTGACAGCTCCTCATCTCTCAACTGATCGATATCCTCGATGATTTGCTCCAGCTGAAATTCATCATTTCGCACAAGTAGCAGCCCACCAATCGATAGATAGGCACAGAGTACCGCCATCGAAATAGGAGCGGCCGTGTGTACAGGGTAAATCAGCACCAACAAAAAAATTGACCAAAGTAGTGCAAGCAATAGAGCCAACCCACTCAACCCAATCACTGATAGCATTTTTCTGAGCGCGTAGAAAATCATACAAAACCATATCTTTACGGTGAGTATGGAATAGAGCAACTTCTATTCCATAAAAGAGAATCACACATAATTGTCGGCAAACAACGTGATTTTATGAATGCTAATTATCTTGAGTTATTGAATTACGAGAATCTAGAACACAACTCTATAGCCGCTTAAAAACGTGCACCAAAGATGACACCCAAACGCACCAAATCAACCCGCTGCGCCAACAATAGAAAATAGCGATGAATATTGCAGAGCCGTCTAACATTGGCAACAAAATTGCTAGGCTAATGGTGGAAAGGTATCCACCTGCATCGAAGTGTTAAACGGAAAACATGTTATGGGAATTCTTAAAGGAGCCACTATGAGCTCAAAAATCAAGCGTCAAATCTCCAGCTTTACGCTGTTCAAAGTCGCGTTACTCCCTCTCTTGATTCTTGGCACTAGCTCCGACAGCTTAGCCGAAATACGCTCGATGGGAGATGCGATTAATATCGCCGGCCGTCAACGCATGTTATCGCAGCGCATCGCCCAATCCTACTTCCTTAAAGGGTTGAAGCCAGATTCCAAACGCGGCCACACCCAACTGCAGCGGGCGGTATCAGAGTTTGAAAGAAACCTGAAAAACCTGAAGAAATACCCAAAGGCTAGACCTCTATTGTCGGAGATTAACGATGTTGAGCGTCTATGGAGCCCTTATCGCACACTGGCAACCGCCGAGGTGAATAAATCAAACGCCGAGTTACTGCTAAGCCAAAGTAACGAGATACTCAAAAAGGCACATCACTTTGTTGTTGAGCTGGAGCGGGTTTCAGGCACCAGCAAAGCTGAGATTATCAATATTTCTGGACGCCAGCGAATGTTGTCGCAACGTATCGCGAAGAACTTTCTTGCCTCTCACTGGGGTTTGGAGGGCGCAGACAGCAAAGCGCTGCTCTATGAAGATCTCGCTGAATATGAAAATGTTCTGTCTTATCTTTTGGAAAGCGACATTAATACCGAAGAAATCGATACCCAACTGGTAAAAGTTAAAGGGCAATTTGCTTACGCTTCCAAGGGCTTTGATGGTGCTATGTCCCTCTCTGGAGCGCGCCTTATTCATGTCGTCACGGGTACTACCGACGCAATGTTAAGAGGGATGAACATTGCCACTGGCCTCTACGCAAAACTACTGACGGACTAGAACTAAGGGCGGGGGAGGAACTGAAAACGACCAGAAGTAAATAAAACGAAATCTGTTCGATCGCAGCCTTCAGATCAGTGGGAGTAGCGATCGAACAGCAAGCCGAAGACAATCGATGTAGACTCTCCGGCGCCCCCCCCCAAACATGTTACGTCTGTTAGTTTTTCTCACCCATCAAATCAAACACATCAATGATGGTGTCGGCCACATCCGCTAAGGATTTACCTCGGTCCATTGCCATTTTCCGCATGGACTGATAGGCCTCATCTTCACTCAAGCCTTTGCCTTGCATGAGTAGTCCCTTGGCTTTCTCGATGCGTTTTCGATTTTCCAATTTGCTCTTGGTATCAATTAGTTCTGTGCGAAGCTTTTGGCTTTCTATAAAGCGAGCGGTGGCAATATCTATAATGGGCCGAATACGATGCGCCTGAATATCGTTAACCACAAAACCATTCACACCCGCGCGAACGATTTTTTCGATCAATTTCGGTGCCTCTTTTTCGGCAAACATGATGACAGGAACTGGGCAATAGTCGTGAATCAGTAACAACTGCTGGAGAATAACGTCATCGGGCTCATCGATGCCGATCACCATAATATCCGGTTGGTGTATTTCAACCTGCTTGAGCAGAGAAACAGCAGTCGTTAACCGTTCAGCCAGGCGATAGCCAGAGTCTAGCAAGCCCCGTTTTAGCGCTGATCCTCGTTCGGGATCAGAATCCAACAACAGCACAAGCTTCGCATCAACAATGGTTTGATTGCGTTTAAACCATGAAACAGCCAATCTGTGTCCTCACTTCAGCAAAACTACGCCCTAAGAAAACAGATATATGCCAGAAGTGTGCCATCTGTACACCGGCGCAAGCGCTAGAAGATTGGCCTTTTCTGGATGCGCAAACCAGCCCAGACGCACCACAAATGAACAAAAACAACTGAGTGAGCCCCATTCTCAATCACAATTCGCTCAGTCACAGCTGATCAGAGCCTATTGTCAGTTTAGAAACTTATCAAATAAGCACCAAATTGTGTCACTTGAAGCCGCCTAACTTATGCAACACGATCCTTTTTTGCACGGCAATATTCGGCGATGAACCTATCGTGATCGGGCATAGCCCCGATGGCATCACCGTAGGCAGACTGTATGTTTTTCAGCCACTGACACAATCCAGCGGCAGGCTTGCGATTGGCGATGGGGTCATAGTCGCTTGGTTTGAGGCCTTGCCCCATCATCACCGCCAGCCAGCTTGCCTTCTTAAACAAGTCGTCTTGGCGCTCGAAAAATCGACCATGGCTCTCGAACAATCGAATCTTATGACTCAAAGATTCCGGAATCGCCATTTCACGGGCGTCTCGCCATAGGGGCTCGCTGCGCTGATTGACGTGGTAATGCAGGACAATAAAGTCACGTACCATGTCGTACTCACGACAAAACTGTTGATTAAACTCATCAATGTCCGCTTGTTGAAATCCGCTAGAGGGAAAGAGCTGAAGTAGCCTCGCCACCATGGTCTGTACCAAGTGAATGGCTGTGGACTCCAACGGCTCAAGAAAGCCTGCAGACAATCCCACGGCGATACAGTTCTTATGCCACGCCTGCTGCCGACGCCCCGTGCGAAAACGCAAAACACGTGGATCGGCCAAGGCTTCACCTTCAAGATTGGAAAGCAGTAGTTGGCAGGCTTCATCTTCGGACAGATAGTCATCGCAAAAGACCAACCCGTTGCCGGTTCGATGCTGAAGTGGAATCCGCCACTGCCAACCGGCTGGGTGGGCAATCGACTGAGTATAGGGCCGTGTCTCACCGACATTTTGCGAAGGTACGGCCACCGCGCGGTTTGCCTTTAGCAGATGGGACCAATCTTCAAACTCAACCCCCAGTGTTTTACCCAATAATATGGAAGCGAAACCGGTACAATCGATAAACAGGTCTCCACTGATTGCTTCGCCATCTTCCATCAGTATTGTGTCAATGAAACCACTGTCATGATCGAGCGACACATCAATCACTTTACCTTCACGTCGTACCACTCCCATGCCTTCCGCAAGACGTCGCAAGAACTTTGCGTAAAGTGATGCATCGAAATGATAGGCATAGCCCATGGAAGACAAGATGGATTGCGGGTCATTGTTGCTGGGGACAAATTTTCCCGCCTTGGCCATCTGTGTGCCTAGAGAGAAATCCGATAACTCACTTTCAAAACCTAACTCCCGCGCTCGCATCCAGTATTGATGAAATGACACAGAATCAAACTCACGGCCATACTGACCAAATGGATGAAAATAGCGGCTGCCCTGCTCCGACCAATTGTGGAACTCTATTCCCAATTTAAAGCTGGCTTCCGTGCTGCGTATGAAATCAGCTTCATCTACACCGAGCATTTTATGCACATCTTGAATAGGCGGTATGGTCGCTTCGCCTACGCCGATGATGCCGATTTGATCCGATTCCACCAAGGTAATTCGATATGACTGTTTAGGCAGAACTCGGGCAAGGGACGATGCTGCAACCCAACCCGCGGTACCACCACCAACAATAATAATGTTCTCGATGGGCTTGATATTCATGGGTCCACCTCTTTCATTGATTGTTATCGTTTCATTTCAAAAAAATGGCTGTAACAAAACGCAAAAAAGGGCTCCCCCTTGTAGAGGAAGCCCATAAGTCAGCTTTCGATCCCGAGAGGGAGAGACTTAATCGAAGCTGTAGGAGAGACGCAGACCACTTTCACGTGACGGAGCCCAGCTAGCAAAGGTTTCATAGCCACCAATGTTGAGCTCTTGCTTGATCTCTTCATCAGTGGCGTTGTTTACATACAGCTCGACATTCCAATTCCCATCGGCACTGGCGTAAGTCACACTGGCATCAACTTTTGTATAAGCCTCTTGAACATCCATATCATTTTCACCTGGATCGCCAGCATCGAAAGTGCCTGCCGGACGGTCGCCGCGATTTTCATAGGTTAGATAGGTTTCATCCTGATACGACAAACGCAGTCGCGGTGTTACCGTAGCACCATTGGCCAAAGTAAAATCGTGTTTATAGGATAGGCTTAACATCACATCGGGAGCATTGGGCAATGTGTTACCAGAAAAGTCCCAGGCGTTGTTCACACAGCCGCCGCCAGGTGCATCACCATAGGCGCAACTGTTCCAGAGCTTGCCGTTGTCATTGTTGAAGTTAGACTCTTGGCCAATATAGTCATCGTATTCAGCGTCGAGTAAAGACCCCGTCAGAGTCAGCAATCCGTTCTCAGTCACTGCATAGTTCACAGTAAATTCGAGACCTTGGATCGTTGCCTCACCGGCGTTGGTCTTGATCAACGTGGATGCTTGAGTCACAGGATGAATGACTGCAGAGGTTACCTGCATGTCGGTGTAATCCATATAGAACAAGTTGGCGTTCAACGTCATACGGCCATCGAGCAAGGTGGATTTCACACCCAGCTCCCAGCTGTCATTTTCTTCCGGTTGCTGCACGAGCAGACTATTGGCGGCGACATTGGGGTTGTCGTTGGTATTGATCGGGCCGGCAGACGCATCAAGATTTGCATCTAGCCCGTCTTGTAGAACGCCGGACTTCCAGCCAGTGGCGTAGGACAAGAACAGCATAATGTCTTCGCTCATATCCCACTCAAGACGGGCGAGATAGGTTTCATCTGACCAGTCATCTTTCATATCGTTGATTTGGCGGTAGTAACAGATATTGCTTTCACCAGAAGCATCAGCCAAGGCACGGGATTGATAGTCGATCGTAATGGCCCCAGGTCCGTGTGCGTAGTTACAATCAATACTGCGGCCGCCCTTGTCTTCTCGCTCGTCGCTGGTGTGACGAATACCCGCGGTAATGCGCCAAGTATCGGTCAAATCAAAGGTACCTTGGACATAACCACTGGTGGATTCCAATGACCGGTCTGGTTGGTTAAATGAGGATAAGTTAACCGCTGCATCGGCGGCGGTGAAACCCCAGCTGCCGTGTAACATATCGAATCGAATGTCATTTTCTTCTTCAAAGTAGAAGGCGCCAGCGGTCCAACGGAAACGATTATCGTCAGAGTTTTTCAGTTGAATTTCGTGCTGCGTGGCTTCGTGACCGGAGCTTACGGTGTTGCGCGTATCGCCCTGCGCTTCGTTGCCGTAGAGTTGCGTTTGTGACATATCCGTGTAGCCACCAATATAGCTCAAGGTTAGACCGTTATCGAACTCGTAATCCAAGCGTGTGCGCCAGCTATCGACTTCTAGGTCAATCGCACCGGGTGCGGTGGCAAAGTTCTCACGATCATCGCCATCCGGTGTAGAGACATCACCGGTGCCATTGTTGTTGAAGTTCTCATAGGACAAGAACCAGCTTAGATTCTCGGTGGGCTCAAACAGCGAGCTGATACGATAAGACGACATATCTTTGGTGCCGTAATTGTCGTAGCTACCGTAGGGGCTGCCACTGGCAAAGTCAGTTTCACCGTCTTGTTCGTCGGTGACACCGGCAAAGCGCATTGCCCAGTTGTCGGTAATCGGCGTGTTCAACATAAAGCGAACTTCTTGTCGGTCGCGACTACCAACCGTCAAGCTAGCGTTGCCTTCGAATTCTTGAGTGGGTTTGGCGGTAACCAGAGAGACCGCACCCGCTGTAGAGTTTCGACCAAACAAGGTACCCTGAGGACCACGCAGAACTTCCACACGCTCCATGTCATACATCAAAGCAGTAGAACCTTGGGAGCGAGCCGAGAATACGCCGTCGGTGTAGAACGCTACCCCTTGGTCACCCGCTTCGGTTTGATCGATGGTGCCTTGGCCACGAATAAAGATCAGCGGAACACCGTGATCTCCGTTACTTCTGATCTGTAAGCTAGGTGCCATGCCACGCAAGTCGTAAATATTACTCACGTGGTTTTCTTTTAGGGTTTCGTTATCGAACGCAGATATTGCAAGGGGGGTATCTTGTAGATTCGTGGTTCGTTTGGTCGCGGTTACGGTGACTTCTTCCAGTTCATAGGCTTGTAGATTTACCGCCGGCACCGTGGCACTTGCAGCAACTACCACCGATAGTAGCTTTCTCTTAAATTGATTAGGCATTTTGACTCCTCCGTCTATTATTTTTTTCACGTCGGTTTACACCCTTGATTTCAGACGCTTGAACATGAGACGGATTATGATCGGCAACCAACCCCCTTGTTTGTCTTTTTTTAGGGACATAGAGATTCGCTGACTGAAAACAATTATTGATAGTCAAAAAAAAGCCCGGCAGTGCCGGGCATAATGAACAGGACGAGAATCTTAAAAACAACACCTAATCACTTCATCTTCACATTCAACTACAACTACTACAACTACAAGAGAGAGCTTTTCGGCAAAATCAGTATTCGATCTTTAGTTTCTTGATGCGCCACAACGGGCAGTGATTGCTCCAGCATTGTCACTACCGAATCAGTTTGATCGACCGATAGTGATGTAGTGACCTTGAGTTTTTTCAGTGAGTCGCTTCCCAGCACAATTTTTGATTGCCGATAGCGATTGATATCAAATACCACATCCGACAACACAGCATCGCGATAAACCAAGCGGCCTTCTCTCCATGGCGACACTGAATTTTGATCAATATCTTCAACACTTCCTAAGCTTTGATTGGTCGCGGAAACTCGCTCACCTGCAGTAACGGTTTTCACCTTGCCGGCAGTGAAATCTGCGGTTACCGATGGAGCCACCTTAACAATGCCCTCTTCTACCGAAACCTTGACGCGGCCTAACTGTTTATACACCTCAAAGCGCGTACCAACGACCATCACACCCGCTTTTCCTGCATCTACATAAAAGGGTTTCTGTGGATCTTTAGCAACATCAAAGAAGGCCTGCCCTTTGATCAATCGCACCATACGACGATTGTCGAACGATTCGAATTCGAGTTGGGAATCAGCCCCTAAGGTAACCGTGGTTCCGTCATCAAGCGCGAGTGTCTGTAGCTCGCCGATGGTGCTTTGATACTCTTGAGGATAATCCGGTGTCATACCGGAAAACCATAACATCGAGACCAATAACACTGTAGCAAATGCCGCACCGGCGTATTTCGGAGCTGCAAAAACCGGAGACAATAGACCGCTCAAGAAAGAGGAACACCGATCGATTAACGACGCAGAGCTTTCAGTATTCTCAGATTGAGAGACATCCAGATCAACCTCCCCCAACCCTTGCCAGATATTCTCCAACAATTGATAGGATTGACTGTGCTGCTGATCGGACTCCAGCCAAGCGGTGAACTGCACCCGCTCATCATCGGTTAACGAGCGCTCTTGTTGCAGCATAAACCAGTCTCGCGCCTGCGCTTCGATTCTCTCGGTTTCAAACTCAACGCTAGACATTACAGGTGTTCTCCAGCATTGGATTTATCTTTGGAACGCATCGCTTTTTGACAATCTGCAAGCGCTTTTGCAACGTGTTTACGAACAACGGTTTCAGACAAGCCCTCTCGTCTCGCAATTTCTGCGTAGCTCAGGCCTTCTAGTCGATTCATGAGTAACAATTTCCGTCTTTTCCCTGGCATTGCCCAGAGTGCATGATTAACCATTTGTATAAATTGGCGGCTTAACACCACCCGTTCAGGACTGCGAAAATCTGTGTCCAAATCGCCTTGTGCCTGCTGGCTGGCGACGTAATTATCGCGCACGGTTTTTCTCCGCGCCTGATCGATGCACGCGTTGTGCACGGAACGATACAAAAATGCTCGTATGTTCTCGATGATCTCGGAAGACGATTGCTGATGTATTGCGAGCTTAGTGAAGGCAGCCTGAACCACATCTTCCGCCTCGCTAAAACCCAAGCCAAACTTATTCACCGCGTAGCGACAGAGCTCGCGCTGATATTTCTGGTAATGGCTTTCCAGATTCGTCTCGTCTTCCACCATTACTGAGTTAGCCATTGCTCTCAAGGGAAGACACCTTTGTCGAATTCGTATTGTTATGATTATTCACGGGACACCTCTCAATTGTCCTCTTTATACTTATTATAGAGCTCTTCTGACCCGTTTTTGTTGTTATAGACGGAGCCTTAAAGACTAAGACGCGAGTGCGGCGACAATCCGCCCCCACCATTACAAATTTTTTGTACCTACCGCTAGAGAACCTCTGAAAAACAAGGTTGCTTGTCATTGAGAGCGCAAGCGCCAAAAGTAGGGGCTATTAAGCCAAGCAAACCAGCTTGGCAATCTATGGTTTTCTAGTACTAAACCATAGATTGCCGCGTCGCTACGCGACTCGCAATGACGTTTTTCAGAAGTGTCCTAGCGAAAATCCATGCTGATACGCATTCCCATTGTTCTCGGGGGGGCAAGATAGAACAGGGGTTCTGGTGTTTCAGTGGCATGAACATCGTAACGGATCAACTCGTCAGTAATGTTGTTAACGAAAGCCTCCAAGCGCCAGTTCATATTGTGTGGCTTGAAACTGACGCTGGTATTCCATAGCCAATAGGCCGGTTGCACATCGATGTCTTGGGCGGCACCATTGGGATCGGCGACCCAAAGGCCCGTCGAGTTCTCTTTCAATTGACCGCTGCGCGTCTCGCGATTGGCCTCACTCAGATACACGTCATCAGAGTAGTTGACTCCTAGAGTGGCCGTAAAACGCCCCCAATTTAGGGGTTCAAAAAAGTGTTTGTAGGTAAGACCTGCACTAAATTTAGGCGCTTGTTTCATGCGATTGCCGCTAAAATCCATTAACTCAGGCTGATTGGGATCGCCAGCACTGGGATTCCACGTTTGGCCGTGATCCGGAAAGTTGGTATCCACACTGATGAAATCGTCGTAGTAGGCATCCAATAGAGACAGATGGGCTTTAAGTTCACCAAAGGCACCGGGCAACCAATTGAGTTCGAGCTCGAGCCCCTTGATGGTTGCCGACGCCGCATTGGCGCTGCGAAAGACCTTGCTGCCATCGGCATTTAATGTCACTCGCGAAACCTGAAGATTGTCGTAATCAGTATAGAAGAGTGCGCCGTTTAAGGTGAGGGTCTTTTCCGAGCTTTGCCACTTAAAACCCAGTTCCCAATTCCGACTCTCTTCAGGGCCTACGTAAGCACCTTCGCCGCTGTTATTCACGCGAATAACATCCGCCAATGCGCTTTGAAAGGAGGCATCTTCGGCGCCGCTATAGCTGCCCACGACAGTGCCACCATCTTGCACAATCCCGGGCTTAAAGCCTTCTGCCATCATCAAGAACAACAACAGATCTGTATCGGCGCGCCACTCTAACCGCCCCATATAAGTGGTATTGTGCCAACGCTTGTCGACATCATTATAGTTAGCAACAAAACACTGATTGGAAGCGGCGGAGTCAGCATTGACGGCGATCTCACCGAGCTCGCCCGCGCGATCTGAGCGAATTAAATCGGGGCAGCCGATGTTGCGACCCTTCTTGTCATAGCGACGATCGGTACCACTGCGTGCCCCCACCGATAAGCTCCAATCGCGAGTCAGATCGTAGTGCAGT
This sequence comes from Cellvibrionaceae bacterium, assembly GCA_002707785.1. Classification (GTDB taxonomy): domain Bacteria; phylum Pseudomonadota; class Gammaproteobacteria; order Pseudomonadales; family Cellvibrionaceae; genus Pseudomaricurvus. Next base: position 79,560 of record PANW01000024.1, on the reverse strand, counting down.
TGACCATAGACCGCTTCGAACTTCGAACCACGTCGTGGCTGTTGATAACTGTGTGAGGGCGCCCCGCCCCAACCGGAACCAGTACTATCCTGATGCTCAAGATCAAATCGTATATCGCTCTCTTCCTCAAAATAAAAGTAAGACAGTAACCAACGCAGACGCTGGTGATCCGCATTTTTGAATTGCAGTTCGTGCTGCCAGGATTGATAGTCCGACCACACGGTATGATTGCTTTGATGGTAAATAGCCGCATCAGTTTCGCTGCCCACAGGGCTATTACCATCACCATCCCAAAGCTGGTCTCTGACCATATCGGTGTAGCCCAGAATGTAGGAAACCTCGATATCCGGCGTCATCTGCCACTGAAACCGACTGCGCACGCTGTGCATATCCAAATCGGTATCGCCCACAGTGTCGATCAAAATAGGCGTGTCGTAATCCACCGCGGGAAAATTGCCACTGCTTTGATTTTGGTAATATTCGTAACTGGCCCACCAACTCCACTCATCGCTGGGCTGCCAAAGAGAGCTCAATCGATAACTGGATAAGTCGAGATTGTTGTACTGTTTTTCATCACTGCTTGATGCAGATCCAGTGGCAAATTCCAACAGGCCGTCTTGCTGCTCTACCGCTGCCGCTAGGCGCAGAGACCAGCTATCGGTCATTGGCACATTGACCACCGCTTGCAGTGAGCGATAGTTATCATCAGCCAGCGTCAGATCAAATCGGCTTTCAAAGTGAGGCTGTGGTTTTACCGTGTGATAATTGACCACGCCACTGGTGGCATTGCGACCAAATAGCGACCCCTGTGGCCCGCGCAGTATTTCGATCTGCTCAAGGTCATGTAGCAGCACCGCCGTGCCTTGGCTGCGACTGCTGTAGATGCCGTCAACATGTGTGGCAACACCGGAATCTCCTGCTTCTGTGGGATTGTCAGCGCCTACGCCTCGTAAATACAGCATCGAAGCGGTGTGATCGCCATTGCGAACCAATTGCAGGCTGGGCACTTGATCCACTAGATCAAACACGCTGGTCACTCGCAGATCCTGCAAATTGTGGAAATCGAAGGCTGTCACCGTCATAGGGGTATCTTGGAGATTCGTGACACGCTTGCCCGCTGTAACTGTAATCTCCTCCAAAACATAGCGTTCTTGCCGATCTGGGGCTGCGCGGCGACGCTGGTGTACCACAGGCTTAGGGATAATCACCAAACTCTGGTCAGCCACCTGACGATAGGTGAGATCGGTTGAATGCAACAACTGGCTAAGCGCCTGCAGCGGGGGAAACTCGCCTTTCAACGGTTGCGATTGCCATTGCCCCTGAATATCTGAGGACATCAATACAGCGACGCCGGATTGTTGAGAAAAGCTCAGCAGTGCATCAGATAGAGGTAGTGCGGGAATTTCAAAGACGACGGAGCTCATCGTAGAGCTTGTAGGAATATCACTTGCCACTGTCGCCATGGATGGATTGATGGGCGCGGCTGAATACAGAAGTTGCGGACATAATAATAGGGTCGACAGCGCAACAAGTGCTGCAGAAGACTGAGATGGTCTCTTTCGCCTCTTCGCTAGCCTTTTCACTCGCCTATTCATTAAGCCCTCAGAGAATGTTCGCTGCCGTTTTTATTCCCCGATAAAAAAGCTCAAAGAACCCCTGACTTCATTCGCAGTGATTACGAATAGAGCCAAGATGCACCGCTCAAGATCATCAAATGCAGTGCCGGTCGACATCTCATATTATTGTTATGTGTGTTGATACTACCTAGGCCAAGATCTCGCTTCAACCACCGCATTAAACGAAAATCAATCACCGCCCCAAATACGCCAGTGAGCAACTCATTTTTGTTAACGCAATTGTTGAGCCTGCTGCCTCACCCAGGCCAACAGCGGTTTACTGCCCACGGCAACCGGAATATCGTTAGGCACCTCCTCGACCAACCAAGTCACTCGCCAACTCAACTGGTCACCGCGCTTGAGTGCCTGCGCTGCGCTCTGCACTTCTAGCTCTATGTAGTCTAACCGCGGACTAAAATACACCTCAACATCACCTTCACCTGAAGCCAACTGCTCCGGCGCTACCGGCTGATAGAGTTTCAAGTACAGAAGATCGTCCTCTACCCAAGCCAACCAGCCCTCGTCGCCATTTGCATTGATTTTGCCTTCGGGCGGTTTAACATCAGGCTTGAGGTCAAACCATACCACCTCGGTATTGTGGCGATAGGACACGGCGCCCATCACCACATCCAGCGACGACTCGCTAGCAGGATAGAAGACCAAGCCGCGGCGAGGCACCCGAGTGATTTCCCAGCCGGCCAACTCTTCGAACGACTCCTTAGTATCGATGGTGTAATCCATCTGCAGTACATTATCGTACTCGGCATCAACGCTCATGCGCTTCTTCACTCTTGCGCCCTTGCCCCAGTCACTCACCAGAGCAACACTGTCTTCGTGCATTTCCGACACTTGATAAGGCCCGCTGTCATGCTGTTCGATCGGCGGCCACCCCCATAGCTGTTGCGGACTCAACCAAAAAGTAGAGCCCCAGTTATTGGAATTCTTTGCGTCTTGCTTGGAAAACAAAAGCTGTCGATCTTTATAGCGCAACGAACTGATACGACCGCCCACCGAGGGATCAATCGTGACGGCAAGGCGCTCGCCACCTAACTCCATCGACTCGATACTGAGCGGTAAAAAACTGTTCTGAGGAGACGCTAACGGCTGACCATTGATAATAGTAGCCCCACTGAAAAGTACCGCCACCGCCCACACCAGAATCGAGCGAGCGGAAATCGTTCGAGAGACGTTCTGCATTAGCCTTCACACCTCATGATCGACTGAGGATGCCGAGAGCCATCTGCTGTCCCTTCATCACCCTTAGTTTGTGCCCTGTGTTCACCGGGGAGTATTTTAACATTGGCAACAGTGACAGCCAGAGAACCGCGAGTTTGCAATCCCAGAGGACTCTGTATTTGAGAAAAATCTACGCCAGCGCTGCCGAAGCACTGTAGATCAATGGCCAAATTGTGCCATGCATCGGGTTGCCATTCGGCGAACACATCGTTGAGCGCCAAACGGGCATCGCAGTCTGAACCGCAGTCCATAGTGGCGTAGAGAATGTCTGTAAGTGCCCGATCAATTTTGATGTCCATTTGCAACTGGCCTTGTCGCTCTGAGAACAGCGACAAGTCCTGTGGAGTTGATGCCTGCAGGTAGACTCGACCATCACCTGCACCGTTCCACACAATGCCCCGCGCATCTTCTTGTGACTCTTTGTCAACCGAGGCGATACTGATGATCTCATCGACACTCTTGTGACGATTACCGGTAACTTCGACGGGCTCACCACGTTCACCAGCAACAAACATCTGCCAGGGCGATAAAGTTCGCGACACAAACAGCCAGGCATCATCCACTTCACCAGACTCCGGTAAGGTGTACTCTTCTGTTAACTGTCCGAGCATTTCCTGATGATCTTGGTAGGTTAAGCCGTAACCGTATTCAAACAGCGGTTGATAGTTTTCGTCCCCAAGATTCAAAACCGTTTGATGCACAAACTGCGGCCAGGTAAACGACAACTTACCAACAAAATCATGGCGCACCTTGGCTTCGGCATCAGTAAACAAAACATCGGCAATACCTGCACCCTCAGAGCCCGGTAACCACGCCGCCACAAACGCATCGGACTGATTGAGTTCTTTGTTGATCCACAAGGGGCGACCCGACAAGAAAACCGTAACCACAGGGATATTTTGTTGCTGCAATGATTGCAACAACTGCAGATCCTTCTTGCGCCCGTGTTGATATTCAATAGACGCCACATCCCCATGCCATTCCGCGTAAGGCTCTTCTCCGATCACCACAATCGCGACATCAGGTTTATCACTAAAGCTACCATCGACACTCAGCACCGCTTTTCCGCCGGCATCATCGACCGTCGCTTCAATGCCTTCGAAGATGGACTGGGCACCAGGAAAATCCTCAACCTTGTTGCCGGTTCCCTGCCATGACAGAGTCCAGCCACCACTTTGTTTGCCAATATCGTGGGCACCATCGCCGGCCACCAATACATTCATCTGAGGTTTGAGCGGCAGCAATTGCTGATTGTTTTTCAATAGCACTAATGATTTTCTCACGGCTTCGCGAGCGAGCCTTCGATGGTCGTCGCCGCCCATCACATTTAGCTGAGCCGACATTGATCGCTCAGACACCAGCCCCTTGTCCATCAATCCGGCGCGTACTTTGACACGCAATATTCGGGTCACCGCGTCATCTAAACGCTCAGCGGAAATGACGCCGTCGCGCGCCTGCTGCAATGTATTGACGTACAGTTCTTGCCAATCACTAGGCACCATGAACATATCGAGACCGGCGTTGATCGCTTGCGCACAACTGGTCACGGTGCAACCCGGTACCTGACGATGACCGTTCCAATCTCCGACAACAAAACCATCGAAACCCATGCGCTCTTTTAGCACTTGAGTTAGCAGATAGGGATTACCATGCATCTTGACACCGTTCCAACTATTGAACGATGCCATTACGGTTTGCACACCCGACTCTAACGCAGCAATAAAACCGGCGGCATGGATGTCCCTCAGCTCGTCTTCACTCACACGTGTATCACTGCGATCAATACCGCGATAGGTGCCGCCATCTCCAAGAAAGTGCTTGGCCGTAGCCACCACCTGCTCTGCTCCCAGCACAGAATCGCCCTCGCCTTGCAATCCCTCGACCATCGCCTTGGCATAGCGCTTTACAACCGCCGGATCTTCGGAGTAACTCTCGTAGGTTCTACCCCAACGATCGTCGCGCACCACGGCAACGGTCGGCGCGAAGGTCCAGTCGATACCGGTTACCGCGACTTCTTTAGCCGTGGCAACACCGATACGACGAATCAAATCTTCATCGCGAGCCGCCCCCAAACCAATGTTGTGCGGAAATAAAGTCGCCCCCACTACGTTGTTATGACCGTGCACGGCATCACTGCCCCAGATCAGAGGTACGCCCGCCGAGTTACCTTCTTTAGACGCCGTGTAGTAGGCATCGGCCAATGCTACCCATTCAGACACTGGCGCAAACTTGTCATTATTCGGAGCCGTACCTCCGCCATTGAGGACCGATCCTATGTGAAACTCTTTGACTTGTTCGGGCGTGATGTATTTGATCTCTGGCTGAATCAGTTGACCCACTTTTTCCTCGATACTCATTTGCGACAACAAGGTGGCGACTCGCGCCTCCAGCTGTTTCGAATACACACTATCCAGCCGATTATTAACTTGTGGCCATGCCTGTTGCTGCGTGAGTTGATCGGCTGACGCGAGATCGACAGATTCTTCATCGGTACCGGAGACCAACCCCAAGCTAGTCTCCCCCCCAGTACATGCTTGCAGTACCAGCAACGTACAAGCTGCACTTACCCCACAAACCCATTTAACTGTGTTTCGCCCCTTCAAAGACATCGTTGACTCCCCTTTCACCGTGTGAGCTTTTGATCTTGCAACAATGCCCATAAGACGCAGAGGAGGATTAATTCCACTCCCCAATCGGTTCGGATTTCGCTCACTGGAACGTCTCACTAACAATCTCAATGGCAATTTCGACAATGGCCGTAATAACAGGCCTAACAAGAGTTTTAACAACGGTTTTGACAACACCCAGAAAACCCTTGAGCTCGAGCGGATTAAACGGACTGCACCCAATGCTTTTCCAATACCAACAACGATAACAACGAGAATCAATTATGAGTGAACTAGCTACGTCCCAAGTACAACGCATCAGTGAGGGGGAAGAACCTGCGGGTAACTATCGCTTTGCTCTGGTAGCGCTCACCAGTTTGTTTTTTATGTGGGGATTCATCACTTGTCTAAATGACATCCTAATTCCTCACTTAAAATCGGCCTTCAACTTAAGTTACACCGAGGCTATGTTGATTCAATTTTGTTTCTTTGGGGCGTATTTCGTAGTGTCTATGCCCGCCGGCGCGCTGATTCGTCGTATTGGTTATCAGAAGGGAATCGTCACTGGGTTACTGATTGCCAGCCTTGGCTGTTTGATGTTTTTGCCAGCGGCCAGCCTAAAAATCTACGCACTGTTCTTGTTGGCCCTGTTCGTTTTAGCCTCCGGGATTACCATCCTACAAGTCTCCGCCAATCCTTACGTGGCCTCCCTTGGTAGCGAAGACACTGCGTCCAGTCGACTGACTCTGACGCAGGCATTCAATTCTCTCGGCACCACTATCGCTCCTTGGTTCGGCGCCTTGCTGATTTTGTCAGCGGCAACCACTCAAAGTGCCGACAGCGTAAAAGGTCCCTACTTATTTTTGGCGCTGTGCTTGGCCGCACTGGCAATCATCTTTGCCAAATTAAAACTACCGCGTTTAGCTCACATTGAAGAAACCCACGAGCCTCACGTGTCGGCTTGGAGCTATCGCCATCTGGTGTTGGGGGCAGGCGCGATCTTTGTCTACGTAGGCGCCGAGGTTTCTATTGGAAGTTTTTTGGTGAACTTTATTGGCGAAGAGCACATCGCCGGCATGGAGGAATCAGAAGCCGCTAAGTACATCACCTACTATTGGGGTGGTGCCATGGTGGGCCGTTTTGTCGGTGCCGCTGTCATGCAAAAGATTGCCGCCAACCGCGTACTCGCCTTTAATGGCATCATGATTACGCTCCTGATCATCGCCACCGTCGTATTCGACGGTCACATTGCCATGTGGTCCATCTTAGGTGTTGGTTTTTTCAACTCGATCATGTATCCAGTGATTTTCAGCTTAGCACTGAATAAGTTGGGCGCGGCCACCAGTCAAGGCTCGGGGATATTGTGTTCCGCTATTGTTGGTGGTGCTGTAGTGCCGCTGCTGCACGGCATGATAGCGGATCAGGTGGGGCTACAATTGGCGTTCTTGCTACCGCTGTTGTGCTATCTCTATATCATCTATTACGGTATCGCCGGCTGGCAGCCACAACTCCCGAAAGATACTGAGTAAAAGATGTCGACTAGAAGTTATCGCCCCTAAATAGTTGCGCTCAACGATGGTTCGAGTTCTTGCAGAAGGGCTCGACTGATCACGCAACACACTCGTCCTCTGGGGCGATACGTTGGTCGATGTCATTGGAAAGCGAGCTTTAAACTAGGAGAGGTAACGCGGAGAAAAAGAGTCATCTATCAACGATAGCGTTTCCTTAATCCAGTAATTCCATTGCCATTAAGATGGCATCTTCGCGTCCGTTTTTTGCGGGATAGTAATTTTCGCGAATCCCCATTTCCACAAAACCTGCGTTGCCATAAAGTTGAATGGCAGGCTCGTTGGAGGCGCGTACTTCGAGATAAAATCGTTCTGCTTTATCCGACAATTCATCAATCAACCACAGTAAAAACGCGGAACCAATGCCTCGCCCTTGCTGTTGTGGTGCCACCACAAAATCCAGTAATTCGGCTTCACCGACCACGAGAGAAATCAGGGCAAAACCTATCCAACCATTTTGATCTTTTAAACCAACCGCGTGGTAGCGCTGAAGATTTCCTTCAAACAGCGACGCCGACATGGGATGACTGTGCGCAGCCAATTCAATGGCATGGAGGGCTTCGCTATCGGCTTGGGAAAGCGCTGACACTTCAAGTAAAGCGCCATTCGGCAAGGTAACCTGAGCCGGAAGATCAGCAAACAACATCACCGAATCTGTCACTGTCGCAAGGGTTGAATGGCTTGCCATGTACGGCGTTTGAGCTCTGGTTGCTGCAGAATATCACTGAGGCTAGGTACGACAATCGCGGCCGCGGAAAGCGCTTCTAACGAGAAAGAGCGCCCCAAGCTACTGGCAATGGACACCTTGGCATCAAAGCCTTCGCCCAACTGATCGTCTCCCAACAGATAGTGGCAGGCCTCTGCCCCCATCAATAGCAAGTACTTGCAAGGCTGCTTTTCAAGCATAGCTTCCAATATCGCTTGTAATGTCTCGCGCGCTACAGCTTGCCCCTGTGGCTCATAGCTGTTTTCAAACATGGGCCAACGTAACACTTCGACCTTCGGCAAGGGCTGACGAGGGAACCCCAAGGCGGACAGGATGTTGAGCAGTAGAGGCTCTGTTGGCAATGCCAATTCTGAATGGCGGCTATCGATAACCATAAGCTCATCACTGACACGCCATAAGCTCAGAGCAAAACGTGGATCAGGGCGTTTTTCATTCGACAAACTCTGCAAAATTGAGTCTGCTGAAACCGGCTTATTCGATGCGGACGGCTTGGGCTCTGCAGCCACTGACGACAGCACATCTTGCGCTGCTGACGGCGGTTGAGGCGCTGACGATCGATCAGGAGTACTGGGATTTTCTACCGCAGTGGCTGGAGCAGACGCCATTGAGGCACTCGCTGCTGGTGTGGCCGCTGCAGAAGTGTTCTGAGACTCAGCCAGAGCTGATTCGGCCGCAGCTACCGGCAATGAGTTTGATTGCAGTTGGGAGGAAGCTTGAGATTCAGACTCCGGCAGTACCGGCTGACATGAGAAAGGTGAGGCCGCAGCAGGCAAGATCCAACGGGGCATATAGGTATCAATGCCCATGGCATCTAGATACTGCTGACGCTGAATTTCGTTCATAAATTGATCACTACCGCCTTACCGTCCGATGAAAAGCGCCGCTCTGGTCGCGGCGCTCTCATCCAAACAATCGGAATTTATACCCCATCCCGCTGAGGATGAGCTTTGGCTCCAGATTCTAACAGATTCAGCGCGTGCAAGTAGGCTTTTGCAGAAGCCGCCACCACATCGGTATCGGCGCCAACGCCATTAACAATACTGCCATCGCGAGCTAATCGAACGGTAACATCCCCTTGAGCCTCGGTCCCTGCGGTAATTGCATTGACCGAATAGAGCTCTAACTCAGAGCGACTGTCGGCGACCTTTTCAATCGCTTTGAATACCGCGTCCACTGGGCCACTGCCATCAGACTGAGTCGTCACGGGATCACCGTGTTTGAGGAAAGTTAACTGCGCCACCGGCTTTTGACCGGTCTTGCAACTCACTTCCATTGACTCAAAACTGAAAATCTCGGCACAGCTTTCGGCTTCGGCATCAGACACCAACGCCTGCAAATCTTCGTCGAAGATTTCGTGCTTCTTGTCGGCCAATTCTTTGAAACGCTTAAACGCATCATTTAAAGCATCCGGGGACTCAAAAGTAATCCCCAAATCCTCAAAACGTGCACGCACGGCAGCGCGGCCGGAGTGCTTACCCAACACCAATTTGTTGGTGTTCCAGCCCACATCTTCAGCCTTCATGATTTCGTAGGTTTCACGATGTTTTAACACGCCGTCTTGGTGAATACCGGATTCGTGAGCGAAAGCGTTAGCACCGACAATGGCCTTATTGGGCTGCACAGGAAAGCCCGTCACACTGGCGACCAAACGCGAAGTGGGCACAATGTGGGTGGTATCAATGCCCGACTCTACTGGGTAGAAGTCTTTGCGAGTATTCACTGCCATTACCACCTCTTCCAAGGAGGCATTACCGGCACGCTCACCCAAACCGTTAATGGTACATTCCACTTGGCGCACACCGTTCATTACTGCGGCCAAGGAGTTGGCAACCGCCAAACCCAGATCATTGTGACAATGAGTTGAGAAGATGGCCTTGTCGGCGTTGGGCACGTGGTTAATCACATTGTTAAAAATCGCACCGTATTCCTCTGGTGTCCCGTAACCGACGGTATCGGGAATATTGATGGTGCCTGCACCCGCCTTAATCACAGCCTCGATGATACGGTACATAAACTCCGGTTCGGTGCGACTGCCATCCTCCAGAGAGAACTCCACATCATCAGTCAAGTTGCGCGCCATGGTGACCGCTTGAACCGCCTGCTCCAGTACCTGCTCTGGCTCCATCTGCAATTTGTATTTCATGTGGATTGGAGAAGTAGCAATAAAGGTGTGAATTCGACCGGAATTGGCAGTCTTCAATGCCTCGCCCGCACGCTCAATATCTGGGCGAACCGCCCGCGCCAACGAACAAATGGTGGAGTCTTTAACAGCATCTGCCACGGCTTTAACCGATTCGAAATCGCCGGGGCTGGCAATGGCAAACCCCGCCTCAATGACATCGACACGCATCTTCTCCAACATCTTGGCGATACGCACCTTCTCATCTTTGGTCATGGAGGCGCCGGGACTCTGCTCACCATCACGCAAGGTGGTATCAAAAATGACTAATTTGTCTTTACTCATGGTAAACCTCAAAAAGGGATCATTTGCTGCCTCATCGTCGGCAACAAGGAAAAATAGGGGTAAACGAAACTGGTATAAATAAGGGAATTATACTGCGCTAGGCAGTCGCAGCAGCGCGCACAACAAAGCCACGAATAAACTCGAGGGGCGAGTCAGTAGCTGTGAATGTTGGCAAAATGCGCTCATGGGTTCTTCGTTTCAATGTTGAATGGGAATATTTGTACTCAATGGCGTCCACTATAGGGATCACAGAGGTCAACTTCAACACCCATCCTAATAATCCAAGTATTTTGGGATGATTTAACAACAAACACCCTTCACAGCCAACCAATAAGAATATTCATCCTAATAAGCCGCGAATTTTGAGTTTGAATACCGTTACCAACTTGCTAATAGCGAAGAATTCCAAGAAACACAGAGATTAGGCTCAATGCCATGCGGGGTTAGTGCTGCGTCCTAACAGAGACGAATCGGTCGTTACCGCGGAAAAATCGAACAAATAATAACGACGGTGCGGGTTGGGGAGGATAGGAGATACGGAAGATAGACTTGCAAAAAAGTCTCGATTGTAGATCATCCCTGTACGACATTTCCCTGGCAGAATGCCCTAAGCTATATAAAGCCTGCGATAAATCCCGAGCTAGATGATTTCTAACCGGCTTATTTCCAACTAGATTATTTCCAACTACACGACCTTAATATGCCAAGGCTCGAATCTTACTCCCAGCCGATTGTCTTCCGTGTATCGAATCTGTACATAGCCGAGATCTTGCATACGCTTGAACTCATCCGTGCCGGCAAATTGATTGGTGAAGTTCTGAGCTCCCCAACCGACTCGTCCTACATCAAAATCACCGATGCCATGATAGGAGTGTCCAGGTGGTGCCAATGAGCGCGACGCTTTGGATAGGTTGTACACTGACGCTCTCGCTTTGGAGAGAAACAAATGCAGCTGTTTAACATTACTACGAATACCCGAAGTCAGGATGACGTTGGTACCGATATCTTGCTTGAGCTTCTCGTAGTAGTTCAAAGACTCGCCCTTAAACAGGTAGTGTCCTGAATAGGGAATTTTAACAATTTCTGCTCGAGGTATGGCGGCGGTCAGATCATCGGTGACTTTAGTCCCGAGGAATCCGTAGTCACTGGCTTGGGTGAAATAGATTTTTTCAATAAAATCCAATTCCTGTGGCGTAAACGCACCGACGGAGCTGTAAGAGCGGGCATAGAGAACCAGCTGATCAAAGTCGAGCACATTAAAGTGACCATGCCCTACCACTCGCTGAACCTTTTCCAAGCGCAGCACTACTGATTCCAGTAACAGCTGCTCGGAGGCCGGCAGATAAATATCATCACTAAAATCGTTCTCGAAATTGCGGACCCGATCTTCAACCGAAGTCGACTTTTGCAGCCCGTCTTCTTGATCTATGGATGCCTTAGCCTGAGATTGGCTTAGACTTGTCTGTTGAGCGGCCAGTTGTGCATCGATAAGCACCGGGGATTCCCGGTCTACTAGGCCCACTTCTGTGTAGGCGTCCAAGTAGCTGTCTGCTTCTCCTAGTGCCTCATCACCGAACACTTTAGGGGCGGATTTCTCAGCCATATTCCACAGATAAGCGTTACCCGCAGCAAAGGCAGTGCCAAGGGCTACTCCAGCCAATAATTCTCTGCGTTTTACTCTCAAAATTAAGTTCCTGCGATTATCTGGGCTAAGAGCCCATCCGAACATGCAAAAATGTTATTACCACTGAAGAAGATAGCATTAAAACGGGTACCAGTCTCATATCCTTGAGACAAAAATCCTATAAAGAAGGGCAAATTGTAGCCTTACTGCCCTAAAAACAACACCCTGCGAATGGTTTCCCGTCAGAATCCCGAGAAACAAAGGCGATTCAGAACCGCAGTATCGTTCAATTTACAGGCCCATTTCGACTGTTGTTAGCGACCACGAACACACGTTGCTGCAATTGCTCATGGCAACCTGCTGTTAAAGTCTGTTTCACACCCCAGCAATAACTACCCCATGTCTGCGAGACGGAAGACATGGCGCTGAATGAGTTTTCTGCTGATGCTACTCGGCTACGATTTTTCTACGGGTTCAAATCGAACCGGCGGGCGCGGAGCAACGCCACTCCCCCTCACGCATCGTTCGTTTTCTTTTCAAAACTGCCGCGAAACTTGTGCAGATATGAAATATCCACATCTCACTAGATTGACTTTCACTGAGTCAATTCATAGTCTAACTGGCTTCGCGAGTAATATTTAATCGTGGAAAAACTCCTTAAAAGTAATCACACCCGCTCACCATCAACAGAGCTTATAGGCAACTATATGTCGCACGAATACACAATCTACGGCGCAGACCTTTCTTACTACACCGGTAAAATCCGCGCCTATATGCGCTACAAAAATCTCGACTGGGAAGAGAAAGCTTCAACTCTCGATATCTATCAAAAACTCATTCTTCCCCGAGTCGGAGCGGCCATCATTCCCATCTTACAAACTCGCGACGATCATATCGTACAAGACACTACCGATATGATTGATTACCTCGAAAGCCGTCACCCCGAAAGCAGTATTTACCCCACAACACCGCTGCAAAAATTGGTCGCCCTAATGTTGGAATTCTACGGCGACGAGTGGTTAGTGATTCCCGCCATGCACTATCGCTGGAACTACATTGACCAACAAAAGGACTTTGTTTTAGGTGGTTTTGGCCGACTAGGCAATCCCAACGGTAGCCTTGAAGAACAGGTCGCCCTTGGCGAGCAAATGTCAGCGCCATTCCAAGGCGTGGTCAAAAAACTCGGCGTCACCGAAAACACCATTCCCGCTATTGAAGCCAGCTATCACGAATTGCTCGATATACTTAACCAGCACTTCTCACAACATCCGTTTCTTCTGGGCACTAAGCCGAGCATAGGAGACTATGGATTGCTGGGGCCTCTCTACGCACATTTAGGCCGCGATCCCTACCCTAAGGCAGAGATGCAAGAACGCGCACCAGAAGTCTTTGCTTGGATTGAGCGCATGAACAATCCGGCACCTCTCAGTGGCGAGTTCTTAGCCGATGACGAAATACCGACTACGCTGATCCCGCTGCTCAAAAAAATGAGCCAAGAACAACTACCAGATACCTTGAGCGTCATTCAACACAATCACCAATGGCTGCAAGACAACCCCGGCGGCAACCTACCGCGCCAACTGGGCAATCACGACTTTTCAATAGGCGGAATCACCGATAGCCGTATGATTAGCAGCTACTCACAATGGATGTTTCAGCGAGCTTACGGCTTTTATCACGGTTTGAGTGATGACAATAAATCACAGCTCGAAGTGGCGTTGAACGACTACGGGTTTTTGGATGCTTTAAACACACCCATTAAAACCCTTGTCGAACGCAAGACCGGACAGTTGGAACTGGTGGAAGCTGTACAGTAGAAACCAAGGCAGGAAACAACTCAACTAGGGGCAGGGATCAACGACGCTCGTCATCATCCAGTGCCCCTATGCAATTGTTCAACATTAGTTAGCGTCGATTACACGGCGACCGACGGTTGATAGCTATCAGAAAAATCACTCAAGGCTGACACTGCTGTCTCGGGATCCACATTATTGCGGAAAGAAAAACTGTCGAAGCCGCAGCGCAGTAAATAGTTCAATTGATCAACCAACAGATAACCTGCGGCCCTCATTTCGCCCCTAAATTGGTAGTGCTCACGCAATTGAGCGCCGAGACTGAAACCGCGACCGTCATTAAAATGGGGAAAATCAATCACTACAACACCAAATCGAGGCAGGTCTTCCGCAATATCGGATAAATCAGCGTCCGCGTCCAACAGCAAGCCGCAATGAATACCGGTTAAATCCAACTTGTGCCGAGCCAATTGCCACTGCGACAAAGTAAATAGCCAGACCTTAGAATCGCTCGCGCTGGGAGAGTTCTGATCAGCGCTCAAGTAACTTCTTTCATCGAATTCGATAGAGCGATCTACAGACCACCCGGATTTTCCCTGATCCAACTGCAGCAGCTTATCCATACACCCTCTCCTTAAAATAACTCAGACCAATACGTTGATACACTTCGGCAAAAGATTCGTTGGCAATTCGGTGCTCAAGAAAAACATCCAGTATCCGCTGCACCACTCGTGGGATTGCCTCGCGCGCACTGGCAGGCCCCAACACTTTTCCAATCGCCGCCTTGCGTCGACCGTCGTCGCCGCCCAACATGACCTGATAAAACTCTTCACCTTTTTTATCAACGCCCAAGATACCAATGTCACTGACGTGATGGTGTGCACAAGCATTCATGCAACCTGAGATATTCAGAGAAAGCTCACCGAGGTCATAGACATAATCCATATCATCGAAGGTCTTTTGAATAGATTCAGCGATAGGAAGCGACTTGGCATTAGCCAGCGCACAAAAGTCGCCACCGGGGCAACAAACAATATCGGTGAGAGTTTCGATATTCGGGGTTGCAAAACCAGCGCCGCGAGCCTCAATCCATAAAGAAAACAGCTGGTCGCGAGACACATCCGCTAACACCACGTTTTGCTCATGAGTGGTCCGCAACTCACCTTGTGAATAGCGTTCTGCTAAGTCCGCCAGAATATCCAATTGATCTGCGGTAATATCTCCAGGCGCAACACCGGTTGGCTTCAACGAGAGCGTTACTGCGGCATACGTCGGATTGCGATGGGCGCGAACATTACGAGTTAGCCATTGGGAGAAGGCGGGATTGAGCACCTCCATATCCTCGTTTGAGGTTTGAGGCTTAACGCTCTCACTCTGTGAAGCGGCATCCTTGATAGATTTTGGCTCAGTAAAATAGCTGCGAGCTTTTTCCACATCATCTGTGGATAACAAGGCATAGCTGTCTTTGATTTTGAGCCACTCTTCTTCCACCAGTGTGCGGAATTTCTCTACCCCCATGGCCTTGACCAGAATTTTGATACGCGCCTTATATTTGTTATCGCGACGTCCCAAGCGATTGTAGGTACGAACAATCGCGCATAAATAAGACAACAAATACTGCTGCGGTAGGAAGTCACGTACCTGCTGACCAATCACTGGCGTGCGCCCCATGCCGCCCCCGACATACACTTCAAATCCTAAACCTTGTTGCTCGTGGTCAACAATTTGCAGGCCAATGTCATGAAACTTCATCGCCACTCGATCTTGTTGAGTGCCATTGATGGCAATCTTGAATTTGCGTGGCAGGAAAGCGAACTCGGGATGCAGCGTCGACCACTGACGAACAAGTTCACAATAGGGCCTAGGGTCTGCGACTTCATCGTCTGCCACACCGGCAAAGGCATCGGAGGTGACATTGCGGATACAGTTACCGCTGGTTTGAATGGCGTGCATACTCACTGATGCCAACTCTTCGAGAATCTCCGGCACATCTTCCAAACGCGGCCAATTGAGCTGGATATTCTGTCGAGTCGTAACGTGACAATAGCCTTTGTCGTAGTGGCGAGTAATGTGAGCCAGCTTCCTAACTTGCAAAGAAGATAACATGCCATAGGGCACGGCAATTCTCAGCATAGGCGCCAAGCGCTGAACATAGAGTCCGTTCTGTAAACGCAGCGGAAGAAACTCTTCTTCTGTGAGTTCCCCACTCAGAAAGCGCTTTGTTTGCCGCTTAAATTGGTCGACTCGCTCGCCCAGCAGTGTGTGATCACGTTGATCGTAGATATACATAGACAGAACCTCTATTGTCCAGCAAGTTTGAGTCGCATGGCTGGAGCCATGAACAAGGTTTTTTGACGCGCTCGCGTCTCTGGTCGATCCAGTATTTCCGCAACAACATGAATGGTGGACTGACTGAATTGCACTTGATCTTTCGGTAAGGTAACTCGAATAGGCAGCGTTAATAGCTCTCCCGGATCCAACTCCACCACCCTGTGAGACCTCAATCGATAGGGTGCACCCTCGGCCACCGACAAGACTACGCGATTGATTTGGGTTTCCATGTTTTTGATTTTTACGGTGTATACGTTCTCAATTCGATCGTTGCGAACTCGATAGAGATGCATGCCACGATCGCGGATAACATCTACGCCCAGTGGCACTCGCGTCAGTATCGTATTGGAAAACACGCCCATCATGAGCAGCAAGGCCATGCTGTAACCAATCATTCGCGGACGCGCTAACCGCGACCAAATGCTGCCCTTCACGTGTTCAGACTGAAAACGAATCAACCCACTGGGTTTCTGTACCTTCTCCATAACCATGTCGCAGGCATCAATGCAGAGACCACAAGCGATACATTCTGGCTGCAAACCCTCGCGTATATCGATGTCCACTGGGCAAACTTGCACACACCAACTGCAATCCACGCAGTCCCCCTTAGCACTTGATGCAGCAAGAGCCTCGCCCGATTTAAGCGTGGCGTTTTTTGTCACCACACCACGGGGCTCTCCGCGCTCTTGATCGTAAGCCACCACAAAAGTATCACTGTCATACATCACAGACTGAATACGAGAATAGGGACACATGTATTTACACACTTGCTCGCGTAACCAACCGGCGTTGAGATAGGTCATTGCCGTGAAAGTGAACAACCAGAAATAGGTTTCTAGTGAAGCCTCAAACCTCAAAGCGTCACGTAACAATTCCACAGGACCATAAAAATAGGCAACAAAGGTGAAGCTACTGATCAGTGACACCAACAACCATAAGCTGTGGGTAGCGGATTTACGTCGCAGCTTTTCCCAGCCCCAAGGCATTTGATCGAGTTTCATGCGCCGATTGCGGTCGCCTTCACACTTGTCTTCAATCCAAATGAACATCTGCGTCCAAATGGTTTGCGGACAACTGAATCCACACCAAACCCGTCCGATCCAAACGGTGACCGCGAACAATAAAAACGCCGCGATGATCAACAACCAAGCCAGCAGAATTCCATCTTGGGGCCAGAACGTCATCCACAGCACATGAAATTTTTGCGCACTTAAATCAAACAGCATCGCCGGACGTCCATCAATGATGAACCACGGCGTGAGCACAAATAGCATCACCAGCGGAATCGCGATACGACGCCTCAAACGTTGGAACAGGCCTCGGATTCGACGGGTGTAAACCTTGCTGGAAACATAGCCATCGACATAGCGAACTTGAGAGGAATCATCGCTGGATGACGATACATTAATGGCGTGAATTCGATCGCTCATGACGGAGCACTCCGACCTACAACAAATTGGAGTGCCAGTGTAGTTTTAACTCTTTAATGGGTACAGAATCAAAAAATAGTATATATTGGTGCACAGAATTTTTTATAGCGGCTTGTACCCTACAAAATTTGTCCAACTGTACCCATTGCAGAGGTTTATTGTGCGCCTGTATCAAAAACTGGAACAAGATTTCCGTCAGCAAATCGATTCTGGGCAACTGTCCCCCGGCGAGAGAATGCCTTCGGTGCGTGAACTGTGCCGCGCCAAGAAGATTTCTAAATCGACGGTGTTGGCCGCATACACCCACTTAGAAGCGGAAGGGTTGATCGAGGCCAGAATGCGATCGGGCTACTTCGTCTGTCAGCCGCAACAACCTGAACTGAAACTGCCCGATACCAGCCAACCTAAGGTTCGCCCCACTCCTGTGTCAGCCGATCAGGTATTGCTGGACATCATGGAGCGCGGCGCCGCCTTTGACCTCAAACCCAACGCCCCCGGCAATGAAGATTCCGCCTCTTTGCGCCGCAGTTTGGCCCGTGCACAACGATTGGAAGGCAGTCAACAGCAACTCTACTACGACGATCCGCAAGGGTCTTTGGAATTGCGCCAACAACTGGCGCAACGCATTGCACATGGCGGTGCCAGTGTGCAGGCTGACGACATGACGGTCACTCACGGTTGCCAACACGCATTGCTATTGGCTTTGATGGCCACCACCGAGCCCGGCGATGTGGTGGCTGTGGAATCGCCAGGGTTTTATGGCACCTTTCAACTGCTTGAGGCACTGGGCCTGAAAGCGCTGGAGCTGCCCTGCTCCGCCAGCGATGGACTGAGCCCTGAAGCACTCGAACTGGCAACCCAGCACTGGGACATTAAAGCCCTAGTGGTTTCTCCCAGCTTTGCGACACCCACTGGCGCCTCGATGCCAGAAGACCACAAGCTGCAAATACTCTCTCTGGCGGAAAAACACCAATTTACAATCATCGAAGACGACATCTACGGGGAAATTTATTTTGATCTGCAAAGGCCTCGCTCGATCTATTCTTACGACACCAAAGGTTGGGTCATTCTGTGCTCCTCATTCTCCAAGAGCTTGTCTCGGGATTTGCGTATTGGCTGGATCGTTTCCGAGCGCCATATCGACACCATCAAAAAGCTCAAAATCGTCACGGCACTGGCCAGCAGTCAAACATTGCAACTGGGCGTGAGTAATTTTCTCAGCGATGGCGGACTGGAAAAACACATGCGCCAGCAGCGATTGAAGTATCGCCAACAACACCAACAACTCACGCAACTATTGAATCAGAACATTCCTGAAGTGATCAGCTGCAGCAACCCCAAGGGTGGTTTATCGGTTTGGCTAGAACTGCCAAAACAAATCAACACACTGAAACTCTATAGCAAGGCGAGAGAAAGGGGGCTCATTCTCACCCCGGGGCGTTTATTCACGGCCCAGGAGCGCTACTTCAATTTTTTGAGGATGAGCTTTGTTCACCCTTGGACTGCCGAGCGAAAGAAAGCGGTAGAGGATTTAGGAGAACTCGTTCGGCAAGAGCTTTAATGGTAGAAACTAAGACAGATCATAAAGTTACAGCGGCGGATAGAAACCAACCGCTGAACTTTGTCAGATCAACTATCGATCAACGTATTAATCAGACCGCCTGAAGTAACAGCAGTATTGAGGACACTAAAATACTCATGAGGGTTAACACCATACCAATGGGGCGAAACGCCAGTGGTTTGAGAAACCCTGAAAGCTGTAACCAGTGAGACCAACGCCCGATAACCAACATGCTCCCCAACGCATGAAGCCAAGTGGCAGAGGCACCAGACAGCTCCACTAACGCCAATAGAATCAGCGCGATAGGCACCGACTCAATGAAGTTACCTTGGGCGCGACTGCGACGCTGGAGCTCATTGTTCCCTCCGTCTCCCAGACTAATGCGGTTCTTAGCGCGATAGGCACCCACGCGCAAAGTGAACACAATGAACATTATGCCCAACAAAGCCGCGTAAATAGAAGTTACATCCAAACTCGTGGAAATTGTCATACTCTTTACTCTCTCTTTCAGATCATTATTTTTGTACAAATTCAACTGCTCGGCGCGAGGTCGAAATTGTCGGGGCCAACAGCACTTCGTGTCGGGTATGAAAACGGAGCCTAAACGATATCGCTCAAAACCCCAGTGTGCTATACCTCAAGAAGTCCGCTCGGTCAGTAAATGGTGAACACCTATGAGAGCACAAAAAAGAGTGATAAAACATGTCAGAATGAGTGTTTTATTGTGTCTGGCAGTTTTGGCGCCACAACTGGCATCTCCAGCGGATACGACACCTGATGCGACCATTGATGAAAGCCTTGATCATCTAGTCGTCAAAAAGTGGTTGCAATGGAATCATCAAGCCGTGAGCCAAGCCTTTGGCGCTGCTCCAGCCAAACCTTACCAAGTAACTGTGAACGCCAGTGATTACCGTTCGAACAGTCTTGTCCCTTGGGGGCAGGTTAACCGAGGAAAACTCACCAACAAGATCCGCCTAGTCATTAACCCCGACGCGACCTATGAGCAACTGATGGGTGATTGGACTGCCTACCATGAGTACAGCCACCTATTGATTCCCTACCAAGGTTGGGGAGATCTCTGGTTTTCTGAGGGGCTGGCCTCCTACTATCAGAACATATTGCAGTATCGCATGGGGGTACTAACCCAAGAGCAAGCCAAACAAAAGCTATTAGCGGGCCTACAGCGAGGCATCGACAATAATTCTGCGCCACACCTGACGCTCCGACAACTCAGTCGTAACATGCGCAAACATCACGCCTATATGAGAGTTTATTGGAGCGGAACCTGGTACTTTTGGTCAGTCGATCAAACACTGCGAGAAAAAGGCCTCTCACTCGATCAAGCACTGGATTATCTCAACGACTGCTGTGCACAACAATCACTCAGCGCAGAGCAAATCGTGAGTAAACTCGATGACTACAGCGGCAGCGATCTGTTCTCTGTTAACTTTCGGCGCGCCGCCAATAGTAGGGAACTGGCTATAAACAAAGATACATGGCGCCAACTCCAAATGATGGAGTGGCCACGGCAAGACGGTGATCAGCGCGGCTATCTAAACATCGCTAAAGAATCGAAGAAATGATCTAACTGATTTCAGGTTCACAACAGTTTTGTAAGCGTTGCAAAAACAGTTCCGAGGCCAGGGGCTTATCAAATAAATAGCCTTGCGCCTCTTCGCAACCAATGCTCTGCAACCACTGCATTTGCTGCTCTGTTTCTACACCTTCGGCGACCACTTGAATCTGCAAGGCATGCGCCAATGCAACAATGGCCGACACAATATTGCGTGTGCGGTCACTCTCACTAATTGACTGAATAAAAGTACGATCAATTTTGAGCTTGCTTATCGGAAAATCAGCTAAATGGGATAGGGATGAATAGCCGGTACCAAAGTCATCCAAACTGACCGCAATACCCTGACGCTGAAAAAACTGACACGTTTTAAGAGGCACTTTGGAGTCTACGACGACTGTTCGCTCTGTAATCTCGAACTCAATCAAAGAATGATCGATGTCGTACTGCTCTAGTGTTGCCATAACCTTTTCCGGCAAACGCTCATCAGCCAACAACAATGGAGACAAGTTTATTGCCACCGGTTTAGCCAAGTCACCCCACTGCTGCAATTGATCACACACCATCTCTAGAACTAGGTAGTCAATCTTCTGAATGGTGTGAGTTTCCTCTGCAATATAAATGAACTCATCGGGGTTAATACGACCGTGCTCTGGGTGCTGCCACCTCACCAAGGCCTCAGAAGCGATTAGCCCTCCGGTTTGTAAATCAATCTTAGGCTGATATTCCACACTAAACTGACGGCGAGAAATGGCATCGCGTAAACCGTGCTGGATGATAAAGCGACGCTCCATATCGGCGATAAACGCCCCATCCTTAAAATTATTGCTGTCTTTGCCCGGAATCTTTCCCATGAACATAGCGATATCGGCGATACTCAGTAGCTCCTCATAGTTGTTGCCATCCTCGGGGTAGCGGCTAATACCAATAGACTGAGTGATATGGAGTTTTTGGCCATCAAAACAGAAGGGACGATCAATCTCTTCATTCAATAGCGTACAGACAGCCAAGCAAGCTTCGTTACTGATACTGCCAGGTAAGATAATACAAAATTCATCGCCCCCCACTCGAAACAACTCAGCCTCTTTAAACGACATGGCTTGCAAGCGGTTAGCAACTTCCACCAATAACCGGTCTCCCATTGAGTGACCCAACATGTCATTGATATATTTAAAGTTATCAAGATCAGTAGATAGCAGAGTAAAGTGCTGCCCGCTTTCAGAGGATTCACAAATCAACTGATCCATACGCTGCTTAAAAGCGCGACGGTTAGGAAGCCGGGTTAAATGATCGTAATTTGCTTCGACTTCTAGTTTTCTGGAGAGTTGATGTATTTTATGAGCTTTAAATCGGTGATGAGCCATTAAACGGTAGGTGAGAAACAGAAGCCCAATACATAACCCAAGAATCAGACCAAAGGTTTCATCGAGTTCATATTCCTCATGGCTGCGGGTAAAGTCGTACCAGAGCTCCGTAACATCCAGCACTATAAACAGACTAAACATGCCCATAGCAATTGTTACAGCCCACAAATAATCCAAATACAGCTTTTTCTTGGTGGAAGCTGGAGACATAGTGGTCAATTCATCCTATGCAGTGATTGCACTAACCTCGGCCACCGACGGACCAACAGATTAGACTCCTTAACGAATGTTACTTTCATATTCCTGCACTCTGGTGTTAGACCTCGAACTCTCTTTTCAAACTATCCATGCCCTAGAGAATTTCCACCAAAGTTAATCTATCTCATATTCATTCAATAGTAGAATGATAGATTTCAAGATCGTGCCGAAAACGTAAGTTTTGTCGCTTAATTCTACTATTGCTCAGCTTTAGCATCTAGCACAACAACAATAACGCAGTTTTTCTATATTCACCCTTTAACAGCTGAGTATATTGATATTTCGCGGCTGACCAAGCGGTCTAGGCATCAGAAAAATAACGAAAAAAATAAAACAAAATCAATAAGTTACAAAGAACCTCGCCACCGCCCAAAGAGCAGGTGTCAAAATCCCCCAGTTTCTGGCTATTTTTGATAATGCTTGTTCGACCTCAATCTATATTTCAATCGCTTATAAATTCCGACCTCTAATAACATTCCAAGCAGAGGAAATGGAATTTGGAAAAATAGCATAAAGAGATTGACAAAGCATGCATATACATATTTAATCAGCTCATGACTCAATTAATCCCCAAAGACGACCGAGGAATTGAACCTTGCTTGGCCTTGTACCTACGCAAAGCCAATCGCGTGATCACTCAGATTTATGATCACAACATGAGCCAGCACGGTATTAAAGTAACGCAATTTTCCATCCTGCGGGCGGTGAACTACATGGGGGAAGCCACCAACGGTACGCTGCAAGAGGCATTGGTGATCGATCAAACCACCCTGTCAAGAAATCTTAAACCGCTAATTAGGGATGGTTATCTACAAGTTATGTCGGGAGAGGATAAACGCCAAAAGCTTATCCGACTTACCGACAACGGCAAACGCCTGTTTATGGCCGCACGAAAAGATTGGAATCGATCTCAGCAAGCTATTGCAAAAGAACTCGGCGAAGATATGACACAACAGCTGCTCACTGTTAGTGATCGCGTCGTCGAACTCAAAGTGTAAAAGAGCAGCAGTGCTTAACGCGTCGTTGAACCTAAAGAGTCGCTGAGCTCAAAGTTTAGATGCCGAATAGAAGTACTACTTTCAAGTAAAAAACCAGTGGCACGCATAGATCGTGTCTTTTTAAAAACAAATACATGCATATACATATTAAACAGATGACTGGGAGAACAATGATGGCAATACCACTAGGCCCGCGAAAAATCGAGCTGCTCACCTACCCTCTCACGCATAACCCGATAAAGATCTCACTGCTGCAGCACTATTTGAACACCCATCAAAAGGACGCGATAGATAGCACTACAGCGGCCTTTGAAATCAACACCCGGGTCGTATTGCTGGATCAGTTGGAGCATCACTCTGAGTCTTTTTCGGCGATTAACCCCAACAAAAAAATACCCGCACTCGTCGATGGCAATCGGGTCATTTGGGAATCCAATGCCATCCTGCATTACTTAGCCGGTCTGCATCACTCGGATCTCTGGCCCACCGATCCCTACCTGCAAACAGAAGTCATTCGCTGGTTTATGTGGGAGAGCAGCCGCTGGAGTCACTGCATAGGCACACTGCTGAAACATCGAGTGTATTTCCCTTTTTGGGGCTATGACGGCAGTCCACAAGAGATTGAAAAACAAACACAGCGTCTCGACAAGTTGCTCGACCTACTCGATGAAACCTTACAAGAAAAACGGTTTCTGGCCGGTCAGGTTATCAGCCTTGCAGACATCTCTATCGCCGCACCTTTGATGTACGCCGACGAGATTGGGCTCAACCTTGATCAACACCCAGCTGTAAAGCTCTGGCTCGATGAACTCACGAGCAGTCACTGGTGGCAACAAAGCCAGCAGGCGCTTCGAGTATTTCGCGAACAAGCTCAAGTAGCCACCTAAATACATGCATATACATTATTAAACTGATTTTACCCAACGTGACACAATCCGTAAGGAGCCCACTATGAATTCCATACAGAATTCGAACAAGGCGCAGCCAGTGATTTCAAATATTTTTGGATTCATTGTTCATCACCCCAAAACACTAACGCTTCTGAGCTTATGTTTGATGGCAGCATTGCTGTCATTTCTGCCCAACTTAACCAAAGATACCCGCGGCGATGCCTTTATCGCGCCCGACAATCCTGCGTTAATCTATAGAGAAAAAGTAAAACAACAGTTTGGTTTGGCAGATCCCTTAGTGGTTGCACTCGTCCACGATCAACCAAATGGTGTTTATCAAGCGAGTGTTTTACAACTGGTCGCCACGCTGTCGGAGCAAGTCAGTCTCATCGACAATGTTGATCCAGAACGTATTTTAAGTCTGGCCACCGAGAACAATATTACCGGCACCTCGGATGGACTTGATGTTGATCCCTTTTTCGAGCCCTTTCCAGAAACTCAAAACGACAGCGACCGTATTCTACAAGCGATTCAGGACTTTCCCCTCTATCAGGGAAAACTCGTCGCACGTAATGGACAAGCCACCGTTATTGTTATCGAAATGCTGGATGAGAATCTAGCGCAAGAAACCTATCACAACATCAACGATCTTCTAGCCAGCACGGTTACACCTGAAGGCTTGAGCTTACATCTCGCTGGCGAAGGCGCCGTGGCAGGTTATCTGGGTAGCTATATTGACAGTGATGCCAGCCGACTCAACCCATTAGCCGGACTCATCATCACTTTGATTATTGGTTTTGCCTTTCGACGTGTTGCTCCGGCTATTTTGGCCAATGTCATTATCGCGGCATCGGTACTGATCACCCTAAGCATGATGGCTGCCAGCTCCACGCCTTTTTATGTCATCACCAACGCCTTGCCTGTGATCTTGATCGGTATATCCGTTGCCGACGCCATCCACATTTTCAGCCACTACTACGAGTTGCAGAGCCGACAACCTGAAGCCGACCGAGTGCAGTTGGTTCAAGAAAGTCTGGAAGAGATGTGGCGTCCAATTACCTTAACCACACTCACCACCATGGCAGGTTTTTTCGGACTCTACTTTGCCTCCGGCATGCCTCCGTTTAAATACATGGGGCTTTTCACCGCGCTGGGGGTCGCTATTGCCTGGTTGTTTTCGATGGTGTTTTTGCCCGCTGCGATGGCCTGGTCAAAACCAAAAGTCAGCCAAGCTTTCATCGAACTGCAGGCCAGTGCCGACAAAGACATGTTCGCATCGCTGATGACGGCCCTAGGTCGTGCCAGCTTAACTCACGCCAAAAAGGTTGTCGTTATTGGAGGCATACTGATGCTCGTCGGTGGTTATTCTGCGAGCCAGCTGATTGTCGATGAAGACCGAATAAAGACCTTCCATCCCAGTGAACCGATTTACAAAGCCGATCGTTTGATCAATCAACACTTGGACGGCAGCAACAACCTCGACATCGTCATAGAAACACCAAACATTGAAGATTTGTTCAAACTCGAAAACCTGAAAAAGATGGAAGCACTGCAGGAGTATGCTCTAAGCTTGCCACACGTCAACAACGCCACATCCATCGTCGATTACTTGAAACAAATGAATCGCGTGCTTAATGATGGTGACAAAAATCAGTATCGACTTCCTAACGATTCAAACTCAGTGGCGCAGTACTTCTTGCTGTATACGGCGTCCAGTGATCCGACTGACTTCGAGGAAGAGATCGACTACGACTACCAAATCGCCAACATTCGCTTAAACATCAATACCGCGGCTTTTACCGATAACCGTCCAGTGATTGAGGCACTCGAAGAGTACATTGCACAGCAGTTTAACAACACCGAGATCACTGCCACTCTGAGTGGCCGAGTGACTCTCAACCATCACTGGATCAAAGACATTGGTACCAGTCACTTCAACAGCTTAGCGGTCGCTATCGTACTGGTGTGGTTGGTATCGTCATTGTTGTTTGGATCAAGCTTGGCCGGTGTTTTTTCCGTACTGCCTGTAGCCAGCTCAATACTACTGATTTATTCGGCTATGGCGGCAATGGATATCCGCTTAGGCATTGGCACCTCCATGTTTGCCAGCGTAGCCATTGGCCTAGGGGTCGACTTTGCCATCCACACTCTGGACAGAATACGTCAGCAGTTCCGCAATCTTGCCAACCATCAGCAGTCAGTAGGCGAACAAGAAATCAATGCAAAAATACTGGAGATATTCCCGACCACCGGGCGTGCTCTGCTATTTAACTTTCTTGCCATTGCCTGCGGATTTGGGGTGTTGATCAGCAGCAAAGTGGTTCCTCTTAACAACTTCGGCACCATTGTCGCGCTGGCAGTGACTACCAGCTTTCTTGCTAGCGTGACCTTGCTACCGGCATTGATCAAAGTCTTTAAACCCAAATTTGTGTTTGGTGATCTACACATTGTCACGCGCCCTAAGGCGGCTGAAGTTCGAACCGCTGCAGGCAACCGACTGCTGTCACTAGCCCCCTTGGCAGCGGCACTTTTGATCGGCCCAATGCTATTGTCATCTCCCATGGCAGAAGCCCAAACCGATGAGCTGCCGAGCGGCGATTGGATTGTCAACAAAGTCAACAGTATGGATGACGGTCATCAGGTCACTCGCAACCTGCATATGACGCTGATCGATCGTCGTGGAAAGCAGAGGGTGCGCAACACCGTAGGCTATCGCAAGTACTTTGGCGACGACAAACGCACGGTACTCTTTTATCTAAGTCCTACCAACGTCAAAGACACGGGGTTTCTCACCTACGACTACCCGGCTGAGAAAACCAGTGAAGACGATCAATGGCTATATCTTCCCGCGCTAAGAAAAGTTAGACGTATCTCGGCGTCAGATCGTGGAGATTACTTTCTCGGTACTGACTTCACCTACGAAGACATAAAGAAGGAAGGCAAACTCGACATCAATGACTACCGCTATGTAACACAAAGTGAAGAGCTGTTGCATCAGCACAACACCTACAGAATCATTGCTACGCCCGTGAATGAGACAGTGTCGAAAGAGCTAGGGTACAGCAAAGTTGAGCTCTGGGTAGATCAGAAAAGCTGGCTGGTGGTGAAAGCTAACTACTGGGATGTGCGCAACAATCCATTGAAGACGTTAATTGCCGAGGACGTGCGCCAAGTGGACGGCATTTGGACGCGTCACAAGATGACCATGAGCAACCACAAAACCGGCCATACCAGCAAATTTGTGTTTAGCGACGTGGACTATCAGTCGTCCGTTAAAGGTTCTGTCTTCACCAAACGCAGTTTGTCACGAGGTCGATAAGATGAGAACTTCGCTATTGCTAGCGGCATTATTGCCGCTGTCGTTATCGCCTCATATACTGGCCAACGAGTGGTCCGCTTCTTGGCAACATGAGATTGCTTATGAGAACGACGATTTGCAAAAGAACCAAAGTCAGCTGCAGCTTGAGTGGAATCACTCGCCTGCAGAAAACTTGGAGCTTACTGCCATTGCCCGCTTAGCTTGGGATAGCGAAAGTGAACTTTACTCATCAAAGTCACACCCAGACAATTACAGTGACTGGAACACGTCACTGACACGTGGTGCTCATGGAGAGATCTCGTTGCGAGAATTCTATCTCGACGCCGAATGGTTTGGTGCCTATTGGCGAATAGGTAAGCAGCAGGTAGTGTGGGGACAAGCGGACGGTCTGAAAGTTCTTGATGTAGTCACCCCACAGAGCTTTCAGGAATTTATTTTGGATGACTTCGACGATTCACGCATTCCTCTGTGGATGCTGAATGTCGATATTCCCCTAAATGACGACAACACACTACAGCTGTTGTGGATTCCTGACACCACCTATCACGAATTGGCCGAGGCTGGCACCGCCTTCGAAATAACCACCCCTTTACGAACGCCACAACCACCGGCTAACACCCTCATCACTTCAGTAGATCTACTCGCCGTCGACAAACCTGATCATTGGTTCAAGGACAGCGATGTGGGCATTCGCTGGTCGAGCTTTGTAAACGGCTGGGATCTTACCGCAAATTATTTTTATCACTATCGTGACTTTGCTGTCCTCTACCAAGAGCTGGACGGCCAACAACTCACCGTAAAGCCTGAGTACCAACGCAGCCACCTGATTGGCTTTACTGCCAGCAATTCGTTTGGTGACTACACCTTGCGCACCGAAGCCGGTTGGTACAGTGACAGCTATCATCTAAGTCACACTTTGAGCGAAGGAAAATCTCGACAAGGCGTCAAACACAGCGAGGAATTCAGTTCGGTTATCGGCGTCGACTGGCAAGGTCTCACCGACACCTTTGTCAGTGTGCAATGGTTCCAGAGTTACTTGCTTGATTACGATTCCAGCATTGCTCGAGACCAGCATCAGCAAACCTTAACGCTATTGGCTGAACGCAACTTCGCCAATGAAACTTGGACCGCCAAAATCCAAGGGCAGTATTCGATCAAACAACAAGACCAACTTTGGCGCTTCAAGCTTACGCACACCTTACTAAGCAATCTAGACATATGGGTTGCCGCAGACAGTTTCTTTGGCGACGACGAGGGTTTGTACGGGCAGTTTAGCGAGAGAGATCGCGTGCTGGTGGGGTTTGAGTGGGGGTTTTGACTGCAGAGACAGCTTAATTCTCCACTAAGCCAGCCCCAACCAAAATTACACAAAATATTGCAATATTGTAAATTGAGTAATATCCTATCTCTCAAATGAGGAGATATGACCATGAATGACACCACTCAATTTGATGATGAAGGACTGCACCGCCAGACCGCGCGACGCAAGCTTACCGAACTGCTCGGTAAAGACACCGTGGTGTCACTGCATCAACGTTCGGATTTTCAGGGCTGGCGAGCAGTCCTCTCGGTATGGGTCGTCATCATTGCCGCCATGGCCACTATCGTTTGGGCACAGCAACAAGCGTTGTGGATTGCCATTCCTACCATCATAATCGCGATTGCTGTCATCGGTGGGCGGCAACTGGGTATGGCCATTTTGATGCACGAAGCCTCCCATCGCTCACTGTTCAACAATGTTTGGCTTAATGACCATCTCACCAACTGGTTGTGCGGCCATCCGGTTTTTCTTGAAATTCACAAGTACCGCAAACATCACTTTATCCATCACGCCAAAACCGGTACCGATGAAGACATTGATTACTCACTGATTCGAGGGCTGCCCACGACTCGCGCCTCTCTGGTTCGAAAGTTCTCTCGTGACATCTTCGGCTTGACCGGATTAAAGGCTCTTTTCGGCATGGTGCTGATGAACGCCGGCGTATTGAAATGGACCGTGGCCAGTGATGTGGAAAAATTACCCCGTGACGGGCGCACAACGTGGGACTATGTACGAACATTCTTTCAACAAGCTTGGCCAACTCTGGCCACTAACTTTTGTCTGTTTGCCATAACCGCAAGCCTAGGCAATCCGGAACTGTATTTGGCGTGGATACTGGCTTATCTGATGCCTTACTATCTGTTCATTCGAATTCGCGCTCTCGCCGAACACGCCATGACAGAGCAATGTGCCGATATGCTCAAAAATACCCGCAGCACTCAAGCCGGATTCTTAGCCAGAGCTTTTGTTGCGCCCTTTCATGTGAATTACCACATTGAGCATCACGCCTTGGCCGCCGTACCTTTCTGGCAGTTACCGCGTTTGCATAAATTGCTACGGGAAAAAGACGCTGTGCCAACGCCACCTTCATACTGGAGTGTTATGAAGCAAGTATCTTCGAAGCCAGCGTAAGGAGCTAGGGGCTAGGGGCTAGGGGCTAGGGGCTAGGGGCTAGGGGCTAGGGGCTAGGGCAGCTTAATTAAGAAGGAAAACGAAACAACAAGGTTTCGTGAAAAGACGTAAACTCATCGCCGCGTTTAGGCTTCGGCGTTCAAGCGCCGATACATGGTTTCAAAAAACGTATTGCCGACTCGGTCATACTCAACCATGGTGGCGATGTAAGTTGCACGCAGTTTAACGTCTATCATCTGTTCAGGCAGTAACGGATCAAAAACAATATTTCTCAAAACTCTATCCCCCAAGAGGAACGACTGCCTAGCGCCCTCTTCAGCGCTGAGTTCGGAAGATGAGTTCATCCAATCGTCCATCTCCGCAGTCTCCTGCTGGTAGCGATGGCTGAGAGCCTGAACATCCCACAACTCGATAGCTTGCTGCTGTTCAAGCGCTGAGAAATCATCCAAACGCATCACTCGAGCTTGCGGCTCTAATCCTAAGTGATGCAATCGTTGACGCAAGCTAGCGACACCGCCATGAAGATTGTTCGGCCGCAACCATAAGCTCGGCTCTAAGGGTTCAAATCCGGCCAGCTGCAACACTCGCGTTCGGCGTCGTAAACCGGTTCTATCGGTGCGCCCCAGAGCCCCTATAAAAACACCAATCCAATCCCCTTGCCAAGCACACAGCTGTGACTCAACGTCACGCCAATGGGAGAGGTCTTCCGCTAGAGTACTGGCTTTGGGTCCCAACTGGTAACGCCCTCGGCCACTGGTCTCGACCATCTCGTCAGCAGTAAGTCGAGCCAATGTCACTCGCGCGTTGTTCGCCGTAATAGAGAATAGTTTACAAATACCAATCAACTGCTGCGCGGCAATAGGTTGATCAGCGACCGACAGCAAATTCAAAATGAGATGTTTGGGTTTAATAGACAACGACGACTCTCGACAGCCTTGAAAAGGAAGAAAGATTGTATCTCAAACCGCACAGCCCGCTCTAGCCCTATATCACCGGCCTCAGGCCATTGCGCATATTTGCACTATACTCAGTCAATCAGCAGCATTTTTTGATGAAACCATGAAAAACCCAGCCCCGTCGACATCCCACCAGCCCACGACACAACAGCAATTGGAACTGATCATCAATCATGCGGGCGAAGGCATTTATGGAATTGACATGGATGGCCACACTATATTTGTCAACAATGCGGCGGCTCAAATGGTGGGCCTCAGCATGTCCGGCATGACCAACATCAGCAATCACGATGTCGTGCATCATCACTACCCAGACGGGCGCCCCTACCCCATTGAGGCTTGCCCTATTTATGCCACTCTCAACGATGGTCAACCTCGTCACGGCGATGATGAGTACTTTTGGCGCAGCGACGGCACTTGCTTTCCTATTGAGTATTTTGTCAGTCCAATTTTCGATAAAGGTCAGCAAACCGGTGCCGTGATCACCTTTATCGACATCACAGAACGGAAAAAACTCGAACAGGAATTGGATTCCTACCGCAATAACCTTGAAGAGTTAGTGCGTGAAAAAAATCAGGAGCTGGCCACTGCCAATCAGAGATTACTTGAGTTATCGCGCCTCGACGGCTTAACCAAAATCGCAAATCGTCGGGCCTTCGATGAAACATTGAACAAAGAGATAAGACGAACCAATCGAACCCAACAATCTTGCGGTTTAGTCATCATGGATATCGATCACTTTAAACTATTCAACGATCACTATGGTCATCCGGAGGGCGATCATTGTTTAACTCGCGTCGCTCAGCAGTTACAGTCTCTATTCCCACGAGCGGGTAATCTAGTGGCCCGCTACGGCGGTGAAGAATTCGCTCTAATACTACCTTACACAGATCCACAAGATCTTATCGCGCAAACGACACGTATTATCGAAGGCGTTCGCGAACTCAAGATTCCGCACGAGAAATCTAAATGCAACGACATCGTAACCATCAGTGTCGGCGCAACGCTTGGTTACGCCCCCATTAAAGACGCAGAAACACTGATTTCGGAGGCCGACCAAGCACTGTATCAAGCAAAGGACACTGGCCGCAATCGGTCGCACATCTATGCACCGTGAAAACTATCATGTCCCAACCATTGTGGATCGCTCAAGGTAATACACCAAATACCACAAATAGAGATGTCCAATGACAGCCCCTGGCAGCATCGCCGCAAACCAATTGGGAGTCCCGGCCCACCCATGAAAAACCCAAGGAATAAGTAATAGCAGGATGGAGGCCAGTGCGAACACCACGCCCGAGCCTAACCGCCCTTGTCGCCAGCTTCGTAGTTGGCGAGTGATATCGGCCAACCACAGGGTTGATAAGAAGGCGAAAGTGGCTTGAGTCATACCTGCCTGTAAAGAGATCAGAAGTGCATAGGTCTGCCAGTGCTGCGTCATCGCCCAACCACCATAGACAATGGCCGCTAAACTTGCAGCCCAATAGCCCCGCTTTCGCCGCCACTCAAACATTCTAGGATGCCTGCGATCGTTGCAAGGGCCATTGCTGCGGTTGGTGTATCTTTGAACAATAGTTGATGTCCCAGCGATCGGGTAGATCGCTAGAGTCAAACTCTGGCTTCACATTGTAGTGACTCGTTAAGGCTTCACTTAGCTTTGATGGTTGGTTGGCACTGAGTAATTGCTGAGGAAAATAACTCAACTGAGCCACATCTCGTTCAACCACAATGGAGACGATACTTTTGGTATGCACCTGTGCACGCGACATCAAAACAGCGCTGGTTTCTTGCCCCTGTTCTTGGCGCCAGTGAAAGTGTGATTGCTCTTCACCACTGGCCAACCACTGCCTAAACAGGCGATATCGATAGCGGCTCACACTTTGTAGTCGCTCCGATGAAGACGTCAACATCAGGCTTTGCGACGTCGAAAGCGGTTGCCCTCGATAGCTGCGACCATCCCAGCTGATGTGAAACACACCACCAGGATAGGCCAACAATAGATCAAATCCATCGAACTCCAGAACCGGTAAAGCTCTCAATTTGGCCACCACTTCCGCGATTCCCCCGCTAGCCAGAGCGCTGGGAATAATCTCACCGCGCGAGCGTGACCCAGCAATCGTTGATGCTTGATAACGATTGAGCAGTGCCGCACCCATCCCCCATTGATTCAGACCAGTCCAACTGCCCCCACTGACTGCATCCACTGGATAGCTTAGGCCTGGTTCAGCGCTATCGCGCGACCGAAACAACCCTGCTTCTTCGCGGCTGCGTTTTTCATCACGGTTCATCATCAACCGGTAGCCACCGCCACTAGGATGATAGGTTACTGTGCACATAGCCGCTCTTCGCGTCTAAGGTGGGAGACTGTCGCAGGAGCAACGCCCAAATGACGCGGAACACTCACCTCTAAGGCGCGTGCAATCGTCATCGCATTGGCAATATGGTGATAGGCGTGATTAATCAGATACACCAACTCTCGATGACTATTGCTATGCAAGCGGACAGAATATTGCTGCTGTGTCGATACTTCGGTCTCCACCCAAAGCGACACGCTTTGATTGCTAGCCAATAACAGCCAATCGCGAAATACAGCCAGCTCCTTGAGTGCGCTCTTTGGAATTCTTTCGATGTCACTGTTGCGGGAACGTCGATTGTAATTAATAGAACCCGCTGCAACGCCAACCTTGTAGGCGTTAAAATGATCGAGCACATGACGCACATGACTGCCGATAGTCGAGCTGGCAACAGTCGATTTATCACTGTAGACACTGGCAGAGACTTTGATCAATTCGTCCAACTGCACAACCGCTTCATCCATCGCTTTATGCAGCATGTCGCAGCTCCTTGTCCGAACAGGCCATCCACCGCTGACAAAAATCACTACTGCCCTGCTTACCCAAATAACGTCGCAGATACTTCATGGGAGCCTTGCGCAAATCTACGATGATCAAACCATCAAGCGAATCACTAAATTGGTGATTGATGGAGAAACCAACGAAACGGCCATTGAGAGACAAGTATTGACGCAGTAAGACAGGGATCTGTTTACCTGGATCACACTGGCCCAGCAATTTATTAATAGCAGCCACGCCATTTAAAGAAGACAAGAGCTCTTGACTCCAAACCCGGTGTCGAATCGGCAGCGGACTTACCGGCCGCACCTCTCGAATCATTTCTTGCTCCGCTCGGTAGCGATTCATCAATGACTCAGTGAGAAGTTCTCGGGCTTGATCACTGTGTTCTCTGGAAATACTCACGCAGCCAAACAAGGTGTGATATTTGGCATTGTCCGCCACCCAGAGTCCAATCCCCTTCCATAGAAGATCGAGTGCACGTGGGTGTTTTTGGTATTCAACAGAAACAAACGAGCGGCCCATCTCCAGCGCACCCTCAATTCTCTGTATGTAGCGAAGGTCGTACTCGTACAAGGTTCGGCTGTACAATCCTTCGACACCGAACTGAGCGACAATTTCATCCACTTTGCCTATGCGATAGCCTCCCACTATTGTGCAATGCACTCGATCCCATACGAAGAGATGTTGGTAGTGTGGATCGAAGCGGTCGCTATCCAAAACATTGCCAGTACCTTCCCCTGCGGCTCGAAAAGTCTGCTCTCTGGCAACCGCCAAAGCGGGCATCACATGAGACAGTCTCGAATAAGGCGCACAAAAGACATCAAACTCTCGATAGCTCAGTAATCGACAATCTGATAATTGATCAATGTTCTTTAGTAACTGCTCCGCTCTGCGATTGTCCGATGAGGGTGCAGCATCCAAAGCCATGCTCTGACCAGCATCTACCTCACCTGCTTGTGATCGAGAGCGTCGCGACGCCAGTAACTCGGTAGAAACGCGAAGGTATTCCGTAACTCTCTCATGGTCGTTTAAATGCGCAATGTCAGAGCACTCAATGACATCCCCAATGGTGACGGGTAACTTCATATTCTTGCAGTTTACAAACTCTCTAGGCAGCATCAAGGTGCGCAATCGACGATGCAACAAACCAGCGGCATAGAACGCGCGACTGTTACGCCCCTCTACAAATAGGGGAACGCAGGAGGCATCAAATTGTTGCATCAGCTTTGCAGCAACACTGCTCCAACGTCGATCTCTGACTCTAAAATCGGAAACATCCAGCGCCGAAACCATGCCCGCAGGAAATATAAGTACCGCGCCGCCCTGTCTGAGATGCTTAAGTAGACGACGCATTCCTCTCAGGTTCTTTTCTTTAGCATTATCGGAGAGGACGTCAACGCCAATAAAAACATCGTCCAACTCAGGAATATTCGACAACAACTCGTTGGTTAACACCTTAGTATCTGGACGCAAGGTGAGTAACCACTGTGTTAGCGCGACACCCTCGAGCCCCCCCAGCGGATGATTAGCGACAAAAATAGTAGCACCGCTGACAGGAATACTGTTTTCACGGCTTTTATTCAGTAACTGAAGAGACGCACCTAGGCTATTCATCGTGTGCTGTAGAAACCTAGACGCTTTCGCCTCTCCCGCCTTAAGCTTGCCGATTGGCCGCGTATCATAAAAGCCAATGAGATCATGTAGGCCCAAAAGACGCTCAATCGTAGCGGCAAGCCAACGAGGCTTGAGCGGTAAACGAAATGGATTGTCAGACATAACGTAATTACTCGTCTTTGTTTAGAAATAGACTAAAAGAGATAAAGAAAATTTGGACCAGAAAACCACTTAATCGGTTTCCGGGTAGTGAGACGTTAGGCGCCGCTCTTGCTGCCACGCCACCAACAGCTCTCTTAGGGAGGGCGGCCGATACCCCTTTTTTCGGTTCATGACACCCAATTTAAACAGCAGACGATACTGATAGAGCAGTGCGCCAACGGCCTGTCTCAAGTTCGCACGTCTGTCCCAAATATGAAGAGATTCCGCACTAGCGCAATTGATCTCGACAATCTGTAAATCTTGACCCGCTTGCAAAGCGTCAAGATCGCGGAACTTTATGTCCAACCGACCATAGTAAAATTCCGGTAATTGCTGCATGAGTTGATCGATTCTTTTGCTCAAAGCGGGCGTAATATGCTCATTGGCGTCTCTAAAGATCGCGCCTCTAGAATGACTCGCAGCAAAGATCAAACGGTAGCTTTCTCCGCGATCGATAACTCGGTTCAACTCTGACCGATGACGTTGCAGATACAGATGCTTTAACTCGCCTGCTCGTGGATCGCGTTCAATAAGCTGGCGTAACGTTAGCGCTCCATCTCCCACAACATAAGGCATATATTTGAGCGCCATGGAAATAATGCTTCCCTGATCGTCACCCGGCTGGCGCACGTAGAACACCCCTGCTTCGGGCTCCCAATCTGAGAGTTTTTGAAAGATCACCCGGCTATTAATAGGGTAAGCATGTATCACAGTCGCAAGCTCTTCAGCGTTTGACACCAGCTTCACACCAACACCCCGACAACCAATATCAGGTTTACAAACAATGGGATAAAAAAGATCTTTGGCAGCCATTCGAGCTTCTAGGTCGCGTATCTGCTCTTTAATAGCGTCACTGGACACCACAACATCAAACCAAGAGAGAATTGTCTCATGACATTCTCCTTCAGCCTGTGACATCAACTCACTCTTTCCAACACCGACCATGCCACTCAACCGAAGCCTTGGATTTGCGATCAAGGGTAAGGTCAATGAGCCATGCCGAATGGCCAGCAGTAAAGACTGCAAGAGCACGGGAAAGTACATCACCCAGGCCGGCCAAAACTCGAAGAAGGACGTCGGCTTGCCCGACATATCTAACGAAGGCATGCCCTTAGCAACATGCACTTCATTCGACATAGAAGTTGTATCTCGATCACTTTTCACCACTACCTCTCCTAACAATCTGTTTCTACAAAATCTTTACAGGTTTGTTCTCTATTCCACTGAGTAAAAGCAATCAAACCAACAAAAAATCGCTAACTGACCAAAATTTCACATCAAACACAATTCTTTCTGAGCAGTGAACTTATTAAAAATCACTGCTCTAATCATTGGCAAAGATGAAAAACTGCTGCATTCAATACCTACTTAATAAAAGAGAAAACTCATGAAAAACCCTGCACTAGCCTTTCTATGTGGTTGTCTATTTTTCGGACAAAACGCTTGGTCAGCCGATCCAGACATCTACTCCCACTCCAACAAGGGCGCAATTGGTGGCGCCGATGCAGTCGCCTACTTCTCATTGAAACTAGGAGAAGACGCAATTATTGGCAACCGCAAATACTCGCATCACTACAAGGGCGCCACTTGGTATTTTTCCTCCGAAGAAAATCTCAAGTTATTTGTCGCCTCTCCCAGCACTTACGAACCGCAATTCGGTGGCTACTGTGCCTTCGCGGTTTCTCATGGATTCACCAAGTCAATCAATCCCGATTACTGGCACATTGTGGACGGCAAGCTCTATCTGAATTACAACTTTTTCGCCGATCGAAAATGGCGCAAGAACAAAGAACAAGCCATTGCCCACGGTCACAAAAATTGGCCTAGTGCCCTGACCGCCTGCGAAGCTCACAACAATTGCGGCAAGCACTAAACTAGTAAGTGAGGTGTACATCCCAATGATGAACACCTCCGGTATTTCCTAGCTCTTGATCTTGAACGGTTTCTTGCATTTCTTTCTTCGCTCACATTTTTCCAAAACCGTGGGCCAGTTCTTGCTTGCCTTTTCTATATAATATTCAGGGCTTTTTCTGAATTTTTTGGCAGAGGTTCGGTTGTGATTTAAATAGAGTTTGTCATCGATGATGATCCAGCTATCTGGCCAGATCGATGTGGTAAAATTGTGCGCCGCCGCAAAAGCACAATAGCCGCCAAACTGCGGAGCATAACGCTCTGGATTTTCGATGAAAGCATCTCGATTGTCGGGCGTGGCGAAACGCCACTCAGTATCCTTCCAGATATGGCGATACTCTTTCTTCCCCTCGACCGCGGAGTCGCCGGGGTTTAGTGAAAAATAGGCCACCACATCCACTCCCTTTACGGCCCCTAAGCGTTTATGCGAGTAGATTTCCGGATCCGCTGAAAATGAAAGACCCGAGAATGACACCAACATCAATCCTAGAAACGTTGTTTTAATTATCGACATAATCGCACCCAATTTATTAGTAGCTATGTATGACACCCAGAAGATAGGAGACACCCCTCAATTCACGGAATTAGACAGAAAAGTCAAAGTGAGTTCAGTGGCTAGGCGGAATAAACAGGAAAAACAAAGGCAATAGAGAAAACGTTAACTCCCCGAAATAACTTCGGGAGAAGTTTGTGATAGTTTCGTGATAACTAGAAAGGTTAAGGGCTTTTGGCTCAATCACCGAGCCGTCTGGAAATTTTGGCGCTAGCACGGGGTCAGCACTAAAAATCCGCACGAAAACTACAGGAAGTACGACAGCACGCTTGAGATACCCCTCGATCAAATCTCAATGTCGACGCTGAAAGTGGACTGCTCTAGGAAAGAGCCAAGACAAGGATAAGTGGTGACTCGATCTGCGGAAAACCCTTAGTAAAGCCAACCGGCTCTGAATGAGACACCGACAGCGACGAACATGATGGAAAAAAGGGTCACAGGTACAATATGCCACGCCATGTCGACCAGCGTTTCACTTCTCAGCGATGGAATGACTCTAAATCTTGCGTCTAACGCAAAACACAGGGTTAGGCCTAACAGACTTAGCTTGCCTAATATTCCATGAGCAAGGGGATTAGAAAGATCAAACCACTGCTCTACATCCGGCAGTAGATTGAACGCCAGCCACAAGCCAGTAATTACCTGGATGATCAACGCCGGCATTCCGATTTTTTCGTAGACCGACTCAAACTCCAATAGCTGCTCGGCAGACCTGCTTTTTAACACCTTTGGCAAAATCACCACCGACAAGACAATATGCCCGCCGGTCCAGATTGTTGCGGCCAAAATATGGAGAAACAGAGCTATTCCGTACACATTCACACCTACTATTTAGAAAGTACTAGACTGAGAACTGTTTGAAAGCAGACCGAAATCGTAAAACCGCCACAACAATCAAAGAACAAGAACTATAACCGTTCAGTAGAGCGATCCACTGATTTGGATCATAGAACCCGAAAATACTTAATCGTACTTTAGAGCTCCAACAGCCGGGCTTTACTGCAATGAAAAATGCGCAGCTACTTGTACAGGAAAAAGTCTGGATTACGACCGGCAGAAACTCAAAGGCAGAAGTACACGCTCCTATACTTCTGCCTTGTCTAAAGATGTTTCTACTGGTAAGCGACTACTTGATCAAACGAACCGCGTAGGGAACTCGGAAGGTCTCACCTTTGGAACACCCTATTGCGCCCATGATGCAAAACACCAAGTGGCAGATGCCGATAACGGGGAACAAGAACACGCCGATGACGACGAAGCTCAGAACAAAAGCCACCACATAAGCGAGAATGACCGTGATTGACCAATTCAGGGATTCCTTCGATTGATCCTGAACGTACTCGTCATCCGTCTTGATGAGATAGAGAATAAGCCCCGGAATAAAGCCAAAGAACAAAGTGCCTATCCACGACAACAAGGCGATATTCTTAGAATCTTGTGAGACCTCCGTTAGGGTTTTGCTGACTTCATCGTTCATGTGACATCCTCTGTTAATTGACGATTGAATTGAATTCTAGACCATTGGAATCTATTGCGTCCCAGCCAAGTGCCCAATCGAACACAATGGCTCTATCCATCAGAAGGGGAGAAACAACCATAGAGAAGACAACACCCTGTGACGCTCCTAGCCCAGCTGTTTACTTATACTATCGCTCGCACGACAGAAATCAATCGGCTATCCGAATTTTCGTGATCAATAAGACAGACGACTTTCGATCCGCCCATAAACCGCTGACAAATAAGCTAAGAAAGTGACGCGTGAATCATCAACAAAGCCTGAGGGTATCGCTCGGCCTTAGTGGTAGTCTTAGCTCTCCCTATTGCAAGGCACCGATTTTTACGGGGCTGGAATCAAACAAAACACCCGGCCGCGTATCCTGCTGACCATGCGAATTGAAAGTTGAACCCACCCAGCCAACCGGTCACATCAATAACCTCGCCGACGAAATAGAGCCCTTGTTGCTGTTTCGCTTCAAAGGTTTTTGAAGAGATATCATCGGTATTGACCCCGCCTAAAGTCACCTCGGCGGTGCGATAGCCTTCAGTGCCTGCGGGCATAATCTTCCATTGATGCAAGCGTTGCGCGAGCTCTTCCAGCTGTTGTTCTGAGTATTGATTAACGGGTTTGCTGCCCAACCAGTTTTCACAAAACACGTTAGCCCAAGCTTTGGTATGCAGAGTCGCCAGTAGAGTTTTCAATTCCGTTTTTGGCCGCTGCTGTTGAGCGCTTAACAGCATCTCACGCAAATCCGTATCCGGCGACCAATCAATCGTAATTTCTTGCCCAGGCTGCCAATAGGAGGATATTTGTAATACCGCGGGGCCACTCAAACCTCTATGAGTGAACAATAGGTTTTCACGAAAACTCTGCTGGTTACACCCAATACGAACTTCCGCTGAGCTGCCGACCAAAGAACTGAACGGCGCTAGCTGCTCTTTTGACAGGGTAAATGGTACCAAGCCTGCCGAGCGAGGCAGTAGACGCAGGCCAAATTGTTCGGCCAACTCGTAACCCAAACCCGTCGCCCCCATGGTGGGAATCGACAAGCCTCCCGTTGCCACCACCAAAGATTCAGCAGTGACATTTCCCAGAGACGACTCTATTCGAAAACCGTTGTCTGACTTTTTCACCGACTGGATATCGCAGTGCGTTCGCACATCAACATTGGCATCTCTGCATTCGGCCAATAGCATTTCCACAATGTCGCTGGCTTTGTTATCGCAAAATAACTGCCCCAGTTTCTTTTCGTGATAGGGGATCTGGTGTTTGTTCACCAATTCAATGAAATCCCACTGGGTATATCGAGCCAGTGCCGACTTACAAAAATGCTCATTGCCGCTGATAAAATTCTCGGGCTCGGCAAACATGTTGGTGAAATTGCAACGACCACCACCAGACATGAGAATCTTCTTACCCACTTTATTGGCGTGATCGACAACGAGAACGTTTCTGCCTCGCTGCCCTGCGGTAATGGCGCACATTAGTCCAGCCGCGCCAGCCCCAACAATGAGTACATCGACTTGTGTGGGTAAACTCACTGATTGCTCTCCGATCTTTCTGATTTCTTTATTGCTTAAACTCAGTTCCTAAGACCGAGTTGCTCAAACCAAAAACGGGAGTGCCGATCTCGGCTATTAAGCCACTCGGTACTCCCGTTGCGTCTTTTATTCTCGATTATGTCTACCGTGCTTCTAACGTAAACACCCCCACAGTGTGGCCGAGAATCAAAGAAAAAGTGCTTTTAGGTTTGCGGCAAAGTTACGCCGGTTTGCCCTTGGTACTTACCACCGCGATCTTTGTAAGAGGTTTCGCAAATCTCGTCAGACTCATAGAACAACATCTGCGCGACACCTTCGTTGGCGTATATCTTGGCGGGCAGAGGCGTGGTATTGGAAAACTCCAAAGTCACGTGACCTTCCCACTCCGGCTCCAATGGCGTGACATTGACGATAATGCCACAACGAGCATAGGTAGATTTCCCGAGGCACACGGTCAACACACTGCGAGGAATTCGAAAGTACTCAACCGTGCGGGCCAACGCGAAAGAGTTGGGCGGAATGATGCAAACATCTTCCTGAACATCGACAAAGCTGTTTTGGTCGAAATTCTTAGGATCGACAATGGTGGAGTGCACATTAGTAAAAATTTTGAATTCATTGGCACAGCGCACGTCATAGCCATAACTTGAAGTGCCGTAGGAGACCAAGCGATTGCCTTCATCACCGTAGCGAACTTGACCCGGCTCGAAGGGATCAATCATGCCTTCGTTTTCAGCCATACGGCGAATCCATTTATCGGATTTAATGCTCATTCGTGTCTCACCTGCAGTGCCATTGATAGAAAAAATGAGGGCGAATGATACTGTTTTTTGCCCGCCACGCCTAGGGCTGGCCGCACTGAGAAGCATTCTAGAGGGCCTTTGCGGAGGTACTCACCAGACTCACCGAGATCCAGGCCAGCAAGTGCCTCTGATTCTATCAGGTCTCGCCTACGGATAGAGGTTTCACCCCATTCGTCCGCTTTGACAGACTAGAGATTTGAACCACACTTCAGAAATCAGGGAGTGAACCGATAGAATAGACTCAGGACGAACGAATTTCTGATCGTGAACTTCCTGACACCACCCGTTGAAAGCAGCGGCAAAGGGTATTCGGTGTCGGCTCGATCTCACTCTGGAGCCACCATGCCCGACCCACAAACGCCCTCTACTGGCACGATAAAGATCACTCACCGAGGCCAGATCTTGTGGGCTGACGAAGATGCCACCGAGCTTTTACAACTCCAACTCCCCTACAACAACATTCAACAATCACTGATCTTAGAAGGCGGTAAACCACTGGCCGACCACTTGGCGCTAACTCTGGAGGCCTCTCGTTACAGCACCCGCGGCAGCTGGGCAATGTGTCACCCGAGCCAATCCCCGCAGCTGTCTCTGCAGATGTCGCTGTGGCTGGATGAAGATAATGATGATCATTTGATTTGCCATCTCGCCAAAGCGCAACTGCGAGCCACTGACCGGCCTCCGCAAACTCAGGATCTACTGAGTTGCATTACTGATATCCAGAAAGACTATATTGCCGCCAAAGGCTCGTTCTATGTGTTTGGTCGCGCGCTGGATTCGCTGCTGCAATTGACGCAAAGCGAATACGGGTTTATCGGCGAAATTCTGCTCGACGGAGAAAGGACAAACTTTCTCAAGACTCACGCGATCACCAACATTAGCTGGAACCAAGAAACTCGCGATTTCTATCGCCAGAACGCGCCCAACGGGATGGAGTTTCATAATCACGACACGCTTTTTGGCTATACCGTCAAACACGGTCAACTATTGATCAGCAATACCCCGAGTCAAGATCCCAAGGCAGGAGGACTGCCCCCAGGCCACCCCGACCTCAATACCTATCTGGGCATTCCCATCTATTCCGGCGAGGAGTTCGTCGGCATGGCGGGTATTGCCAACCGGATTGGTGGGTATAACGAAGAGCTAGCGCAATCGCTCGCCCCTTTGACGAACACGCTTGGTATGCTGCTAAGTGCCTACCGCAACGAGGAAAAACGCAAACACATTCAAGCGCAGCTGCGCACCAAAGCCCATCAATTAGAGCAGGCAAATCAAGCCAAAACCAATTTCTTTGCCACCATGTCTCATGAACTAAGAACACCACTGAACTCCATTTTGGGCTTCTCGACTCGACTGCATAAATCCCTCGCCCCTCACTTGGATGAGCGCGACCAACAGGGTTTCGACGCCGTTATCCGCAATACCAAGCATTTAACCTCGCTAATCAACGACATCCTCGATGTGTCGAAGATGGAAGCGGGGAAAATGGAATTGGTGCTGGAACCTCTGACGCTGCACGCCATCATCGACGAGGGGATTCTGGCTATCTCAGGTATGGCCGACAATCATCAAGTAAAGATCGTCAAGCACTTCGATAGCGCGGCAGCTGAAATTAAAGTTCTTGGTGATGAAAAAAGACTGCTGCAAGTGGTGCTGAATCTGCTGTCCAACGCCATAAAGTATGGCAACAACGCCGATGTGAAAGTGGCGCTGATGAAGCCCGAGAATAACGAACTCACCCTTATGGTGGAAGACTCAGGCGCGGGCATTAGCGAGGAGAACCAACGCACCCTGTTCCAACAATACGCCAGCGCATCGCCACAGAAGAAGAGTCATATTGAGGGGACTGGCTTGGGATTAGTACTGGTGGCTGAGATTACCAAACTGCACAGTGGTCGTATTTGGCTGGATTCCGAGCCAGGTCGTGGCAGCCGCTTTTATGTATCGTTTCCCATCACGGCCCCCAACTAAAGAGCAGAGAAATAGAGCCCCAGCCGCAATGAAGAGCGACTGAGTAATCTAAAGAAAAGGCGATTTCCCTTTAGAACTCGCCTATCGGCGCTTTAATCGTCAGATATTTCGATAATAGGGACAGAGGCTTGAGCGGACTGCCGAACCAAGGCCACCGCCACTTTACGGGCGATCTGGCGATACAGTTGCGCCACCTCAGATTCATCATTTTCCGCAACCGTCGGACAACCCCCATCGGCCATCTGACGGACGGACAAATCCAACGGTAGTGCACCCAGCAGCGGCGTGTCGTAGGCATCGGCAATACGCTGGCCGCCGCCCTCACCAAAGATATGCTCCTCGTGACCACAATTGCTGCAGATATGAGTGGCCATGTTTTCCACCACGCCCAGCACCGGCACATTAACCTTGCGGAACATTTCAATGCCTTTTTTGGCATCCAAGAGCGCGATATCTTGCGGGGTGGTCACCACCACTGCACCGGTGACAGGCACCTTCTGAGACAGCGTCAATTGGATATCGCCAGTCCCCGGCGGCATATCGATGATCAAGTAATCCAACTCCGGCCAAGCGGTTTGCATCAACAACTGCTGCAAAGCACCGCTCGCCATAGGTCCACGCCAGACCATGGGGGTTTTTTCAGTGACCAGATACCCCATGGAAATGGAATGCACACCGTGCCCAACAATAGGCACCATCGCCTTTTGATCAATCACTTCTGGGCGCTTGCTACCCACTCCTAGCATGGCCGGTATACTAGGACCGTAGATATCCGCATCTAGGATACCGACACTGGCGCCTTCGGCTTTCAACGCCAGCGCCAGATTCACCGCTGTGGTGGATTTCCCCACCCCGCCTTT
Source organism: Cellvibrionaceae bacterium (assembly GCA_002707785.1). Lineage (GTDB taxonomy): Bacteria > Pseudomonadota > Gammaproteobacteria > Pseudomonadales > Cellvibrionaceae > Pseudomaricurvus. Next base: position 34,987 of record PANW01000024.1, on the reverse strand, counting down.
ACCGGATGCAACGGCAATAATGTTCTTCACATTGGCGATGGCGGCGGTATTGTCCATCACTGGGCCCGCCTCCACTTGCCACTCGGTTTGTAAATCCACCGACTCCACCCCAGGCAGGTCTTTAATCGCCGCCCAAAGCTGTTCACTCAGGCTTGCTACCCAACGATCTGTGGGCAGTTTAAAGCCAATCAACACACTGACTTTACCTGCCTCGATAAACACATTACTGACATCAGCCACTTCGCCCAAGGGCACGTCTAAAGCCTCTATGACCAGCGATTGCAACCGTGATTCAATTTGGGAAGGCAGGAGGGAATCGGTAACTGACATGGAATATCCTTCAATGTGGTGGCAGAAACGCAGTCGCGCCCCTTCATGCAGGCAATGATGCGGCCAAGAGTTAAAAAATCAAGGGCTTGGCGCTGATTTAGCCCCCGAAAAATGCTATAGTTCGGCGCTTTTTTGCAGGGCGATGTCCCTCAGCTACGGGCATAATCCCCCCTGCTGAGCGAATGCAGACTGTTGTGACCTAGATGCGACAACCCGTCTCCATGGATATGACAGCGCACCGTTTGAACCAACCACTTATCGTGAGATCCATACTGCCATGACTGAGCGCCGTAAAATTCTGGTTACCAGTGCCCTCCCCTACGCCAACGGTTCCATCCACTTGGGACACTTAGTGGAGTATATCCAAACCGATATTTGGGTGAGGTTTCAGAAAATGCGCGGCCACGACTGCACCTACGTCTGCGCCGATGATGCTCACGGTACCGCCATCATGCTCAAAGCCGAGCAGTTGGGATTAACCCCTGATGAGCAGATTGCTAAAGTAAAAGCTGAGCACGAAAAAGACTTTGCCGAGTTCTTAGTAAACTTTGATAACTTTCACTCGACCCACTCGGAAGAGAATCGCGAGTTGTCGGGTCTGATTTACGGCCGCCTAAAAGACAACGGCCACATCGCCAGTCGTAAAATCACCCAAGCCTATGATCCAGAAAAAGAGCTGTTCCTCGCTGACCGCTATATCAAAGGCACTTGCCCCAAATGTAAGGCTGAGGATCAATATGGGGATAACTGCGAGGTCTGTAGCGCAACCTATTCGCCCACCGAGCTGATCAATCCCAAATCCGTCATCTCTGGCGCCACGCCTATCGAGAAAGACTCCGAGCACTTTTTCTTTAAGTTGCCAGAATTTGAAGCCTTCCTGAAAGATTGGACCCGCGCCGGCCACTTGCAGGATGAAGTGGCGAACAAGCTGGCCGAGTGGCTCGACAGCGGTTTGCAAGAGTGGGATATCTCCCGCGACGCGCCTTACTTCGGTTTCGAAATACCCGGTGAAACTGGCAAGTACTTTTACGTCTGGCTGGACGCGCCTATTGGCTACATGGCCAGCTTTAAAAACTACCTAAGCCAGCAAGACGGTATCGACGTAGAAGCGACCTTTGATGAATATTGGAATAAGGATTCCGACACCGAACTCTACCATTTCATCGGTAAAGATATCGTCAACTTCCACGCGCTGTTCTGGCCTGCGATGCTCAGTTCAGCGCAATTTCGCACACCCACTAAAGTCTGCGTACACGGCTTTCTGACCGTGAACGGCAAAAAGATGTCGAAATCACGCGGCACGTTCATTAATGCTCGCAGCTATTTGGATCATCTCAATCCTGAATATCTGCGCTACTACTTTGCCGCCAAGCTCAGCAGCAGCGTCGATGATCTGGATTTGAACCTAGAGGACTTTGTCCAGCGGGTTAACAGTGATCTCGTGGGCAAAGTAGTCAACATTGCTAGCCGCACCGCCAAGTTCATCCAAAAGGCCGGTGGCACCCTGTCATCCACCATTGCCGATGCAGAGCTATGGCAAAAGTTTGTCGATGCCGACAGCGTCATCGCCGACCTCTACGAGCGACGTGAATTTGCCAAGGCCATGCGTGAGATCATGGCGCTGGCCGATGCCGCCAACGAATACATTGCCGCGCAGGCGCCTTGGTCACTGGCCAAACAAGAAGGTACCGAGCAGCAAGTTCTGGATATCTGCACCTTAGGTGTCAATATGTTCCGCGCTTTGCTGACCTATTTGACGCCAGTGCTGCCTAAGTTGTCGCAAGATGCCGAGGCGTTTTTAGATGAGACGCTGAGCTGGGAAGCGCCCATTAGCTTCCGCGGTGGGGAGAACATCAACAAATTTAAGCCGTTGCTGACCCGTATTGAAATGGCCAAAGTGGATGCAATGGTTGAGGACAGCAAACAAGAACTTGCCGCCCAGCAAAGCAACTCAACCGATGAAGCCGCAGCTGACGCTGATTCCGAATTGAGCAAAGAACCTCTAACTGAAGAAATCAACTTTGATGATTTTGCCAAGGTCGACCTACGCGTTGCTTTAATCGCCAAAGCTGAGCACGTGGAAGGTGCCAATAAGCTACTGCGCCTAACACTGGACCTCGGCGGCGAAACCCGTAACGTTTTCTCCGGAATCAAGAGCGCTTACCAGCCAGAAGACTTGGAAGGTAAATTGACAGTGATGGTCGCCAACCTCGCACCTCGCAAAATGAAATTTGGGGTATCCGAAGGCATGGTGCTAGCTGCCGGCCCAGGTAAAAAAGAGATTTACCTACTTGAGCCCCACTCGGGAGCCAAGCCTGGCCAGCGAGTGATGTAATCCGCGAAACGGTCCAATACTACGCTGAGCCCTAACAAAATCGGGCCAGCGCAGTTTGTTCGATTTCCTTTATTTGAAAAACCGTTAACCAAACCACAATTAATCACTTAAAATGGTAAGGTTACTTTGTAGAGTGTGGGGATACTATGACAGATTTTGTGGTGATTCTGATCAGCACGATCTTGGTCAATAATTTTGTCTTGGTACAGTTCTTGGGGCTGTGTCCGTTCATGGGGGTTTCCAATAAGCTGGAAACGGCCATCGGTATGGGCGGCGCCACCACCTTTGTACTGACACTGGCGTCTATTTGCAGCTATCTCGTCCACAACTACGTGCTCTCGCCGCTGGGGCTTGAGTATCTCAAAACCATCGCCTTTATTTTGGTCATCGCGGTGGTGGTGCAATTTGCCAAAATGTTCATCGAAAAAACCAGCCCTCTGCTCTATCGCGTATTGGGCGTGTTCCTGCCACTGATCACCACCAATTGTGCGGTATTGGGCGTGGCACTACAGAACACCGCCAAAGCTCATACCTTTACTCAGTCGGCGCTCTACGGTTTTGGCGCAGCGCTAGGCTTTTCTCTGGTACTGATTTTGTTTTCAGCCATGCGTGAGCGCTTGGCGGTGGCCGATGTACCCGCTCCCTTTAAAGGCGCGGCCATCGGCATGATTACCGCCGGCCTAATGTCGCTGGCCTTTATGGGCTTTAGCGGGTTGGTGTAACTCATGATCGACTATTTATTAACTCATCCCTTCATCGGTGCTCTAGTGGCACTGGTTTCTCTGGCGCTGATCTTTGGTGCCATTCTCGGTTTCGCTGCCGTTCAATTTAAAGTGGAAGGCGACCCCATCGTCGATCAATTGGACAACCTACTGCCGCAAACCCAGTGTGGCCAATGTAGCTACCCCGGTTGCCGCCCCTACGCCGAAGCGATTGCCAATGGCGACGCCATCAACAAATGCCCTCCCGGCGGGCAAGCCACCATTAACGCTATCGCTGACCTACTGGATGTGGAAGCACCGACGCTGGATGAAGAGCACGGCGAAGAATCTGAAGTAAAAACCGTCGCCTACATTCGTGAAGATGAATGCATTGGTTGCACCAAGTGTATTCAGGCTTGCCCTATGGACGCCATCCTCGGCGCGGCCAAGCAAATGCATACCGTCATTGCCGACGAATGCACGGGCTGTGATCTCTGTGTCGAGCCCTGCCCCGTGGATTGCATTGATATGCTGCCCATCGAGACCACCCTCGGCGACTGGCATTGGCAGCCCCCCAAACTGCCGCAACAACAATTCGAAAATATCATTGCTACCGATAAACAAGCTGTTGAAGATGGAGCAGCCGCGTGACAAAAATTTGGTCGATTCCCGGTGGCGTTCATCCGGAAGAAAATAAAAGCCAATCACTGCAACTGCCCCTCGGTGAAATATCCTTAGCCGAAGAGCTGGTCTATCCACTGAATCAACATATTGGTGCACCGGCAACTGCGATCGTAGAAGTGGGTGAACAAGTGCTGGCAGGGCAAAAAATTGCTGAAGCTAAAGGCATGATCAGCGCCAGCATCCACGCCTCAACCTCGGGCACCATAACAGCGATTGAAGATCGCACTCTGCCACACCCTTCTGGCATGAGTGGTGAGTGCATCGTGTTAACACCTGACGGCAAAGATAGCTTCGCCAAGTTTGAGACTTGCGAAAATTATCTCGCCCTCGATCACGACCAGTTGGTCGCTAAAATCCGCGAGGCGGGCATTACCGGCATGGGCGGAGCGGGATTTCCTACCGCCGTCAAGTTGAGTCCGCGCGCCAACAACCCCATTGATACCTTGATCATTAACGGCACTGAGTGTGAACCTTACATCACCGCCGATGACACCCTGATGCAAACTCAGGCAGACGACATCATCAAAGGCACACAGCTTTTAGCGCACATGTTGGGCAATCCTCAACGAGTGGTGATCGGCATCGAAGACAATAAGCCTGATGCCATAAAAGCCGTGACTGCGGCGGCCGCTGGTACAGCCATTGAAGTCGTGAGTTTTCCCACCAAGTATCCGTCGGGCGGTGAGAAACAATTGATTCAAATTCTTACCGGGAAAGAAGTTCCATCCGGTCAGTTGCCCGCGAGCATCGGTATTGTGCTGCAGAATGTCGGCACCACCGTCGCCGCTTATGAAGCCGTGCGCTTTGGCAAACCACTCATAGAACGTATCACCACCGTCGTCGGTGAGGCACTGCAGACTCAGCGAAACATCAAGGTGCGCCTGGGCACCCCGATCAATCACGTCTTGGCCGAACATGGTTTTCTGCCCAAGAACGCCAGCCGTTTGATTATGGGCGGTCCGATGATGGGTTTTGCGCTGGAGAATGAAAACGTTCCGGTGGTAAAGGCGACCAACTGCATTCTCGCCCCCGGCAAGAAAGAAATGGCGCCTCCGGCACCCGCACAAGCCTGTATTCGCTGCGGCATGTGTGCCGAAGCCTGCCCCGCCAGCTTGTTGCCGCAACAAATGTACTGGTACGCACAGGCAGAAGATTACGAAAAGCTCGAAGCCCACAACATTAAAGATTGCATCGAATGTGGCGCCTGCTCATTTGTGTGCCCCAGTAACATCCCGCTGGTTCAACACTATCGCGCCGCCAAAGGCACCATGCGCCAGCAGGCCATTGAGAAAGAAAAATCCGATCGCTCTCGTCTGCGTTTCGAATTCCGCCAAGAGCGCATCGCCAAGGCTGAAGCCGAAAAAGAAGCCAAACGCGTGACTCGGAAAAAAGCAGCGGAAGCCGCTAAGAAAAAAATCGAAGCCCAAAAAGCCAGTGGCGAAACACCCGCGGCAGGCAATGATCTGGTGGCCAATGCCATCGCTAGCGCCAAGCAAACGCAAGCATCACCCGAAGAGCAACAAGCGAAACTTGAACGCGCGGTTAGCGGTGCCGAAGGCCGCATAGAAAAACTGCAGCAACGTCTGTCAGAGACCGAGGCCGATGATCAAAAGGCCAAGCTCACAGCGCAAATCAAACAAGCCGAAGTTAAACTGCAAGATGCGAAGACTAAGCTCGCAAACTTTTCCCCGACGGCCAACGATAGCAATGCGACTGCAACCAACAGCAATACCGATGCAAACGATCCGGTAGCCGCGGCCATTGCCCGCGCGCAAGCCAAAATGACCATGGCTCCGGACGAAAAGCTGCGTTCGAATCTGGAATCCCTCAACAAACGCCTGCAGAAAGCGCAAGACAAGCTAGCCGCTGCGAAGGCCGACAACGCCGATACCGTCGATGCGTTGCAATCTGGAGTCGACAAGCTTAAAGAAAAAATCGCCACCACGGAAAAAGAACTTGCACAGCTGCCAACACCTGTCGCCGAACCGCCAGCGCCCGAGACTACTGACGCAGCTACCGCCGCCATTGAGCGCGCAAAAGCAAAAGCGGCCGCACAGGCCAGCATGTCACCGGAAGACAAGCTGCGTAACCAGTTAACCGCTATGTCCACGAGAATTGAAAAAGCACAGTCCAAGCTCGTCAGTGCAAAAGCCGACAACGCCGATACTGTGGATGCCTTGCAGATGGGGCTGGATAAAATGTTCGCCAAACAACAAACGTTGCGTGACGAGCTGCGCCAGCTCAATCCCAACGCGCCAGAGCTCAACGATGCCAACGTCAAAGCTGAGTCTGATAACAATAGCGCAAAGAATGAACAGGAAAGCTCCGAAACCCCCGCACCGGTAAAAGAGCCCGACGCCGCCACGGCCGCCATCGAGAAAGCCAAAGCCAAGGCCGCCGCTCAAGCCAGTATGTCGCCCGAAGAAAAGCTGCGAGATCAGGTCGCGTCACTGGAAAAACGACTCGAAAAAGCCCAGCAACGCTTGAGTAAAGCCGAAGCAGAAGACGACGAGAATATTGATGCCTTTCGCGCCGGCGTTGAAAAGACACGCTCGAAGCTGGAACAAACACGAGCACAACTGGAAGAAAGCTAGCGCGAAATAGCGCCGCAGCAACTCCATTGTGCTCCGGCCAATAAACCATTGGTTCAATTAAAAACACGCAACGCTAGAGCTCACCATAGAGATTTGGCAGGCAACACACTAGAGACCAACCACATGGCCTTTATGAAAATATCTTCACCTCACGCCACTCGTTCTGGCAATACCGGTGACGTAATGAAACAAGTGATTCTGGCCTGTTTGCCGGGGTTGCTGGCACTCAGCTATTTCTTTGGGCCTGGCAGCCTGATGAACGTAATGCTGGCCAGCGCCACTGCGGTTGCCTGTGAAGCGGCCATTCTCAAGCTACGCAATCGTCCCATCGGTTTCTATTTACAGGACTACAGCGCTGTTGTCACCGGGGTACTACTTGGACTGGCGCTGCCGCCCTATTGCCCTTGGTGGGTTGTAGTTGTGGGTACAGCTTCCGCTATCATTTTGGCTAAACACCTGTACGGCGGCATGGGCTATAACCCCTTCAATCCAGCCATGGTCGGCTACGTAATTCTACTGATTTCGTTTCCGGTAGAAATGACACAGTGGGCCGCACCCTTACCCGCACTGGAAGAGGGCCAGTCTCTAATGAGCTTCTCTGGCGCCTTGCAACAAATTTGGCTGGGCATACCCATAGACGGCTACACCGGCGCAACCCCGTTAGATTTATTCAAGCAAAACGACACCTTACTGGTTAACGATTTCTATCAAGCGGAATCCTTATTCGCTACCGGCCATTTTGCCGGTGCCGGATGGGAGTGGGTCAATATCGGTTTCTTACTCGGCGGCCTTTATCTCTTGTGGCGTAACATCTTTACCTGGCATGCTCCCATCAGTATGCTGGCGACCATGTTCGTTTTATCGGCCCTTTTTTACGATGGTGGCAGTTCTAATAGCGCCGGTTCTCCGCTGCTGCACTTGTTCTCTGGCGCCACCATGTTGGGTGCATTTTTTATTGCTACAGACCCAGTGTCATCAGCGGTAAGTACCAAGGGACGCTTGATATACGGTGCAGGCATTGGCGCTTTGGTTTTTCTCATTCGCGCTTGGGGTAACTACCCCGACGCTATCGCCTTTGCGGTACTGCTGATGAACTTTGCCGCCCCATTTATCGACTATTACACGCTTCCGCGCACTTACGGCCACAGCAACAGCCGTCGCGCCACGGAAAAAAGCGAATAAGGATTTATTGATCATGCTGGGTACATCCATCAGTAAAAACAGCCTGCTGCTGGGACTATTCGCATTAGTCACCGCCGCCATCTTAGCGGGCACCCAAGCCAGTACTGCCGACCGCATTGCCGCCGCCGAACGAGCCGCCGCGCAAAAGGCACTACTGGAAATTGTTCCCCTAAATCGACACAACAACGACCTGCTGATGGATACCATTGTGATCGAGGAAAAATACTGGCCAACGCTGGGCTTGAAAAACGGCGGGAAGATTCACATTGCTCGCGACCATGGTGAAGCGGTGGCGGCGATTATCCCTGCAGTCGCGCCAGATGGTTACAGCGGCGACATCAAATTGATTGTTGGTATCAACGCAGATGGCAGCCTCGCAGGTGTTCGCGCACTGACTCACAATGAAACACCGGGGCTCGGTGATAAAGTCGAACTCAAAAAGAGTGACTGGATATTGGGATTCAATGGTAAATCGTTAGTTAACCCAGAGCCTTCGCGCTGGGAAGTGAAAAAAGACGGCGGCGATTTTGATCAATTTACCGGAGCTACCATCACTCCACGCGCGGTGGTTCATCAAGTGAAACGCACGTTGGAGTTTTTTGCAGCGACGCAACCGCTAACCAATAGCGCAGCCCCTCAGACTGCGACTGAACAGGAAGGAGTTAGCCCATGAGCACTACCGACTACAGAGAAATTAGTCACAACGGCTTGTGGAAAAACAATCCGGCCTTAGTACAGCTATTGGGGTTATGCCCGTTGCTGGCAGTTAGCGGCAGCGTGGTCAACGCCTTGGGATTGGGACTGGCCACCACATTGGTACTGGTGGGATCCAACATCTCCGTGTCACTGATTCGCAAAACAGTTAGCGATGCAGTTCGACTGCCTGCGTTCGTGATGATCATTGCATCCTTTACTACCTGCACGGAACTGTTGATGAAAGCTTTTACCTACGAGCTCTATCAAGTGCTGGGTATTTTCATTCCATTGATTGTTACCAACTGCGCTATCCTCGGTCGCGCCGATGCCTTTGCCAGTAAAAACAAAGTCGGAGCCTCTGCTTTTGATGGCCTGATGATGGGTTTGGGTTTTGCGTTGGTGTTGATAGCAGTTGGCGCTATTCGAGAAGTTCTAGGCAGCGGTACTTTATTCGCCGGCATGGATTTATTGCTTGGCCCTGTCGCCGAACACTGGACCATAACGCTGTTCGATAACTACAGTGGTTTCCTGGTGGCGATTTTGCCTCCCGGCGCATTCATTGTCACCGGTTTCTTGATCGCTATTAAAAATGCTATCGATAGCGAACTGGAAAGACGCGAGAAAGCCAAACGCACGGCGCCCGTCGTTAAAGGCAGCAAGCGCGTGAGAACCACAGGCACTATTACCTGATTGCTCGCTCCTCCAATTGTGAGTACGCCATAAAAAGAGAGGTCTAGCCTCTCTTTTTTTATGACCTAAATAACCAATCAGTGATTGAGTTAGAACGATCACTACTTGCCGTGCAAATAATCTGTTTTCGCCGCCATGATGAAATCGTTGCGATGTAGACCATGAATACTGTGGGTCCACCAAGTAATCGTGGTACGCCCCCATTCCACCAAGATAGCCGGATGATGATTCGCGCCTTCGGCCAACTCTCCCACCGCATTGGCAAAATCCAACGCCTGATTAAAATCCTTAAACGGAAAAACCTTCTCCAATTGAGGAATGCCTTCACGATTAATCGCTGACCATTCAGGAAGTTGAAGCAATAAACGACACTGCTCCTCAGTGGCGATACGATCATCACCTGCTTTACAGGCTGTGCACGACTCACTCACCAGTTGAGTCATGAATGCTCCTCCTTATTGCCGTTACCTCGCGATTGTTTGAAATTTCTCAATACTACTGCAAGTGTAGCCGAATCCAGCCATTTCTCGACTGCTTAGGGATTCTAGGCAGTCGAGCATGGGGATGATGCATAGCGCGTCACAGAGTCTCAGTGACAATCACGCCATTTTGGCAATGAGTCGTGTAGGTAAACGTTTCAGTACAGGACCTAAAAGGCTCCAAGGCCACCCGGGTATGTAAGCAAACTGCTTTTTCCCCTCAATCGCGTCCACCAGTTTACGACAACCGATTTCAGGAGGAATAACAAAAGGTCGTGATTTTGCACCTTGATTAATGGGCGTATCGATATAGCCCGGAGCCAGAATAGTGACATCAATAGGCTCATTCACAGTTTCTGCTTGCACTGCTTGCAAGTAGTTAGTCACCGCCGCTTTGGTCGCCCCATAGACGCCGCCACTGGGTAATCCACGACAACCTGCCACTGAACTGATACCGACAATGTGACCTTCAGATTGATTTCTCAGCAACGGCAAACCGGCTTCAACCGTCGCCATCAGACCTTTCACATTGACATCAATCATACGTTCGATATCTTTAAAATCAGACTTACCGGCGCGACCATTCACGCCGATACCTGCGTTGGCAATAATGATATCCAATCGTCCCATTTGTTGATGAGCATCTGCCAATACTTGCGCTACCGCTGAGATATCGGTCACGTCCAGAGCTTTCACCACCACCCGCGCATCACTGTTGTGGGTCAGCTCTTCTGCGAGATTTTCTAATAAATCGAGACGCCGAGCAGTTAACACTAAGTCGTAGCCCCGCTGTGCAAACTCTCGGGCCATTCCCATTCCCAAACCGGATGAAGCTCCCGTTAAAAAAACTGTTTTTCTGCTCATTAATAACTCTCGCTTAACTATTCCGTGCACGTTGCACATCAAAGATGCATTCAAATCACCTATTGTTTGTACGCAATACGACTGGCGAATGCAAACCTGCCCTCTCAAGTTTCTTAGGGTAGCTCGGGTAAACCGCTCACGAACGGGTTAAATCTGAGACATAAAAAAACCGGAGCAAGCCCCGGTTTTTACTAGCACTGACTATTGAGTGTTATTGAACCTCAATGGTGCCCTCTTCAATCTTCGCCTGCCAAATTTGCGGGCCAGTCTGGTGAACGGATTCACCTTTCACGTCTACGGCGACGGTAACAGGCATGTCTTTGATGTCAAATTCGTAGATCGCTTCCATTCCCAAGTCTTCAAAGCCAACCACTTTGGAGGCTTTGATGGCTTTCGACACCAAGTAGGCTGAACCACCAACGGCCATCAAATAGACTGCCTTGTTATCTTTGATCGCGTCGATTGCTAAAACGCCTCGCTCGGCTTTGCCGACCATGCCAATCAGACCGGTTTCTTCCAACATGGTGCGAGTAAATTTGTCCATACGAGTAGCGGTAGTTGGGCCAGCAGGTCCAACCACTTCACCTTCTACAGGATCTACTGGGCCAACGTAGTAAATCATACGATTGGTGAAATCCACCGGTAGCTTCTCGCCTTTACCAATCATATCAACCATGCGTTTGTGAGCGGCATCACGACCCGTTAGTAATTTACCAGACAGTAGAACCGTTTCACCCGGTTGCCACTCGGCAACATCTTGCTTAGTGATTTCATCGAGGTTTACACGACGTGCATTGCCCACTTCCCACGTAATCTCTGGCCAATCTTCAAGGCTAGGCGGAGCCTGCAAAGAAGGACCTGTACCGTCTAGAGTAAATTTACATAAACGAGTAGCCGCACAGTTGGGAATAATGGCAATAGGTTTGTTGGCCGCGTGTGTTGGACAGTCTTTTACTTTGACATCCAATACGGTGGTCAAACCACCAAGTCCTTGAGCACCGATACCCAAGTTGTTTACTTTTTCCATCAACTCTAGACGCAACTCTTCAGACCGGTTACTGGCGCCACGCTCTTGCAAATCAAGGATATCGATAGGATCGAGCAATGCCTCTTTGGCCATAGCCATGGCTTTATCAGCGGTACCACCAATCCCAATACCTAAGATACCTGGCGGACACCAGCCGGCGCCCATGGTCGGCAATACATTGAGAACCCAATCAACAACAGAATCAGAGGGATTGAGCATGGCAAATTTAGTTTTTGCTTCTGAACCACCACCTTTAGCCACCACGTGCACATCAACCTTGTCACCCGGTACCATTTTGTAGGTAATCATGGCCGGCGTGTTGTCACCTGTATTCTTTCGCGCGCCATCTGGGTCGGCGAGCACTGACGCCCGCAGTTTGTTATCGGGATGGTTATAGGCACGACGAACGCCTTCATTGATCATTTCTTCAATGCTGCAATCAGTATCCCACTGAACCTTCATACCGATCTTCATGATCACACTGACGATACCCGTATCTTGGCAAATAGGGCGATGACCTTCTGCACACATACGAGAATTGATCAGGATCTGTGCCATGGCGTCTTTGGCCGCGGGGCTTGCTTCGCGTTCGTACGCGTCATTCATGGCTTGGATAAAGTCTTTCGGATGGTAGTAGGAAATGAATTGCAGGGCATCGGTGATGCTGTCAATCAGGTCGTCTTTACGAATTACCGTAGTCATCGGCTACATCTCTCACACAGGTTGATCAGAATAGAAGAGCGCTCGCACCACTGCTGTGATACTGAACACTCCACTGTCACGGTTAAGTCGCTAATTTTACACCAGCAGAGGCGATTTGTCCGGTGGCTTGAATTAGACCTTTGTCGATTTCGAAGTATTTTTAACCACAAAACACTAGCAATTGTGTCCCGTTTTCTTGCAATACCCAGATATAGTCCTAGACTTATTCCTGTCACAGAGTAGATAGCTGGGGGGAGTTTCTACGCAATGATACGGATTGCCGGTGTTCACACATGCTTTCTTAACTCACCAGATGAGCACACTGGCCAAGCCCCGACTCCCTCAAAAAAACATCAACTGCCTACTCTTTACCTCACTCTTTGTTCCATCATTCAACTTCTACTCAAACCTTTTTTCAGGCAGCCCCGTTCATGCCTGAGAACTTTTTCTGCTCGACCATTGTGGAGAAAACTATGGCTACGCTTATCGAGCCCTGCCCTTTTTGTGACAGTGGCCACCTACATATCAGTCATCACCTGCTGTCGCATTCCGTCAGCTGCCAAACCTGTAAATCCACAGGCCCTCATCGACGGCAACTGGAAGACGCCCTGCTGGAGTGGAACCACACCTCGAAACTGCTGCGCAGCGCCCGAACCGGGGAGCATGTTCAAGTACACGGCCGACTGCACGATTTGGAGGATGCAGTAAGAAATCTCGCCAGTGCATTGCGCCATGGGCCTGGGGGCCAGGAAGCTGCGGCGGAATATAAGTTAGAGCACTAGTACATTCAGAGACAAACAAAAACGCCGCTTATACAGCGGCGTTCTAATAAGGATGTGCGGAAACTCAAAACCTCAGGGCGTGGTGGGATTCAGCTGGCGCTTAATATCCAGAATATCGCGATTGACGCTGCGACGATAATTGTCGATGGCAGCGATCGCTTCTTCGTTGGTCTTCACGCGCTTAGTCAAACTGGAGCGGATCTCCGTAAGCTGACTGTCGGCACGATTGGCCTTATCAATCAGTTCTCGCAAACGCTTTTGCTGGTTGTCCGATAAATCCGACACCATGCTTAACTGCTCAGTTTGCAAGGCTATATCACTACTCAAACGCCCAAGATTCTCACTTTGCGATTTAGCCAACGTCTGGGCATCGACCGCTTGCTTGGCCGCAGCTTTGACACTCTTAACAACACCAGCCACTTCCTTTTTATTGGCCGCAATGGCTTTTTTATTCACATTGCGGGTATCCCACAACTTGCGAATCTCACTCTGGGCGACCTTGAGCTCATCCCGCGCAGAGCGTAGATTGGACTGCAACACCGTCACCGATTGGCTCGACTCGTCGTCTGACAGGGTCAAACGCTGCTCCAAACTGACAATACGCAGCTCAGCGGATGAGACTTGCTGCTGAGCTTTAAGCAACTGCCAATAGGAAAAACCCGCCAACCCCAAACCGGTCAGAGACAAAATCAACGCCAGAGGCACCAGCGGTGAGGACTTCGCCTGCATCGCCGAGACTGGAGTCGGGCGTTTGCGTTGTGGCGCCGTCGCTTTAGAGGCTGCGGCTTTTTTTGCGGTATTGGCATTATTGGAGCCGTCATTGCCACCGCGGCTCAATCCATCATCCCCCGCAGAGGGAGCTCCTCCCGATAAGGTGGGCTCCTTTCGTTCTATGCTCATGCCATTCCCCAGTAACGCGAATCAATTAAATAATCAGATCGCGTTTTATATCAAAGCTACCGTTTTTTTACATCCCAAATACGCAAAAAGCCGGGCAATGCCCGGCTTTTCTTGGTGTTCTTGTCAGAATTTACGCTTTATACGTAAACCAACAGAGCAACCAATACAGCAGTCAGAGCCAAGCTGCAGTGGATAACACCTTTAACAGTTGTCATTGGGCCTTGCTTACCAACGATCGCATTCACTTCTAGAGCGGCGATGATAGCCAGAGCAACCAACAAACCCGTAGAACCTTCAGCCTTCAGACCGTAACCACCGCCGCTAACGAAGTGAGGGCCAGCCAGCATGAAGAACGCCATTGGGCCAGAGAACAGAGTATTGGTACGGGAAGCCAACAGCGCTTTACCCGCTGCAGTTGGACCGTCGCCACCTTCTACCAAGCCTAGAGCGATCTTTTGGTTTGGCCAGATGATCAACCAAACGTTCAAGAACATCAGGGTACCCAAGGTAATACCGGCAATGATGTAGGCGTTCAGCAAATCTTGCTTAGCCAGACCGACCAACAAAATCAAACCGGTGATGAAAGTGAACATGGCGCTCCAGCGGAACCACCACAAAGCTTCAGGAGCCAATTTCGCTTTCGCGTCTTTTAATGCTTCTGGGGTAGCGGCTTTGAAGTAGCCACCTTGGATGAAGTTGAAGTAGTACAACAATCCCATCCAAGTCATACCAAACAGAAGGTGTCCCCAACGAGCGAGGAAGTTAACAAATTGCATAGTTTCCATAATACGATCCTTAAACAGCAGCTATCAGAATTATTGTTATTTCGAGGTTCCAGGCAGCTTATGGCCGCCAGACTTCACGTTCTTTATTATAGGTAGAGCCCTGAACGTTATAAGCCGGAGTCGACTAGAGAAGCAAGCGCTAAGCACGCTGATCCCGGTAACTGTCTCGACACTTTACTAATACCCCTGTAAAAACAAAGGATTAGCGAGGCATCGCCCCCAAATAAATCCCCGCTATTTTACGGCTTCACAGGGAAAATAAGAAGTCAGGGATTGAGGAAATACCTCTCGAACAGCAAAGATTGACGCAATCCGCCGTGTTTTTTGTCTATTTAGCACCTACGCAGTGCATCAACTGTCGTGCAATGAGAGACATCAGGACCACTGAATCGACGCCGTCGTCCCTAAATCGGTAGCGTAACAACCGCTTTTAGCCCCGGCTGCAGGTTAACCAACTCCAGTTCGCCACCGTGGCTACGGATAATTTGACGAGCAATGGAGAGTCCCAGCCCCATGCCACCGGTTTGGCGATTGCGAGATTGCTCTAAGCGCACGAACGGCTCAAATACAGATTCTTTCTCAGACTCGGTAATTCCAGGGCCAGAATCAATAATGGAGATAACCGCTTGGTTTTTATCCAGCGATAGATTCACCCGCGCCTTATCGCCGTAATGGACAGCGTTCTCCATCAGGTTACGCAGAGCCCTCTTGATACTCACCGGCCGCAATTCCATCACTACCGGCGTGAGGCTATCGCACTGAACGGCCAAACCTATCTCACACAGATCTTCTACTAAACTGTCGACCAATGCGGTTAGATCAACCGTTTGCGTCGGCTCAACATCTCCCGAGTGGCGCACGAACGTCAGTGTCGCCTCGGACATCTGCTGCATCTCATCCAAGCTTTGCAACAATCGCTGCTTTTCGTCGCTGTCTTGCATCAACTCCAGTCGCAATCTCATACTGGTCATGGGGGTTCGCAAGTCATGGGACAGCGCCGCCAGCATCCGAGTGCGATCCGAAACAAATCGTTGCAATCTATCGTTCATACGATTAAAAGCTGCGACGGTCTCTTTAACATCGTTAGGCCCAACTTCAGGCAGGGGCTCAACCTTTCGCCCACGCCCTAAGTTATTGGCCGCTATCGCCAAGGAGGATAAAGGTCGAGTAATTTTGCGAATCTGGAAGATCACAACCAAAAGCACCAACACACATGCGATGACCACAAAGTTCAGCGTCTGCCGCGAAGCCAACAAAGAAAAGTCGGGAGCACTGCTATGGGCGACAAACCACTGGCCGTTGTCGAGTTTCACAGCCAGCATCAACTGCTTTAGCGGCATTCCCCGAGGACGAAAGCGCGACGCAGGAGAGGAATTATGGGGTTCCAGTGCCGGACGTCGAAAGCCATCTTCCCGTGGAGGGAACGGTTTGCGAGCGTCTGGTGCTGGCGGACGTTGCCTGTCATTGGGCGACACTAGCTCCAAGCGCACAGTAATTCGACCTCTATAACTATCGCCAAGCTTCCTTTCCATCAGGCGAATCACTCGCTTTTCTCTCGATTGATAACGCTGAGGCTGATCGCGAAGATCTGGCGGCAGTTGCTGACTGAATCGATAACTGACACCGGGACGTTTCCACGCTTTGAGTACCGCCGGATGCAGCTCTGCAGGTGCTTGCTCGAGCAGCCGAATCATAGCGCCAAACTGGCGACTGAAGTGACGTTCACTGTGGGCGATCATTTGATTTTGATAGGCTTTGGACAACAGCCAAGTGCTGATTCCTTGGGCCAAAAGTAACGCCAAGACCACCAAGACAATCATTTGCGTAAGCAGTTTTTGAGGCCATAGTTTTTTGATCAGCTTCATCACCAGCTACCCTAGGCCGCCGAAACCGAGACAGAAAACAGATAGCCACCACCCCAAACGGTTTTTATGAGCGCGGGATTCTGCGGATCACTTTCTATCTTCTTGCGCAATCGACTCACCTGATTATCAATGCTGCGATCAAAAGGGTCCGCTTCTCGACCTTTGGTCAATGTCAGCAGCTGATCTCGGCTGAGAACTTTTTGAGGGTGCTGAATAAACACCAGTAGTAGGCGATACTCAGCAGTACTTAGAGACACCAATACACCGTCATCATGTTGTAAATGCCGCTGATTGGTGTCGAGCGTCCAAGGCGAAAAGTAGTAGCGCTCAACAATCTCGCCTTCTTGAGCACTGGCCTTCCCCGAAGAAGCGATCTCGTCTCTTCCACGTCTCAACACTGCTTTAATACGGGCCAATAACACTCTCGGCACAAAGGGCTTGGTCACATAGTCATCAGCGCCGATTTCTAATCCCACCACACAATCGGCGTCTTCGCTCATGGCGGTGAGCATAATGACCGGTGGGCCCTGCTGATCACGAATGTGACGGCACAGGCTCAAACCATCTTCGCCGGGCATCATCAAATCCAACACAATCAGGTCATAGCGCTGCTCTGGCAGGAGCGCACGCAACCGCTCACCGTTTTCCGCAGTACTCACGTCAAAGCCGTGCTGCGACAAATAGGTGGCGAGCAGCTCGCGAATTTCCTGATGATCATCAACGACCAATATGTGCTGTTGTGTCATAGATTGCTCACACTGATTTCTGCGGTTTCCCAGCCATTATACTGCCATAGGAGCACTCAACCTGTATCAAAATGTATCTCCCTTAGCGACCTCGCCTTTGCCCTGATACACATTGATACAAACTAGCGAGTCTCTGGGACACTTGTCAGACATGGCCGTGTTTCAATGATCCCACGTTATCGAGATGTGCCCCCAATTTAAAACAGCAATAACCCAAACCGTTATTGCTCTATTACCGCAAAGAGGAATCAAATCATGAAAAAGAGACTATTGATCGCCACGCTACTCTCCGCCGGCTTAATGGCCACCCCATTGATGGCCGAAGATAATCGCGATTCGAAAGACTGCGAACGAGGCGAAAACAGCCGCATGATGAAACATCATGAGTTCAGCAAACGAGGATTCGGCATGGGCGGAAAAATGGATCGCAAGGAAATGTTCGAGCGAGAATTCAACGCCGATCAAATCCGCACCCTGATGGAAGCCCGCCTGCTGATGCAAGGTAACGACAACCTAAAAGTTGGCAAAATCTCCAGCGCCAACAATGGCTATGTGGTGAATATCGTCACACAAGACAACTCCCTAGTTGAAGAACTGGAAGTGGCCGCCAACGGCATGCCCAAGAAGATGTACGAGAAAATGAAAAAACACATGGAAAAACGCCAGCAAAAAGATCGCTCCTGAGCTCACCCTCCTCTGGAGGCGGACAGATGGATACTGCCATAGTCCTGTTCGCCACGTTTTGGGAGTCTTCGGACTCCCCTTTTTTTTGCCTAAACGATTCAATCGCTCAGCGCAGATCCACAGTAGAACTCAGGAGCATCTATGTCAGCCTTATCACGTTCCAACCGCAACCAACTCATTAGGACGACACTGCTCATCGCCAGCTCAGCACTGATTCTGGGCGGTTGTAGCAGCCAAGATAAAAGAAAACGCCCCTCTCTCACCGAGACTTTTGAAACAGAGATCACCCAAGACGGCAGCAAACGCTTCGTCTATCAAGTGAGTCCAGATCGCTCCAAAGGTGGACGCCCACCTCGCAACCGAGATGGAAAGCCTCCCTCCAAAGGTGGGCAAATGCCCTCCGATAGAAGCGCCAAAATTGCGGAAAGAACCGAGACCATGCTGCAAGAAAAACTGGCCAAAACTGAATTCTGCCAAGAGGGTCACATGGTCTTGGATTCCTTTTTCGACCGAGGTGGTTACACCATTCGCGGTGAGTGTCGGGATGAGGCGAGTGAAGGGGATCGTGCTAAGTTTATTTAGTGAGAAAAGGAATTCGAGATTGCAGTTTTAGGGAGTTATAGGGGACGGAGGGAATAATAATTGTACAAGCGCTAACAGTGATTAGAATTTAATCCCTCCGTCCCCTTTTATCGTCCCCTTTTATCCAGCCTCGGCACGAGCGGCGTAGCTGCTGCGCCACAACGAAAAAGGGCCCGCGAATGCGAGCCCTTTGGGGTAATCAGTGGTGCGAGGAATTACATCATTCCTGGCATGCCACCCATTCCACCCATGCCGCCCATATCNGGCATACCACCAGCAGCGCCACCTTCTTCAGGAGCATCAGCAACCATGGCTTCAGTGGTGATCATCAGACCAGCAACAGAACCCGCCGCCTGCAGCGCAGTACGAGTTACTTTAGCGGGATCGAGGATACCCATTTCCAACATGTCACCGTATACGCCAGTGCCGGCGTTGTAACCTTCGTTACCGGTGGTTTGCTTAACTTTGTCAGCAACAACAGAGGCTTCGTCGCCAGCGTTAGTGACGATTTGACGCAAAGGCGCTTCCATCGCACGCATAGCAATACCGATACCTGCGTTTTGATCTTCGTTATCACCTTGCAGATCAGCAATGGCTGCTACAGCGCGGATCAAAGCAGTACCACCGCCAGGCACTACGCCTTCTTCAACCGCTGCGCGAGTTGCGTGCAACGCATCTTCAACACGTGCTTTTTTCTCTTTCATTTCAACTTCGGTGATTGCACCGACCTTGATGACAGCAACACCGCCAGCCAACTTGGCCACACGCTCTTGCAGTTTTTCACGATCGTAATCAGAAGAAGACTCTTCGATTTGTGAACGGATTTGACCAACGCGTGCTTGGA
The DNA here is from genome assembly GCA_002707785.1 of Cellvibrionaceae bacterium. GTDB lineage: Bacteria > Pseudomonadota > Gammaproteobacteria > Pseudomonadales > Cellvibrionaceae > Pseudomaricurvus. The sequence continues at coordinate 15,515 of PANW01000024.1, read as the reverse complement.
TGTCGGCAGCTTCACCAGCGCCGTCAACGATCACTGCATTTTCTTTGCTCATGGTAACGCGCTTGGCAGTACCCAGGTGCTCCAGAGTAACCGCTTCCAGTTCCAGACCAACTTCTTCAGAAATCACGGTGCCACCAGTGAGGATGGCGATGTCTTGCAACATAGCTTTACGACGATCGCCGAAACCCGGTGCTTTACAAGCAGCAACTTTAACGATGCCACGCATGTTGTTCACAACCAAAGTTGCCAAGGCTTCGCCTTCGATGTCTTCAGCGATGATGACCAGTGGCTTACCCGCTTTAGCAACGGCTTCCAGAGTTGGCAGCAATTCGCGAATGTTAGAAACTTTCTTATCAACCAACAGAATGAACGGAGACTCGTGCTCAACGCTCATGTTTTCCTGGTTGGTGATGAAGTAAGGAGACAAGTAGCCGCGATCGAACTGCATACCTTCAACAACGTCGAGTTCGTTCTCGAGGGCGTTGCCTTCTTCAACGGTGATTACGCCTTCTTTGCCTACTTTTTCCATAGCTTCAGCGATGATGTCACCGATTTCAGCGTCAGAGTTGGCAGAGATAGTACCTACCTGAGCGATAGCTTTAGAGTCGGTACAAGGTTGAGCGATAGACTGAATGTGAGCAACGGCCGCCGCGGTGGCTTTATCGATGCCGCGCTTCAGGTCCATTGGGTTCATGCCAGCAGCAACAGACTTCAAACCTTCGTTAACGATAGCTTGAGCCAAAACGGTTGCAGTGGTAGTACCATCACCGGCGTCGTCAGAAGCTTTAGAAGCCACTTCCTTCACCATTTGTGCGCCCATGTTTTCGTACTTGTCTTTCAGTTCAATTTCTTTAGCAACTGAAACACCATCTTTGGTCACGGTCGGTGCGCCAAAAGATTTATCAAGAACAACGTTACGGCCTTTAGGGCCCAAAGTAGTTTTTACAGCATCAGCTAGAATGTTTACGCCAGCCAGCATGCCTTGGCGAGCTTCGTCACCAAATTTTACGATCTTAGCAGCCATGTTTATCAGCTCCCTTTACTATTCAAAGATATCTAATTTCACCGAAGCGAAGGATTAACCTTCAACAACAGCCTTGATGTCACTTTCGCTCAAAATAACCAGTTCTTCACCATTGACTTCAATGGTGTCGCTGCCGGCGTACTTACCAAAGACGACGGTGTCGCCAACTTTTACGTCTACAGCGCGAACTTCACCGTTATCCAAGATGCGGCCGTTGCCGATGGCAACAACTTCACCTTGATTAGGCTTTTCTTGAGCAGAACCTGGTAGCACAATGCCGCCAGCTGAGGTTGTTTCTTCTTCCTTGCGGCGAACCACAACACGATCGTGTAGAGGACGAATGTTCATCTATTTCTTCTCCAAAATGTCTATTTCTGGACTAACGTTGGGCCCTGAGACCCTCTTTCTTTGATTTAGCGCCCAGTTCTTCGGCATTCACGTCGGAACCAGAGCGCCTGCTCTAGATCTTAGATCTAGAACAATAAAACTAAGTGATTAGGGAAATGGGGTTCGATCAATCGATTTCAACACCTCAAAACAAAAAAAGTTGCCTAAATCGATGAATGCGGTCAAAAATCAATCAAAATTGCGAGATATCGCAGCTTTAGAGTCTGGGCGATGGCTAGTTGAGCTTGTCACGGTTCGGGTTGTCACCCTCTTGGCGATATTCACCTTCAATAATGTCTTCGCCGTCATTGCCACGACTAGGGCCCTGTCGAAACTGGGTGGAGCTGTAAAAACCCGCGCCCCCCGACGTGGCCCGCAGGATGACCCGCTTAAGCAGGCGGCCGATGATCACCTGCCTTAGTCCGGGGATCAGGCAGGCAAACCCAATGGCGTCTGTGACAAAGCCTGGGGTGAGCAACAAAGCCCCGCCTACGGCAAGGAAAATCCCCTCAACCATCTCTTGGGCCGGCAGCTGACCGCTCTGCATACGCTGATTGGCGCGCATTAGGGTGGATACTCCCTGCTGGCGCAACAATGCCAAGCCAATCATGGCTGTCATTAGTACCAGGCCAATGGTGACCAAAGCGCCAATACGGGAGCCGACCTCGATCAATAGCCACATTTCTAGCACGGGCATGATCACAAATAAGAGAAGAATGGGCATAGTGGCCTCAATAAGTAGGTGTAATTAACTATGTGACGTCGGCCTGCGAAATTTCAAGCCGTGTTGGCTACGCTTTAACCGAACTTTACTTGTACGATCGCCGAGATCACCAATCGTAGCCAATCCCCACCGTGAATTTGGTGTCTTTATTTTCGGCTTCGTTGGCCGGTTGATTGTCATAATCGTATTCAAATTTGTACTCTGAGAAGAGCCCCTGCCCGTGGGGAACCTTCAAACCGAAATCGGAATTGAATTCCCAATCCTCACCATCTTTTAGTGAATAGAGTACTTCATGTGAGTGGATGAACTCAGCCGAATAAGGCAATTTGTAGCGAAATTTGGTGGCGAAACGCATGGCAGAACGCTCTGTGGATGAATCCCAGCTGGGGTCATTCTCATCCTCTTCGGTTTTATCCAGTAACTCCTTCACGTGATCCACACCGCCTTCGAACGACAAAGCCGTATTGGGGTTCTCCCACAACTGCACCCCCAATCCAGTACCGAGGACATAACGCTGATCGATATCCTTGGATTCTTCTCCCGCCCAGCGGGCTTCGTTGTACCAAAACCAGCGCTCATCGAAGAACCAATCTAGACGATAAAGCAGTTCATAGTCTTGTTCTGCAGCTTCGTCATCGTTGGATTTACTCTCATATTCGACCTCCACCACGTGACGGAAATCCTGATGACGTAAAGTCACTTCCGCCAGCACATCCAGATCATCCTCTACTTTGTTGCCCCTAGAGAAGTTACCTGACAGAGACATTTTGCCATCGTAGATATAATCATTGGCCGCGTACTCCACAAACGGCACGATAGAGTCAAGTATCAGCAGTTCTGTTTGGGTCTGATAGCGATCATCACCACAACTGTAACGCAGATGGTGCTTGTTCATCCCTAGGATATTGCAGGGTTGGTTTTCCCCGAGAATTTTGACCCGCTCTTCGGTGGTGAAACTGGCAACTTTGGTCTTAGCAATGGTGAGATTACCAAAGCTCTCCGAGGCCCAAGTCAACGATGCTTTATTCACGGCCACCAAGCTGCCCAACAAACGATCACCGTTGGATAACACCAGCTCACCGGCATGTGTAGTACCAGCCCCGCCAATGATCAACATCAGAAAAATAGATGACACGCAGTTGCCCAGCACTCGCGCAGGTGCTGAGGCCCAGAATCTAAGAAACATAACAAGCTCGAAGTAATTCGTAAGAAATGAAAAATTGGGCTCGATTGTACCGAAAATAGGCGATTTTGAATATCAACCCTAGCGGCTCGATGGCGCTTACGGTTCTGTATTTAACCCTTCAACGAGTTTAGCCAATTCCTTACCTAGGCTCGTTGCGCACGCCTCAACAAATAGGCTGCCAGCAGAATGGCCGGAATCCCCATGACCGCGGCATAGGTAAAAAAGAAACTGTAATTAGTAGCATCGACGATCAGACCAGAAAACCCACTGGTGAATTTACCCGGTAACGTCATCAGAGAGCTGAAGAGGGCGTACTGAGTCGCGGTATAGGCTCGATTGGTGAGACTAGAAAGATAGGCGATCAGAACCGCATTAGAGAAACCACCACTGAGGTTGTCAGCGCTGATGACAATCGCCAACCAGGTAAGGTCCGGCCCGATAGCGGCCAACTGCGCGAACAATAAATTGGTGCTTGCGACCATCACCGCGGCCACCAAAAGTGGTGTCAAAAGACCGTAGCGGATCACCCATAAGCCCCCCACAAATGACCCGAGAATAGTCATTACAAAGCCGAACAGCTTTCCGATGGAGGCGATCTCTGACTTACTGAAGCCAAGATCCAAATAGAAAGGATTCGCCATAATCCCCATAACGATATCGCTGAGGCGGAACATACCAATAAACAACAAAATCACTAAAGCAAAACGACCGTTACGTCGAAAAAACTCCACGAATGGTGCGACCACCGCCGATGCAAACCATAGAGTAATTCGCTCAAACCGAGTTTTAGGTTGATGGTGAAACAAGGTCGCGGTCAACTCCTCTCCCAAAGTTTCGCCTTGATCAACCTCAGGCTCGGCGATAATCAGAACCGTCACCACCCCCACCAACATCAAGCCAGCCATCACCCCATAAGACAATCGCCAAGCCTCAGCAGTGCCAAACAGTGGTTCAGCCCAATCGGCGATGTAAAAAGCTCCGGCACCCGCCACCAACATGGCGATGCGATAACCCAAAATATAGGTGGACGACATGGCCCCCTGATACTCCGGTTCAGCGGCTTCTATACGCAACGCGTCCACGGCAATATCTTGGGTGGATGAGGCGAAGGCCACCACTACCGCCAACAGTGCCATCGCGGTTAAATTTTGCTGCACATCCACCACCGCCATACCCAGAAGTCCGGCAATGATTCCTAGCTGTCCCGCCAAAATCCAACTGCGTCGTTTGCCCAACTTGGCCGTCAGCCACGGCAGTGGTAGCCGATCCACGATCGGTGCCCAAAAGACTTTGACCGAATAAGTAATACCCACCCAACCAAAGAAGCCAATCGCACTGCGACTCACTTCGAGATCTCGCAACCAAGCCGACAAGGTAGAAAAAACCAGCAACAGCGGCAGGCCAGCGGCAAAGCCGAGAAACAGCATGGTCACGACTCGAGGCTGCCAATAGACTGCCAGCGCTTCCGACCAGCTGGGTCGGCGTTGCTCAGATGTAGAGGGAGAATTCGTCACTTCGACCCCTTCGGGCTCAGAAGACATCGACGATGAAGAGCGTCGGGACATAGGATTCGGGAGTTCTTATTTAAGGCACGAGAACACTATCAGATCAGCCCCGACAAGCCTAGGGCAGGGCTGAATAATGACCGCGAGAAACAGCAGCACCGGCACCAAGCAATCACATCTGGTGAAGACAAAATAGGCGCTGCTATACTGTCGCGGCAATCGCTACTGAGAATGCCATGAACCCCATCATTGAAGTTAAAAATCTCGTCAAGCATTACAAAGATGTGCAAGCTGTCAACGACGTCTCTTTCAGTATTCCCAAAGGCATTTGCTTTGGATTGCTCGGCCCCAATGGCGCAGGCAAGACCACCACCATTGAAATGATGGAGGGCATCACGCCCCCTACCAGCGGTGACATTCTCTATAAAGGCATCGCCAACAATCCCGATTTTAAGCACGAAGCCGGCATTCAGTTTCAATCAACCGCGCTGATGGATTACCTGACGGTGAAAGAAGTGCTGCAATTATTCGCCACCTTCTACCGCCGCACCGTCCCGCTTGCCACGCTAATTGAGCAGTGTTATTTATCCGAGTTCATCGATCATCAAGCGTCTAAACTCTCTGGCGGACAACGCCAACGGCTTTTGTTGGCGCTGGCACTTGTCAATGATCCCGATATTATTTTTCTCGATGAACCCACCACCGGACTCGATCCACAATCGCGCCGCAACTTCTGGCAGCTGATTGAAAACATCAAAAGCCGCGGCAAGACCATTGTGCTCACCACCCACTACATGGATGAGGCCGAGCAACTGTGCGACCATCTAGTGATTGTCGATCGCGGACAAATTATTGCTCAAGGCTCGCCCGCGCAACTGCTCGACGAACACTTTCAACACGTCTTTGTCTGTCTGGATCGTCAAGCGCTACCGCCAGAATTGGCTCGAGAATATGATACGAAACCCCAAGATTCAGATCAGATCATTATCGAGAGTCCGTCAGTGGAAGACACCTTGCAAACACTCATTGGTCATAACGCCCAACTGAGCTCGCTGCAAGTCAGAAACCCCACTCTCGATGATTTGTTTCTCAAGTTAACCGGGCACAATTTGCGCGAATAAGGAATCCATATCGACACTCCGGCACCCGCAATCACCACTCAGAGAGAATTATTGTGAATCAATTGATGGCCCTGTGTTGGGCACGTACCAAAGAGTACTATCGCGACAAAGGCTCTCTGATTTGGTCGTTTGTCATGCCGCCACTGATTATTGCCGTGGTGGCCATGGCGTTTTCTCGCGAAGAAGCTGCGCTTTTTAAAGTGGGGCTCTACCCCGACAACACGCCGCCGGCCGCTGTGGCTGATTTGTCCTATCTGCAGTGGGTGAGCTATGACAATCGAGACAAAGCCGAGCAAACACTGCGCCACCATCAAATCGACCTACTGCTGATTACCGATGGCAGCCAACACTATCTCTATAACGATCAATCAAAAAACGCGCAGGTGCTGAGAGATTTGCTCAGCCATCAATCACCAGACTGGAACAGCGAAGCCATCAGTGGGCGACAGATTCGCTATGTCGACTGGGTGATTCCNGGCATATTGGGGATGAACCTGATGTTCAGCGGTCTATTCGGCGTCGGTTACGTCATCGTTCGCTATCGGAAAAACGGCGTACTGAAACGCCTGCAAGCAGCGCCAGTCTCGCCCTATAATTTTCTCGGCGCGCAGATGCTGTCGCGACTGGTGATCATGATGATGGTAAGTGCCATTGTCTACGCCGTCTCCCATGCCTTCCTCAACTTCATCATGCTCGGCAGCTACGGCACCCTGGCGCTGATCGCCCTTATTGGCAATCTTTGCTTGTTGTCTTTGGGGTTGATTGTGGCGAGCCGAATGGCCAACGAAGAACTCGCCAATGGCCTACTGAACTTTATCACCTTCCCCATGCTGCTGTTGTCAGAAGTCTGGTTTTCTCTCGACGGCGCTCCCGAGTGGATGATCCACGCTTCCCAGGCGCTTCCCCTCACCCATATGGTACAAGCCGCCCGAGAAGTCATGCTGGAAGGCGCCACCCTGCCAGAAGTGAGCGATCACCTACTAATCATGATAGGCATGANCCTAGTATTTTTGAGTATTGCCGCAAAAATCTTCAAATGGCGCAGTGAATAGACGCGCCAAGAATAAAAAAACCTAGCAGTGGAAAACCGACAAAACGTTTCAAATTTTCACACGACGAGTAAATTTGAAACAGTTTTGTGTACTTTTGCGACCATAGCTCTATAATTCCGCCCCAATAATAGCCATAAAAGAAACGATCAATCTTTGGTCTAGTGAGAGATGATCACACACGACTTGCTATGAATTATTTGAGGTAACCCATGAAAAAAATCCTTCCTTTGGCATTATTGCTGGCGGCATCTACAAGCATTGCAGGCCCTAAAAGCCTGAAAGACAACGGTACCGGCATCACTGAAGACGGCCGTAATTTTGAGCAAGTACAGGTCACTTGCAGCGGCAAAAAAGATCCCCGCAATATCATCAAGTTCGAAGACAACTGGAAATGGTGCACGGCTGACGAGAGCTACTGCAGCTCAAAAATGAAAGCCGCTAAACGCGCCTGTAAGCAAAAGAAAAATAAGGCCTAATCCGCCTTAGGCTTCTTGGGCGGAGTGAAACCTATTCACCCGCCCAAGAGAGCTGCAGATGTTTAATCGCGAAAGTTGGTAAATTGCACCGGCATACCGAGATCCGACTCTCTCAACAATGCCATTACCGCTTGTAAATCATCTCGTTTTTTACCGGTAACCCGCACCTGATCCCCCTGCACCTGCGCCTGAACCTTGAGCTTTTCAGCTTTGATCTGCTTCACCATCTTGCGACACAAATCACTGTCCAGCCCAGTACGCACGGTAATGTCTTGCTTGACCTGCTTACCCGCTCCGTAGATATCCCCCTCTTCGAGGCAAAGAATATCGATTTTGTTTTTGTGCAAAGCACTCTTTAAAATGTCTTGCAGCTGCTGAATCTGAAAATCCGCCTCCGCCCAGATTGTCACCTGGAAATCACTCAATTCAAACTTTGCCTCTACGCCTTTAAAGTCAAAACGGGTATCGATAACTCGATTGGCTTGATCAACGGAATTCATTAATTGGTGCTTATCCACCTCAGACACGGCGTCAAATGACGGCATCATTCACTCCTTAAAGTTTTACATCCACTCTTTTGCCATAGCGGCATTGTAATTGTGCTCTACAGAATAACAAAACACAGGATACCAGATTGACCTCGCATCGAGCTTGCCAAGCAAACAACTTGAACTAGTCTTACAAGCATGATCGATCTTCAGCGCTTGGATATAGAAAACGCCCTCTACTACGTCGAACTCAAGAGTAACGGCCATCGTCCGCTGTTTGGCGAGCGTGAGGGATTTACCGCTTTTGTCGACATACTTGCTCAGCTGCGTGACAACACTGGTAGCCAGCCGGTTGCTTACTGCCTGCAGCAAGACTCTATCCAGTTAGTACTGAGAAATAGTGCTGAGGGAATTGCGTCTACCACCCAGCAGATCACCCAAAGCTACACCCAGTTTGCGCAAACGCAATGGCGCCATCACGGCAGCCTCTTTCACAAACAAGTTCACAGTTTGATACTCGAGCCCAGCCGCTATCTCTTGCCGGTGATACAGCACGTTCACCACCAGCCAGTCGCCATGGGATTAGTTGCCGAGGCGTCGATTTACCCCTGGTCGAGCTTACAAGCCTACACCGGAGAATCTATTCAACCCTGGTTAGATTGCCACGCCCTGCAACAACACGCGGGCTTGAGCTTGCACCGGCGCCAACTGCACCGAGATTACTTAACACAGCCCCCCAGTGAATCGCTGAACCTGCTGCAGGGGAATCACCAGCAAGTATGGGCTCTGGCCTCTGATCATTTCGTGCAACGTATGCTNCAACGCCAAGTTGAATCATCGCAAGAATTGCCGCCGCCCCCCCTTGCCTGGATTGCACAATTTGTTTGCGATCAGCATCGGCTGCATCTCAAGGATCTTAAGCTGAGCCATGGCCAGCGGCGACTTCACGAAATCAAAGCCGAGATCGTTTTCCTCTATCTTGAGCTGCNTTCGGCAGAGCAAGTNTCACTTGCACCNGCCGATAGTCTCCCTGAAGCNCTTTACTCACAGCTGCAACTCATTTTTGGCGATTCATCTCTTCCCCTCGAGCCCGNGTTACTGACACTCAAAGACACGCGTNCACAACACCTTCACACTTTAGCCAACAANCTCAATGAGANATGGGACAATTTAGATGAAGAGGCACGTAAATCGGCGATTGCGACTGNCCCCACATCATCACCCCGCCCTAACNCCCATTCAAGTATGACTGAAACGATTAACTCACAAGCCGCCACCGAATNCGCCGCGGCCGACACTTCTCTGGCCAGTTCAACAGACGAGCGATAAACATCTAGANTCTAAAATCCATTTGAAGACACCNGCCTTTCAATTCGCNTAGTAAATGCCCACNCACTNANTCGACTTTNGGCATCCCCCCCTAGCAGTATTTTAAAGACCGACTATTTTGACGGCCAAGGCAAGTAAAGCCCGCCGCATAAAGTGATCTCCAGTGGAAATGGCTTTCCCAACAAGCCAACAAAGGGGTATTTTTCATGAACGGGCGCAGCAATCCAAACCTCTGGCCAGGAAAGCAAAAACTAGGCGCTCGATATTGGCAAGCCGGATAGATCAAGGGATTTGACGAGAAAACTCAGCTCAAATGAGCAAATCAACACAGGTTATCTAGGAGAAAGGGAAGAAATTGGCACTTACTGACAGAGCTTTATTTGTATCAGCTCAGTGCTATGTTAGTGGTGCATCCGTGCAATCGAGGAGAACTGTATAAACATACAGCCCTGCCAGTAAGTTTTTCCATCATATGCCTTTGATCACAGAGCGGTCAACCGTTTTTTATTCTTTATATCAAAATATTTGAAGCACGTAGAAGCCTTAAAATAAAAGCCTGCAGAGCATGCGAGCACTTACAAACAAGGAACAACATAGAGCACAAGGGCTGCCCACAGAACATGGGTTCTAATTGGCACCATTTACGGGCTTTAGATGCGGGACACTGGAAAACGGAATGGAATAAGCGGCTAAAACCATCCGATTATCGGCTGGGACCAACCCACAGAATACGCAACAAGCGGCGAAGTTGTTTGCGAACTTTTTCGGGAGATTGGTTGGAGTCGGGCACTGAAAGCGCCTCATACTGCAAACGCTGAATAGTACCAATAATGATTTCGGCATCAGAGAAAGGATCGTCCGAACCAACTCCCTCACACAATTCAGCCAAATCATCGACAAAGCGCTGGCGCAGTTCATAAGCCACACGTCGGAAGTTCTCAGGCATGTGCATATCGAAGAAAAACGCCATTTCCACCACCAGCCCCTGGCTGCCAGTTTCCACTTGATTAACCACAAAATCGCTGAGCTGGTCGGCAATGGAAAGGAGCACCTGCTGCTCGCCTTGAAGATCCCCTCGCTGGCGACACTTCTGCAAAACTTCGGCTTCGGCCCTATAGACTGCCAAGCTAGGCTCTAACTGCTTGTGCAACTCAGCTTTGTGAAGCGTGAATGCCTCGATCAGCAATTCTGATAGATCTTTAAAATAGTAGGTCGTGAGAGATAGGCTAACGCCCGCCTCCTTCGCCACTGCGCGATGCGTCACGCCACGACGACCAGCACTGGCAATCACTCTCAGTGTGGCATGAAGAATGGTTAAACGGGTTTTTTCCCCCTTACTCAGGGGAGAGACTGAAGACACAGACGACACCAACTGATCTGATACGACTAACGTTANGTTCNGCAGGCTAGCTCACTCCTGACGGCGCGAGCCGCCATTATTACATAATCGCTAGAACCGCCAAAACACACAGCCATAGAATCAAGCTCCTGCCCAGCAGTGGAATCAAGGCATCCAGCTCCTGCTCGGTCACGCCCTGCTGTACCAGCTCGTTACTGTTGACGTTAAGAGCGCCATGCACATACTTTTCCATGACTTCTTCAGTAGGATCAGTGATAGAGAATAAATTCGCCTTCCANCCCTGAATACAACCGACGAAATTCCCCGTTAAGGCAAAACTCAGCCCCAACAGACGAACCACAGGCCACTCCAATAACCAGCGCAGCCGATAAGCCAATTCACGAACCTCATCAGTTTGCTCATCGGCNTGTGCAGCGAGAGCACTTAAACGATAGAAAACCGCCCCTAGAGGCCCCAACAACAGAAACCAGAAGATTGCTGTAAACCAACGATCAAACCCCAGGTAGGCAGCGCGGCGCAGCGTTTGATGGTGCAGCTCAGGCCAATCGGAGATATCCTCAGTATCGACTCCCATACGCATCGCGTACTCAGTCGCCACCTCGTTATCTTTGCGATGCGAAGCTTCNCAATAACCTNTCAAGCATTCTTGAAACTCCCCCCTGCCCAAGCTGTACATCAGTAGGGGAATNGCCACCAAAAACAACAACAGCCCAGAAATGCTCTCGACTATCCTCAAACCAAACCACAGCACCACAACNGGCACNATCACTTGCGCAACGATGCGNAACCCAGCACTGGGAAACCAGGCTTGAGTGGTTATCAGCCATTCGTTATAGAGGCCATCGCGCTGAAAGCTCTGAGCCGAGCCCCAGCATTGAACCAAACCAAANACAATAACAATCACCACAAAGGTCATGAATTCTCTCCCTGAAATTGTTGAAGACTGGTGCGATAACGAGACCAGTCAAAAGACGGGCCCGGATCCGTTTTGCGCGCCGGAGCTATATCGCAATGGCCAGCAATGCGGTCGACAGACAATTCACCATGCCTATTTAAAAGGGCCTTGGTGACGCCTTGTAACNCGACGTACTGAGCGTCAGTGTAGGGCTGATCGTCGGTCCCTTCCAGTTCGATACCGATGGAAAAGTCATTGCAGCTCTCACGCCCCTCGAAACACGACACCCCGGCATGCCAGGCACGGGCAGTCGTGGGCACAAATTGCGTCACCTCGCCCTGACGATCAATGAAAAAGTGNGCGGANACCTTGAGCTGCTCAATTTCAGAAAAGAATGCGTGGGTGCTGATATCGAGCTGGTTGCAAAAGAAATCTTGCACACAGCCTGTGCCAAACTGCCCTGGCGGCAGACTGATATTNTGAATGACCAACAGAGAGATATCCGCATCAGCGTCACGTTGATTATGATTCGGCGACAACAAATGCCGCGCAGGCTCCAACCAACCTTCACTATCGACAGAAAAGTGAACGGCAAACGCAGAAGACTTGGCCATGAGCTCCTCGCTGATCGGCGTAACGGTGCCGACCATTGTCCATTAATCAAAGCCAGAAAGAGTACACAAGATTGAAGGTTGGCACCAGATGTGCCGCTCAGTCACGATACGAGAAGGGGTCTTTCAGAAGTGCCGTCGGGGATCTAGGCTATTAGCTAACCGCTCCCCGTGAGTGACGTAAATTACCGATAACGGACTCCAACGCTCGATCGAACAACATGCCATCATCGAGAATACTGAAGCGCCCCTGCTGCAAAGCGACAGCAAGCTCTTGCCGACTCTTCTCGGCGACTTTCATGCCATTACGATTGACGAAGATAAATTTATCGACACCTTTGATCACCGCCGCCAGACGGCAGCGATAAGTGGGCTTGGAGTCTTCCGACACCTCGAACCAAGAACCTTGGGCAAAACGATCAACCTGCTCCAACCAAGAGTTTGACACTTCGCTCTCAGAGCCGGCTTTATCGTCGACGCCCGCTTTGCTGGAGCTGTCGGTATCGACAGGCATCGACTCTTGAAGAACGGGGTCAGCAGAAGAAGCTTCTGTTGATTTCTTCTCAGCAGAAGCGACAGACAATTCCTCNTCCATTGAGCCCTGCGGCTCTGCATGAATCGAGTCGTCTTNTTGAGTAGCTTCAGATNCCGCNGCTANAGACTCTGGTTCTTGTGNTGTTTTTACTTGAGNTGNGTNTTCTTGNGCGACTTTTGCTTGAGNTGCTGTTGTTGCAGNTACACTCGNTTGAGGCACTGCGAGTGCCGGATTCACGTCAGAGGCTTTTGCCTCGGCGCTATTCACCTCGCCGGCACTATTAACCGTCTCGGTACTCGCAACTGCATCGACACTCGCTGTATCGCTCGCGCTGTTAGCATCGATTTCGGGCAGCTCTTCGGCCTCAACCGCGACTGGGGCTCTCAAACGGCGCAAATGCTCTTGCTCCAACTGCTTCAAGAGTTTATTCATTTCAAACGGATTGTAAGAAATCGTCTCGAAGCCCTTGCGTAAATTCGGCAATAACGTGCGAAACAGGCCCATTAGCTCAGAGCGACTAGCAGTATCCAGCGGCGTGGTAACTGACCACACTAACTGTTCAACAACTTCACAGCTTTCACGCCAGTCATCACTGTCGTCTCCGTGCTTAAGTAAGCTTAGAAACAGAACATTGTGCCAAGGGCCCTCAACAATTGCCTGAACACAATCGGGGAGAGNTCTACCTTGTACAATAAGATCAAGTTGAGCGGAGACTGTAGCGCGAGCTTGCTCGGACTTGGCCTTGCCATCTTCGGCGTCCAAGGTGCGCTTTTCCAGCACAGTAGCGCGACGCTTTTCTTTTTCCGTAAACGCAATAAAGTCGGTTAGCAGTGTTTCAAAAATGGTCACATCCGATTCAAACTGAGTGATCACTTCCTCCACCACCGCAGACACTTTGCGAAACAGTGGATCTCGAACGGCTCCTTTCTCGGGCTCTTGCCAGCCCAATGCCGCTGTGGCCAACTCATTCAAAAGACGACGCGCAGGATGGCCGGCCTTGTTAAAGAAGCTCTTGTCGACAACCGCCACCTTCAACAGCGGGATTTGCAATCGAGCCAGTAAGCTCTGCATAGCCGCAGCGAGATTGCGGTCATCCAAAATAAACTGGAACAGCATATTAATCAGGTTCATCACATCCTGATCCATGGCCGACATGGTTTGACCACTTTGAGTCGCCGGCGCGATCATGCTTAACAACTGCTGATTATCGAGCAGGCTCGCCTGCTGCTGCGCGCCCACAGGAACTTTCTGCTGCAAGGCAGTTAATACTTGCGCCAGCTCACCAGCGGGCAATACCCCACCGGACGCTGAACCGGATGCAACCCCCTGCGATGACATTAAGCCACGCAACTGCTCCAACACTTGATGATCTTGTTCGGACACTTCGGTGGCACCAGCCGCACCTGCGCCAGAAGTCTGTGCTGGACGCGATGTACGCCGGCGCTCGGGCCTTGAAGAAAGCGAAGGCAGTACATTTTGTTGAATCAGTAAATTATTGAGCACCGTATAGACTTTGTGCAGCTGTGCCATAACGGCTTTATCAAACAACTTCAGCAGCACTAACTTGGCTTTGATATCCACATCTAAGGGCTCCACCACCTGCCAAAAACTATTGCACAGGCGATGAGGGCCAACGGGATTGTTCTGTTGATAGACTTTGGCAGGCACTAACCTGTCGAGCCGTAAAGCAATGTGCTGCGCGGCTTCGGCGCTGCGCTCCAACACTTTGGCAATCATGCTTTCTACGGCGACTTGGAATTCCAGCTGTTCATTGTCCACCAGACTTAACTCATCGAGGGAAATATCCGCGACAAAATCATCGTCTTGATCGGGAATCACTTTTAGTAAATCAGCGAAGGCTTGATCGAGCTTAGTGAAAAAGGCGATTTCGGTTTCACGACGTTTCAGTCGCACTTCCCGCATGGCCTCAAAATAGGTATTTTGATCTTGGTTACTGGTCGCGCGATCGGCTAGGTCAAACAGCGCATCATCTGCGCCATCAAATAGATTTTTGAGAGTTTGTTGCAGCAGGGTTGTCGCTTTTTCGCGTAAACGATGAGCAGGTGCCGGCAGTCGCGCAAGCTGAGCGCGAGCGTTGGACGCCTTCTGCACCGGAGACAAGGTCGCCGATGAACCAATGGGAACAACATTGGCTTTTTGGGGATCATCATTCACAACTGTTACTCCGCCGGACAATCAATGCTAACTCTATTGCTCGTCAAAACTGCGGGAGGCGATCACTCCGATCGCAACGAACTCATCCTGATAAAACTCCAGACAGCCAAACCGTCAACGCTAACGCTGATTTAGAACGCTACAATCAAGCCTTGTTGATGCTAGCCTTGGGATCTCATTAATCCGACCTCACAACACTCACATCAAACGGTGAGATGAGTATAATCCACCCTTGATGACAAACTAGCGGCAAAGTCTGCAATCGAGATAGTCATCACATTCTGCTATAAGATCCCCTGCGCCTTATAATTAATTGCTTATAAAGAGCTCAAAATAAGACCAAAAACCGATAATACTGACAAAAAATGACCAACATTGCCCGATTTACCTCTCTCTACATTCAAGGAAACCCCAAGCATGCGTAATGCCGATGATGCCCGCCCTATTGGTCGCGGCATGCTGATCATCTTTTGGCTGATGGTTATCGCTCTACTGACTTGGGGCTTTGGCAATTGGGAAGACCAGCGACAGAACCCCAACGCTCGCCCTGAAACGATCAGCGGCAACGGCTACCAAGAAGTCATTCTTAACAGCAACCGCCAGCACCACTATGTGGCCAATGGCTTTATCAATCGCTCTAAGGTGGT
>PANW01000023.1 GCA_002707785.1 Cellvibrionaceae bacterium | reverse complement strand
CCGGCCGCATAAGCATAACGGCGGGCTATCACCATTAGCCGCTGAAGCAGAACACAAGAAAACTTATAACGGGTTGGCCAGTTTTAGTTGACCACTACAGGTTCCCTTTAAGAGGATGGGTGGATATAGCAAGAACGTTAAAGAATCAGCGAAAGCCCTATATAAACGATACGATAACCTTAAGCCTACGATCAATGAAGATGAAGTAGCACTGGCGGTTAAGAAGTCCAAATCCTCTGCCGTAGTGAATTTGTGTTTTGCCATTGCCATGGGCGCTATCGCGCTATCCCGGCTTCAAGTTGCAGACATTCTCCAGACTTCAGCATGCGTTGTGATCATGATGGTATTTGCTATGCGTTTTATTATCGATGCATTCATTATCATGACTGGGAATGAACAGATTAGGCAACAAAGCTTTCCGACGCTAGATCCTGACTCCGAGGAATCCCTCAATGAATAGACTCTTCGCTATATTCTTCATTCTTGCCATAGGGCTGGCGAGCGGAAGTGCAATTGCCCAGGAGTCTCAATCCTTTGACTCCGGTGCGAACGTGAACATGAGTGACCCTTCCGAAGTAGACTCTACTCCACTTGGTTCAGTGGATTCCGACAACGAGAACATTGGAATCTACATCATAGACTGGATTCTTCGTGGAGCATCTTTTACTTCGCCTGAAGCTACTCTGTTCGGTGCGATATCTATGATTCTGAACTCAGTCGTTCTTGCGTTTGCGTTAGTCGTTCTTATGAAGCACGGCCTCCAATTCGCCACACTAACGGCAACCAAGGGTGTTCCTGGCGGGTCTCAACTTTCAGGCGGGGTTATTACAGTCCGATCCTCTCTTGCAATCGGCCTACTTTCACCAATTATTGCAAATGGGTTTTCTCCTGTTCAAGTTGGCATTCAAGAGGCCACCCGATTTGGTGCCTATATTGGGGACGAAGCCGTTAGGGCCTCCACTCAGTATTTGTCCGGGAATAGTGCTGGTAGCACCTCCCACACGACCGTACCGGTTCACTTTGGTGGAATTTCAAGTGTTGTTTGGCAAGTTGTACTGAATGAAACATGCCAACAAGCTGTCGATATGAGGTACAAATTAGACCAAGCTGCAGGCGCCCGAGAAACCGGCTCTTCAGCTACTTTTTCCTTTCAAGTGAGGGGGGGAGAAGTAGTGTATCTTTGGGGGTATGAACCCCCGACATTGATTCAATCAAGAGGTAGATTTGCTCAGCATGATGCCTCTACTCACCAAGTCAAAGATAGTGTGTGCGGTGGCGTCACGGCAGCTATTCCAGATGAGATATCTGATTCTGTTGAAACATCTGGAGACAATCTAATTATTGATGCCAGCACCGAGGAAGAGCGTCTATACAAGAAGCAACTTGAAACTAATCATAATGCTCTTATCGAGCTACGAAACGATCTACAACCTTTGATACGTAAAATATTTTTGGACCAGCAAATGGTTCAAGAAGTCACCGCTATGCGTTATGCAGAAGGTTCAACTGTTAATGACGTCGAAGCCATTTATAGAACGATCAATACGATGGCCTCCGAAGTAAATGTAAGTATGCCCTCCTATGGACAGGATATACTAGCTGCTGACCAGCGATACAAATCAAGACTAGTTGCTCAAGGAAAATCCGCTGCGAACTACATTGTTGAAAACAGTCCAAAAGATGAAAAGGGAAGAACTTGGGACGAGGCACTTGTTGATCAGGGATTTGCAGCTTTAGGTGGCTATTATTGGGTTCAACTAAAAACCAATATGGAAGTTGCAAGTCTACAGAAACACCTGATTAGCTCAGACACAAAACTAATGCCCGAAACCTTCAGTTCAACATATCAACCTGAAGAGAACGCAATAATTGACCAAGTTCGACAATCCGATAATTTCCCGGTTATTCTCAGTCGACTCCAGAACTTGGAGCGAGCTTACAAGACCTTACGACCAAACCAAGAATTATCTATGGATTTCAACGCAGTAGAGCAAGTTGATGACATAGCCGACGCGAAGTATACACCAGACCATGGCGATGATTGGTGGGAAAAAGTTACCGACCAGCTTGATATAAACTGGGCAGGTAACACGATACTCAAGATTATTCAAAGTCAACTAATTGAATCAACTAACAACGACTTGATTGTAAATCTTGCAAACATCGGTATTACCATCACTTCTCTAATGGAAATTATGTGGCCGGTCCTTATGGGTTTGGTTGTTGCGAAAGGACTGACTTCAAGTGGGATTGGGCAGGTAGCCGGGTTCTTTACAAGTGGTGTAGTTCAGGCAGCCGTATCAATTTTAACGCCGATTGTAATTATGGGCAGCTTGGTGGGACTGACCTTTCATTATCTTCTGCCGTCAATTCCGATGATTAAATGGCTTATTTCTCTCCAAAGCTGGGGAATAATGATGTTCATTGCAATGATTTATGGACCTATCTGGATGTCAACGGCTGCAGCATCTAATGAAGATTGGATTAACGATAAAACTAGAGATGGTTTTATCGTGATGGCTGAGCTTATTCTACGCCCACTACTTATGGTCTTGGGATTCTACGCCGCGATGACTTTAATGGCCGTAGCGAACATCGGCGCTCGGATGGCGTTTTCATACTTTATGGGAATCGCTAACGAAGGGTTCCTTGGGGTAATTGGAATATTTGCTGTTGTGGTTCTATCGGGATTCGTATCTTATAAGTTGATCATGCGAACATTTGACCTCATTTATGAACTTCCGGATTTCATTATCGAAAAAATGGGTGGTCGACCACTAGGTGATGCTGCTCGTGATGATATGCCAGGAGGAGTCAATGCTGTTATTGGTAACATTCACAGTGGACATATTGATGCGACCAAGGGAATGAAGAGCCAGAATCAGACCCGGTAGTAGAGTGACAGAATTATTAGTAAAAGAACCCCGCAATAGCGGGGTTAGTATTGAGTTTTAATTTCGCATTTGAGAAGCTTTCAACTTGTCTTGAGCTACCATTTCACTCAAAAAAGATTCTGGCATCAGTAAACGGTGAATCAGAGTCGAGCTTATTCGGTAGTCTTTTAGCAGTTGAGCTTCTGGTATTTTTTCTTCCTCTGTCAACTTCAGAGGTACTATCCCGCGAAACTCATAAGGCCTTTTAGGTGAACCGAAAGTATCCATATCCCTGCCGAGTAGCGTGGCTTCACGCTCTATAAAAGTATCCCCTTTGCTGTATTTTTTTGTGAACAACAACTCACTCTCTTTCTCGGCATCCTTGTTTCCCATATACAGATCTTCCAGTACTTTATACTCTATGTCGTAGACAACCCTAGACCGGGCTGCACCACTTGTGTGGTTTTCTACTGATACGACATCGACTATCTTTCCTTCACCGTAATACTTGTACTTGTTGCCTTTCCCAAAGGCACCTAGCATTGGACTCTCCAGTGAGGCCCTCATCATTTGGTTTAAGTCTTTGGCACTAGGATCATAGCTATCAAAATCCCAAAGACCCATAGCGAACGGAACCGCAACAACGATGACCACCAACGCCAAGAAATGGCGACCATTGTTTGTAAAATAAGCAATCATATCAACTTTCCATTTTAGTTTACGATTGAGAGTTCCAAGATATGTAATTACTACCACGGGTAATCAACCGTGTGGAAGTGTGCTTCCGACAATATACGAAGAGGCCAATGCAATAATGGGCAAGCTTGTAGTCTCTACATCTAAGAGACATACCATTCCAGCTTGGATCACTGGGATACGCTTCCTATTTCGACACTATTAATACGAAAAATAACCCGCTATTAACGGGTTTACTGGATTCAAATTGTCAATGCATTCTAATTCTCTAATTGATCCGTATTCAGATGTTTTTTCTCTATTGCGTCCTCCAAGAATGCTAGCGGCTGCAGTAATCGTACATCAAGAGTTTCTCCTCTCTTGCGTTTATCCACTAGCAACTGTGCTTCTACAATAGATTCTTCAGGCAGTAACTTCATAGGGACTATACCTCGAAAAACATAGGGTCTTTTAGGTGAGCCGAAAGTGTCCATATCACGACCAAGCAATGTTGCTTCGCGAACTATAAATGTTTCTCCTTGATTGTATTTTTTTTTTGAAAACAAGGTCTTTCTCAAGCTTAGCATCGGCATTTGCGATATATAGATCGTCTAATACACGGTATTCAATATCGTATACAACTCTAGATCGCGCTGCTCCGCTTTCGTGGTTTTCAACACTTATAATATTGACTATTTTTCCTTCACCGTAGTACTTGTATACGCCCCCCTTTCCGAATGAACCATTTGAAGGGTTCTCTAACCCATAGGAGTTCATCTTCGTCAGATCCTTGGCACTAGGATCATAGCTATCAAAATCCCAAAGACCCATAGCGAACGGAACCGCAACAACGATGACCACCAACGCCAAGAAATAGCGTCCATTGTTTGTGAAATAAGCAATCATATCGACTTTCCTTTTCCTATTATTCGAGATGGGCTCGCAGAGTTTTCTAATGCAATTTTCTTTCTACGAGTTTCCGGGGTTAAGTCAGCTCTCTCGCAGACCACTTCGCTCATTGGCTCTTCAGAAACTGAACTCACATCTTCGGCTTTCAATGATTCTGGCAACATACCCAAAATCTGACTTCTTGTATATTTCTCTGGCATACCACGCACCTCCTATTTACTAGATTTATTTCCACAAAAAAGGCCCCTGAAAAGGAGCCTTTCTACAAACCAAGATCGACTACACCGCCGCCTGATTTCTGTGAGCTGCGAACCGTAGCTCCAAGTCAACGGTATTGGAATGCACCATTTCCCCTTTTGCGTCTTCTACTTCGATCCAAATACGATTGCTCTTCGCAACCTTGTCGTCCAATACGCGAATGATGAGAGATTCGCCGTTTGCGAGCTCTGGTTTCGGTATATTCAGTGTTAAACTATTTTGAGCCATCATGGCACCTCTTTGGAAGGTCTGTGTGGTTAGCCCTTTTGGACGGGTGCGACCGTCCAGGGGGGCGACTATTATCTGTCGAATTACGCCAACACTGTAAGGATATACAGTGATTGAGGTTGGCGCAACATGTTGCCGATATTGGCTCTTTGCGATACGTTCGCAGGAACAAACAACAGAAGAGGAAGGACTCATGCCAAAAGTAGGCGGTTAAAAAGAGGCTGAAGGCACCTTCAACCAATATATTTGATGTCGGCTTTTCGCCGTGACCGAGCGTTTTGGTAATAGTTTTCGTGTGTGCCCAACTGCAGTAAATGAATGACTAAGCGGTCTTCATTCCAATTGTACCCAAGAAGATACTGTATGCTGTTGACCTTTAGTTTGTGGACTCTCAAGTGGTCAAGATCCCCTGCCTTGAGCTCCCCAAGCTCAGGATTCAAAAGGATTTCGTCGATCGCATCCTCAACTACCATCTGGCTTGCATCGGGTAGCTTTTTCAATGCCTTCTCAAATCGAGTAGTTTGAAATACCTGTATTTCAGCTCTGGCGGTTTCGCTCTGTTCTTCGGGCATAAGGTATTAAAGCTCCATCTTCCATCTCTGCCTTAGACTGCAATGCCTCTTCTATGAATGCATAGCTAAGTTCTGGGTTATCAATAGCTATCTGGCCAATCTTGGCTTCGTACTCTATTTGTTTAGGCAGCGAGCGGTATGTCGCTGACGCTCTAGTTTTGGCACTAACAACGAACTCGTCATCTAAGCGAACACTGGTGGCCATCTTACACCTCGGCTATCGTCTATAAAAGCAATAAGCGACAATTTGTCGCAAAAGAATGCGAATGGTGACACCCCGCCGACTCCACGTCAATAGTTTCATAGACGGCGGAGTGTCTATGAATAAATCCTATCTGTAGATCTGCGAGAGTACCTGCACCGACGTAGGTGCAGGGTGAATCGTAGGAGCGTTAGCTCTTTCCTTGGTCGGCTTCCAGTCTTGCGGATTTTCAACACTCTGCAGTCGCTAAGGGATAGGTTCACCAACGAAGCGCTGCAAACCGCGCACTCTGATCAAGGCCAATAGGCCGACTGATTAAACCGGTCATCAAACCGGCCAACATTTGACTCTAGAACTCAGAGAATACCGCCAAATAGTGCATGTTTGCTGAATATAATCTACTATCTAACCGGACATCAAACCGGACATTTAGAATGCTATTTTCATCTGCTGCCCCGTTTTACCCAACAGACGAACAGTGCACCAAGACAGGATTGCTCCAAAAGGCGTCCGACCTAAAGCATCACTGTGCTCTACTGGAAGGGAAAATCGCTCCTGTGACCCGTGAGCGCCTCTTAGCCCTAATGAAAGATATCAACTCATACTACTCGAACTTGATAGAGGGAAATGGTACAGAACCATATGAGATACGGCAGGCTCACAGAGGGGAATTTAGCGAGGATCCAACCAAGCGTGATCTACAGTTTGAGTCCATCGCACACGTAAAAACTCAGCTCTGGCTCGAAAAACAGGAACTAGACCTCAAAACCCTATTTTCCCCCGACTTCATTAAGAATATTCACAGAGTCTTTTACGAAGAACTTCCAGAATCTCTGCTCAGAATTGAAACGGAAGATAACCATGAAGTGGTAATACCAGGGAGCTTTAGAGAGCGCTCAGTTATTGTAGGAAGGCATATCGCACCAGACCATAGTACTTTAAACACATTAATGAATGGCTTTCAGCGGGAGTACTGCCATTCTGCCCTTAAGGGTGACCGACACTTGGTCGCTATCATGGCTGCACACCACAGATTTGTTTGGGTGCACCCCTTTTTGGACGGAAATGGCCGAGTCGGCCGCTTACTAACTGACGCCGCGCTGAAAACCGTCGGCCTTAGCTCTATTGGGATATGGAGTCTAAGCCGTGGACTTGCCAGAACAAACAAAATGTACAAGGAGCTACTGGCTAGGGCTGACTATCCAGCTCAAGGAACTTCAGATGGCAGAGGACCTTTGTCACTCAACAATTTGGTTGATTTCTGCAACTACATGTTCGACCAAGCTATAGATCAAGTAACCTACATATCCGATTTGTTTGAATTTTCAGGTATGTCTAAACGTATAGAAGGTTACATTCGGGCTCGAGGAGATCATCGCGTTTCGGGCATCACAGGTGCGCTCAAACCGGAAGCAGGATTGATTCTTTACCATGCATTTATGGCGGGAGAAGTCAGCCGGGCACACGTCATTCAAATGTGTCCGGGCGGCGAACGCAACGCTAGGCGACTACTGAAACAGCTAAAAGACGAAGGATTGTTGAGCGAAACAAGCTCAAGATCTCCCTTAAAATGGGAAATTCCAGAACACGCTCTGCCATGGTACTTCCCAGCCCTAGAGCCATAGATGGCAACGAAGACACAAGCGTCCAGTTTAACTATTGGATTTGGGCAAAAGCTGGAGAGGTGTTTTCCTATAGCCCGGCACGAAAAACAGAGAAATTCACGCTCGACATCAGATTATACAAAAATTGGGAACGTTCTTTTACTGGCAAATCGGAGCCGAGAAATTGCATAATAGCCCTAGCCTCTAGGTTAGGCAGAATACAAGTAGTACAGGGACAAATATTAGGCACAAAAAAGCCGATATCCTGAGATACCGGCTTTCAATGTTTCTTTACGTCAACAGCAATTAAGCTGGTCGCAGAGGTGGGGTGACGCGCCCTTATCCCTGCCAGTAAATTAATAGTACTATTTTACCTAGGAGGTTTCAACTATAAATCCCTGTGGGAACTTTATAGGCAGGTAGGTAGGTAGGTACAGTACGGGTTGGCTGGCAATAAAGTTCTTTACAAAATAATGGACAATCGACTCAGTGGCCTTGCTTGGACTTCCACAAGGTCTTTCATTTCCTGTTGATTCTTCTGGGAGATGCCGAAAGTGTGAGCGTATGTTCTTTTCAGGTTGAATAGCAGCCACAGGCCAGTCACAACCTGGACACTGACAAATGCAAGCTTTTCCTTTCGCCACATCATCAACGTGTTTTAGCTGTCAAATGCTCTAATTCTATCAAAAAGTAAATTTAGATATTTTTCTCTTGAGTCACCGTCTAGGTAACTGAGAGTTACGTATTCAATAAATTTAGGGAATGTACTAACAAGCTTTTTCGCATGCTTTTCAACAGCCTTAGACGGTACTCCCGACCTTCTGCCGAGCTCAATAAAATCGGCTAAAGAGTAAAATCCCAACTTATCGAATTCCTCTGTTGTTTCATCATCGTAAAGCAGGCTTAGCGCCATAAACTCACTATCACCATATATATCAGTGTTGACTGCATCATATATTGGAGTCAATTTGGGAGGTTCATTGGATGGGTATAGAATTGAAGTGTTTTTTAGATGAAAGTCTCCATTCCCGATCAGATACATAAACATGATTCGGAAAATGAACTTAGACACCTCAACAGTTCCCCCTCCTTCAGCAACGGATATGCACGCTGCAGCCTCCTCATACGAGGTTTCGTACTTACTTCCACTTTCGGCATTCGGTTTTCCCATTGCTTGCATTAGATCTTCTTGATGAATCTTTTCATCATCAATTCGATCGAAGCGTTTAACTATGTAAGCATATTCTCCGTCAGAGAATTTAATTAGCCCACAGTCTGCAACATCTTGACCGGCTAGCTTAGCAAGCCGCATAGTCAGATGTTCATTGACTGGTAATTCAGGAAATTCCTTGGGGCACGGCTTAAGAATGTATTCAGATTTCTCATCGCAAGTCACAAGCCGGCCATCAATAACACTAACGCCTAGTTTTGCTTGAACACCAGAAATGGACATTCCCTTTGATGATCGAGCCTTGTGATAGAACTGAGCTTCAGTAAGATCCAAAACAGGCTCGGTTTTCAAGCTACCAAAGAAACTTGCTACGCACTTGTCGTGGTATCCCTCAAACTTTGAATTCATCACAAGGTTATTTGGATCGAGGCAAATTCTGCAGGTGTTCATTGGATAATCGCTCAAGTCGTTGGTTCTATTCTAATCGCACCGGCCAAATTTAGACCGTTGTTAATCAACAATCGGAAGTGATCGCTATCATCAATTCTCTGGTGTTGAGACTGAATCTTTCGAAGCCAACCTTCTGAAACCAGGCCATCAAAATAAGGGAATAGAATTTCAGATTCGAATACCTCTAGTTGCAAAGGCAGGCTTTGACTCAATGCTCTGCCACCGCGCTCGACATATGACGGGTCGTATACGAAATAGTAACGGCCAGTGTCTCGCATTAGCATTCCCGCTGAATGGTCGTACATATAAACTTGAGCTACTTCTGGCATAGCAGGCGTAACCCGAGAACTTTAGTAACTCTCAAAATGGACTCCACTCTTACATTACCGCCAGATTCTATGTTCTTAACAGTGCCAACACTTACCGACGCTAGATCCGACAAGGCTTCCTGAGTTAGATTTTTCACTTTCCTACGAGAAACCACTAGAACCCCTAAATCTGCAGAGCTATTAAGCTCATCAGCATTATTCGTGACTACTTCAGGCTCCTGCACCAAGCCAGTCGCTACAACCAGGTCCATTATTTGCTGGAGGGTCTCGCGAGTAACATTCTCTCTGCTTTGCTCTCCTGCAGAGGCAAGCTTTGTTAGTAGACGATTTTCCACTGTAGAGCTCTTTGTAGCAATAAAAACACCCAAAAAGTCATTAAAACTATAGACTAGATAGAATAATACACCTACCAATGCCTTAAGACAATAATAATAGATGAAAATACAGAATTTATACTAAATAGCTATTTTTATGGCTTGGAGAAAAGTCTGAAAGTAGTGGTTTTTGAACACCTTTCTATCTCAGACTCCGACATTTTGACAACCTCTCAACCTTGAAGTGGTGGATCTTTTCGCAAGTATTTGGTAAATCCAAAAGTAAAAGAAATACTTTACTTTATACGCTATAATTAGTAGATTCCACGACACTTAAGTAGCGCTAAAGATCAGAATCATGGATCTATCCAAGGCCAAAGAAAGCCAACAAGAAGAGCATTATCGTAAGGTGCTCAAAGCTGAAAAACACGGCAAACCAGAATTGCCTGTTTTTGCTCGTGTGGCGAAATCTTCCAAGCGGCCCATCAAGATTTCTTTTAGCTAATATCGATTCAACTACACCTTCCTTATCCTAGGAGCAAGACCAGTCTAACTGGTTGATATAATTTAACTTTCTCAAGACTTAGCTCTGGCTGCTCAAAGCAGCACTGACAAAAGTATTCTAGTTGCAGGACAAGCCCTAGCTTTTTGGGGTGCCTACTATTTAGACGAGCTGGCGCCTTCTAATTTTCAAGCAGCCCTTGCCAGCAGAGACATTGACTTTCTTGAGAGGAGAACCAGCCGAATCGCTTTGTACGTAACGCAGATGAAGGAAGTTGCAGAAAGTTATGGAGCAAAGCTAACTCCCCCTCAGTACCCCAGTCTGCGCCTCCTGTTTTACGCAAAGCAGTTATTTCATACGCTTTCTGATCTAGTCTATCGTTCTAGCTCAGCGGCGATAAGCACAGCAATTGATTCAGAATCCCATTTCTACGGCATCAACAACTTGGTCAATACCCGGTACATGTGAGCTAATCTCTCCAAGAACTACCTTTACTTGCTCTAGAGGCGATAGAAGCTCAACTTGCTCAGGGGTTGTATTCTGAATTTTTTGTACTGACAACGATAGGTTTGAAAGCCCATCCTCTACTAAAGCGTACTTTCTTAGAAAACCAAGGGCCTCCTTTCTACTTATCCCACCCTTTTCCGATGACGGATCGTGAACACAACGATCTTGTCGTACGTATTCGACTACGGCATCTTTTCCAAGACTGGCAACATCCAAGG
This sequence comes from Cellvibrionaceae bacterium, assembly GCA_002707785.1. Classification (GTDB taxonomy): domain Bacteria; phylum Pseudomonadota; class Gammaproteobacteria; order Pseudomonadales; family Cellvibrionaceae; genus Pseudomaricurvus. The sequence continues at coordinate 22,531 of PANW01000023.1, read as the reverse complement.
GAATGTTTACCGATGACCGGTTCACGACTTGCTGATTATTCGTTTTTACCAAATTGGCAACGAAGCTCATTGCAAAACCTCCCGGTTCATCGCAGTACCACATCCATTTCTTCCCTGCGATCGCAATTTGCGCGGTTGGTGCAGCATCATTCACTTGGTCACTAAAGTATAAATCTACTACTTCCAGCTTATTTCCATCTAACTCAGCGGAAGTAACACTCTTGCTTTGTGCTTCTGTCATTTTAGTTGTCTCCTGTTTTACAACTAATTTTTGTGTTCTATCTATGTTCCCGGATCAGCAAATATTTGCCCATATCGTTGAGTAATTTTCGTGACCAATGCTGGCATCATTGTTGGACAACCACCTCTCAACCAAGCTTCTCTTGCTTTTGCGGTCGCTGGCGGATTGTAGTAAGGCGTATAGATTCTGATCGCAAAATATGGCGCACGGTATGTTGAACAGACAGCGGGCATCTGGCCAGGCAAGTTGTTTAGACAAACATATGCGTCACATTGGGGTGGAGAAGCGAATGAACTCGACGCCCCTAGAACTGTTCCCACCAACAATCCCATTATGTATTTCATCTTCATTAATTATTTATCATAATATAATAACATTACCAATAGGTTAGCACCAAATTCATTAAGCTCGCAAGCTCTAACTAAGTCGCAGGAACACATAGGGAGGTGTAGATAATTAAACGTAGGGGTGACAGATCAAGCTTTGATAACTGAGGGCGATAAAACTCTGGCGGCCTGCATGCAGGTGGTACCCGCCAGAGCAACCTACCAGCCAGCGAGGAATGCTATTTGGCAAGAGCCCCTTATTCTGACTTGATTCTGCCTGTTGTCAACACACTTCCGCATCAAAATAAATCTACAGTAACACCACTTATATGCAGATATACTGACTACTCAGTTGACCAAATGCTGCATGATGATTACACTAACACCACTTAAAGATAGAATTAATGTACTTATATTTGTGAGAGGGTGAGATGAGGTTAAGCGCTTAAATGATCATCCCCTCATAGAGTGAGAAGACAATGAATACACAAGAGTTGCTACATGCACTAGACGACCTCGATTCACAAAACGTATGGCTATTCACCCCCAATATGTTAGGTGGCGTTTTTACGGAGGAATCATCGAAGACGCTACTCGCTTCTCTCGATCGACACGTGAAATCCGGGATACTAAAGAAAGTGAAGAAGGGGTTGTATGCTAATCCGAGAGCAAAAAGTACTCCGCCTCGAAAACTAGAAGCATTGGTTCCTTATCTCCGCCCTCGGGCAATCAACTATGTTAGCCAGGAAAGTCGATTATCAGAGTTGGGGGTGATTTCACAGATTCCAGTGGAACACTTAACACTTATGACCACCGGGCGATCGCAAACGTTTAACACCGCATACGGAACCATTGAATTTACTCACACAAACAGAAGACCAAAGGCTATTCTCGAAGAAACAGTGCTTGATGAGAATACCGGCCTGCTGCAAGCGACGCCCGAGCGAGCGTTGAGAGACTTAAAACGATCCGGTCGTAACATAGATCTAGTCAACAGTGAGATTTATCACGAACTCACCGATCGCAGCATTAGCATGGAGGAAGTATGAACAACAAACTTGATCGTATTATCGCTTTAGCTGACCGGGAAGCTAGGGGGAATGATCGACTCTATAACACGGTCGTTAAAGAAGGATTACACAGGGACATTCTTAGCTGTATTGCGCAATCTGGATTAAGTCGCGAAATAGTTTTCCAAGGTGGTACAGCACTCCGTTTGTGCTATGACAACAACCGTTACTCTGAAGATCTAGATTTTGTTACCGAGAAACCGGTCTCCGATACAGCAATCGAGAAATTTAAAACACTCCTGTCCGATGTTATTGGAAACGATTATGCCGCTCAGGTTGAGTTCAAGGACCCTAAACAACCACAAGGCCCAGCCAATGCTACAGGCATTGAAGTCCGAAGATGGTCTGTAAAAATTGGTTTAGATGGTCTACCGGGTAGCAACAAAACCAAACAATTGATCCATGTTGAAGTTGCAGAAGGTATTCCTGCTCTGGACGCAAAGCCCCGCGCTATCAAACAGTTTACAGCTCAACCTCTACAAGCATCTCCGCCTATTATTCTTCAAGTATCGAGCAAGGAAGAAATACTTGCTGACAAATTGGTTGCATTGATTGGGCGCCAATATCTAAAGGCTCGTGACATCTGGGACATCAAGTTCCTTATCGATAGCAACACATCTATCAACGATGACTGGGTAATCGAAAAATGCGGGCATTATGGCATTGCCGATACCGCAGGGGACATCGCGAGACAGCTAAATGAGAAAGCATCCGAACTCGCTGGTGAACAAGCTGTTTCAGTGTTTAAAAATGAAATGTCTCGCTTTCTAGGTAAAGAACAAGCACAAAGCTGGTTGAGTCAGCCTTTTGGTACTGAGGCAATTTTGATGGAAGTTAGCGAAATCGTCGAGAAGATCGCTACCCAGATTAAAGCAAAATCAACATCAACACCTTCTGAGACTGTTAGCACTATGCACGAACGCCTGGAGAAATGGAGAGCGCGCCACCAGAAAGACAATAACGATGAACCTAGTCTTTGATGTTCAATTGCCCCTACTGGGGCCTTCCTGTCTGGTCAGAGTTACACCTCATGGAGCTACGAATAATTATATAGTTTTTTTCGCCCCCATTGTTATCATAATATAATACAATTATAATAAAGACATGTTCGGGAAATCACCCCCGATCGACGTGAAAGCCTGCTGGAGATGCAGAGATCGAGTAACGTTGGCGCCACTGTCTATCCACAGACTAGTTGCGCCATCACGACACCAATCCAGCCAGAGCTTTCCGTCAGTTAATGACAATCGATTAGGCGCGCCTAACGTAAACCTTGAGGTTGAATATGTTGGATTGGGATCAAAACAGTACTTCTGGACAAGATTCATTAGTCGAGCAGCCTGTGCATAACAAACAAGCAAGAGGCTACTCAGCTTCAAGCAAAAGAAAATTCAACGAAGACGAAACCATTCGAGCCCTACAAGTTCTAACGCAGCTGAAAAACTCAGCGGCGTTTCAATCGACGATGGGCAGAGCGAAGTTTGTGGCTATGGCTTTCGAAAGTAGTATCTATCAACAAATTCGAACCAAACGCATTCCACAGGGTTTTGACATCTCCCACCGCGACATAGAAGGGTCTTTATCTGGTGTCGATCGAGATGTAGTTATTCATCTCGTTGTGAGTGAAGCCCTTCAAAAACCCAAACTCAGAGCCTCAATTCTCTCATCCGATACCAATCGATGGGATGCATGGTGTGACACCTTTGACGCAGTTGAGCGTGCTCGTGCTGTCGACCGATATAAAGGCATGCGCCATATGTGCTCCAGATTCGCCGACCTCTACTCCGATGCCTGTGAAAAGATGAGAACTTGTTTTAACCCAAGGTGGGAGCTGGCCAGTGCCGAGTACTATTTGACTCCGATTGATTACAGAGAGCTTGTCTGTCTGAGCTCGCTATTAATCATAGATGATGCACCATTCGGTCCAGTAGAACTTGGTCGGAGAGCTTTTGCAGGGAACATTGAGAACCCTGGAATGGACACAGATCTTATTGCATGGATCAAGACTTTTAGTAAAAACAGCTCTCCTCGAAATGCAATCGACAAGAGGAAAGCCGGCTGGAACTTGGCAATGAAGCTTGAACAATTAGCCCAAGCTGAATCATGCGGATTTGTACCAACTACCTAGCATCCTTAACTGAGGCAACTGACGTGAAAAATAAGACAGAACTTTTTAACGAGTTGATTCTGAAAATGGAGCTAACTCAATCACAACTAGCCCGATGGATGAGCCAAGAAAATACTAAATCGGCTCGCGAATCCATCCGTAAGAAACTCAAAGGTATCAACGGTGTAACAAAAACCGATATTGGACTTCTTCGTGCAGTGGAGTATTTGTACGACCTTGGTTACGACGTAGCGAATGTTGAGTTTAATGAAAACTTGGGTATTTCATCTCCACTAAAACTACGAAAATAGTGTATCGAATTTAATCACGTTACTTCTCGGTATTGGTACTGCCAAAAAGAAACACGATACTCAGCGAGGAAATCATTAAAAAACAAAATGAAAAATCGAACACAGTCAAAGATGCAACTAGTTATGCGAAGCACCTTGGGTATCAGGGTGAGAAACAAGTCTTGGTAGTTGATGGGTTGGTCATCTCTCACAAGAATCAATCTTGGACGAGCTTCTGTGACTGTCTAAGAGAACAGAATGCGCATCATAGTTTTGATAGGAGCGTGCTGGACTATCTACCAGATAGCCAATCTATCTATCCATTAGCGTATTGAGAGGCAACTATGGATCTACGAAATGGAACAATTTTGGAAGCTCTATTATTTACCGGCTGGTTGGGGGGCTTTCTTCTTAAGTCTTTACCCTTCATGTTGTACAGCAGAATCACAAAATGTATTAGGAATAGAGCTTTGACATCATGGAACCAACGCCATGTCCATCCTGCTCCACCTAAACGTCTGTTATCTATCTATTGCCCAGCTTGTCTTGGGACAAAATTTGGGCCCGCTTTTCACAGAATACAAACTGAATGCGATGTTTGTAGTGATCCTAGTAGTTTGCCAGCTAAAAGCAGCGGTTAGATGGGGCCTCAACAGAAACATCGTCCAGCGAGCGAGTTGAATGATATGTAGTAGACTTCGGTTTTGACGTTATCCTACTGACCGTTGTGGGCCAATAGAGGACGGATAAAGCAGTAGTAACTCACTCGTCCGCTACCCAGCTTTGCGGAATTTAAGAAGTAGCAACCCCAACAGCATCAACTGCACGACGGACGGCACCGGTACGGTAGTGACGTTTTTCAGGGTTGCGTTGTATGCAGACCAGGATTGCCCATCTAGGTATACGCTCGAACTTGCGTCATAAATCTGCCAAGATTCATTGAAAATTATTTGGTAGTCCTCGGGTTTCAATTGGATGTCTTTTAGAAAATCCTTCAACAACGATTCTGTGAAAAAGTAATCACTGCTTCCATCACCGCTACTGGGGCTGGTATACCTCCTAGCGCGAAGCTCTATGTGGTAGTTCCAGAAAACATCACCCGATCGGCTGTGAGAATTGGATTGAGCGCCGAATTCTTCAAAGAAGGTATTTTCGTAATCCGATACGTTTGGGAAAGTGTAGGCAGACTGACCCAAGAGGCCAGCGCCATAAGGGTCCGCACCCACAAAGGGCGTCAGGGGCGAATCAAATATTGTATCCCCCAGCCCCCCAAAATAAGTGATCGAGGTTGTTCCGTGATCCACGGACCGACTGACAACGCTCGGGAACTCGATGGTGAGATCGAATGAGGTGGGCACCGTTGGGGTAACGTTTGTTCTGGAGGGATAATCAAATTGTGTGAGGTCATTTGTCTCCCAAACCGTTGTTATAGGCCCAGCATGAAGCGAGCCTACCAAAAGGCAGTTGCTAGCCAAACCCAGAAGCACTTTCAAAATTTCCTTCATACTGAGCCCATGCAAAATGTGAACCTACATAGACAAAACAATGACTTGGAAATGGGCAAGCATTGAAGTGTTAAGCTTTCTGACAGAGTAGACATGTCACCCCCGAGCGACGGCTCTGGGTCGCTTAGCGCCCACCAGGTGAAACTCTACACGCTAAATCACTAAATTGTCTCTGTAGTGCCATTAACGGACTTCTGAACTTAGCTACAGCAGCTTCCCCCAGTCTGTATAGGCGGGCATTTCACACTACCGTAAGAACAGTAAACACAACAATCCCCAGGCTTCGGCTTAAGCACTTCATGGCATTTTTCACATTCATAAAACCACTGACAAGCATCAGTTGGCATGACCTCAGCTTTTTGATGGCCGCACGCAGGACAAGTAATTAAAGAGTTAAGAATGACATCTGACATTTTCAGTTACCTGGAAGATGACACGGTCTAGTTGCTGGCCATAGTAAATCAACAATCGATACCAACAGCATTAAGACTAATGCCACATAGAATAGATAGGTACTCCAGCCGTATTGCCATAGAGGGTAAAGGGTCGCCAGTATAGCGATGGGCCCTAATACCGAGAGTATGCCTCGCCCATGGTGCTGATGCTGAGACCAGCCGTAGCTATTTACTGCCAAAGCTATAAGTGCAAATAGGGGCAGTAGTGTATTGATTGCGAGCCCTTCTAGCTGACTGAGAAACCCTAGACCGAACGTCGCGGCTAGCGCTCCCAACGCCGGAAAACAGGCGGTGCAACTGAGGGCTGCGATGAAGACACCTCCAACCCCAACCTTATTGAGCGCACTAACAAGTCGTCTCATTCCTTACTCCTACATATTGACAACGGATACTCAGTACGACTATAAATCCTGNAGTAACTACAGGATCAAGGTGTTTCTAATGAGCTCATCCAGCACTTTCTCACGTGGCAAGCTAGCTAAGTTGGCTGACGTTAAAGCAGAAACCATTCGCTACTATGAAAAGTGCGATTTAATTGATGAACCTCCACGAAGTACTGGGGGACACCGTATTTATTCTGAAGAACACTTGCGTCGACTAACGTTTATTCGCCGCTGTCGTGAGCTTGGATTTTCTATCAGTGAGATACGTGGTTTGTTACGTCTAGCAAATGGTGCTGAAGCAAGCTGTCAAGAAGTTAGGCAAGCAACGCAAGCTCACCTTGTAGATGTACGTGAGAAGATAAATGACTTACGTAAAATGGAGGGAACGCTAGAGGACATGGTTAAGCAATGCGAGAGTAATACTGCACCAGCTTGCCCCGTTATAGAGGCTCTTTTCACTTAGTCCTTAATGTCTGTTTAGGGTTAGCCAATGCCCTTCGTCGATTCCGTCCAATAGCGGACGTTGGAGCTATTACCCTGCCCCCAAAAACTCTTCTCGTTATTTAGAAACCCACTCGATAGACTGACCTGACTTTATCAATATAGTGCTCGCAACTAGATTTCAGTAGCAAGCGTTGAACGTTAGTGTCATAGAATCCGCCTAAAGGCGATAGCACTTGGAAGGGTGCCATATCCTCACTTGGCAGATTGTTNAGATTCTCCGTGACTTCCGTTGAAAATTTTACCAGTCTATCGATCTGATTGACGCTGGTATCTTCATTTACGACTAATCTGTCGGCTGCTTTCATAAACTCTCTGGTATTCGTGTATTCACGTTTCGAGGATTTTTTCCATAGATCAATAGCGTCGTAATCCAGAGGCATAGAGTCTAGAGTGCCATATAGACTGGACCAAGGGTGATTGGCTACCCCTTGCTCTCGATGTTGTGTAGCTTCAAACTCCGTCCACCTCGTTTCGCTATCAGTCACGATAACTGAACCTGTTACCTGAGCAATGAACAATGACATCTCATAATTTGGCGCTATGCTAGACATAATAAGCTGCCCTTCGCCTGTAGGTATAGGTTGAAGCTCCATGAGTGGTGATGAAGTGGCTACAGCCTGTAGGTCTTTCAAGGTTTCCTCTGCCAGTTCTTCAGGCATACCAAACTCATACATAAACATCCTCTTCTTTACATCATGAGGCATCATATGAGTTGAATTTAGCAGGTCTTCTGTCGCCAGATGAAAGTGCAATTTTTTATCGCGCGGGCTAATACTAGTGGAGGTGCCTCGCTGCTTTGCCATGACCATCATTTCTCTTTGGAGGTAGAGGTCAAAGTTACCTGGGTCGGAAATTACGTTGACAAGGTTATTCGCTATAAGTGGCTCAAGGGACAAGATAAACATTATGTCCTTTAGAGCTTGATACATGTACTGATTAGGTTGCTCAACAGGGCTAAACTCTGGATTTACGTTATTGGCATTCGCCATTGGGTTGATAATTAAAAACTCATCGAAGAGTGGTGCTATACCTAAGGCATGAGCTCCTAGAGTTCTAGAATCAACCGAGCCGGTATAAATCGCCCTAAATCGTCCGTCGGGCTTTGGGAGTAAAGAATAGATGTCAGTCTCTTTTGGCCATAAAAAAGCGTAAAATTGGTATATATCAGACACCTGTTCTGGTGTTATTTCGCGTCTGACATCGTTCCAAGTTTTGCCCCTATCGAGCCCGAGAATGTCATTTATTGCATTACACAGGGCTCAGTTCCGCTCCCTAATGCTGTAGTATGACCAAGTGGTGCGATGATGTTCGGGGATGTCTAGACAGCAGCGCTTGTACTTTCGTCCACTTCCACAACCACAACCACAACCACAACGATCGTTACGCCCCAAGCTTTTTTTATCAGTGTTTTTTCTCAGTTGTTCATGTTGTGTAGTTGTCCTTCCAAAGGCATCTTGATAGTAAGTGGTGCCATCTTCGTACCCAATAAACATTTCACCGCCATACCTATGGAGCTGATCTGAAGGGGGCATAAGTACATGTCTCAATTCAGCCCAGTCTTTCGAAACTGATTCTTCAGGGTAGAGCCAATCCTTGTTACCGGCTGCTATTGACTCCTTCGATCTCGATTTGATTATGTAATTAATGTAGGTAACTTCTTCTGCTGTTAGTTCCCGATTATTTATAAACTCAATAGTTTTTGCCATACTCTGACGGACTCTTGTGGCATTAGTCCGTTGTTCTAGTGGGTTTGAGCCCTCAGGGTCTTTCGCATATTCGAGGTTGGTAAGAATTAAGCACCGATCTTGATCTAAAGGAAAAATGGTCTGACTTCCTTTTAGTGAAATATCAGGATCATTTGGGTACTGGCAAAGCTCTGAGTCTGGCGGACAGGCGTAGTTGTAGACTGTTACTGGGTGATCTGAAACAATAAATTTCACTTTTGAGGTTTTTGCAGAGACAAGTTCTCGAACACCTTCTTTCCAGAGAGTACAGTTCATCATTCTGATTGACTGCATTTCTAACATTAATTTGTTTTGATCAAGGTATGAATACTTGCTTTGAAGCCATTCGAGTCCCTTTGGGGTTCGAATCTTTTGGCTATCAAGATATTCAAAAAAGTCCTGAAAATGATTGTGCCAATTTGATTGGTCATCAGTTAGGAATGCTTTAACGGCACCCGAACCATTGTCATCAATCTGACTAAAGAGCTTTCTTTCAATCTCGTCATTGATATGGCTGCCAAAAAAGGTCGTGTATAGGTCAGTTTGATAAAAGCATTGTGCAGGCTTGAACCAATTTTTCGAGTCAACGACTTTCGCATCTCCGTTCGGCAGCGCTATAGTACGCTTTCTTAGATGGCTAAGATCATCTCGGCCATTGATCATAAATCCCTTTTGGTACCATTGCGGAACGTAGTGGTTATCACGTGTTTTTGACATTCTTGCCTTAATAATCAAAAGTGAATTGAGTTATAGAATTAGTTGTAACTAACATGGCGTTTGGGTCATTGTAAAACTTAAACGTCCGCTTTGGGTCGTTAGCATTCGCCAGATAAAGAGCTGTACACTAAACAATCAATCCCGACCCTCAGTCCCATCGTCAGCGGCTTAGTGCCAATAACGGACATCCAATTAATCGAAGAAGAGTTCTTCAAGACCAAGCTCATCTTTCATTCTCTTGATCTCCATTCTATCTTCAACCCTTCTTCTCATCTCAGTAAACAGCCACTTATCTCCATTCTGGCTAGGAGAGAAATCGCTTCCAGTTGCTACTTTAGCCATATCAGCGACGAGATTGTAATCAGTCGACATAATCATTCCTCCGCCTTGAGTGCAGCGGGAATATCAAAGATATATGGCCATATGTAAAACGAAAAAAATTGACCCTGACGACAATTGTTTTTTATCTAAGTCGCCAATGTTTTAGCCGCTCTTTTGGTCAGAAAATCGATTATGGGCATAAAGGCTTTGGTATTCTCACTCTCTTCATTAAATACTGCGAAAATGCTGCGACTGGCCCTCTGTATATGTTCCACCTCAAATAATTTTTTATCCAAAATTAGTGGCTCAATCAAATTAACCGGCAGGAAGGCCGCACCACCATGCGCCAGCAAAAACTCCAACGCAATATGGCTCTGGCCAGTATGCAGTACCGGTGCGATCGCTTGGTCAAAGAACTTGGCGTGCTGCAGGTTAAACGCTGTGCCCCAATCCACAAAGATATAGCCCAGACGTTCGATGTCTTCCGCGCAAGTCACTTTTTCGCTAGTTACGAACATCAATTCCATTTCACCAATTTGGCTTGTGCAAAGCTCCGACACCTTTGGAGGCTCAAATAACACAGCGATATCTAGGCGCCCACTGAGCAATGCTCTAGTCAGCTCCCGCTGGGGGTTAATTTCAGTTCGCAAATACAGACCCGGAAAAGCACCTGCCATCTGCGGCAAAAGTGATTGCAAAAAGGTGTCCCACAAGTTGGATGTCCCACCAATGGATATCTGCAAACTCTTCTGACTGGCAACACCAACATCTTGTAAAGCTGCCTGCCATCCGGCCAGCAGGTTTTCCGCATGAGGTAACAGGCGCTCTCCACTGGTGGTGAGCAATATGTTGTTGCGCTCTCGGGTAAACAGCTTAACACCCACCACATCTTCCAGCTGCTTGATACGAAAGCTGACTGCCGACTGGGTGAGAAAGAGGTTTTCAGCTGCCCGACCAAAGTGGCGCGTTTTGGAAATCTCCAAAAATGTTCGCAAAAGATCTGTATTCATGACTTATCAATCAAATATTTTTATCGAAATATCAAAAATTATTCGTTTTACCCATACCCAGATGACTAATTAATATCGCCGCCAGATTTAGGGCCTTCAATTATAGGATATAAGCCGATCTACGCTCCCAAATCAAGAAAAGTATTTTTTATCAAAATCGTGTTATTTCTGAGTAAAGCCACTCAGAATCAGGAGAATACCAATGAGAATCGCTATTTTATCCCGTGGCCCAGAACTCTACTCCACCCGCCGCCTGAAGGAAGCCGGGGAGGCTCGGGGCCACCAAGTAGACATTATCGATACCTTGCACTGCTATATGGACATCACCCGCAGCCGCCCTGCGGTTCGTTATCACGGTGAAGAATTACCCTACTACGATGCGGTTATTCCTCGCATAGGAGCGTCCATTACCTTTTATGGCACTGCTGTGGTTCGCCAATTCGAGATGATGGGCACTTTTTGCGTTAACGAGTCCGTAGCGATTAGCCGGTCTCGCGACAAATTACGCTCCATGCAGCTCTTGTCGCGTAAAGATGTGGGCCTACCAAGAACAGGATTCGCCAACAAGCCCGACAACATCAAGGACTTGATCAAAAATGTTGGTGGCGCTCCTTTGGTGATTAAGCTACTTGAAGGTACCCAAGGCATTGGCGTGGTATTGGCCGAAACCAATAAGGCCGCAGAGAGCATTGTCGAAGCGTTTATGGGGCTAAAGGCCAACATACTGGTTCAAGAGTTCATCAAGGAAGCGGGTGGCGCAGATATTCGCTGCTTCGTAGTCGGCGGAAAGGTAGTTGCGGCTATGAAACGGCAAGGGGCCGAAGGCGAATTCCGCTCAAACTTACACCGTGGTGGCTCAGCCAAGCTGGTGCGTCTGACCAAGGAAGAGCGAGTAACAGCAGTGAATGCCGCCAAAATCATGGGCCTGAACGTCTGTGGTGTAGACATATTGCAATCGAAAAATGGTGCTGTGGTAATGGAAGTGAATTCATCCCCTGGACTTGAGGGAATCGAAACCGCGACCAATAAGGATGTCGCTAGTATGGTGTTTGAATTTATAGAGGCCAAAGCAAAGCCCAACAAAACTCGCACACGAGGAAAAGGCTAATGCAAGACAATACCTTAATCATTGCCGGTGTGGATATCCTGCCAGGGCAATCCCGGCGGCTGGAGATCTCGGTGGCGAATCTCTATACCGACACCGATATTTTTATCCCGATTCACGTTGTTCGGGCAAAAAAAGCGGGGCCAACCCTGTTCGTCTCAGCAGCAGTGCACGGTGACGAATTGAACGGTATCGAGATTATTCGCCGACTGATCAATTCAAAGTATATGAACTTGAAAGTGGGTAGCGTCATCCTGGTGCCTATGGTCAATGTTTACGGCGTGCTAAACCAAAGCCGTTATATGCCGGACAGACGTGACTTGAACCGCTGCTTTCCAGGGTCTGAAAAAGGGTCCCTAGCCGCTCGTGTAGCGTCTATCTTTTTGGATGAGGTCGTTCAACACTGTGATTACGGTATTGATCTGCACACTGGCGCCATACACCGATCCAACCTGCCTCAGGTTCGGGCTAATTTGTCCGAACCGGAAACCAAATTTCTGGCGGAGGCGTTTGGCGTTCCCGTGCTTCTCAATGCAAATTTACGTGACGGCTCTCTGCGTCAATCCGCAGTAGAGTCGAACACAAAGATACTACTTTACGAGGCAGGCCAGGCATTACGCTTTGATGAGATATCCATTCGCGCGGGAGTACGCGGGGTGATCAATGTATTAAACGAATTGGGCATGCTCAAACGGAAAATCAAGCGAAAGAGAGTTGAGCCTTTCGTTGCCAACAACAGCACCTGGATCAGAGCTACGGCAAGTGGAATCGTGAACACCCTTAAAGAACTGGGAGATCAGGTATCCAAAGGAGATGTTCTAGCTGATATTGGTAACCCCTTTGGCGACAGCTTAGCTAAAGTTATTGCCAATAAATCAGGCATTATTATTGGCAATCAGAACATTCCTTTGGTTCAGGAAGGTGACGCGATGTTTCACATCGCCTATTTTTCAGAAAACGATGAGAGCATTGCAAATACTATTGAAGAAATGCAGGAAGTACTGGAAGAAAGCCCCGAGCTTTCCCATCCGAACATAGAGTTAACTGAGGCGAGATAACTTTTCAAAAAACAGGAGTTAAAAGATGGAGTTACGAAGTGCAGGCATATTGATAGCAATTGCCGTAGGCTTGTTTCTCGGAAATCGAGCCATCAAGATGCTCGTCAATCGAGTCGGAGCTGAGCGTCATATTGCCGAAAATCGCATCGACTATGTGATCAAATCAATGCAACTGGTATGGTTTTTTGTCGGCATTTTGGCAGCCATTGCCCTCACAGGCAGTAATATCAAAGATATAGGTTTATTGGTTGGATCATCCTTGGCTTTCTTGGGTGTTGCCTTGTTTGCACAGTGGTCATTACTGAGTAATGCAACAGCCAGTATCATTGTGTTTTTCTTCTTCCCTTACCGTGTAGGGAATTGGGTAGAAATTATTGACGGTGACGATACGGTTATTGGGAAGATCAAAGAAATCACCCTGTTTCACGTCATAATGATGGATGAAGATGGTGCGATTGTGACCTACCCCAATTCTTTGGTATTCCAAAAGGCCGTAAGAATCACCCGTAAGAAGCCAGCAAAGAAGGAAGCCAACAATGGCAATGAAAAATAAGCTCATTATTGGCGCCATTGAGGTATGTCATTTGCCAGAGCTGAGCATTACCGATCTGCACATACGAGTAGATACTGGCGCCAAAACCTCTTCGCTTCATGTCGATAATATTCAAAAACTGAAAAAAAATGGCCGCGCCTGGATTGCCTTTGATATTCACCCGGACATTCATAATGTAGAAAAGGTGGTCTCTTGCGATGCCCCACTGTTTGATGTCAGAAGAATTAAATCGTCCAATGGCAAATCCGAGGAGCGCTATGTCATCAAGAGTCAGCTAGACATGGGGGGGCACCAATGGCCAATCGAAATCACACTGACGGATCGATCTGATATGTCTTATCTTATGCTGCTGGGTCGAGAAGGTCTGGGTGACAGAGTTTTGGTAGACCCATCACAGAATTTCCTACTGACTGACGATTGCGAGCAACAATAGAGAAATAGCGGAGGTTTTAATGAAAAAGTACTTTCAGAATTTGACCAAGGCTCTGATGGGGCAGGATTTCAAAGAGCTTGATTCATCAGAAAGGCGTGTTATTGACAGCATAGCCGAGCACACAACTTTGTCAGAGAATGTTAATGACACTTATGTGGACTCGCTCACATTTGGTGAGCGGGTGGCTGACGGCGTGTCACGATTCGGTGGTTCCTGGAGCTTTATAGGCCTTTTTTTCTTGGTCATTGGGGTATGGATAGCCGTAAATAGCCATCTCTTATTGGCAGAAAATGCGTTTGACCCTTACCCCTATATTTTATTGAATCTGGGATTATCAACTCTGGCAGCATTTCAGGCGCCAATCATCATGATGTCTCAAAACCGGCAAGCAGAGAAAGACCGACTCAAGCAGGAAGCCGCTTATCAGATCAATCTAAAGCTGGAAATTGAAATCATGCGACTGCATGACAAGGTCGATAAAATTTCAACACTGCAAGAAAATGCCCCCAAAAGTTAGGCTATTCTTAGAGTTACAGTGGTAACTATTTAAAGCTCTAGGGGACTTGGATTATTCCAGCCTTTCTTGTGAAGCCGAAATTGGCGCAGTACTGAATAAGCCCATCAATCTTTCAGAGATTACCTATATTTTGAGACGCTGGAGTACCAAGTCCGATCAACCCGATTGCCGATTAGAACTCAGGTATTTACATCCAGAAAATACCGACCACCAAGATATATTTTTTGTTCCAAGAGGGCATTTATCATACCGTCACAGCCAAAGGGCTGAACAATAGTGATCGCGGCTTAGGATTCTCTATGTCACGGAAATACCACCAAAACTGGGAGCTGAAGCAACCCTTTCCAAGGGGCAAAATTACAGTGTGTGCTGGGTTAAGCCTATCAACGGAGAGTTTAAGTTAGGTTTATGCCGAATTGAGCCAGTTTAATAGTCCACACTCAATGGCAGCTTTGGGTTAATGACGGACACTCGTGGTTGAAAGCCTATTTGGCGACAGGCCCTATACGGACGCAGATTTTTCGAGTTTCCATTTTAGATAGTTGTTATCAGCAACCTAAGCCCCTGAGTTACCCAATCATCAGACACAAAAAAACGGCCATAGTGGCCGTTTTTTTTGCGTGCAGTTCCACGATAAAATGATTAATCCATGTAATCTGAGATTGGAGCACAGCTACATGAAAGATTTCGATCACCGTATACATTGTCGATACGACCCACCGGCGGCCAGTATTTGTTTTTACGCAAGCTGTCGAGCGGGAAGCCACCTTCAGAGCGAGTGTAGGCGTACTTCCACTCGTCGGCCGACACCATTTCAACCGTGTGTGGTGCGTTGATTAATGGGCTGTTGGCCAGTTCTACTTCGCCATTGCGAACCGTTTCAATCTCTTCGGCAATTTTTAACAGGGCGTCGCAGAATCGATCCAGTTCGTACAAGCTTTCGGATTCGGTCGGCTCGATCATCAAGGTTCCGGCAACCGGGAAAGACATGGTCGGAGCGTGGAAACCGTAATCGATTAAACGCTTGGCCACGTCTTCCACGTCAACACCGGTTTCTTCTTTGATCGGGCGCAGATCCACAATACATTCATGGGCCACCAAATCATCGTTACCGGTGTAGAGGATTGGGTAAGCGGCCGACAAACGTTTGGCAATATAGTTGGCGTTCAGAATGGCGATTTCAGTGGCGCTCTTCAAACCTTCGCCACCCATCATGGTGATGTACATCCACGTGATCGGAAGAATACTGGCGCTGCCCAATTGAGCGGCGGAGACGGCGTGATCGGCAGATTCCATTTCACGGTGACCTGGCAGGTAAGGCGCCAGATGTGATTTCACTGCGACAGGGCCGACACCTGGGCCACCCCCACCGTGAGGAATACAGAAAGTTTTGTGCAAGTTGAGGTGAGAGACATCACCGCCAAATTCGCCCGGCTTACACAAACCCACCATGGCGTTAAAGTTGGCGCCGTCGACGTAAACCTGGCCACCGTGAGAGTGAATCAAATCGCAAATTTCNCGCACGTTTTCTTCGAACACACCGTGGGTGGANGGATAGGTNATCATAATCGCGGCNAGGTTGTCGCTGTGCTGCTCTGCTTTCGCGCGCAGATCAGCCATGTCCACTTCGCCGTTCGCATCACANCCCGTCACCACCACTTTCATNCCACACATTTGTGCAGAAGCGGGGTTGGTACCG
Source organism: Cellvibrionaceae bacterium (assembly GCA_002707785.1). Taxonomy (GTDB): domain Bacteria; phylum Pseudomonadota; class Gammaproteobacteria; order Pseudomonadales; family Cellvibrionaceae; genus Pseudomaricurvus. The sequence goes on along the minus strand of PANW01000023.1, from coordinate 6,513 downwards.
TGAGCGGAACTTGGGATCAGACAAATNTTGCGGTGGGCGTCACCGCGAGCGGCGTGATAACCGCGNATGGCCAATAGGCCTGCGTACTCGCCTTGGGAACCGGCATTGGGTTGAAACGAAATNTCGTCGTAACCGGTGGCNTCACACAGCATAGTGTTCAGCTGTTGATCCANNACGTTGTAACCCTGTGCCTGATCCGCCGGTGCGAATGGGTGCATGGTGGAGAACTCNGGCCAAGTCACGGGAATCATTTCCGAGGTGGCATTGAGTTTCATGGTGCAAGAACCCAGCGGAATCATGGCGCGATCCAAGGCTAGATCTTTGTCTGCCAATCCACGCAGNTAGCGCANCATTTCGGTTTCGGAGTGGTAGCTNTTGAAGACCGGATGAGTCAGGTAATCGTCTTGACGCTGGAGCCCTTCGGGCAGAACCAGCTCGGCTTCTTCGGCGGCTAAGGTGTCGATACCGAAACTGGTGAGAATCGCTTGCAGGTCTTCAGCCTCAACGGTTTCATCGATCGACAATCCCAAGTGTTGATCGTCGACTTTTCTCAGGTTCAAACCCAAGGCCACCGCGGCGGTATGAATGTCGCCGGTTTTGTCTCCGGTCGCAATGGTTAAGGTATCGAACCAAGTGCGATTAACGATATTGAAGCCCGCGGCTTTCAGCTCGTTGGCTAAGGTGGTGGTTTTGGCGTGTACCGATTGCGCAATGGCTTTTAGACCTTGAGGGCCGTGGTAAACCGCGTACATGCTCGCCATCACGGCCAGTAACACTTGAGCGGTACAAATGTTCGACGTCGCCTTCTCGCGACGAATATGTTGCTCGCGAGTTTGCAGAGCCAAACGCAAGGCATCGTTCCCTTGGCTATCGATAGAGCGCCCCACCAAACGACCGGGCAGTGAACGCTTGTACTTTTCACGAGTGGCCATGTAAGCCGCGTGCGGACCACCGTAGCCAAGTGGCACACCAAAACGCTGAGAAGAACCAATCGCCACATCAGCGCCGAGGCTGGCCGGAGACGCCAACAAGGTTAACGCCAGAATGTCAGCCGCCATGGCCACCAAACCTTTACTCGCGTGGACCGCGTCACACACATCACGATAGTCAACAATCTCACCGCTGGCGCCGGGGTACTGCAACAACACACCGAAGACATCGTCAGCTTGTAAATCAGTTTTGGGGTTGCCAATAACGACATTAATATCCAAAGGCTCGGCGCGAGTTTTAATGACATCAATGGTTTGCGGCAGACAATCTTGATCGACGAAGAAGTTGAGCGATTTGGATTTCGACATGCGTTGGCACAAGGTCATGGCTTCGGCCGCAGCAGTGGCTTCATCCAGCATGGAGGCATTGGCCAATTCCATGCCGGTCAAATCGCAGATCATGGTTTGATAATTCAACAATGCTTCCAAACGCCCCTGAGAAATCTCTGGCTGGTAAGGCGTGTAGGCCGTGTACCAAGCCGGGTTTTCCATCACGTTTCGCAAAATCACTTTAGGGGTGTGGGTGTTGTAGTAACCCTGACCAATGAAGGAGCGCAGCACTTGATTCTTCTCGGCAATGGCCTGCATCAGTTTCAATGCTTGGGTTTCGCTAACCGCCTCATCTAATGCCAACGGATTAGGCAGACGAATATTGTCGGGAATCACGGCACCGATAAAATCCTCTAGGGTGTTGTAACCCATGGCATTGAGCATTTGTTGCTGATCGGTGGCGGCAGGCCCAATGTGGCGCGATTCAAAGTTGGTCATAGGGGTTCCCAATAAAAAGTGCAGTAAATGGTGTTTAAAGTGCGCGAATTTTTCGCGCGCCTAAAAAAATCTAAGTATGTGTGCGTCTGTGATCAATACGCGAATCGCGACTAACCGCGATAGTAACGCTGAGCAACAAACGGCGTTTTGGCAACGGTCATGAGACGCGCTTTACCACGCACCAGCGCAGAGACTTTGCCATCGACCTTGGCAAATTCCGTTTTTACATAACCCATAGCAATCGGTGCCCCTAANCTCGGNGCAAAACCACCNCTGGTGACACGGCCNATAACATTACCTTGCTCGTCAACGATTTCGGCACCTTCCCGAACTGGCGCTTTGCCGTCGACCAAAAAGCCAACGCGCTTCTCATCGGCACCGGCGTCTTTTTTAGCAAAGATTTTATCGGCGCCCACAAAGCCGCCCGCCTTGCTCTCGCCCACACGGCGATTCTTGGCGATGGCCCACATCAGAGCCGCTTCTACCGGCGAGCGCGCATCGTCCATATCGTGGCCATACAAACATAGGCCGGCTTCCAACCGCAGTGAGTCACGCGCGCCNAGGCCGATCCACTTCACCAGTGGAGAATTTAGCAAACAGGTGGCCAGTGTTGCGGCCTTGTCAGCCGGCACTGAAATTTCGAAACCGTCTTCGCCGGTATAACCTGAGCGGGTCACGTAGCAAGGCACGTGGTTCACCTCGATGTGACAGCCAGTCATGAAGACCAATTGATCCACCGCAGGAGCCAGTACTTTCAGTACCTCGACCGCTTTCGGGCCCTGCAAGGCGAGTAGTGCGCGATCGTCCAGCAATTCCAATTGGGTATCGGCGGATAGGTGAGCGCGAAAATGTGCAACGTCTTTGGCTTTGCAGCCGGCATTGAAGACGACAAAGTAGGTGGTTTCATCCCAGCAGGTCACGATCAAATCATCGACAATACCGCCATCGGCATTGGGCANGAAGGTGTAGACCTGNTGATTGGGTTTGAGCAGATCCAGATCCAGTGGCAACAACGCCTCAAGGTCTTGNTTGGCGTTTTCGCCTTTGATCAACGCCTGCCCCATGTGGGAGACGTCGAACAAGCCGGCGTTATCGCGAGTGTGCAAGTGCTCGGTCTTGATGCCATCGGGGTATTGCACCGGCATATCGTATCCGGCGAAAGGAACCATCTTGGCGCCGGCTTCCAAATGAAGGGCATGAAGGGGAGTTTGCAACAAATCGCTCATAAGTAGACCTGACCACTGACGCTGAATGGATGACTGATTCTTAACGGCCCAGAGNTGTATTGACCGGTGACCACTGCGGAAGATGAATTCTCAACCGTTTCAATGACACAACAACCGCTCTGGACTCTGGCAAATGGCGCATGATACTGTTCGACAATCGATTAGTTAAATTAATAGTTGTTATTTTTTCATAAGAATTTCTTATGACGAGACAGCCGAGCGCATCGACGCCTTGTGCAGGTCATGGCCAGTCTACTGAAACCGAGATCACGNCACTGCAGAAGCCCTATCAATGATAGACGGCTTTGCTCGACATGATGATGTAATTACCCCAAGAAGACGCCCCCACGGGACACAAAACCCACCTCAAGCTGAGACTTCCCCCGATCATGAAGAATCTATCCACCGATGCCTTAAGAGCCTTCGTTACCGTTCTCGAACTGGGAGGGTTTACTCAGGCCGGTGACTACCTCGGCCGGACTCAACCCGCTATTAGCATGCAAATAAAGAAGCTAGAGCAACAGCTGGGGCAAAGTTTGTTGATTCGTCGGGGACAGTCGGTGGAGCTCACCAAAGCCGGACAGCTGTTTCGGCCCTACGCGCGACAGATTCTCGCCCTCAACGATGAAGCCATTGAGCAATTCCATCACGAGTTGCTGGCAGGCAAGGTGCGGCTGGGCATTCCCAGTGAGTTTGCCTCGACCCTACTGCCGAAGATTGTCGGCTTGTTTTCCCAATCGCACCCCAATGTCACGCTAGAAGTAACCAGCGATTTGAGCAAGAACTTGCTGCACGACTCTCGCCGGCTAGATTACGACCTAATTTTAGGGCTGCACCCCGATCCATCGTTGGTNGACAACCAAAACATCGTCAAACTCGACGAATTGGTCTGGGTCACCAGTGACGACCACGACACCCACCTGCAAGCCCCAACACCTTTAATCGTCGCACCTGAAGGCTGTATCTACCGGGCTCGCGCCGTGGAGCAACTTACCGAGTGCGGCATCCCCTGGCGACTGGTCTACACCAACCCCGATTTAGCGGGCATACGCTCGGCCATTGAAGAAGGGCTCGGGGTGACCGTATTGGCCAAAAGCACGGTACCGGATAATTTACGCATTCTGAAAGCCAGCGAGCGTTACCCGAAATTGGGCAAGATGGCGATCAGCTTGGTGAAACCGCAGCCGGCCAATAGCCAAGCGGTGGAGCGCTTAGCGGAATACCTATCGGCATCGCTCAATTAGCGGAGAATGGGTAGGCGTAGCTCGGCATCCAGCTCAGTGCAGTTAGCTGTGAAGAGTGAGGTTGCTCGAGTCTTGGAGTTATTCTTCGCTCAAGCGAGAGACTCGATTGGCCAAATGCTGCAAACGCAGTTCAGGATCATCGAGCGATAACAACGCCATNTTGTCCGGCGCACTTAGGGGTAATAATTGACACAACTGCCAACCGAGATCGCAACTGTTCTCGAAGGGCGGTAAGTTCAATGCGGACACGGCAGGGTGCAGTCTCAGCTCTTCCAACAGCTCCACCAAACCGTCAAAGTGCTTAGGAATGGGGGTCGGCTCTTCCTCTGGCAACCAGCGNACATCAGCCACCATCAGGTCATCTTTGGCAATCGCNGTCGACTCGNCCACAAATTTNCGCTGCCCTTGAACACTGATCCCCAGCAGGCCGTTGTCGAGCTGAGTGAAATCAACGATGCGCGCCTCCACGCCGAATTGGAAGATCAGCNGTGCCTGCCCCACCTCTCGCCCCTCTCGAATCTGCACCACACCGAAGCTCTCGTCATTTTTCATACAGCGACTGACCAGCGATAAATAGCGCGGCTCAAAAATCTGCAAGGGTAAGGTTTGTCGTGGAAACAAGGGATTCGACAGTGGGAATAACGGCAAATGAGCCATAACAGTCTCTTCTATATACAGTACACCAGCACCCGCCAAACCGACTTCAGATCACGTTCAGCAACTCCAGCGTAAATTAGGCAACATCCTCAGCAACAATACAAACCCTTAAATGTCGACCAGTGCTCTAACCACTCTTTTTTGCCATAGGTTCCTGCAAAGAGTCATCCAGATAAAAATCAGCCTGCACTTGCAGTCATGGTTNCTGTTATTGCGCCTGAGGACAAAACCCACAAGCCGCTCATTGATCAACGCCACAGTTACTATACACTGCAATAATTGAACGATTAAGGGCAACCGGCGCATGCTGAGCGCCCTGCCCCGCAACACTGAGGACGGACTGAGCCAATGAAACCCACAGCACTGATCTGGCTACTGCTGATATTGTCAGCCACCGCATTGGCTGACCATCACAAGAAACCCATCGGTCCAATGAACGGTGCTGGTAAAGCCCTGCATTTTGCCACCACTCCCCAACATGCGGCAGCGTTAGCCAAGCAGCGACAGCCGGGGAAGGTGCTCAGCGTAAAACGCAACAACGGCTTCTATAAAGTAAAAATGCTGCACGAAGGAAAAGTGCGTTACGTCACGGTGAAAGCCAAGTAGCTCCACCGCGACAGCAATGGAATACTAAGAGGAATATCATGCAACTGTTGATTGTTGAAGACGAAACACAACTACAACTGCAAATCCGCCAACAAATGGAAGAACTGGGCTTCAGCGTCGATAGTGCCTCCGACGGCCGAGAGGGTTTGTACTTTGGTGAAGAGTTTCGCTATGACCTCGCCATTATTGATTTGGGACTTCCCGAAATCGATGGTATCGAGCTGATCAAACGTATCCGTGCCACCGGCAAAGACTTCCCCATACTGATTCTAACGGCTCGCGGGGACTGGCAAGATAAGGTGGAAGGATTGGAAGCCGGTGCCGACGATTATCTGACCAAACCCTTTCACCACGAAGAACTGCGCGCACGCGTGCAAGCATTGGTGAGACGCTCGGCCGGCCAAGCCAGCAATGACTGGAGCTTCGGCCCACTGACGATCAACTACGAACAAAAATTGGTCAAGCTCAGTGATCGAACCATTGAACTCACCAGTTACGAATTCAACACCTTAGAGTATCTCGCGCGCAATCAAGGCAAGGTCATCTCTAAATCGGAACTTACCGAATACCTATACGCACAAGACTTCGAACGTGACAGCAACACCATCGAAGTCTTTGTGGGGCGCTTGCGTAAAAAGATCGAACAAGAGACTAAGTTCATTCACACCGTGCGAGGCTTGGGCTACCGCTTTGAGTACCAGCACTGATACCGGTCAATTTCTCAACTCCCTGCAAGGTCGGTTTATTGTCGCCAGCCTATTATTTCTGCCGCTGTTTATCGGTGGCAGTGGCTTACTGCTAGAGCAGGCGGCCAAAGACAATCTGCTACTGTCGGAAAGAGAGCAACTACAACGCCAGCTGTATATCTTGTTGGGCTCTGCAGAAGTCCAGCAAGGCGAGCTGTGGCTGCCGGAGCAACTGCCCGAGCCGCGCTACAGCTTGCTCGACTCTGGGCTCTACGCACAGATTAGCTCACCGATTGCCTCCAAAAATACAGTTTCGAGCGCAAAGACATGGCAGCTG
>PANW01000022.1 GCA_002707785.1 Cellvibrionaceae bacterium | reverse complement strand
GAGGGGGTTGTTGCGACATCGCTTGGGCTTGCTGTGAAGGCGAATCGAAATCCGAGAGATCGATGTTTTGATCTGCTACTTTTAAGTACTTCACATTAATCAAGCGTCCCTTCATAAAATAAGGCTGATGACCTTGCTTTGCGTTGGGATTGATTTGAATGTCCAAATCACTGAATTTAATAGACGCGAACGTCTTAGCCTCTCGATCGTTAATATGATCGAAATACATCTCAATGATCTTCTTAGCTCTATCGCCTGTGACTTTAAGATCCAAGAACATAGGCTCAGGGCTTTGAGTCGGGCCTTGCAGAAGAGCGATTCGGACTGCTAAAAAGCGTTTAAATCGACGACCAGGGCCTGGTTCTACCCAGCGAGCATTATAGAGGTTGCCACAACCTTCAATATGAAGATTGAACCAGCTTCCTTGGTGCAGACTAGGAGTAGCAGATGCGGTGTTAGGGTGTTGTTGAGTCATGATATTTCTCCAGAAATGTATAAAACAGACTGGAGAAGACGCAACTGCCCCAAGGGGAAGATGAGAATCCCCAGTGGGTGAGTAACACAAGAAACGAATTGTTAGGAGGACGCCAGACCCGAAGGTCTCGATCACAGCTTGCGCGTCATGTGTGATCTGATAAGGGTCCAACGAAGGTCGTTGGCACCATTTCAAGAGCAATGATAGGCGTAGAGCGTACGAAATTCAAGTATTTGAGTTTTATGACTGGAGATACGAGTAGTGCTCATAAAATACACCCGTGAGGTGTTAGCTTTCTGGGGGAATTAGAGTTGGCGTATGTTTTCGCCTCTTACAGCAATCAAATGATTAAACGAAGTAAGGTGGACATATCAAAAATGCCTTTGATCTATCTTCTATATCTTTTCTTGCTATTAACTAAAGATTTTCCCAAAGAGGGATTGCAGTAGTATTTTTCATTGGAGAGCTACAGGGTTCGGTACCAAGCTCTTTTACTGCTGGNAGCTATAGTAATATAGCGGACACGAAAACAATCTCCAGCAGCGATGATCGTTGTTACAGAGTGATACCCCATCCAGCCTTCAGAATCCTGTCTTGATCTTGAATCAAGCGAGCCGTTAACATCTATTTGGACCCCCATGGAGTCGCGCCTATCCCCCCTTATCTCGGCATAAACAACTGCGCTTTTACCGGGGCAATAATTTTGATTGAAGGATACGCTGACTTTATTTCCAACATCGATGCTTGCACTTGGTTTGGCCCATTGACCGTTAACGCAGCTCAGAGGCTCACCGGTACTTGTACGGCCTATAGAGCCGGTAAGGCAAGAAGTACCGGCTACTGAAGACGATAATATCTGCAGCTGGTTAAGCCGCTGAATGTTTCCTACAGAGATGCCATTAGGGTCAACGTAATAACCATTATTATCACGGTCAATCGTTCGCGATGTTGTGACAGACTCTGCGTTAATGCTGGTTGCATTGATTGATGTCGCTGACACCGTAGCTGCGGCTACTGCGCCGTTAACGCTCAAATTCCGAAGGTTACTGATAGAAAAGTTGTTCCAGTCGTGATCGGCCGTAATGGTGGACGTGCCATCGACTTTCACAAACTCTAAGTTTTCTTGAGAATTCGAGACCACCATTGAGATGGCACCCGTAGCGACATCATTGGTGGCCGCGTAATAGGTTTGCGTGGCCGGCGTTGAATAATCTGCAGACGTGCCATTGATGGCCGATACCACACGACCGGCTAAGGTTGGGTGTGTATTGCCTCCAACACTGGGCGTACCAAAGGTAACGGTCGCTGTTACTACTCCTGCTGCAGAAGTGACAACGGTGCGATAGGACAAGCCCAATGGTAGAAGCGCGGGAAATTCGCACGGAAGATAACGGGCAGATCCGGTGGCCCCCGCGCAACTCCCTGAGTCTTTCAGCCAATTCACACCCGTGAAGGTACCGGTTGGTAAGCCAGTCCCCTCTCTGGCAATCAATGCTCGCAGCGCTTGCTTAAATTGAGCCCCCATGGTGCCTGCCAGCTCTGCAGCCTCTTGACGCGACTCTTGCATACGATCTTGCACCATGACGTAGCCAAGGGTCGACAAAACGGCCATGGCAGCGAGACTGGCGATCAGTATGTATCCACGCATTGCTCTTGGAAGCGAGTTCAGTGAACGCAGTGCTTTGGATCGTCGATGATGAACTGGCATACATTTACTCCTCTAGGACGCAGCGATAGAGATAGCATTCTCTACCGCCGATTCGTTTTATTGGCGCGTATAACGGGGTGTGACCGTATTAGTGGCGCTGCCACAGGCGGTACCAATGGTCGCTGGGTTAGAGACGGTTGCTCCTGCAGCTTTGACGGTCGTACTGCCGACGGTGATAGTGTAAGCCTCGGGGAAGATGTCGTTGACAAAGTCTCTACATTGGTCACCGTTCAAACCGGCTTCCGCCACAGTAAAGGCATCACCGGTTACGGAGATCGTTGCAGTAGCGATCGTAACCGCGCCATTGAGATTGTTTACGATCGAGGCGGTACCGGACATCCAAGGTGGTGGCGCAACTTTTAGAGAAACACCAACGGTATTGTTCAGTCCGGTTGTGGTGCTGGTGTTTTTGTAGTTGTCGCGAACATTGTCCACGATCTGACGGTGACCAGACGTGAGCGCGTTACTGCTCGCGTTGCTCAGCATGGCCACGCCCAAGCTGATTGCAGCGATAGAGAGTACGCCATAAACAAGATTACTCATGTTCATTTCAATACTGATCCAGCCGCCTTGTTTTTTGATGCCTTTCAGTTGGTTCAAACGCTTCATAGTGGAGTCCTTTGGTGTTGTTTAAGTAGTGGTGTTTAAGTAATGGTTGTGTGGATGGTGGCTATCGGTAATAGGCAACCATCGCGTCATTGAGCGCAAAGCCTGAGAATACGATGTACATATTGAGAATGGCCGATAGCATGATGAACAGCGTTCCGACGACAGTGGATAGGTTGACGATTCTGTTCGCCATTTCATTGAGTTGCTCTTTACCCAAATCCTGCATCAGATCTGGCAAACTATCCTTTTCGACAAAATCCGATAAGAAGTTTCTCGTCTCCGGATCAAAGATATCGGACGCAATAATCTTTGAAACCGGCAAGTTCGCCTCAATTTTTGTGAGCATCTGACGTTGATAGACCGCAAGATAGGTTGGTGATACTCGCGTCAGTGAAAAAAGCGATTCTCTCAACGTTTTATGTTGTTGCAGCATGGTGCCTAGAGAGGTTAAAAATACGGAAGCCTGCATCTGTTTTTGGATCGACCAGGGCGGCAGCTTGTCAAAGAACTTACGATGCCCTCCTGGTGGTGCTTTGAGGCTGTAAAGCCTGACCCACAATACGAACCCCGCAATCGCTCCTGCAGTGAATGGCAGATAAGTCACAAAGATTGCGTGCAGCGTCAGTAATGGTCGTGCAATCGCCGGCCAATAACTCAGATCAGGCAATGCGGATAAGTAGATAGGCACTTGATTGCTCAACAAATAAAATGCAGTGGTGAAACCAATCACCAACGACATAATGGGCATCAAGAGACTGGAGGTGAAAGCGGCGTGAATGTCATTTTTCTTGTTCGCCAAAAACGCTGCACGCTTAAAACCCTGTTCCAGGTTCTCAGTGGGGTGTGCTTCGATGATGGCCACCTCATCACTTGGTAGCAGCGCATTCAGTGCCTGCAGAGGAGACAGGTTAGAGCGTCGAGTCAGCTCGGTGAGATAGCCAAACAGTTGTGCCCCAAGACGGTCTTTTTGCTCCAGTTTCTTCAATGCTTGAGTTTCAAATACAGTGGTCAGCTGCACTTTCCCGCTCGCGGTGCTGTAGGTCGACAGCAGACGATACAGGCGCGCTCGATATTGATGACGACCTGAGAGCGTACTGGCGACCTTCTTCAGTCCCTTATTGGTTGCCGTAACGCTAGAGGACGTGTGTGCGCTAGTTGAGCCCATACGCAAACCTCTTTTCTTCTGTCCATGTGCGACACTGCTCTGTGAGCATGGTGGGATCAAGGTCAGAGTATTCTTCTTCCAGCACCAGAGGTGAGACTTCCCCTTGTAGTACCAACTGCAGCGCATGATAGAGATCGGTTTCCACCGCATCCCCCCAACCCGAGGCGGTGCAGCGCTTAACCCAGTGATGATCAAACGCCTCCATGTCGTTCTCTTTCACCGCTTTCAGCATGGCCGTATTGGGCTGAACGGCATTCATGGCCACGCGGCTTCCCCCGACGCCTGTGAAACCACATTCTTCACAGCCGTCAGGGTTTTGAAAGAACACGGTCTCGGTGTTTTTACTCACCAGTGACATACGATCAAGGGCTTCATGCGACAGTTGCTCGCTGGGTGCTTGTTTGACACTGAGCCGGCAGTGATGGCAAAGCGTGGGCAGTCGGCGCTGATAAATCAGCCCATTCACGTTGCCTTGCAGAGTCGTAATATCCTTGGTCACACCGATGGATCGAGAGGCCAAACGATCGAAGGCTTGGAATGGCCCCGTGGTGTGCAGCGTGGACACCAGCCCGTGTCCGGACTGCAGCATATCGACGCATAGCACACCGGTTTCAACCCCTCGGATTTCGCCTAAGAACATGTACTTGGGGTTCATCCGCATCATCTCTTTGACTTCGTCGGCCATCACATGAAGATCACCGCTCTTGGTTTCACGAACTGCGTGCTGGCGGATCCCATACCCCATGATGTACTCCGGTGGCGCTTCGAGGGTTCGTATCACCATCTCCGGATTGTTTCTCGCCTTCTCTTCCAGCGACACTTTGATCGAAGTTGTCTTACCGCTTGAGGTCGCGCCTAGAAACAACACCGCACCGGTGTTTCGCTTCATGACACGACGAATGAGCGCGACTTGTTGCGGCGGTAGATACAAATCATTGTAATCAGAAAACCCGTTTGCCTCTGACATACGCAGAAGTCGCAGTGCAAAGTCGGTTCCGCTCGGGAACGACGGCTTTGACTGGAAACGGATACGAGTGAGATGGCCTGACCAACTGTTGTCTGCGGCCGCAACTTGCGCGGTATCCGGCTTGAAGTAGCTACTGTCTACCGAATCATCGTCGGCAAGATTTTGATACAGGTGTCGCATCATGCCGTGGCCTTCTTCGATCGAATAATCCTGACCTTTGGTGACCAGGGTATTCACATCAAAGCAGGACTCGAAGCGCCCATCTTTTTGATTCAAGAGAATGTCTGAGGCACCTTTTTCAAGTGCCTCTTCCATCAGAGTATTGAATAGGATCTGATGATCTTGGGTGACGACCTGTTCGGTGTCTTGTACTTTCTGAGAAAGCAGGAGATTCAATACTGAGCGTTCGACAAAGTGACGGACGATGACGAACCCTGCTTTGGCCGCTCGATCACAGGCTTTGAAATAGTCGAGAGAGGGGTAACGATCTCGGGTCACGAGTACGACGCATTGCTTATTCTGACCGGAGCCGATTAACGTCACATTTTTTCGAGTCTCAAGCGGGAGCTCTAGCTCGCGACCAAGAGCCGCCAGATCTTTCCAATCAGGAACAATCGTTCCTAGATCCTCTTTTGTACGCATGGTGTTCATGCGTGGCGTAGTAGTGACGGCTTTGGCCGCAATAGCGTTCATAGAGTCACCTACAGCCCTAAGCTCTTATAGAAGTTGGTGTCGTCTTTAAAGCGTTCACGCTCTTGCTGCGCGGCTTCGACAGATGTCAGAGGAAGCAAGATGCGAGACTTGCTGTCTTTGGCGTCGTCACCAGAGCCTTTCTTGAGCTCAATGGTGCTGTGGGAGATCGACACCAACTTGGATCCATCTGGCAGCGTTTGTTTGGCGCTGTAGTAGGCTGTCGTACCTCGGTAGTAGATTTCGGCTCGCTTGCCGTCTTCTCCCATACGGCTGTATCCGACGTAGTGAAGCGAAGGCTCAAACTTCTGGGTCATTTGATCTGACGCACCCAAAAGCGCCGGATCTTGTTCGTTGACGACGTCGACCGCCTGAGACGGTGGGGTATCGGGTTGGGTTTCTTTGGCGATCAGTCCATCGACAAATGACGTGTGATCTTGCGCGAGAGACACACTGACTTGCGTTTCTGCGATGGCGCTGATGCTGAACAGGACGGCTGCCAATCCACTAATTAATTTTTGCAACGTACTTCCCCTTAACGGCCCAATGGGTAGAGACAACACCGGATTCATTGGTATTGATGGTGATATTGAGAGATTCTCCGAAGAAGACTCGGGGATCCATTTTCTGCAGTGACCCCATCAGCACTCGGACACCGTTGCCTTCAAGGTTCCACGTACCGATCTGGAAGGGTTCGATACGACGTGCGGGTACATCTTCGGGTAGTGCTAACACGTAACCCACGGGCTCAGTGGTTTTGATGTCGATACCGGCCGACACAGAAGGAATGATGGTTAGCGCCTGCAGCAAACTAAAGTGCTGTTCAAGCAACTGCTCTTTATTGGGCAAGGCGTGCACGAGATCGAGAACTTCGCGTTCACTAAACTCGAACGACTGGTAGCGCTCGATGGGCACAGTTTGCTTGACGGTTTGCGGGGATTCGACGCTGAGTTCCCCAGCGTAAGCGATGGAATGCTTGAGGCCGGCATAAGTGCCTTTGCCGGAATTTGTCCACGTGGCAAGGCAATATGGGAGTCCTGCGCCACATTCGAGTTGGGTAAGGTTCCAACCCCGTGCGGTGAGACGCAGCTGGTCGAGTGTTGAACCCAGTCGCTCGATCCAGTGATCGAGTGGGTAGTTGCTGGCCACCTGATTAAACCGTTGGGCGTATTGGGCATTCTCTGACTGCACTTGCTGAACCAATGCACTGATTCGGTTGCGCTCGCCCTGTTGGGTAAAGGTGTTCTGAGCCCATTGAACCCCTTCGGCCCCATACAATTTGAGACCCGCCAACGCGACAGCAACACAGGCCGCAAGAATGATCCAAGGCGTAGCATTGTTGCGATAGACCGAGAGTTTGTCGGCCTGAGTCAGTCGCTCACCGCTCAACAGATCCGATAGGCTCATTTCTTTGAAGTCAGTGGTTACCGGACGTTCCGACCAAAACTCACGCGTTCCAAAGCACTCGAATGGGAACGCAATCAGTAGATCATTAACGATCACACTCACCTCAGAGAATGAACCGACCCAGTCTTTGCCTGGTATGGGTACTCCGTTGCACAGAGCAAGCAACCAGTATTGATCGGCATCGAGTTCAATCACGATGAGCGCGTTATCGTAGAGGCTCGCGGCAATGGAGGCCGCTGCAACCCACCCTTTGGCCTTTGGTGTCTTGGCAGCAACACCAATCACACGCTCGTCATTCTTTCCCTCAATAACCACACCGAACGAACCTTCTGAGTCCGTGCAGGCTGCTCGGTAAGCGCTAGAGTCATCATTGACGGCGTGCCACTCTAAACTGAAGGCCACCGTGTGGCCGGCCAGCTTTCGTGTATGAGGCAGCTTGTGGTTGATTCGAAGAATCAGCGGAAGCTCCTCTTCGCGCTTTAGTAATGATTGAAATCCAGAGAGCGACACGGACATCAAATCACCTTAACGGTCATGACGTAGAGCAAGTACTCGCGCTGAGTGGATTCCGACTCATTGCAACCGGCTAGGCAGTTGTCTTTACCCGCCACGTAATTGTTGTCGCGACTCGTTTCACTCAAATCCAGTGCGAGCAATACCTGACTTTGCCCATCACGGAAATTGTATTCTTGGCTGTGACTTTCTCGATCCAGTAGTGGTACATCGGAAGACTGATCGGAGCTGATCTGTATGGTCTGAAACCCCGCAAAGTCAGTGAGATCCATCATGATGTTAAAGAGTGCTTGATCGCGGTTGAGAATACGGGTGTGAAACCCGACGCCGAAGCCTGCAAACTTCTCTGAAATCTCTGAGTTTTCGGTGGCACCCACATCAGTGGTGTTAGTTGTACCCGCCGACTCTAGATAAGGGATGTTCCGCCCTTTGCCCAGCAAGTAGGTAGAATGATTAAGGAGCACAAAATCTTTCGAACGCAGCACAGAGGCTTTTCCGAACGTCTCCAGCGCATCGAGGAAAATAGTACTTCCGTTCCAACGGCTGGATTCATCAATGATACGACCCGTTAACGAGCTCGCGCCCTCGATGGCGCGTCGGGATGTCTCCAGCCCTAAGCTCGCCTCATCGGCGATCGCGTAGACGGCATTCACGTTGAAACCAAGGCCGCGCTGTCCGCTGTGACGAAAACGCACCAAACTGAGAGACACGTGGGCCTTGAGCGATAGCTCCTTGTTGAGATCGGCAATGTAGCGCTCGATGCGCTCCACGCCGTCTGGCGTGTCAGTGACAACCACGTCACCGGTACCGGTGTTGACCAGGACGCGACCATAAGGCGAGGCCAAGCTCTCCAATGTCCCTTTGGTGTTCTCCCAGAATTTTGGCTCTATGGTGAGTGTACCGGACAGTGACGATTCTTGTGTCGTGCCTGTTGACGCTGACTCTCCTCCCGAATTTGAGGCTGATCCATTGGTGGTGATTCTGGATTCAATTTTTCCACCGTCGGCGGCTGTCTTAGCGATACGGAAGCGATCGGTTTCATAGTAGTAAAAGGTAACGCCTTGATCGTGACTGTAGCGCCACTGAACACCCATTGCTTCGGCGATCGTGTCCATCGTTTCAGCGGGGGTAACATCAATGAGATTGAGTCGGAATTTTGGTGTTTTTACATAGGCCAATATATTGCTGTTGTTTGTGGCTGTGGATGTTGTTGATCCACTGCTGGCAGTCTCTGCAGTATTGACACCGAGCTGAGGAGTTTCAGCAATGTTCTCATCACTGTCGAAGTCCTCCACGTCACGAGGTACCAGCTCTGAGGATCGATTTATTTTTATGTGCCATTTGGTTCGAAAATACGAGGCCAACTGCTCTAAAGTCATGGCATCACCGGAAACGTAATCATCACGACGAGAGGTGAACCAGGACGGCATCATTTGATCCATGACCTCGACATCGGTGGCAACCCAGTAGCCATTATCTACGCGTATCGAGCGCACGGGCTCATTGCCAACCGTAAAGTCGCGCTCATTGATCTGACTGCGAACTTTATCGTAGTGAGACTGAGCATCGCTTTCGTTGTCTCTAACGGACTCTAGAGGCGTGCAAGCGCTGAGTACGCACACGGAGACGAGTGCAGAAACGATGCACGGCCATTGACGAAATTGCATGGAGAATATCCTCGTAAACATCACGCCACCTTGTGGCATGGAATGGGATCGGAATGGCGAAAGAGGTCGATGTACCAATCTCGATTCTGCGCCGCACGCAGATCACCGTGAACAATCGCTGCAGGCGTTTCTTGGCATGAACGGTCGTATCCTGCACGCACAAANACGGTCTTGGGGAGTCGTACACCGAGACCACGGAGAATGAGCTGGTGATACCCCAAACGAAAACCGCAAGCGTCTTCATCCAGTAGGCTTTCATAGCGACAGGATTGAATAGCACCATGACGATCGAGCTCATAAACGTTCATGACGTAGCGCTGTTGATTCCAGTCGCTGTAGAGCTGAATCAAATAGTGTTTGCCATCGCCGTCCACCTCACAGAAGTGACCAACTTTTTTTATGGGGTTCATAGGATGTCTCCTTAGGACAGCGCCGGAATAAACGACGGTGGGTTTAGGCGCGTTCGGCGATGGACGCTATTGCAGGTCGTCGAACAAAAATGGTGATTGCCAGCAAATATCCAACCGCGTCTTTTTGCTCGGTCTGCAATCACCCAGCCCACAAATACTTCTTGCGAACGGCAGTTGTCGCACTCAATAATTGTCTCTGTTGTCTTCACTGGGTCGCTCCACGGCAAAAATTTGATAGATGAAAGTGAGGTTTCGACTCGGCTTTCGTTTTAAATATTCTTCATTGACAAAAGACAATAGCCTTTCTCGATGCCGTACTGTCCGCCGTCCAGCTTATGAGTCACTTCACGGCAGCAAAAATCTGGACTCACTGACTTTTGGGTGAGGTTATCCACTGGGGAAAAAATCAATATATCTCCCACCTGATAATTACGATCATCTTTTCTAATTTCAGCCGTCTTCACGCCAGTTCTAACGGCTTTGTATAGGATTGAATCAATTTTTAACTCGTGCTTCTTCATCAGTGATGCGCCCCATATCTCAGAAGTTCAACATAGACCACCTTATTGGCTTCTTTGACGGCAATGTCAAAGTACAAGGGCTTGGGTTGAGCGCTGGCGTAGGCATCTTTTACTTTTCTAAGACACGATTGAAAGTCACAAGTAAAAACAGCACTGGCTCGAATGGGAATTCGAACAAAATCACCATCATCATTGCGCACATTCCAAACGAGATCTTTGTAGCCTGCACGGCTTACCCAGCGAGCTAGTGCTGATTCCAAATCTTCTCCGCGCTTGAAACGATAGATGTCTTCAACGGGCACGATCGCGGCCCCCGTGCCGATGGATCGTTTCGGCTTGGCAAGATCTTTCTTCATGCCTAACAGCTGGGTGTCGGGATCCACTTTGAGTGTCACCGTGACACCGTGAAGGCTTTTCTCTTGATGGTTTTCGTAAGCATAAGACTCTAAGATAAGTTCGGGGTTAACGCCTCGATCAATGAGCTCTTGTGCAAAGTCAGAGGCTCGCTGCTTAGCGAGCTCGGCTTTTGCACTGGACTTCTGACTCATGCTCAGACCTTTTACACTAACTCCGGTTAATGCGTCCTGGTACTTGTGTATGCGCTGAACGATCTCATCGATTTGTTTGTCGTTAAACGAGGTGTTGGTGAGATCAGTTTTACCGGACGGGTAGCGAATGTAGCGCATCCATTCACCTTTTTGATTGAGCTCACTTTGCTCGGCCTGCTGAGCAATCAATAAGCGACGAATGGTTTTGTCGTCGTTATACTGTTCGTGAAGCTCAAACCAAAGTTCGCGTCCAAGCTCGTTGGTTTTAAGTTGCCAAGCCGGCCCCGCGAGTGCATCTAATGCTTCACGCATAGGGACAGGCCCTATGCTCTGAAGTGTTTTAGGAAGTACTTGGCTCATGAGGATCGTGTCAACTGGCTGACCATATTCACCAGAGAGATGTATTAACTCGTAACCAGATCCGTCAATGAGCTCAACCAACGCCTGCCCAACATTCTCAACTTCCGTAGAAAATGAAATGTTAACCACGGAGTCCAACGGACTCAATTGATCCTGCCTCGGTGCGAGATCCGCCAGCGTGTATCGATCGGTGGATACGACACCGGAAATAGGAGCCTCATAGCCCACGGATGCGTAAGAAAAAAACGGGGTGGCCATTAAGACCACCACCCAATGTACGCACCCTAGGAGAGATTTTTTGGTGTTAATCATACGTTCCTCAATACCTTGACGTTTGACTCAGTCGAGCCAGTTAAAATTTCTACAGTCGGGAAAACCGGTGCATCACAGATAGCGCTTGCCGTCATTGTTCCCACCTTTGAATTGACGTTCGACACGCGTGCCGGAACACCCCTCATTGGTACAGGCCGATCCCATGGGCGGCGCATCCGATTTTTTCTTCGCTTTTGATTTTTTCTTACTGGGAGGTTTAGCGCCCTTTTCTGACAACGCTAAAGCTCCACTCATGTGAGCCTCGGGCAGAGATAGCTCCGCCGTACCAAACCAATTGAGCTCCTGATTCGTTTGTTCGTACACGCCCGATACAATCGGCAAGTACTCTTGTTTGCCAGCGGCAATTTGGTCTAGGAGCTCCTCAATACTGGCGGTGTATTGGTAGTCCATAAAACCAAAGCGATTATCGAGCGCCGCGCACATGACAAACCCCAATGCGGTTGGAACGATTTGTCCTTTGGGGTTGTACTCGGCGTAAGTGCGATTCAGTATCGTGTTGATAATGCTGGCGTAGGTGCTGGGTCGGCCAATCCCTCGCTTCTCAAGTTCTGAGACGAGATTGCGCTCCATCAAGCGCGAAGGTGGCTTGGTCGCTTTTACTTGTAGCTCCGCGTTCAATACGGGCAATTGATCGCCGAGATTGACTTGAGGGACGGATGCCTGCTCATCGTCTTTCGCTTTCTTCGAGGCGGGTATGAGCTGACGCCAACCGGCGAAGCTCTGTCGAGAGGTCTTTGAGACAAATTGGTAATGAGTCGGCGAGGCAAAACGCAACTGACTGACAACGACCACCTCATCAGCCAATTGAGAGGCGAGCGTTCGCACCCAGATCATTTGATAGAGCTTGCGTTGCTCTTCATCAGAGATCTCTGGCGGTTGCGAGTTTTCAATATCAGTGACACGACAGCACTCATGCCCTTCTTGGGAGTTTCCA